>CAVPKC010000004.1:0-172500 GCA_963705605.1 uncultured Thermoleophilia bacterium
TTCGTGCCGATTGCTGCCAATCCGCCGAACTCGCGGAGGAGTGCCGGCCACCCTGGCGTCTCGCCCATCGTCTGCCAGAACAGCGACGTACCGAGGCTGAGCAGGAAGCCCGGCGTCATCAGCCCGAGCAGGATGGGGCGAAGAGTATTCCGTCCCCGCGGAAGCGCCGGCGGTAGGCCATCGACAGCGTGAACGCGAGAATCGCGGAGAGGGCGCCCCGACAAGCTAGTCGCGAGGTAGAGCGAGCCGACAGCGCGGCCGTCCGGGATCTCCTCCGCGTTGGGAGCCGGGGATTGCCGGAGTCCGGAAGAGCGCCTGCCACCAGTGGCCGCTGAAGCCCTGCATCGGGAAGTACGGCAGGCCTCTCTCGCCTTGGAACGACAGGATCGCCATCAGGATCATCCGGGCAGGTAGAGGATCGCTGTGAAGAGCCCGAAGTACACGGTCGAGCGCCCCACTCTCGCAGCGCGACTTGCTTCACCTGAGGGCTCCCAGAGCTCCTCTCGCAGCTTCGGAGAACCGGAGGAGGGAGGACACACCGCAGCGATCATCGTCAGCACGAGGAAGACGGCCGACGCCGCCGCGATCGGGAACTGGATGCCCCCGACGTAGTTCTGCACGATCGTTCCCACGGAGGCTCGCCTCGCCCGCCGCCGACGATCCGCGTCGTCCCGTAATCCCCCATCGTGAGGACGAAGACGAAGATCGATCCGATGGCGATGCCGGGCATCGCCTGGGGAGGATCACCGCGCGGAATGTTCTTGCGGAGCAGCTCGCTCCGAGGTCGCGCGCCGCCTCGAGCGAACTCCGGTCGACCTGGCCGAGCATGAAGAAGAGCGGGGTGATCATGAACAGGATGTTCGCTGGATGAGCGCGAGCGTGACCGACCAGCCGCGAGAATCCGAGGATCTTCGAGCGGGCTGGTCGATCAGGCCGATTTATCCTGGAGCACCTGGTTGACCGCGCCGTTTTTCGGCCCATCAGCGGGGTCACTGCCAGGCGACCGCCCCTGATCAGATAGCTCGTCAGAAAGGGAGCGACTAGAACGAGGAAGAGCGCGACCTGGTTCCGGATGCTCCGAATGTAGAAGGACAGGTAGTACGCGATCGGGAAGCCCAGCAGCAGACACGCGCCCGTGACGATCAGCGCCACGAGGAAGCTGTCCTTCAGCTGGTTCCAGTAGACCTCCGAGCCGAAGAGCGTCCGGTAGTTATCGAGTGTGAACGTCTTCTCGAACCCGGACAGGCTCGGCGTCCAGAACGACACGAGGATGATCATCACGACGGGTCCGACCAGGAAGAAGAGAAGCCACAGCGTCCCGGGCAAAGCCCAGGCAGCGGTCACCCATCGCTTGCGCCCGCCCGCACCCGCCTCCCCGAGAGCCCCTTCCCGGGCCTCCTCGCCGGGCGCCGCCTCCTTGTCCAGATGCTCGATCGCGTCGAGGTCGTCGGCGTCGAGCCGCGGAGTCGCTCCCTCAGGGCTCGAGGAGCTGGACATCCTCTTCCTTCCAGGAGATGCCGAGCGTCGAGCCCTCGGTTCCCCGCAGTGCTGCGTAGCGCTCACCGCCCACCTTGGCGAGGAACCGCTCTCCGCCGACCGTGAGGTGGAGCTTGATGAGATCGCCGAGGTACTCGACGAAGACGATCTCGGCCTCTGCCGAGTTGAGGTCGCCGTTTCCGCTCGAGCCGATCTGGTGCACCTCGACCGCCGACGCTCGGATCGAGACAGCCACGCTGTCGCCCACCGAGAGCGCGGACTCCGGAGCACGAACGCTTGCCCGCAGGCCCTGCCCCTCGAGCACGGTCCGGTCACCCTCGCGAGCATCGACAGCGCCCCGGATGATGTTGTTGTCACCCATGAACGTGGCGACGATCACGTTCCTCGGCTGCGTCGCCATCGTTAGGGGATCGGCCACCTGCTGGATGCGGGCCTCGTGCATGACGACGATCCGGTCGGCCATCGACAGCGACTCCTCCTGGTTGTGGGTCACGTGGATGAACATGAGGCCGAGCTGGCGTTGGAGGTTTCGCAATTCGACCCGCATTCGCATCTGGAGAAGCCGGTCGAGGTCGCCGAGCGGCTCGTCGAGCAGGAGCGCCTTCGGACTCGTGACGAGGACACGCGCGAGCGCGACACGCTGCTGTTGCCCACCGGACAGGGCGCGGGGCTTCCGGTCGGCGAGCTGTGAGAGGCCGACCATCTCGAGCGCCTCCATTGCGCGCCCCCGCCGCTCGTCCTTCGGGGCGCCGTGCATCTTCAGACCGAACTCCACGTTGTCCACGGTCGAAAGATGCGGGAAGAGCGCGAAGTGCTGGAAGACCGTGGTCGTCGGCCGCTTGTCCGGCGGCATCCCGAGGAGCGACTCACCATCGAGCAGGATCTGCCCGCTCGTCGGCTCCTCGTGACCGCCGATCATCCGCAGCGTCGTCGTCTTCCCACAGCCGGAGGGGCCGAGGAGGACTACATACTCGCCGTGCTCGATCGTCAGGTTCACGTCGTCGACCGCGACCACGCCGCCTTCGAAGACCTTGGTCAGGTTGATCAACTCGAGGCCCTCTCCCGCCTTCGCGGGTGCGGCGGCCCCGGACTCAGAGGAGGGGGCGGCGGGTGCCGCCCCCTCCCCCTGCGTGGTCGTGTCGTCCGCCATCCGTCGAGGCTAGGCGGAGAGGAACTCGTTCCACTTCTGCACCTGGTACTCGTTCTCCTGGAAGTACGAGTTCCAGGTGGCGTACTTGCAGGCACGCTGGGTGAACGACCCGCCATCGCGAACCTGACCCTGCTTGACGTCGCCGACCTGGCCGGTGATGCCCGGCAGGTCCTCGGAGGCGGGCTTGCCCTCGATCCAGAAGTCCCACTCGGCCGGCGAGACGTACTCGCGGCTCGTCTCCTGGACGGAGTTGTAGTAACCCTGTCGCATCATCAACGCGGCGGGCTCGCCGGAGTACCACCAGTTGATGTAGTCGTAGCAGGCCTGGAGCAGGGCCGGATCGCTCTCGGTCTCCTTCGAGATCGAGAGGTTGCCGCACCAGCCGCGATATCCCTCCGGCGGGGCCGCGTAGCGCACGTTCTGCCCCTGTGCGACCAGCAATGCGACCGCGGGCGACCACATCGACTCGATCACGACCTCGCCGGACGCCATCAGGTTGACCGACTCGTCGAAGGTCGTCCAGAACGCCCGGAACTGATCCTTCTTCTCGATCAGGATCTTGGTCAGGGCGTCGATCTCGTCCTTCGTCATGTTGCCGAGGTTCCCGAACTGCAGGAGGCCCAGCGCCTTGGCGGCGAGTGCGGCGTCCTGCATGCCGATGCCCGGGTCGTTGAGGAGCGCCACCCGGCCCTTGTACTCGGCGTTCAGGAGCTCGGCCCAGGAGACCTTGTCCGGCTCCTGCTGGATCACGTCGCCGTTGTAGCCCATCGAGTCCATGTTGAAGATGGCCCCGGGGGCGCCGACCGTGTACGTGGGCTCGGTGCCGAGCGGCTGACCCGAGCTCTCGTCGATCCACTGGACGATGATGCCGTCCAGCTCGCTCGGCGTGTTCTGGTTGGTCTGCCAGGCCCCGGTCTGGTCGGGATCGACGTAGAGGCCCCGGAAGGGTGCATCGCCGTCCCCGTAGCTGCAGCCCTGCCCCTGGCCGGCGGTCGGATCGACGTAGCCGTAATTCATGAGCTTGTTCATCTGCGCCCAGAACCCGAGCTTGGCGATCTCCTCGTTGTGGAAGTTCCCCGAGGGCCACGCCTGGTCGTACTGGTACGAATAGCCCGAGAAGACGTCGAACGAGCCCGGCTGCGTGATCGCCTTCTGCACCATCGTCACCGAGTCGGTGACGTCGAACGCGAGCTTGAAGCCGAGAGCCGCCTCGCCCATCTCCTTGATCGGGTCGATCAGGTCGACGCCCAGGCCCGTCACGCGGAGCGTCCCGGTGAACGCGGGGGCCGCCTCGGCCGTGGTCGCCGCAGCCTCCGTGGTCGCCGCCGCCTCGGCGGTCGTCGCTGCCTCGGCGGTCGTCGCTGCCTCGGCGGTCGTGGCAGCCTCACCGCCGGAGTCACCGCCGCCGCACGCGGCGAACAGCGCTCCGAGACCCAACGCGCTCGCCATGGCCATGCCGCCCTTCATCAGGTCGCGGCGCGTCATGCCACGCTTCTTCAACTCGTGCTCCAGGTGCCGCTCGAGCTGATCGCGGTCGGGTTCCCGGTTCTTCCAGTCCTGACTCATCCCCTCCTGCTCCTTTCTCCTCGCCGGGGGTCATGTTCCCAGCAGAGCGCCCGTAGAGGCCGGAGTTCCTCGAACACCGTGATGGGGTTGTATACGACGTCTCACCACGCTGGTCAAGACCGAACCGGCCGAAGTCTGACTTTCGCCGCCGTTCAGACGCTCACGCTCGCGTCGCCCGAAGCTCTGCCGGTCGTTTGTACCACATGGGTTCAGACGTCGAGCCTGGCGTTTAGTTGGGCGGATGCCGCCGGAAGAATGCGATCACGACCTCGGCGTGCTCCTCGGTCGCGTCGAAGATCGTCGAGTGCCCGGCCCCCCGGATGACGTGCTTCTCGGCGCCGGAGATCGCCTCGTAGATCCCCTGCTGGCCGACGCCGCCGGGGCCCTGGTCCCACGGCGTCATGATGTCCTCGTCGCCGCCGAGCACGAGCGCAGGGCACGTGATCTTCGGCAGCCAGGGCGTGAGGTCCATCTCGTTCATCGCCCGGCAGACGTCGGTGAAGACCTCCGTCCGGTTCGAGTCCCGCAGGATCTGCTGGCAGTGGTCGGCGATTCCCGCCCCCGCCGGAGACTCGAGGAACCGCTTGTTCACGGCCTGCCAGGAGATCAGCTCGGCGAGGATCCTGCTGCCCGGCCCCTCGGGATCCAGGCGGGCGATGTCGATCCAGTTCTTGAAGATCAGCTGCCCCATGCGCCCGAGCTTCGCCGCCGAGCAGTTGATGACGACGGAGACCGTGCGGTCTGCGTACTTCCCGGCGAACACCTGCGCGACCATCCCTCCCATCGACGTTCCGTGGACGTGCGCGCGCTCGATCCCCAGCGCGTCCATCAGTCCTGCGAGGTCGTCCGCGAAGAGCTCCATGTCGTAGCGCTGGATCGGCTTGTCGGAGGCGCCGTAGCCCCGCTGGTCGTAGTCGACGACCAGGAATCCCGCGTCCGCGATCAACGGTGTGACCGGATCGAGGTTGAAGTGGCCGAAGCCGGCCCCATGGATCTGCACGACCGGCTCGCCCTCGCCGGTGATCCGGTGCCAGAGGTTGACGCCGTTGACCTCGATCATCGTCCCCTCGGGCAACTCCGCCATGTCGTCTCCCCTCTCGCGCCGTTGACAGCTGATTCTCCCACGTCTCGAGACTGTCGGGCTGTTGTTTCCATTGACACATGGTGCTGGCGGTGGGAGGCTCCCCAGGTTTCGTACTGCGGGGTGACGAAGGAGGCGGAGATGGCAAGACGGCTCGTGGTCTGCGTGCTCGCGGTGGGCGCCGCGGTGCTGATCGCAACCGGTGCTCTGGCCCATCCGGGCGACGAGCCCGGAGCCGGGAGGACGACCATCGTCAGGAGCAAGGAAGCCGTGACGTGGACGATGAAGGCCGGGCAGTGCTCGCAGCTCCCGGCCGATCTCTCCGTCGACGGCAAGGGGACGAAGACGACGACGCTCGCAACCTCCGTCGACTCGAAGGGGAAGCATCTCGTCGTCTATTCGGAAGCCGCGACGGGAACGGCGACCGACAGTGCGGGTGCAACGTACACCTGGGATTACTCGTTCACGCAGATCGGCGCCTACAAGAAGTTCCCGTACGTCGCTACGGCCACCGACAGCTTCGATCTGATCGCGCAGGACGGGACCGTCAAGGTCCACGCCTTCTTCATCGCGAAGGCGAAGGTCAAGAACGAGGAGGGCGAAGGGACGCTCACCCCCGTCTACGTGGCCGGCGACCCGCTGTCGTTCGAAACGTTCGAGGCCCACTGCGACGCGCTGTGAGCTGAAAGGGCTCCCGTGGCGGGGAGGGCCTCGATGGGGCGGCGACTGGCGGGTCGCGTGCTCGCAGGGGCCCTGCTCGTCCTCGTCTCGGCCGTGCTCCTCGCGCCACAGGCGTTCACGGGAGGAAATGGATCGCCGCTCGACCGCGATCTGACCCGGCGTCTGCGCGAGCTCGGGTTCACCGGGCGGATCGAGTCGACGCTCGCCGAACGCCTCGGTCGGCCCGTCGACAGACGCCTCGCGAACCTCGGCCGCCTGCTGTGGTTCGACACGATCACCGGGCTGAACGACGACAACACCTGCGCCGGCTGCCACTCGCCGACCAACGGCTTCGGGGACACGCAGTCGGTCGCGATCGGGATCGACAACAACGGCATCGTGGGGCCGAGCCGCACCGGGCCGCGGAACATGCGGCGCACGCCGAGCGTGATCAACACCGCCTTCTACCCTCGCCTGATGTGGAACTCGCGCTTCTCGACGCTCTCGAACGACCCGTTCGACAACGCGCTCGGCTTCCGGTTTCCGGAACCCGAGGGCTCGTCGCTCTCATATCTCCCCCACCTGCTCGACGCGCAGGCCTTCATCCCGCCGACAGAGCGAACGGAGGTCGCCGGCTTCGACTTCGTCGGCGACAACGACGCTATCCGAGCGGAGATGTGCCGCCGGCTCAACGAGGTACCCGGGTATCGCCGGCTGTTCGGAGAGATCTTCCCGACCGTCCGAGAGGGCGGCCCGATCACCGAGGACATGTTCGCGCGCGCGATCGCCGAGTTCGAGTTCTCGCTCACGTTCGCGAACGCACCGATCGATCGCTACGCGCGCGGCGAGCTCGACGCGCTGACCGAATCCGAGAAGCGCGGAGCGCTGCTCTTCTTCGCAGAGGCCGGCTGCGTCGCCTGCCATGCCGTCTCCGGCGCCTCCAACGAGATGTTCAGCGACTTCGAGGAGCACGACATCGGCGTTCCCCAGCTCGTTCCCGTCGAGACGAACAACGCGTTCGCCGGGCCGAACGAGAACGAGGACTACGGGCTCGCGGACATCACGGGCGACGCGGCCGATCGCTACCGGTTCCGCACGTCGCCGCTCCGGAATGCCGCCGTGCAGGCGGCGTTCATGCACGACGGCGCGTACACGACGCTGCGGGCGGCGATCAGCCATCACCTCGATGCGGTCACCGCTGCCCGCGCCTACGACCCGGCGGACCACGCCCTCGACGCCGATCTCGCCGGCCCGATCGGGCCGGTCAAGCCGATCCTCGACAATCTCGACCCCCTCAGCCGAACGCCGATCGTGCTGGACAATCGCCAGTTCGCGGATCTGCTCGCCTTCGTGCGGGACGCGCTGCTCGATCCCCGCGCCCGGCCTGAGCGGCTGAAGCGGCTCGTCCCGGCCAGCGTTCCGAGCGGGCGCCCCACCCTGCGCTTCGAGTTCCCCGCCGTCAGCGCTCGACCGTGAGCCCCACGGCTTCGGCCCTGGTCGCGAAGTACGCTCCCCGGAAGTCGTCGTTGCCCTGGTAACGGCCCATGGGCAGCACCTTGCGGACGAGCCCGAAGCGAGCCGGGCTCTCGAGAAACGGATACGGGGTGAGGCGAACCCGCCAGGGGCCGAGCGGCTCCATGGAGAGCTCGGCCTCTGCCCCGTCGTAGTCGAGCGGCATGGGCTCGATCGCGAACGGCTCGGCGTCGGAGCCCTCCCACTCGCGCAGGCAGAAGGCCAGCGACAGCCGGTCGAAGACCTGGAGCAGCCGGTAGTTCGTCCAGCGCTCGGCTTCGCCGACCCCGTCCGCCTCGGCACGGGGGCCGTGGGTCGCCTCCTGCTCCTCGACGAACGCGCGCACCTCGTCCTCGTGTCCCTCGACGTTCGAGAGCCCGAGGCTCGGCTGCGTCCCGTAGCGGCCCGTGTAGATGCCGGCGCCGTGCATCGAGACCATCAGGCCCGCGTACGGATCCTCCTCGCCGACGACCTGGATGCACGCCCGGTAGAAGGCGAGGTGGGACCCGATCGGGACGTCCAGGAAGTTGCGCGGACGCGCGTTCTCGGGATCCCACGCCGGTCGCCGGTCGAAGACCGCCCAACCGTCGTCGTGGCGCGTCGCGGCGAGGATCATCGACTCTCGCCGAGCGAGCGGCGCCACGTCGGCCCCTCCCCATGCAGCGGCGAACGCTCCTGAGAGGTCGGCGTGGTCCGGCTGGCGGACGAGCTGCCAGGTGTCGGCCCGGTCACGAACGAGCATGGCTCACGGCGAGGGTCTCGAGGTAGGCAAGCGTCTCGTCGAGCGAGACGACGTCGGCGTACTTCGTGTCGAGGTCGTAGAGGTTCGCCTCGTGGGCCGCAGGGTTGCGGTCTCCGACCGCCTCGCGGGGAACGACGGGGCGGTAGCCGTGCTGGAGCGCGTCCAGCGCCGTCGCGCGCACGCAGCCGGACGTCGAGGCGCCCGTCACGATCACGGTGTCGCAGCTCTCCGCCGCGAGGATGCTCGAGAGCGTCGTCCCGAAGAACGCCGAGGCGAAGTGCTTGGTGATCACGGCTTCGCCCTCCGCCGGCGCGATCCTCGGGTCGATCGCGACCCAGCGGCTTCCCGGCTCGAGCGTGAGCAACGCTGGGACCTTCTCGATGAACACGGCAGCGGCCCGCTTGCCGGCGTCGTCGAAGGCGACGGTCGTGAAGATGACCGGGAAGCCGGCGGCTCGCGTCTCCTCCAGGAGGCGCCGGATCGACTCGACCACCTGATCCAGTTCACAGGCGAGCGGGGACGCCGGATCCGTGAACCCTACGTTCATGTCGACCACGACGAGGGCGGGCTTACGCCCGAAGCCAACCCGTCCGTGGAACCCCTCGAACCTCACGCTGGCTCCGGGATGCCGTCGCCTGCCCGGACCCGCGCGAGGGCTTCGTCGCCCGGTTCGAGCGGCGACCAACGAAGCGGCACGGCGGGTTGGGGCGGCTCGAGGCCCGTCTCCTCCTCGCAGCGCGCGAGCACCTCATCGAGCGGTGGCCCGAAGTCGAAGGCGAGCGGGTCGCCGCGCTCCTCGCGCTGGCGGGCGCGCTCGGCCTCCGTCGCCTCCGCGTCGGCCGTGCCGCCGTCGGCGATCACGACCCCGTAGCCCTCCTTCGCGAACTCGCGGCTGACGAGCCCGTAGGAGACATCGCGCACGACCGCCTCGATGGGGCGGTCCAGGCGGTCCTTCCACCCACCGCCGCCTGCCGTCCGGTAGACGAGCATGTCGCCCAGCTCGACGACGACGTTGTCGCACTTCGACGGCAGCACCTGCTCGCTCCCGTCGGCGCGGACGAGGAGCTTCGACGAGCGCGCGCCCGGCCACCCTCCGAGCACCCCCCAGGGACGGGTCAGCCAGCGGTCGTCGTGGATGGAGACCTCGCCGGGCTCGAGGTAGACGTAGCGCTTCTCGACCCCGTTGCCGCCGCGGTGCAATCCCGGCCCACCCGAGTCGGTGACGGTCGTGTACCCGTCGATCCGCATCGGATAGTACGCCTCGAGGTACTCGGTCGGGATGTTCTCGAACAGCGGCCACCACGAGTGCCCGTCCATCCCGTCACCGATCGGGCGGCCCGGGATCCCGCCGTAGAGAATCTCCATCGAGTAGTAGAACTGACCGGCGCGGTCCCAGCCCGAGTAGAGCATGTACGGGCTGGTGCCGTACCCGGAAGCCGTGTTCAGCTCGGGTGCGTTCTTGCAGAGCGCGCCGCCGAGCACGTCGAACAGCCGCGCGAGCGCGTGGGTGCGGCAGCCGAGTGCGGAAGGGAACCGGGGCCGCAGCAGGCTTCCCTCGGGCATGACGACGTGGAGGAGCGGGTAGAAGCCGTCGTTGAAGAGGATCTGGGGATCGTTGACCATGATCAGGTAGATCCCGATGAACATCTTGAACATGCCCTCGGAGAGATAGAAGTTGACCGGGCCGAGGGCCTGCGGGTCGGTGCCAGACCAGTCGAAGAACGCGTGGTCGCCCTCCCGCCAGATCGTCAGCTTCATCTTGAAGGGGCCGTTGCCGAGGCCGTCGTCGTCGACGTAGTCCTCGAACGTCTGCGGCTCCTCCGGGATCGCCACCTGGATCAGGAAGCGCATCGCCTCGTACGTCCGGTCGAGGAGCGCCTGGAGCGCGGCCAGGTACGTCTCCTTGCCGAAGCGCTCGCAGAGCTCGACGACGCGCCTCTCGCCGGCCCGGCAGCCGGCGACGATCGCGAACAGGTCGGCACGGTTCATCTCCGGCAGGCGCATGTTGTTGAAGATCAGCCGCAGCACTGCGTCCTGCGGCTCGCCCCGCTCGATGATCTTGATCGGCGGGATGATCAGCCCTTCCTCGAAGATCGTCTTCGCCCCGGTCGGAAGGGAGCCGGGCAGCGGCCCCCCGCAGTCCATCTGGTGTCCGAACTGGCTCGACCAGCCGACGAGCTCGTCGTCGTAGAAGATCGGCACGAGCACGAGCCAGTCGTTCGTGTGCGAGATCGACGCCGAGCACTTGAACGGGTCGGAGGTCAGGATCACGTCGCCGGGATAGATCCCGCCGTCCCACTCCGCCATCATCTCGTTGATGTAGGCGCCGAACTGACCCACGACCATCCGGCCGCGTGGGTCGGTGATCATCGGGAACTCGTCGTGCTGCTCCCGGATCACCGGGCTCATCGCCGAGCGGAAAAGCACGGCGTCCATCTCGAAGCGCGCGCTCTTCAGCGCCCCCTCGATGATGTCGAGCGTGACCGGATCGACCTCGAGGTCGGGGATCTCGGCGATCCGCAGGCCTTCCGTGGTTGCCATCTCGTGCTCCCTCAGCTCTTCGGGTTGATGAGGATGTTGAAGCTCCGGTCGACCTCCGCAGTGTGACCGGGGAGGACGACCGTCGTCGCATCGAACTCGGTGACGATCGCCGGCCCGTCGAACCGTGCGCCCGGCTCGAGCCTGGCCCGGTCGTAGATCTTGGTCGGCAGCCGCTCGCCCTCGAACACGATCTGGTGCTCGTCGCCGACCGCGGCGGACGCATCCGCCGACCCCGGCTCGCCCGACTGGAGCTCGGGCTTCTGCACGGCGCCCGCGCCGACGGCACGCAGGTTCACGATCTCGCTGTTCGTGTCGTGCATGCGGAAGCCGTAGAGCTGCTCGTGGAGGCCGTTGAAGCGCTCGTCCAGATCCGCGAGCCCGTTCCGGCGCACGTCCTCCGGGTCGATGGCCACCGGGATCTCGTAGCCCTGACCGCGATAGCGCATGTCGGCGGAGAACGAGAGGCTGCGCGCCTCCTCGACGATTCCCTCGTCGTCGAGCCAGGTCACCGCGCGTTCACCGAGCTCGTCCAGGATCGCGCCGACCTCGGCGGGATCCGCGTCCTCGACGACGCGGATGTAGGTTCGCGCGAACTCGTCGCGGAAGTCGGCCACGAGGTCGCCGATCGCGCACAGCAGACCGGGGGCCGGCGGGATCAGCACGGGGAACGACCCCATGATCTTCGCGACCGCGTTCGCGTGCAGCGGCCCGGCGCCGCCGTACGCGACGAGCGCGAACTCGCGCGGGTCGTGGCCGCGCTGCACGGACACGAGTCGCAGCGCCCCTGCCATGTTCTCGTTGACGATCGCGATGATGCCCTCCGCCGCCGCCTCGACCGACGGAAGGCCCATCGCGTCGGCGACCTTCTCCGACGGCCGTACGGGCGGCCTCGACATCGAGCTCCATCTCGCCGCCCAGCAGTCGCGGAGGAAGATGACCGAGCACGACGTTCGCGTCGGTGACGGTCGGCTCCTCGCCCCCTTTCCCGTAGGCGGCCGGGCCGGGGTCGGCGCCAGCCGATTGCGGTCCGACGCGCAATGCCTTCGTCAGCTCGGGCACGTGCGCGATCGACCCGCCGCCCGCGCCGACGGTGTGGACGTTGACGGACGGGACCTTGATGCGGAAATGGCTGATCGAGGTCTCTCGCCCGATCGTCGGCTGGCCGTTCTGACAGAGGGCGACGTCGGTCGACGTCCCGCCCATGTCGAAGGTGAGGATGTCGTCGAACCCGGCCTTGCGGGCCACGAACAGGCCGCCGGCGACGCCACCCGAGGGGCCGGAGAGAATGCCGTAGATCGGGTTTCGCGCCGCCTCCCTCGTCGTCATCAGGCCGGCGTCGGAGCGGAGGATGTTGACCTCCGCCTTCGCGCCGACCCCGGCGAGCCGGCTCTGCAGCTGCTGGATGTAGGTGGCGACCTTCGGCCGGACGTACGAGTTCATGCACGCCGTGAGCGTGCGCTCGTACTCGCGGAACTCGGGCAGCACCTCCGACGAGAGGGTCACGGGGAAGCCCGGGTAGAGCCGCTCGACGATCTCGCCGATCCGGGCCTCGTGCGCACCCGAGACGTACGAGTTGACGAGCCCGACGGTCAGCGACTCGACGCCCGTTTCGACGAGGTCGCGGACGATCGCCTCGACCTGTGCCTCGTCGACCGGGACGACCGTGTTGCCGCGGGCATCCATCCGCTCGACGGCCTCGCGCGTGTCCGCCAGCGATGCCGGCGGATCGGGCTTGATCATGATGATCCAGCCGGCGAGCGGGCCCGGCGTCTGCGAGCGCGCCAGGTGGAGGATCTGCTTGAAGCCTTGCGTGGTGATCAACCCGACGCGGGCTCCCTTCGACTCGAGAACGGCGTTCGTCGCGACGGTCGTGCCATGGAGGATGTTCTGGATCTCCGAGACCTCGATGCCCGCCTCGTCGCAGATCCTCCGGACGCCGTTCAGCACGCCCTCCGAGGGGTCCGCGGGCGTCGACGGCGTCTTGACACGGTATTGCCCGCCGCCGTTCCCGTCGCTCACGAGGAACAGGTCGGTGAACGTGCCGCCGACGTCCACTCCCAGCCTGTACGCCATTGCTAGTCCTTTCGTCCTACGTCGATACGCCGGCTTCGCCGGCTGATCTGTCGCGGCCGAGCCCCTCCGGGGCTCGTTGCGTGACGGGCGCGAATATCCCCGCGCGGTAGACCTGACCTTCGAGCTGGCGCCCGAGGACCTCCTCGAGCCATTCCGCGACACCGATCAGCGCGTCGAGGTCGATCCCGGTGTCGATGCCCTCGCCGTGGAGGAGATAGACGAGGTCCTCGGTGCAGATGTTGCCGGTCGCGCGGGGTGCGAAGGGACAGCCGCCGATCCCGCCGACGGACGCGTCCACGACCGAGGCGCCCGCCTCGACCGCAGCGAATGCATTCGCGAACCCGGTGTTGCGCGTGTTGTGGAGATGCACCCCGATCGGCCGTCCGAGCTCGACGCCCTCGCCGACCAGCCGGCGAACCTGGCTCGGCACGCCGACGCCGATCGTGTCGGCGAAGACGATCTCGTCCCAGCCGACGAGACGTTCGGCCAGACCCAGGATCCTCGCAGGCTCGACTGCTCCTTCGAACGGGCAGCCGAAGGCCGCGCCGATGGTCACGGTCGCCCGGATGCCGTCCTCCCGGGCGCGCTCCAGCAGCCTGGCGGCGACCGCGAGGGACTCCTCGACCGTCGCGTTGGCGTTGCGCTTGTTGAAGGTCTCGGTCGAGGCGAAGGCGAAGTGCACCTCGTCCAGCGCCGTCAGGCGAAGCCGCTCGTAACCCTTGTCGTTGAGGACGAGGCCCGCGTAGACGACACCGGCGCGGCGATCGATCGCGGCGACGACCTCCTCGGCACCCGCCATCTGCGGGACGCGCTCGGGATTGACGAAGCTGACGGCCTCGATCCGGGAGAGTCCGGCCCCGGCGAGGCGGTCGACGAGCTCGGCTCTGACCGCGGGCTCGAGGACCCTCGGGTCGTTCTGGAGGCCGTCGCGCGGGCCGACGTCGCAGACCGTGAGGCTCACAGCACCCCCTCCTCCTCGAGGGCGTCGATCTCGGCAGCCGACAGCCCGAGCAGCCCCCCGTACACCTCGTGGTTGTGGCTGCCCTCCTCCCAGGTCGCGGACCAGCGCACCTCGCCCGGCGTCTCGGAGAACTTGGGCACGATCCCCGGGCCGATGTACTCGCCGAACTCGGGGTCCTCGTGCTCGATGAGCATGTCACGAGCCCAGAAGTGCTCGTCCTCGAAGATGTCCGCGATCGTGTAGACCGGTCCGCAGATGACGCCGGCCTCGTTGAGGACGCGATCGATCTCCTCCGCGGGGCGAGCTCCCGCCCAGTCGGCGATCAGGCCCTCGATCTCGTCCTGGTGCTCGCCGCGTGCCAGGTGGTTCGCGAACTTCGGGTCGGTCGCCAGCTCCGGGCGGCCCATTGCCTCGCAGAGCCGCGCGAACACCTTGTCGGCGTTCGCGGCGATGACGATCCACTTGCCGTCCTTCGACTTGAAGATGTTCGACGGAGCGATTCCCTTGAGATTCGTCCCCTGGGGCTCGCGGATGATCTTCAGGCGGTCGTACTCGGGCACCATGCTCTCGAGCATGGCGAAGCTCGACTCGAGCAGGGACACGTCTACCACCTGGCCGCGGCCGAAGCCGAGGGCGTCACGCTTGTAGAGGGCGGCGAGGATCCCCTGGGCCGCGAACATCCCGGCGAGCGAATCGCCGATCGAGAGGTGGATGCGTGGCGGCGGCTCTCCGGGGTATCCGTTGATGTAGCGGATGCCGCCCATCGCCTCGGCCACGGAGGCGAATCCCGCACGTTCGGCATACGGCCCGGTCTGCCCGTAGCCCGAGATCCGCGCCAGGACGAGGCGGGGATTCGTCTCGCTGAGACGATCCCAGCCGAGGTTCCATTTCTCGAGCGTCCCCGGCCGGAAGTTCTCGGTGAGGACGTCGGCCTGCTCGACGAGCCGGAGCAGGAGCTCCTGGCCGCGCTCCGCCCGCAGGTTCAGCGTCACGCACTTCTTGTTCCGAGACTGCACCGGCCACCAGAGCGAGCGGCCCTCGTAGCGCGCCTTGCCCCAGTCGCGAATCGGATCGGGTTGGCCTGGCGGCTCGACCTTGATGATCTCGGCGCCCATGTCCCCGAGCAGCCGGCCGGTGAACGGGCCCGCGAGCAGCTGTCCCAGCTCGATCACCCGCACCCCGGCCAGAGGCCCCGGCCCGGTCACGCCGTCGCCTCGAGCGGCGGTTCCTCGGCCCGATGCCGCGCGATCAGGAAGTCTCGTGCCTCGAGCACGTGCTCGCGCATGAGCAGCTCGGCGCGCTCGCCCTCCCTCGCGGCGAGGGCACCGGTGAGCTGGCGGTGGTAGTGCTCCGAGATCAGCTTCTGCTCCGGCGAGTACCAGACGTAGGAGCGGTAGACGAGCGGGAGCTGGACGACGCCGCGCACCATCTGGGCGAGTCGCTCCGAGCGCGCTGCACCGAGGATCACGTCGTGGAACCGTACGTTCTCGGCGACGAGCTCGTTGACGTCGTCCTGCGCGCGAAGCGCGACGAACCGGTCGCAGCTCTCCCGCAGCTCGGCGATCTCCTCGTCGCGGATCCGCGTCGCGGCGAGCCGGGCGGCGAAGCCCTCGAGAAGCGCCCGCAGCAGGTAGAGATCCTCGAGATCGGCGGGCTCGTAGGCCCGAACCGACGCGCCGCGATTCGGCGCGGAGTCGATCAACCCCTCCGTCTGGAGCACGAGCAGCGCCTCCCGCACCGGCGTCCGGCTGATCCCGAGCTCGCGGGCGAGCTCCTCCTCCTTCAGCCGCCGGCCGGGCTCGAGCCGGCCCTCGACGATCGCCGTGCGGATCAGCTCCGTCGCGGCGACGCTGGCGCTCTTGGTGAGCGGGACGCGGCTGTTCTCGACGATGCTCGCCACGCCGCGAGCATACTGTATGCAACCCTCCTCGGCCGCCCCGTTTCGACCGGGCGAATGCCGCCCAGGAGGAGAAGGGCGAACGGCACGCAGGCCGCGAGTACCGCCCAAGGCGCGATCGACTCCGTCCGGCCCGGGAGCACGACCGGAACCGTCTCGCCCGTCCCGACGGCCGCACGCACGGCTGCGGCCGCCGCGGCAGGCTCGGTCTCGTCGAACACCCGCCCGGCGCCCGTCAGCTGCGCGAGCTCCTCGACCGGCGCTAGCGCCAACGGCGTCGGGCGGTAGAGCGGTTCCGCACGCCCTCCGGCACCCCAGACGCGTTCATCGTCGTCCCAGAAGCGCACGACGACGACGTCCACCCCGCCCTTCTCGAGATCCCGCACCAGCAGGCGCGGAGCGAACGCCGAGCTCTCGCCGTCGGTGAGGAGGATCACGAGGCGCTCGAGCGTGCTGGGGGCGAAGTAGTTGTCGGTAGCGAACGACTTCAATGCCGAGAAGTCGGTCGACGTCCGGAACAGGCCGGCCTCGGTCCCGGGTGGGCGGTTGACACCGATCGTGCTCGCGACGACGTCGGAGAACACTCCCCGGTCGTTGGTCGGAAAGAGATGCGGGAGCAAGCGGTTGGTCAGCGTCGCGACGCCGACGGGGAGATCGGGCAGCGCATCGCGGATCTCCTGGCTCCTGGCGATCGCGCGGTCGATCCGCTGCTCCTCGTCCGGACCCGGGGCGGCAAGCATCGAGCGGCTGATGTCGAAGACGACGAACGCCTGGGCGTCGACCCGCGTCTGCACCGTGCGCTCGGTCCGGACGACGGGCTGCGCCGCGGCCGCGGCCAGCAGCCCGAACGAGACGACCAGCGCGGCCACGGGCGCCGCGTGCGCGCGGCGGCGAGGCGTCGCGGTGCCCAGGACGTCCCGGACGCGGCGAGCCGAGCGCTCCCGGAGCAGCAGGGCGCCGAGCGGAAGCACGATCCCCAGGCCGATGAGCGCCGCGTACGGGCTGAGAAAGGTGACGCTCATGTCAGTAGCCGCTCGGTCCGCCGCCAGAGGACGACGCCGACTCGCCCTGGGAGCCGACCGACCCGAGCGACGTTCCAGCGGGCAGACGGGCGAGCGCCTCGAGGTTGGACTTCGCGACGGTGAACGCAGGATCCAGCATCACCGCCTCCTGAAACCCGCCCAGGCTCTGCTCGAGGAAGCGACGCGCATTGCCCCGCGCGGCCTTCGCGTCCTCGAAGAGGAGGACGCCGAGCAGGTTGGCGGCACGAGAGCGCACGATCCGGTCGGCGTCACCGCGGAGGATCTCCGCAAGCAGCGCCTCGGCCTCGGCGCGGCGCGTCACGACGAGCGCCTCGGGCTCTCCGGGAATCCCGGCCGCCTGGGCGAGCTCCGCGGCATCGAGGTAGACGCGGTCCGCCTCGACGCCGAGGAGCGCCTCGCCCACCCGGACGTCGAGCGGGCGAGCGTGAGGCTCGGGGGCGGCCGTGGGCGCACCGTACCGGAGGGCTTCCTCTTGGCCCTGCGCGTCGCGCCCGACGCCGAGCACCGAGGCCCCGAGAAAGGCGAGGACGACGCCGGCCACGATCAGGGCGGCTGCCGCGGCCACGGCGATCGTGCGTCCGCTCACGGACGGCTCCGCGCGCCGGAGGGCGAAACGAGCGCGATCGGCGCGGCGCGCAGCAGGAAGAATGCGATGGCGGCAGCGACCACGCCAACGGCCGCCAGGAAGGGGACGGGCATCCGGTCGAGCGCACCTCGGTCGGCGTCGTTGCCGGTCGCCAGCGAGAGCGAGTCGACGACGGAGCCGGCGTCGCCGGTGATCCGCGAGAAGACCTGCTTCTGCACGGCGTTCGCAGGCGGGAGCGCGACCACGCGCAGCTCGAGCCCCGGATCGCGCTCGTAGGCGACGAGCTCGCGGGTGAGGCGCGGGAGATCGGACTCGGCCTCGGCGAGGTCGGAGAGCAGGACGACACGCCCCTCCGCCGCTCCGCTCCGGGCGAGCGCGACGCGTGCCGCTCGCAGGCCGGTCGAGATCTGCGTCCCCCCGCTGAAGCCGCTGAACCACGGGTTGAGCGGATACTTCGGCGGGGGCGCTTGTGTCGGGCCCGCCGCCCGGTAGTAGGACGGCTTCTCGGCCACACCTCGCTCGTCACGGGGCCGGAAGAAGCGGATGTAGGGCTGGAGGTGGGATGCCTCGGTGCCCGGAGGGAGCGCCTCCTGCGCGACGTCCGAGAAGACGACGAGCCCCACGCGCCCGTCCGCGCCCGCCGATGTGACGATCCCCTCGAGCGTTCTCGCGATCTCTCGGTACACGAGGTCGGACACGCTCTGCGACAGGTCGAGCACGACCACGGTCGGGCGCCCCGGTGCGATCAGCGAGTCCAGCTCGCCGGTCGGCCGCGGCGCCGTCAGATAGGTGCCCGCCAGCGCCGCGCAGACGGCCGCACCGGCAGCGAGGCGCAGCCCCGTCGTGCGCCTCGACGCCCGCTCGAGAGCCCGCGCGTCCGCGAGTGGCACCGATCTCACCCGCGGGCTCCGCAGCCAGAGAACGATCACGCCTGCGAGGGCGGCAAGCACGGGAGCTGCCAGCCACCACGGCACGGCGGTCATGCGGCGTCCCGGAGCACGCGCCGGGCCTCCTCCAGCAGCTGCGACGCCGCAGCGCCGTCCGGAACGGCCCGAGACCACGCGAGCCGGCGAGCGCCGCGGGCGAGCTCCGCCTGCCCGGTTCGCCCTAGCTCGAGCGCCAGCGAGTCGAGCGCGGCGCGGCGGGCCGCCTCGTCCCCGTCCCCGAGCGCCCGTTCGACGCCCTCCACCGCCGCAGCGAGCGGAGGGAGCTCGGGCGCCGGCGCATCCGTTCGCTTCTCGGCGCGCGCCGGCGCGCGAAGCCGCCACGCGAGCCAGCAGCCGGCGGCCAGGACCGCGAGCGCGCCAACTGCCACGAGCAGCCAGCCGAGCACGGGCGGCGTGATCCCGTACGCGACGGGCGGCGGGTCGTCGACGTCTCCATCGAGGGCGAGCTCCTCGGGCTGCGCCCGGAGCGCGGCGAGCTGCTCGGCCGAGAGCCTCGAGGCGAGCGATACCGCGGGCCAGGTCACCGGGAGCGAGGCGATCGGCTCTCCTCGCGCCGCGTAGCGAACGACGCCGACGGGAAGCTCGAGTGCCTCGGCTCCGCCGGCCGGCACACATCCGCGATCGACGCACTGGATCGGATAGGCGTACTCGAGCACCACCGTGTCACCGAGGTCGGTGCGCGTCCGCTCGATCGGCCCGACGCGGCGGAAGGGGCGGAAGAATGCCGCGACCTCGACGGTCGCCGGGTCGACCCGGGTCGCGTCGATCGTCACGCTGAGGCTCGCGTCGAGTCGGTCGCCGAAGAGCGCGCGCTCGGGCGTGATCGAGGTCGTGATCGCCACCGGCTCACCGCCAGGCGGCACAAGGCGGTCGTCCGAGCCTCCGAGCAGCGCGATCGCGACGATCGCGGCGACCCCGGCGAGGGCCGCGGTCACGGCCGCGAGCGGGAGAAGCCGGCCCCTCACCTCGCGACTCTCGCCCCCCGGTGACGTCCGTGCGCCCAGTCGAGGAACGCCCCGAAGACGTGGGCGGGGTCGGCGGAGGAGAGGACGACAGAATCGACCCCGAGCGCGTGAAACCCGTCCAGGAGCTCCGCGAGGCGCGACTCGTTCGCCTCTCGGCGCTCGCGCACCTCGCGAGCCGAGAGCCGGGTCGCCCTCGCTCGCCCGGTCTCCGGGTCGGCGAGCGGCAGGAGCGCGCCGGCGACCTCGGGGAACGTCTGCTCCCACAGGGGGTCCTGGATCACGACCGGAACGAGGTCCCAGCCTCGCGAGAGGCCTGCGTGGAAGTGCTGACCCGGTGCAGCGAGGAAGTCGGACAGCAGGAAGAGCATCGAACCCGCGGGAATCCTCCGACCTTGCGCGAGCACCGCCTCGAGCGTGCTCTCGATCGAGCCGCCGTCACCGTCGTGATCGTCGGTCACGACGCAGCCGGCTGCGAGGGCGCTATCGCCGATCAGGGACGTCGCCTCATGGACGGCCTGCGGCTTGGAGAGCCACGGGAGCTCGGACGGGCACAGGTTCATGGACGGCGAGCGGTCGGCGATCACGACGACCTCGGTCGCCTCCTCCGTGAGGTGCTCGCGCACCACGAACTCATCGGAGCCGCGAAGCGACGTGAGGCGCGCCGAGGCGTGCCAGTCGATCCGCCGCACGTCGTCTCCGGCCCGGTAGGGGTGCGAGCCGACGACGTCGAGCCCCGCTCCGCGCGTCCGGGCGCGCATAGCCCCGAACGCCGGCCCGGCGACCAGCCGCCGCGGGAAGAGCGGAAACGTGAGCGTCTCGCTCACGGACGCGCCGGCGCCGGCCTCGGGGCTCGCTCCACGCACCGCGCCCAGAGGTCGGCGAGCACTTCCTCTCGGGGGGCCCGCCGCATCGCCGCCAGGTGCGTGGGCGCGAAGAGGACGCGGTGTCCGATCACGGGGCCGAAGAGCGCCTCGACGTCGTCTGGAACCGCGTAGTCGCGCCCGTCGAGCAGCGCGCTGCCGCGGATCGCCCGTTCGAGCGCCAGACTCCCTCTGACGGAGGCTCCCAGCTCGACGACCGGGAGCTCGCGGGTGGCACGCACGACCTCGACGATCCAGCGCTGGAGGAGCGGGTCGACGTAGACGTCCTCGGCGGCGCGCTGCAGCTCCAGGACATCGGCCGCGGTCACCGCCGGGCCCAACTGATCGAGCGGGTGCCCGTGGCGCTGATCGACGATGATGCGGTGCTCGTCGGAGGCGTCCGGGTACCCGAGCGCCGTGCGAAGCAGGAAGCGGTCGAGCTGGGCCTCGGGCAGCATGAACGTGCCGTCCTGCTCGACGGGGTTCTCGGTGGCCAGGAGCAGGAACGGACCCGGCAGCGGCCGCGTCACCCCATCGACCGTGACCTGGCGTTCGGCCATGGCCTCGAGCAGCGCGGACTGGGTTTTCGGAGTGGCGCGGTTGATCTCGTCGACGAGGACGACGTTGGCGAAGATCGGGCCGGCACGGAACTCGAAGTCACGCGTACGCTGGTCGAAGATCGCCGCCCCCGTGACGTCGGCCGGCTGGAGGTCGGGCGTGCACTGGATCCGCGACGGCGTCGCGCCCGCGATCGACTGCGCGATCGCCCGGGCGAGGACCGTCTTCGCCGTGCCGGGCACGTCCTCGAAGAGCACGTGCCCCTCGCAGGCGAGCGCGCAGACGACGAGCCCGAGCTCTTCCCGCTTCCCCCGAACGACGAGCTCGAGGTTCGCGAGCAACGCCTCGCACGTACGGAACGCCCGCTGCATGCGGCCGACGTCATAGGGCGCGGGCCCGCTCGCAGCCACCGTGAGGCGTGGCCGCGGATCAGACTCCCGCTCGCCCGTCGTGCCTGCCGCCGCTGCGTCGCCGGGCGCGGGCGGGCCTTCGAACCCTCGTTCGACCATGGCCGGAGTCCGCGTAGTGTAGAGATCCGCCCGCTACGGCGGCGAGGCTAGGTCGAGCTCCGCTCGATTCGACCGCAGTGCGCCGAACCGGCCAGCCGGTTCAGCGCGACCGTCGCGATACCGGCCTCTGGCCGATTCGACCGCAGTGCGCCGAACCGGCCAGCCGGTTCAGCGCGACCGTCGCGATACCGGCCTCTGGCCGATTCGACCGCAGTGCGCCGAACCGGCCAGCCGGTTCAGCGCGACCGTCGCGATACCGGCCTCTGGCCGATTCGACCGCAGTGCGCCGAACCGGCCAGCCGGTTCAGCGCGACCGTCGCGATATCGGCCTCTGGCCGATTCGCGACACACCGGCTCGGCCCCGGGGCAGCGTCAGCGCCACGCACGCCCCCAGCGCAGCCAGCCCCGCGCACACGAGCCAGAACGCGTCCCACCCGATCCGCGCCGCGAGCGCTCCCATCGGAGGGGTGCAGATCGCGGAGACGACGAAGATGAGGCTCGCCGCGATCGCCACCGCCTGGGCAGCCAGCTCGGGCGGAGCCTTCTCGCCGGCGCTCACGTAGACGAGGGCGTTCCAGCCGAGCGCCCCGAACGCGAAGACCACCATCGCCACGACGAGCACCGCCGTCCCGCCGTGGAGCGCGAGCGCGAAGATCACGCCCCCCGCGGCTGCGAGGAGGCCCGCCTCGGCGAGCGTTCGCGCCCTGCGTCCTCCTGCGTCGGCGTCCGCGATCCGGCCGAACACGATCCGGGCGACGCCGGCAGTCACGTTGAGGACGAAGAACGTCGCGCCCGCGACGAAGGCCGAGAAACCCGAGTCGCGCGCCGAGGGGACGGTGAACGCCAGCACCGACTGGAGCACGACGATGTAGAGAGCCGCGACTGCGAGCAGCCTGAGCATGTCCGGAGCGCGCACGAGACGGTGCACCTCGATCCGCGGCCGGCGATGGGCCTCCGGGCTCCCCTCGGCAACCACCGCGAAGAGGCTGCCGAGCACGAGGACGGCTCCCGCGGACACGAGCAGCGCGACCCGTACGCCTCCGAGCGCCACCAGCCCGGGCAGGAGAACCGCCGCGACCGTCCCTCCGAGCGGCACGGCCATCTGCCTGACACCGAGCGCCCAGGCGCGGCGCTCGGGCCCATAGGCGCGGAACAGGGCGCCGAACCCGGCGGTCGGGACGATCGCGGAGCCGATGCCCGAGACGAAGAGGGTGACGAGCAGCACGGGCGTCGACGGTGCGAACGCCGCCGCGAGCAGGCCCGCGCTCCCGAGCGTCGTGCCGACGACGAGCGGCAAGCGCGACCCGTAACGGTCGACCACGATCCCGGCCGGAATCAGGAAGACGCCGGAGCCGAGCAGATTCGCGGTCAGGACCGCGCCGAGCGCAGCCAAACTGAGCCCGTACTCCACCTGGAGGTCCGGCCCGATCGCAGGCAACCCGAACCCCACGAGCGAGACCGCCGCCTGAGCCGCGACCGCGCCGGTGAGGACGACGCGGGGAGACGCCACCGGCGCCTACCGACCCTGGGTGAGGTACACAGCCGAGTAGTCGAGCTCGCCATGGCCCTGTTCGAGCGCGGCCCGGTACGCGCGCGCGGCCGTCTCGGCTACCGGCGCCGCGACCCCGTGCTCGGCCGCCAGCTCGAGCGCGAGCCCGATGTCCTTGACCAGCAGATCGAGACGGAAGAGTGGCTCGTAGTCCCGGGAGGCGGGATGCTCCGGGCGAACGCCGGGGACGGGAAAGCGCCGGCGCATGACGCCGGAGTCGCTCGTCGAGCTCGTGAGGCACTCGTACGCCTGCGCCGGGTCGATGCCCTCGCGCTCGAGCAGGCGGCAGCCCTCGCCGATCGCAGCCATGGTGCAGGCGACGATCAGGTTGTTGCAGAGCTTGACGGCCTGGCCCGCGCCGGCGCCGCCGACGTGCTCGACCCGGCCTCCCATGACCTCGAACAGCGGCAGGCAGCGCGCGTAGGCGGAAGCCGAGCCACCGACCATGATCGCGAGCGTGCCGGCTTCCGCACCGATCGGACCGCCGCTCACGGGTGCGTCGAGCACGTCGATCCCGGCCTGGGAGAGCTCCTCGCCCAGCCGGCGCGCGAGCGCAGGCGGGCTCGTCGACATGTCCACCAGCGTCGCGCCGCGGTCGAGGCCAGAGGCGGCGCCGTCGAGGCCGAGGACCGCCTCCTCGACGGCCGCGGCCGACGGAAGCGAGAGCATCGCCACGTCCGCCCCGCGCGCAGCCGCTGCGGGCGTCGCGGCCGTCGGGCTGCCCAGCGCGCCGGCCCGTTTCGGATCGAGATCGCAGGCCGTCACCCGATGGCCCGCCTCGACGAGATGCCTCGCCATCGGCAGCCCCATCGTGCCCAGGCCGATCCATGCCACTCGCGCCACGTACCGAGAATATCGGCGCCCGCCGGAGCCCAGGAGCGGCACCGAGGACCGGGACACGGACTGTGGTAGGCTCGTGCCCTCAGGGTCGGGAGCGGAGGTTTGTTGATGAAGAAGATCTGGTTGGCTGTGTTCGTGGCATCGCTCGCGGTCGTGGCAGGCGGCTGCGGCAGCGGCAGCGACGAGGCAGCGCCTCCTGCGACCACGGCCGAAGCCGCCGCGGCCACCGAAGCTCCCGCGACGACCGAGCAGGCAGCAACCAGCGAGGCCGCGACGACCGAGGCGGCCACGACCGAAGTGGCCGACGAGTGCGCACCGGAGAACCTGAGCCTCGTCAACGCCGGCCAGCTGACGATCGGGACGGGCAACCCGGCGTACCCGCCGTGGTTCGGAGGCGAGCCCGCGGGAGAGTTCGAGGTCAGCGACCCGGCGAGCGGGCAGGGCTACGAGTCGGCCGTCGCGTACGCCCTCGCGGCCCAGCTCGGGTTCACCCCCGACCAGGTCGCGTGGGTGCCCACGAACTTCAACCAGTCGATCGCGCCCGGCCCCAAGAAGTACGACTTCAACATGCAGCAGATCTCCTACTCGAAGAAGCGCGAGAAGGCCGTCGACTTCTCGGACAGCTACTACGACGTCAACCAGGCCCTCGTCACCGTCAAGGGCTCCGACATCGAGGGCGCGACGTCGATCGCCGACCTGAAGGGCGCGAAGCTCGGCGTCCCGGTCGGCACGACGAGCTACGACTACGTCGTCGAGAACATCCAGCCGGACGAGGAGCCGGCCGTCTACGACGACCAGGCGGGCGCCGTGCAAGCACTGAAGAACGGCCAGGTCGACGGGATCGTCACCGATCTGCCGACGGCCTTCTACCTCACCGCCGTCGAGATCGACAAGGGCCTCATCGTCGGCCAGTTCCCGAGCGTCGGCGGCCAGGAGTACTTCGCGCTCTCGTTCGAGAAGGGCAACCCGCTCGTCTCGTGCGTGAACCAGGCGCTGCAGGCGATCAAGGACGACGGGACGCTCGAGTCCATCTACCAGGAGTGGCTCGCCGACAAGGCGTCGGCGCCGGTCATCCAGTAGGCGTGCAGCCGCCCGACCAGGGCGACGAGCTCGAGCCGGAGGCGCTCCGGGGCGACCGGCGATCACGGATCCTCGGTGGCGGCTTCATGCGCCAGGAGGGGGCGCGGGGCGTGGCGATCGCCGTCGTCAGCACGATCGTCGTCCTGGCCGTGCTCGCCGTCGTCATCGTCAACTCGCCGGGCTGGGACCGCGTCCGCGAGGCGTTCTTCGACCCCACGGTCTTCTGGGACAGCCTCCCCGGGATCGCGGAGAAGTTCCTCGTCAACATCAGGGCGTTCATGCTCGGCGAGGTCTTCGTCCTCCTCTTCGGGCTCGTTCTCGCCGTCATGCGGAGCCTGCCCGGCCCCGTCTTCTTCCCCATCCGGGCGCTCGCGATCCTCTACATCGACTTCTTCCGGGGCGTCCCGACGATCCTCGTGATCGCACTGCTCGGGTTCGGCTTTCCCGCGCTGCAGCTGAGCGGCCTTCCGGTCGATCCCTTCTTCTGGGGCGTGGTCGCCCTCGTCCTCGTCTACTCGGCCTACGTCGCGGAGGTGTATCGCGCCGGCATCGAGTCGGTGCACCCGAGCCAGGACGCCGCAGCCCGCTCGCTCGGGCTCTCGCGCCTGGGCTCGCTTCGCTTCGTCGTCGTCCCTCAGGCCGTCCGCCGCGTGATCCCGCCGCTTCTCAACGACTTCATCGGCATGCAGAAGGACACGGCCCTGCTCGGGATCATCGGCGTCACGGAGGCGTTCAGGCAGGCGCAGCTCGACGTCGCCGCGACGTTCAACTTCACGCCCTACGTCGCGCTCGCGCTCGTGTTCGTGCTCTTCACGATCCCGCTCGCGCGGTTCGTCGACTGGCTGAGCGCCCGTGACCGGCTCCGCAGGCAGGCAGGAGCCGTCCGCTGAGCAGCCGCCCGGTGATCTCGATCCAGGGCCTGCACAAGCGCTTCGGCAAGCTCGAGGTGCTGCGGGGGATCGACCTCGACGTCACCGAGCACGAGGTCGTCTGCCTGATCGGCGCGTCCGGGTCGGGCAAGTCGACCCTGCTCCGCTGCGTGAACCTGCTCGAGCCGATCGACGCCGGCCGGATCGTCGTCGAGGGCGTGGAGATCACGGGCCTCGGCGTCGACGTGAACGCGATCAGGCGGCAGATCGGGATCGTCTTCCAGTCCTTCAACCTCTTCCCTCACATGACAGTGCTCCGCAACGTCACGCTGGCCCCGACGCGCGTGCTCGGGAGGGGCGCCGCGGAGGCCGCCGAGGACGCCCGCGTCCTCCTCGAGCGCTTCGGCCTCCTCGACAAGGCCGAGGAGTATCCCGACCGCCTCTCGGGGGGCCAGCAGCAGCGGGTCGCGATCGTGCGCGCCCTTGCGATGCGACCCGGGGCGCTGCTGCTCGACGAGGTCACGAGCGCCCTCGACCCCGAGCTCGTCGGCGAGGTCCTCGGTGTCATCCGCGAGCTCGCAGCCTCGGGGATGACGATGGTGATCGCGACCCACGAGATGGGCTTCGCCAGGGAGATCGCGAACCGCGTGTGCTTTCTCGACGGCGGCGTGATCGTCGAGGAGGGCGCGCCCGAGACGATCTTCACGGAGCCGAGAGAGGAGCGGACGCGGCAGTTCCTCCAGCGGATCGTCGACGCGGGCAGGCTCTGACCGCCGCTGCGCAGCTCGCGCGACACTGCTGCGCGCGTTCCGACACCGGGTCTGACCCCCGCTTAACATTCAAGGCCGCTCTGAGAGCGGTCGCGATGGGCGGCTCTCCGCCTGCGATCGTGAGATTCGAGCGATATGCAGGTGTTAAGGCGGGGTCAGACCCCGTGTCGAGAGTCAGCGCGCTTCGTCACGGGCCGCAGCGGGCCGGCCCGCGGGATCAGATGCCGAACAGCCGCCGGGCGTTGCCGCCGAGCACGGCGGTTCGAGCCGCCTCGTCGACGTGCATCCACTGGGCACGCCGGATCTCGAGCCTCGGGTCGAGCAGCGGGAACCCGCTCGCGAACATGAGGCGCTCCGCGCCGAAGCGCGAGACGACGTTCTCGAGGAAGTCCTCGCGGTAGACGCCAGCCGTCTGGACGCTCAGGTTGCCGTTCGCAGCGAGGGCGAGCTCGACGTCCGTCTGACCGAGCCCGGACATGTTGAGCTGACCGCCGTTCGTCGCGACGACCGGAACGTCCGGGAAGCGCCCGGCGAGCTCTCCGATCTGCAGGCCTTCGGACAGGTACGGGTAGCCGGCCGCGACGAGCACGGGTACGGAGAGGGCGCGCGCAGCCTCGAGCACTGGATCGACGGCCGGCGCGCTGATCCGGAACGTTTCCTCCCACGGATGGAGGAAGAGCCCGCTCAGACCGAGCTCCCCGACCGCCCGCTCGACCTCGGCCACAGCTGCCCCGGCGAGGTTCGGGTCGACGCGTGCGAGCCCGGTCAGCCGATCCGGGTGGGCGGCCGCGGCCGCTGCGACGAGGTCGTTCGCGGGGCCCAGGTGGTAGCGTACGGGGCCTCATCGGCGCGACGAGCGCCCGCTCGATCCCGGCTGCGTCCATCGCGGCGAGCAGCTCGGGCACCGTCGTGCGCGGGCCGAACAGGGACTCGCCGACGAAGGTGAGCGAGTCGACGATCACCTGACGCACTCGAGCAGACGCAGGGCGTTCTCTCCGAGGACGAGCCGCTCGGCGTCCGGCTCGAGGCCGGCGACGCGAATCTTCTCTACCTCGATCCGCGGGGAGCAGACGGGCCCGTCGCTCGCGTAGATCACGCGTTCCGCGCCGAGCCGCTCGACCGCCTCGCGCACCTTGGCCGGATACGGCATCCCGGAGGTCTCGAGCACGACGTTCGGGACGCTCTCGGCGACCTCGATCGCCTCGTCGACATGGAAGTAGCCGCCCATGTGGCCGAGGATGATCGTCGCCTCGGGGCAGGCCCGTGCACACGAGGCGACGGCGAGCGGCGTGGCGAGCGGCTCGTCGCCGCAGTGGAAGAGCGTCGGCGCGTCGTGCTCTGCGGCGGCACGGACGAGCCTCAGGGTGTCCTCGCCGCTGGGATGGGCGATCGTCGACACGGGGTGCAGCTTCAGCCCCTTGAAGCCGAGCGCGAACGCGTGCTCGAGCAGGGCGAGCGACTCGGCGCCGTACCACGGGTGAATCCGGGCGAAGGCCCAAAGGCGGTCCGGATATTCGGCGCAGGCCTGCGCGATCAGCTCGATCGCATCCGGGTTGACCTCGGGCGCGTCGACGATGGTCATCACCACCCCGCGGTCGATGCCGGCCTCGTCGAGCCGCCGCACGCAGAGCTCGGCCTCCATCCGCCAGCCCAGGGCCGGGACGTCGTCGACGTGCATGTGTGCGTCGATGATCACGGTTCTCGCCTCCGCGGAGATCCTATGCTCTCGCCCATGACACTCCATCCGCTCGATCCGCTCACGGCCGACGAGTTGCGCGAGGCCGTCACGCTGCTCAAGGCAGGCGGCCGCCTCGGACGCCGCCGCCGCCTCGTCAGCCTCTCGCTCGAAGAGCCCGCGAAGGGCGTGGTGCGCGGTTTCGAGCCAGGCTCGGAGCTCGACCGGCGCGCCTTCGGGGTCGTGTTCGACCCGGACGACGGCCAGACGTTCGAGACCGTGATCTCGCTGGCCGAGGGCTCGATCCGGTCGTGGCGCACCGTCCCCGGCGTGCAGCCGGGCATCACCCTGGCGGAGTTCGCCGAGGCGGCGGAGGCCGTGCGTGCGGATCCAGGATTCCGTGCGGGCCTGGAACGTCGAGGCATCACGGATCCGTCGCTCGTGCACATCGAAGTGTGGTCGATCGGAAGCTTCGCGCCCGAGGCCGCGCGCGGCCGCCGGCTCGCCTGGACGCCGTGCTGGACGAAGCTCGCGCCGGGCGACAATCACTACGCGTACCCGCTCCGGGGCCTCTACGCGGTCGTCGACCTACGGACCATGGAAGTCGTCGAGGTCGAGGATCACGGCGTCACGCCCCTGCCGCCGACCCCGGGCGACTACACGGCCGACCGCGTCGACGGGTTCCGGACCGACCTCAAGCCACTCGAGATCGTCCAGCCGGAAGGGCCGAGCTTCGAGGTGGACGGATGGGAGGTTCGCTGGCAGAAGTGGAGCTTCCGCATCGGATTCACGCAACGGGAGGGGCTCGTGCTCCACACGATCGGCTACGAGGACGGGGGCCGGGTGCGGCCGATCTGTCACCGCGTATCGATCGCGGAGCTCGTGATCCCGTACGGCGACCCCGGTCCGGGCGGCTACCGGCTGAACGCCTTCGACACGGGCGAGTACGGGCTCGGCCACCTGACGAACCCGCTGGAGCTCGGCTGCGACTGCCTCGGCGAGATCCGCTACTTCGACGTGTCGCTCGCGGGCTCCGACGGCGAGATCGTCACGTTGAAGAACGCGATCTGCCTGCACGAGGAGGACGACGGCCTCCTCTGGAAGCATCTCGACTGGGATCGTGACGAGGCCGAGGTCCGGCGTTCACGCCGGCTCGTCGTCTCCTCGATCGCGACCGTGGACAACTACGAGTACGCGTTCTACTGGTCGCTCCATCAGGACGGCTCGATCGACTTCGAGGCGAAGCTGACCGGCATCGTCCTGACGTCGGCTCTGGCTCCGGGCGAGACCTCGCGACACGGCACGACCGTCGCCCCGCAGCTGAACGCCATGTACCACCAGCACTTCTTCTGCGCGCGGCTCGACATGGACGTCGACGGCCAGCACAACACCGTGTTCGAAGTGCACACGGAAGCCCTCCCGTCCGGTCTCGAGAACCCCTACGGGAACGCGTTCGTCCAGGTCGAGTCGCCGTTGCGGACGGAGCTGGAGGCCCAGCAGCTGATCGACCCGCTCGCCGGGCGCTACTGGAAGATCGCCAATCCGTCCTCGCGCAACGGGCTCGGGCAGCCCGTGGCCTACAAGCTCGCGCCCGGCAGGAACGTCCTTCCCTTCGCGCTGCCCGACTCCAGCATCGTCAAGCGAGCGTCGTTCATGACGAAGCATCTCTGGGTGACGCCTTTCGATCCCTCGGAGCGCTACCCGGCGGGGGACTATCCCAATCAGCACGCCGGCGGGGCGGGGCTGCCCGAATGGACGCGCGCCGACCGGCCGATCGAAGACGCCGACGTCGTCGTGTGGTACGCGTTCGGGAGCCATCACGTCCCCCGGCCCGAGGATTGGCCCGTGATGCCGGTGGTGCGGATCGGGTTCCAGCTCGAGCCGCTCGGCTTCTTCGATCGAAACCCGGCGCTCGACGTCCCGCCGAGCCCGCCCGCCCACTGCCACTGACCGGCGGGCCGCCCCGGTGACGGCCGGGGCTGCCCGTCAGCGACCCGTCAGCGGACGGTAAGCAGTGCCGCGCATCGTCGTGTCCGACAGCGACACGACGAGAAGGAGGAGCCATGCGCGGAGGAGGAGCATCCCGGGGAGCGTCGACGGTCGCCCGTCACCTCGCTCCCGGTGCGGCGTTCGCCCGTCCGTTGGAGACGAAGCCCGAGGCGCGCGAGAAGACCCCGCCGCTGCCGGTCACGACGCTGATCGCGATCCCGCGAGCCGTCCTGGAAGGGCTGGTCGCCACGGGCGCCGGGAAGCGCTGAGCGATGCGCGACGTCCGCGCCGCGCTCGAAGTCTGGCAGGCCCGACGCCGCCCCTCGCTCGACCTCCGACGCCTCCTCGGCAGGCGCTCGGAGCCGAAGACGGGCGGCACTGCGAAGGCCGCTGTCTGATCACCCCCGGGAGCCGGAGTCGCGGCCCGTCGAGGCGCTCACCCCGTCGCTCGGGACGGCGCTTCGACGGGGCACCGCGACGCGGCGGTGACCGGGCAGGTCAACGAGGAGGCCGCATGTCCGTGAGCGCTCCACGATCCGAGACGTCGAAGCTTCGCCGGGAGCTCGGGCGGGTCGACACCATCCTCTTCCTGATCGCGGCGATCGTGATCCTCGACACGCTCGGCGCGGTCGCGGTGGGCGGCGGACAGGCGCTGACCTGGCTCGCCGTCGCCACGCTCACCTTCTTCGTGCCCGCGGCACTCGTCGTATCCGAGCTCGGCACCGCGTTCCCCGACGAGGGCGGCCCGTACGTCTGGACGCGACTCGCGTTCGGCCGACTCGCCGGATCGCTGACGGCCTTCGCGTACTGGCTGGACGCGCCGGCCTGGCTCGGCGGCGCGCTCGCGATCACGGCGGTGACGGTGATCGACGAGCTCGTGGTCACGCTGAGCGGCCCCTGGCCGTACCTGATCGCGTTCGGGTTCGTCTGGACGGGGATCGCCTTCGCGGCCGCCCCGCTGCGACGCGGCAAGCTCGTACCGGCCAGCGGAGCGATCACGCAGACGGCGCTCCTCGCCTTCTTCACGGTGTCGGTGGTGGTCTACGCCGCAGAGCACGGCGTCCACGGCATCGAGCTGGGCGACTTCGCCCCCACGCTTCCGGTGTTCCTCGCTGTCGCGCCGGTCCTCGTCTACAACCTGATCGGCTTCGAGCAGCTCTCGGCGGCCGGCGGCGAGATCCGCCACCCGAAGCGCGATGTTCCGGTCGCGATCAGGCGAGCCGGGATCCTCACGTTCGTCCTCTACTCCGTGCCTCTTCTGGCGATCCTCGTCGTGCTCCCGCAACAGGAGGTGACGAGCCTCCGCGGCTTCATCGACTCGATCTCGGCGGTGCTGACGCTCTACGGCGGGGACGTGGCCCCCGACGGGTCGGTCGAGCTCGCCGGAGCCGGCGCGGTGCTGGGTGGGATCGTCGCGGTCGCATTCGTGTGGGCGCTGCTCGCGAACGGCCTGACCTGGATCATGGGCGCTACCCGCAGCACTGCCGTCGCCTGCCTCGACGGCTCGGGGCCGACCTGCCTAGGGCGGATCTCGGCCCGTACGGGAACACCGGTCGCCGCGACGCTCGCCGCGGGGGTGATCGCGAGCGCGGTGACAGGGTTCGCATTCTTGGCGTCGCGAAACGACGAGCAGAAGTACTTCTCGATCGTCCTGACCCTCTCGATCGTCCTCCTCGCCTGCGCGAACCTCGCCGTCTTCCCGGCGCTCGTCCGGCTCCGCCGGACACATCCCGGCGTCGCAAGGCCGTTCCGCGTCCCCGGAGGCCGAACCGGCGCCGCGATAGCGAGCGGGCTCGCGACCTGCTGGGTGCTACTCGCGATCGTGGCGGCGCTCTGGCCGGGGATCGGCCAGGCGAACCCGGACGCGGCGCTCCCTGCCGGCTTCGAGGGTCGACGGCTCGAGTTCACGCTCACCGAGCTCGTGCCCCTTGCCGTCTTCCTCGGCCTCGGCCTCCTCTTCTTCGCTCTCGGCACTCGCCGCCGTACGGCCCTTACGGCGGAGGCGGCCGGGTCAGCTCCTGTCAATCCCTGATCGGAGGAACGTCATGCGGGGACAGTCGATGATCATCGAGGCGGGCCGGGTCGAGGTGCCGCTCGGCGATGCAGCCGACGCCTTCTTCGCGGCGAGCGACGACCTGTTCGCGCCGCCCGGCCACAAGCGCAATCCGGCGCTCGTCGGAGACGATCCGCTGCTCCTCCGCGACGTCGTCTACGGCTGGGGAGTGGACGACTCCCGGCACTCGCTCGGCCTGCTCCGCCAGGCGGAGGAGCTTGCCGCGCGCGCGTGGGGCGCCGATCGGGCTCGTTTCTCGGTCGGCGGCTCCACGCACCCGAACCAGGCCGCCTGCCTGGCGCTGGGCGCGCCCGGGAACCGGGTGATCGTCGCGCGCACCTCGCACAAGTCCGTCTACGCCGGCCTCGTGCTCTCGGGCCTCGATCCCGTCTGGGTGAGCCCCGACGTCGACGCGGCATCCGGGCTCGCGCTCGGCGTGCCTGCCAAGGCCGTGGAGGCGGCGCTGGCGGCGACCCCCGACGCCCGAGCAGTGATCCTCGTCGAGCCCTCCTACCTCGGGCTGCTGTCTGATCTCGCAGCGCTTGTCGGCGCCGCCCATTCCCGAGGCATCCCGGTCGTCTGCGATCAGGCCTGGGGCGCGCACTTCGGCTTCCATCCCCTGCTCCCCTCGTGCGCAACCGATCACGAAGCCGACGTCGTCGTGACGAGCGTCCACAAGACGCTGACCGCATGCTCGCAGGGGGCGCTCCTGCTCGCCCTCGATCGAGGCCGGATCGATCTCGAGCGGCTTGACCGCTCGTTCGACGCGCTGCGGACGACGAGCCCCTCGGCCGCCATCTACGCGAGCCTCGACCGTGCGCGAGCGCTGGTCGAACGCGACGGCCACCGCCTCCTCTGGAGGACCTGGGCGCTGGCCGAGTGGTTCCGCAACGAGATCCACGGCGTCGCCGGTGTCCGCTGCCTCGACGAAACGGCTCTACAGCACCCGTCGGTCGGGGCCTGGGATCCGCTCAAGCTCGTGGTCGACCTGAGCGACTCCGGGGTCGACGGCGTCGAGGTGGAACGCGACTTGCGCGAGCAGGGCCTCGTCGTCGAGCTCGCCGACCGGACGACGATCGTCCCCGTGTTGACGATCGGCGACGGGACCCGCTCGACGAGGCGCCTGATCTCGGCGCTCCGACGGTCGCTGAAGGCTCGACGCGGAACGGCTTCCCGACCGGCTCGACCGACGACCGCCTGGGGCGTCGAGGCGGAGGTGGCGATGACGCCTCGAGAGGCCTTCTTCGCACCCCACGAGCAGGTTCCCGCCGCGCAGGCCGCAGGCCGGATCGCAGCCGAGCTCGTCGCACCGTACCCTCCGGGCATCCCGGTGCTCGCCCCCGGCGAGGTGGTGACGGCCGAACTGCTCGATGCAGTGCTCGACGCGGCTGCCTCGGGCACTCTCATCGGAGGAGCCGCCGACCCCTCGCTCGAAACGATCATGGTCGTGCGATGATCGCGGCGTGATCCTCAAGGTCGATAGCAGCCGCCGCCTGGGCGAGGAGCCGGGCACCGGGCACAATCGCTGGCATCCAGGGCTCGATCCGATCGCCCGTGTCGCGCCCGGCGAAGAGATCACGATCGAGACGCGCGACGGCATCGACGGCCAACTCGACTCCGATTCGACGGCCGCCGACGTCGAGGCGATCGATCGCGGCCTCGGCCATCCGCTGACCGGGCCGATCGCCGTCGAGGGCGCCGAGCCCGGCGACATCCTCGAGGTCGAGATCCTCGCCCTCGCCGCGGCAGAGGTGGGCATCACCGCGATCCTCCCGGGGTTCGGACTCCTGCCCGACGACTATCCCGACCCGTTCCTCGCCGTCTGGAGGATCGCGGACGGAGTCGCCCGCTCGACGGACGTCCCCGGGGTCGCGATCCCCGCCGACCATGTTCCCCGGCGTCCTCGGAGTGGCCCCTTCGCGGGAGTTCGTGGAGCTGGTCCGCGCCCGCGAGGAGAAGGTGCGCCTCCGGGGAGGGCCCGTCGCCGAGCAAGAGCCTGAGAGCGCCGTGCCGCGTGCTGCGGCGGATGGCCTGCGGACGATCCCGCCGCGCGAGAACGGCGGCAACCTCGACGTCCGCCAGCTCGTCGCGGGCAGCCGGGCATTCCTTCCGGTGCAGGTCGCGGAGGCACTCTTCTCGGTCGGGGATCTTCACTTCGCGCAGGGAGAAGGTGAGGTGTGCGGGTTCGGAATCGAGGTGGCAGGAGCGATCACCGTGCGTTTCGGCATCCACCGTCCCTCGCGGGTGCAACGCTTCCCGGCGCTCGAGACGCCCGGGAGACGCGAAGGACGAGCGTTCGTCACGCTCGGCATGCCGATCGCGGCGGACGGCTCGAACGAGCCGATGGATCTCACCCTGTCAGCGCAGAACGCGCTCCGCGAGATGATCGCGTACCTCGTCGCCACGTGGGGGCTCTCCGCGGAGCAGGCGTACGTTCTGTGCAGCGTGGCCTGCGACCTCCGGATCGCCGAGGCGGTCGACGTGCCCAACCCGGTCGTCGCCGCGCGGCTCCCGCTCGATATCTTCGAGTCGTGAATCGCGAACAGATCGCAGTCCGGCGACGCCGTCAGGAGGCGCTCGACTCCCTCGAGTTCGAGCGCGAGCGCGAGCAGGCGCTGAGTCAGCGGCTCGAGCCCCTCGTCCGCGACGTCGAGGCCTGGCGGGCCGACGAGCTCGCTTTCGGACGTATGAACGAGGCCGACGCCGAAACCCTGCGGTCGATCGGATTCGCGATGAGGCCTCTGCCGGAGCCCGGCGCCAGCCAGCGCGAGCAGCAGATCGCCGAGCTCGTCGGCCAGCTCGAGGACTGCAGGCAGCGCCAGCGCGCCTTCGAGCGCTACGCGGAGGCGCTGGCCGAGTTCGAGGGCCCGCACTGAGCGTTCCGGTCTTCGCGGCGTCCGACGTCACCGCGGCGCTGACCTCCGTCGACGCGCTCGATGCCGTTCGGCGCGCTTTCGTCGAGCATGCGCGCGGCAGATGGGAGATGCCCTCGAAGGTGTACGTGGAAGCGCCGCCCGACGGCGACTTCCGGGCGATGCCTGCGTCGGGCGCAGGCCACGCGGTCCTCAAGTGGGTGACCTCGTTCCCCGGCAACCCCGGTCGCGGACTCCCGACGGTCAGCGGCGTCGTCCTGCTCTCGGATGCGCGCACTGGCGAGCTGCGAGCGGTGCTCGACGCCGCCTCCGTGACCGCGCTGCGAACGGGGGCGGCGGCCGTGCTCGCCGCGGAGACGCTCGCTCCGGCGACGGCGCGGCGCGCGGCGGTGATCGGATGCGGCGTGAACGGCTGCGCGGTGGCCCGGACGTTTCTCGAGCGGGGCCGCCCGGTCATCCTCTGCGACACACGCCCGGAACAGGCCGACGCGGCGGCCCGAATGCTTGCACCGGGCCCGGTCACCACAGGCACCCTCGATGAGGCGCTCGCCTGCGAGATCGTGGTCACCGTGACGCCGGGACGCGAGCCCGTGCTCGTCTGGCTGACGCTCCGTCCCGGCCAGCACGTGAGCCTGATGGGCGCGGACGGGCCCGGGAAGGCGGAGATCGAGCTCGACGAGCTGCTGCGGACCAGGGTCGTCTGCGACGAATGGGTCCAGGCGAGTCACAACGGCGAGCTCGCGCGCGCCGTCGAGAACGGTCGGCTCGGACGCGAGGACGTCGCGGAGCTCGGTCGGGTCCTGATCGGTGCGGAGGAGGGACGGCGATCCGACGACGAGATCACCGTGTTCGACTCGACCGGCCTCGCCGTACAAGACCTCGCGGTGGCCCTCGCCGTGCTCGAGCGCTACCAGGCCGAGCCGGACGCCGACGCGTTCGCGTCGGTCGTCGAGATCGACCTGCAGTAGGCGGAATCTCGCTCGGCCGCTGCAGGGTCGCTGCGCCGCGGATCCGCAGGCCTGCCTCAGAACGGGCGGCTCCGCCGCCCTCCCCGGCGGATACGGCCGTGCGCTTCGCGCACGGCAGATTCCGCCTACTTCAGCGGGACCGCCACCGAGGGCATCGGGGCCCCGGTGGCACCGCGGATCTTCATCGGGAAGCCCAGGAAGGCGAACTCGTACTGCTTCTCCGCCGCGATCTCCTCCATGTTGACGACCTCGATGATCTGCGCGCCGGCCGTCGCGAACATGTACGCAGTGCACGGGCAGGAACGACGTTCGGCACGTCGGGCGGGATCACCTCGAGCCCGATCGTGTCGCCCGCGATGCACATCGCCCCGGCCTCCTCGCAGAGCCACTTGGCGCGAGTCGAGGTTGATGCCCGGGGGCTTCACGAGGTAGCCGTCGAAGTCCGGCCACTTCGTCATCCGCCCCATGCGCACGAGGACGACGTCACCCTTGCGCAGCTCGACGCCCTGGCGCTCGACGCAGTCCTGCAGTTCCTGCGGCGTGACCGGGTGTCCGTCGGCGAGGCAGTCGACGCCGTGCATGGCCGGCCACGTCGAGGAGCACGCCGCGCGCGATGATCGGCGGGTACTTGTCGGTGCCGCCCGATCGTCCAGTGACGCGCAACCGAGGTCCTTGTCCGCGGTCCAGCCGTTCCAGAAGCATGCCGTAGTGGCCGAGGTGGTTGAGCGTGTCGATGTGGGTGCCGCAATGCGTGTAGAGGGTGATCGAGTCGCCGCAGTAGCTGTACTTCTCGTGGACCTCGGAGCCGACGCCCGAGAGGTTGTCGTTGATCGAGCCCTGCGGCGTGTGCGTCATCCAGATCTCGAACTTCGGGTCGCCGGCGGCCTGCCACGACGGCATCCCGATGAAGTAGTCGACGTTGAGGTCGAACACCTTGCGACCGTCGAGGCGGCTCGAGGATCGTCTTCACGGAGTCCGGAGGTGAGCCAGTTCAGGCGCCCGATCTCGTCGTCCGGCGCCCCACGGGCTCTTCGAGACCTTGAGCCCGTCCTTCTCGAGCAGGGCCTCGGGTCGCAGCTCGTCCGCCATCGCTTCTCCCTTCGTCAGTGGACCGGAGTGCGCTCCTCGACGAGCGTCCCGTACAGGTCCGGACGCCGGTGGCCGAAGAGCGACATCTCGTACTTCCCGGGCGCCGGGCACGATGTCCTTCTGCCGGGCCTCGTCGACCTCGATCTCGGCGACGAGGAGCGCCTCTTCCCGGCTCTCCCGCCTCCGCGATCCGGTCTCCGCGCACGTCGCAGATCTGGCTCCAGCCGCAGAACTCGGCGTCCCGCTCCCGTCCCGACGCGATTCGCGATGAGGAGAAAGACCCGGTTCTCGTGCGCCCGGGCACGGGTCAGCACGTCGGCGTTCGAGCGGGCCTCGAGCGGCCAGTTCGTCGGGTGCACGACGATCTCGGCGCCCCGGAGCGCGAGCGAGCGCGTCAGCTCCGGGAATCGCAGGTCGTAGCAGATCTCCGATCCCGATCCTCCCGATCGGCGTGTCGAAGACCTCGAGCTCGTCGCCGGGCGTCGACGAACCGGTCGACGCCGAGGTAGGGCAGGTGGGACTTGCGGTAGCGCCCGACGAGACCGTCCGGCCCGACGAGCGACCGCGGTGTTGCGGAGGAGGTCACCCTCGCGCTCGAGCATCCCCGCGACGCAGTGCACGCTGCAGCTCGGCAGCACGCTCCCTCGAGAGCCTCGGTGAACGGGCCCGGGATCTCCTCGGCATGGGCCGCCGCCTCGTCCGGCGCTGTCGAACACGTAGCCGACGCTCGAGCACTCGGGGAGGACGAGCAGCGAGCAACCGCGTGCCGCCGCGTCCTCGAGGCACCCCAGACACTCCTCGAGATTCCGCTCGGCCTCTCCGAGTCGGGGCTCGATCTGCGCGACGCCGACGAGCATCGAGGGATCGAGTCTATAACCTCGTCCTCGCCCCATGAGCCGCCGGATCCGCTTCTTCTACGACGTCGTCTGCCCCTACTCGTACATGGAGACGCCACGCGGTCGAGGCGGCCGAGGACGTCAAGGGCGTGATCGTCGAGTGGCTGCCTCTCGAGCTGCGCCCCGCGCCGAGGCCACTGCTCGAGCCGCGCGGCGACCACTTGCGCACCGACTGGACGCGAAACGTCTACCGGCGTGCGCTCACGCTCGGGATCGAGATCCACCTGCCCCGCTTCCAGCCTCGCTCGACGCTACCGCTCGCCGCGTGCCTGTGGGCGCGACGAGCACGGCCGGCTGCGTGAGTTCCGCCACGCCTTCTACGAGGCGTTCTTCTGCGAGGGCGAGGACATCGCTACGGATGCGCGAGCTTGCGCGCGCGGCCGGCCGCGCGGGGCTCGATCCGGACGAGGCCCTGCGGGCCGCATATGCGCCCGAGCGGATCGCCCGTCTCGCGGAGATCCGCCGCGCTCGCGGACGCCGCGGGCGTCCGTGGCGTTCCGACGCTCGTCGCGGTGGACGGCGTCGACACATTGGGGCATGGGCGGCGTCGAGCGCCTCCTCGCCGGCGAGCCGCTGGTTCCCCGGCAGCGTGTGAGGCCGTCAGGCCGACGCCGAGCCGCTCGAGCAGGGCGTCGGCGTCGGCGTCGATCTCGACCGGCGTCAAGTCGATCCTCGATCGGGTCCGGCGTCTTCAGTCCGTCACCCGTGACGAGCAGCACGACACGATCGCGCTTCGCCGATCTGCCCGCGCCGGACCGCCTCCCGCAGCGCGCCGAGCGTGACGCCGGCCGCCGTCTCGCCGAAGACCCCGGTGGTCTCCGCGAGGAGCGCCATGTTGACGCCGATCTCGTCCTCGCGCGTGACGTGGATGTCGCCGTTCGTGCGACGCGCCGTCTCCACCGCGAAGCTCGCCGTCCGCCGGATTCCCGATCGCGAGCGAGCGAGCGACCGAGCTCGGGCGGACCGGCGTGACGCGCCGGCCCTCGGCCAGTGCCGCGGCGACCGGGGCGCAGCCGTCCGCCTGAGCGCCGTACATCCGCGGCTCGTCGCCCTCGACGAGGCCGAGCTCGAGCAGCTCCGCGAAACCCTGACCGACCTTGGAGTACATCGCGCCGGAGGCGATCGGCGCGACCACGGCATCTGGCAGCTCCCAGCCGAGCTGCTCGGCGATCTCGAAGCCGAGCGTCTTCGAGCCCTCCGCGTAGTACGCGCGCAGCCCGACGTTGACGAAGCCCCAGGGCAGCTCGAACGAGAGCTCGACCGTCAGGCGGCTGCAATCGTCGTAGGTGCCCCGCACCGCGTAGATCGTCGCGCCGTACACGGCGGTGGCGACGAGCTTCTCCGGCTCGAGGTCGGCCGGGCAGAAGACCGCGGCCTCCATGCCCTCGGCCGCTGCTCGCGCGGCGACGGCGTTCGCGAGGTTGCCGGTCGACGAGCAGGCCAGCGTGTCGAGGCCGAGCTCCTGCGCCTTCGCGCAGGCGACCGCGACGACGCGGTCCTTGAAGGAGTGCGTCGGGTTCGCGGTGTCGAGCTTCAGGTAGAGCTCGCGCGAGACCGAGCGCGCCGGCCAGCCGTGGCGCCGGGACGAGCGGCGTGAAACCCGGCGCGAGCCGGGCCTCGTCGGGGACGTCCACCGGGCAGGAGCGGCGCGTAGCGCCAGATCGATGCCGGCCCGGCCGCGATCGACTCCCGTGTAACGCGTCTGTCGGAGCCGAACCCAGTCGTAGACGGGGTCGCAGCGGTCCGAAATCGCGCGGAACAGACGGCGATCGGACCGAGCTCGTGCTCGGTCCCGACAGACTCGACAGCGGAGGCTCGTTGCGGGCACTGATCGCTCCTTCGTCTCGCTCGACATCCTCCCGGGCCGACCGCCCGGCCGGGGTTGGCACCTTGCCCGATCGGAGCAGGTTGCCGAGGCTTCACAGGGCCGGTTCCCTCAGCCTCTCTCGATGTGAGCGGGACGTGGCCCGCTCTCGGGGCCGAGTATAGCGCCTACCCCGCGGCTCCGACCACCTCATCCTCGGCCACATCCTGCTAGAACGCCGGGATGGAGCTCGGGAGCTGGTCGGGCGCGAGGCCGCGGAGGCGGCTCGCGCTGCCCAGCAGCTCTCGGACGACGGCCGTCGCCGAGGCGCTCGCGACAGCTTCGGCGCTCGTGCGCGAGCGGCGCGCGCGCGCTCCTCGTCGGCAAACGCGGCGGACGTGAGCGAGGCGACCGGCCGGCTCGACGACGGCACGCTCGACCGGCTTCGCCTCGACGAGCGCCGCGTCGAGGCGCTCGCGAGCCAGGTCGAGGTCATGGCCGGCATCCCCCCGCTCGAGCGGGAGATCGCCTCCTGGGACGCTCCCGAACGGGCTCGCGGTCAGCGAGCGGCGGATCCCGATCGGCACCGTCGGCGCGAACTTCGAGGCGCGTCCGAACGTCGCGCTCGACGTCGCGGGGCAGCTCCTGAAGAGCCTGAACACGGCCGTGCTGCGGACCGGTGGCGCCGCGCTGCGCACCGTCACCGTGCTCGTCGACGACGTCCTGCGCCCGGCGCTCGAGCGAGCCGGGCTCCCGCCGGGAGCCGTCGGCCTCGTCCGCTCGACCGACCGGGAGGGCGCGCGGGTGCTCGTGATCGCTCCCGCACGAGATCCCGCTCGTCATCCTGCGCGGCAGCGGCGAGACGACGGCGGCGCTGGCCCGGCTCGCGGCGAGAGCGGCGTCCGAACCCTCGCCCACGCCGAGGGCGGCGGCGTCCTGTACGTCCACGGGAGCGCCGACCGCGAGAAGGCGCTCGCCGTCGCCGAGGCGAGCCTCGACCGGCTCGGCGTCTGCAACCGGCTCAACCTCTGCCTCGTCGACCGCGACGCCGTCGCCCTCCTGCCGCGCTCACGTCGGCTCTTCGGACGGCTCGGGCTCGAGCCGCGCGGGCACGGAGCGTGCGCGCGCCGTGCCGAGGCCGATGCTCGAGCTCGACGTCGCCGTCGGGCACGAGTGGGCGAACGACGCCGCACCGGGTCGCGACCGTCACGCGTCGACGTCGTGGACGATCTCGACGAGGCCGTCGCGATCGCGAACGACCGAGACGTCTGGCCTCGCCGCCGCGATCGTGGCCGAGGACGAGGCCGCGGCCGCAACGGTTCCTCGACGGCTACCGCGGCACGACGCGTTCTGGCAGGCGCCGACCGCTTCACGGACGGCTTCGCGCTGACCGGAGCGCCGGAGACCGGGATCAACGTCGACTGGACGCCGGGGCCGCGCGGGCCCGGTCACCTACCGCGACCTCTGGCTGCGCCAGTACCGGGTCGTCGGCGACGGGACGCAGAGCGCCGATGAAGCGTCCGCTCGTCGTGCAAGCTCGGGACGAGCCTGATCGTCGGCTCGCGCGCCAGCAGGTGCGCCGGCAGGTGCTCCGGGAGCGCGCCCGAGAGATCGCGGAGATCGTCCACGGCGGCACGCCGGTGTGCGTCGTCTCGTCCGGGGCGATCGCGCTCGGGCTCCCCCGCCTCGGTCTCGACGCGCCGGCCGCGCAGCATGCCGAAGCTCCAGGCGGCCTCCGCGCTCGGCCAGGCACGGCTGCAGGCCGCCTGGGACGAGGCGCTGGCGACGCGAGGGCGTGCCCGCCGCTCAGATCCTCCTGACGGCGGTCGACGTGGCCGAGCGGACGACCTACGTCAACGCCCGGAACGCCCTGAACGCGCTGTTCGCGCTCGGCGCCGTGCCGATCGTCAACGAGAACGACGCGACGGCGACGGACGAGATCACGCTTCGGCGACAACGACGCGCTCGCGGCGCAGGTCGCCGTGCTCGCGCGGGCCCGGCTGCTCGTCCTCCTGACGGAGGTCGACGGCGTGCTCTCGCGGGCGCCCGGGACACCGGGGGCCCACCTGATCGCCGACGGCTCGATCGCGCGAAGAGCGCCGTGCTCGGCGGCGCCTCGCCGCTCGGAAAGGGCGGGATGCGCAGCAAGGTGCTCGCGGCCGAGGTCGCCGCGGCCGCAGGCATCCCGACCGTGATCGCGGCGGGCGCCGGGAAGGACGTGCTCGCGCCCGATCCTCGCCGGCGAGCCGCGCGGGACGCGCTTCGCGCCCGGCGAGCGAGCGCCGTCCGCGTTCAAGCTCTGGCTCCGCTTCGGCAAGCCGGTGCCGGGCCGGCTCCGCGTCGACGAGGGCGCGACGCCGGGCGCTCGCAGAGCGACGGCGCGAGCCTGCTCGCGGTCGGCGTCGCCCGCTGCGAGGGCCGCTTCGCACGCCGGCGACGGCGTCGAGATCGTCGGGCCAGACGGCGCGCCTTTCGCGAAGGGGATCGCGAGCGCCAGCTCGGACGAGCTCCGTCGGCGCCCGCGCGGCCTCGAGGCCGTTCACCGCGACCGCCTGGTGCTGTACTAGGCCGAATCGTTGCGCCGCGATGTCCCGAATCGAGCGAAGCTCGATATCGGGACAGTTGTCGAATGCCGGCGGAGCCGGTTTCGACACGGAGCGGCGCCGATATCGGCCGGAAAGGGCGGCGGAGCCGCCCGGTCACCAGGCCGAATCGTTGCGCCGCGATGTCCCGAATCGAGCGAAGCCGGTTCCGCACAGCGGCGGCGCAAGCGCTCGATCACCATCCCGGCGCCCCAGCCCCCCGGATCACGAGCTCCAGCGGCGGCCTCGTGATCGCGCCCTCGGAGGCCGACGAGACGAGGGACGCGTACTTCGCGAGCACGCCGCTCGCGTAGCGCGGCGCCGGCGGCTGCCAGTCGCGCAGCCGCGCGGCGATCTCGTCGTCCGAGAGCTCCACGTCGCAGTTCGCGGCGCGATCGACGTCGATCGTCACGGTGTCGCCGGTCCGCAGAGCCGCGATCGGGCCGCCGCGGAAGGCCTCGGGGGCGACGTGCCCGACCATGAAGCCGTACGTCGCGCCCGAGAAGCGCCCGTCGGTGACCAGCGCGACCGAGTCCGAGAGGCCCTCGCCGACGATCGCCGCCGTGATCTGCAGCATCTCGGGCATCCCCGGTGCCCCCGCCGGGCCCTCGTAGCGGATGACGACGACGTCGCCGGGCTCGATCTGACCGGCCTTGACGGCGGCGAAGCACTCGGGCTCCGAGTCGTAGACCTTCGCGGGCCCTCGGTGGAGCATCTTCCCGTGCCCGGCGAGCTTGATCACGCATCCGTCCGGCGCGAGGTTGCCGCGGAGGATCGCCAGGCCGCCGCGCGGCTTGAGCGGCTGCTCGATCGTCACGACGACCTGCTGGCCCGGGTGCCTCCTCGACGGCGTCGGCGATCTCGCCGAGCGTGCGCCCGTCGACGGTCAGCGCGTCGCGCGTGCGACGAGGTCGCGCTTCGAGCGAGCTCGCGGGTGACGAGCCCGAGCCCGCCGGCCTCGTAGAGGTCGGTCGCGACGTAGCGTGCCCCACGGCTTCATGTCCGCGATCACCGGGCGTCCGCTCGAGGATCGCGTCGAAGTCGTCGATCGAGAGCGGCACGCCCGAGCTCGCGCGCGATCGCGAGCAGGTGAAGGACGCCGTTCGTCGAGCCGCCCGTCGCCGCGATCGACGCGATCGCGTTCTCGAACGCCGTGGCGCGTCAGGATCTGGGACGGCCGGATGTCCTTGCGCACGAGGTCCATCACGAGCGCGGCCGGCCTGCTCGGCGGCCTGCTCCTTCGCCGGGTGGAGCGCCGGAATCGCGTTCAGGCCACCCGGGGTGATCCCGATGAACTCGAGGATCGTCGACATCGTGTTCGCCGTGAACTGCCCGCCGCACGCGCCCGCGCCCGGACAGGCGACGGACTCGAGCGCGTGCAGCTCGGCCGGCGTGATCTTGCCGACGGCGCAGGCGCCGATCTGCTCGTAGACGTCCTGGATCGTCACGTCGCGGCCGCTGGAGCGGCCCGGGGCGATCGAGCCGTTGTAGAGGCAGAGCCCCGGGAGGTCGAGCCGCGCGAGGGCCATCAGCGCACCGGGCATCGTCTTGTCGCAGCCGACGAGGCAGACGAGGCCGTCGAGCAGGTGCCCGCGCGCGACGAGCTCGATCGAGTCCGCGATCGACCTCGCGCGAGACGAGCGACGCGCGCATCCCGGTCGTCCCCATCGACACGCCGTCGGAGACGGAGATCGTGTTGAACTCGATCGGCGTCCCGCCGGCCGCTCGGATCCCTGCCTTCACGTACTGGGCGAGCTCGCGCTGGTTCAGGTTGCAGGGCATCGTCTCGATCCACTGCGTGGCGACGCCGATCAGCGGCTTCGCGAGGTCCTCGTCGGTGAAGCCGACGGCCTTCAGCATCGAGCGAGCGCCGGCGCGCTCGTAGCCGTCGGTGAGGGCGCGGCTGTGCCGCTTGGCGGGATCGGACGGCGTGGCGTACGGGTTGTCGGTCATTCGCCGATCCTAGACGGTCGTCAGGCCCGAGTCTGGACGATCGCGTACGTCTTGCGCACGGTCTCGCGGATCTCCCAGGTTCCGCGCCACCCGTCTGCGAGGAAGATCACGATGCCGGGTCGGATCTCGTGGCGGGTGCCGTCATCGTCGACGATCGTGGCATCGCCCGAGACGAAGTGCATCAGCTCGCAGATGCCGTCGCGCCGTGACGGGAACACCCCCGGCGTGCATTCCCAGATCCCGGTCGAGACGTGGCCGTCGTCGGAGAGCGACAGTGCCGCGGCCTCGGGGCGGCCCTCGAGCGGCTCGACGCCCGGCGGCCACGGCCCGAGCCTGTCCAGCGAAGCCGCAAGAACGTCAACCGCCTCGCGGCTCATGACGGCGATCCTACCCGGTGTCAGCCGGCAGCCCGCGGCGCGACCACTCGCTCCACGAGCCCGGGTAGAGCTTCGCGTCGGGCCGGCCCGCCCTGGCGAGCTCCAGGAGCGTCACGCAGGCGACGACTCCCGAGCCGCAGTAGGCGACGATCTCGTCCGCCTCCAGCAGGCGAGCGGAAAGCGCCTCGGTCGCTGGAGTGTTCACGGCGCACGGGATGTGGCCCGCGATCGGGTCGAGTGGCTCGGCCTCGCCGCGGAAGCGCTCCGGCGCCCGGGCGTCCACGATCGCGAGGCGGGGATCGTCAAGCCGGGAGAGAAGCTCGTCCGCTTCGATCGTGTCCGACACACGCGGCGCAGGGACGAAGGACGCCGGCTCGATCCGCTCCGCGCCCGCGCGGAGCGGCCCCTTCCACGCGCCGATCCCACCGTCCAGGACGGCGACGTCCTCGTGGCCGAAGTGGCGAAGCAGCCACCAGAGCCGCGCCGCGCCTCCCGCCATCCCCTGGTCGTACGCGACGACGAAGACCCCGCGTCCGATTCCCGCGCGGGATGCCGAGGCGGCGAAGGCTTCCGCTGCAGGCAGGGGGTGGCGGCCGGCCGCCGGGGCCCTCGACATGTCCGAGAGGTCGCGGTCCAGGCTCATGAACGCCGCTCCGGGGACGTGGCCGTCGAGGTAGAGGCGCTCGCCGGCGTTCGGATCAGAGAGATCGAACCGGCAATCGACGAACCGGTAGATCACGCCTGGCGAGCCGCGCCGCTCGGCGAGATCGCGAGCCGGAGCACACGGGTCTCGGGGAACCGGGCCTCCAGCGCACGCGCACACGCCGCGGCTTCGCCGGGGTGGGCCCAGACGATCACCGTCGGCCCGGATCCCGAGATCGTCAGCCCTGCCGCGCCCACGGGTAGGGATTCCCTGATCAGCGCGTAGACCGGCGAGAGCGGGCCACGGTAGGGCTCGTGCAGCCTGTCGTCGAAGGCCTCCGCCAGGAGCTCCGCCGAGCCGGCGACGATCGCGGCACCGAGCAGCGCTGCGCGCCCAGCGGTGGCGGCGGCATCGGCGTGCGAGACGGCCTGCGGAAGCGCGGCGCGGGCCGCCGCCGTCTCGACGCGCACGTCAGGGACGACGGCAATCGGAGCGAGCGGCAGCGTGTCGGCGATGCGGGCGAGGCGCTGTTCCTCGCCCGCGCGCCAGCTGAGGCAGACGCCGCCGGCGAGCGCGGGCGCGAGATTGTCCGGATGAGGCTCGAGCTCCAGCGCGAGCCGGAGCAGCTGCTCCGCACCGAGCGGGCGCCGCGCCACGATCGATGCCGCGACGAGGCCCAGAGCGATCGTGGCGGCGCTCGATCCAAGGCCGCGCGCGAGGGGGATGCGGTTGACGAACTCGAAACGCAGGCCGACCGGGGTCGTGGAGCAGCGAGAAGGCTCGAACGGCCAGGTGAGAGTCGTCGATCGGTAGCTCGCCCGCCCCCTCCCCCTCGACGGAGACCGAGAGGTCGCCCGCGGCCAGAACCGAGAGCTCGTTCCAGAGCTCGAGCGCAGCGCCGGCACAGTCGAAGCCGGGGCCGAGGTTGGCGGTCGTCGCCGGTGCGCGGACCCTGACCGGCAGGGTCACCGCGCAGCCTCGGCGATCGCGTCCGGATCCGGATCGACCGAGATCGGAGGCGGCGTCGCTCGCTCGACCGTCGCCGGGTCCTTCAGGCCGTGGCCGGTGATGACGCAGACGCACGTCGAGGCCTGCGATGGCGGGCTCGCCAGGAGCGCGGCGATGCCGGCGGCGCTCGACGGCTCGCAGAAGATCCCTTCGCTGACGGCGAGATCACGCCAGGCGGCGAGGATGGCGTCGTCCGTGACCGTCACGATCTCCACCCCGTGGCGGACGGCCGCCGTCTCGACCTCGTTCTGGTGCACGGGCTCTGCGATCCGGATCGCGCTCGCGAGCGTCGACGCTCGCTGCGCGGCCTGGGCGGCCACGATCCGCGGCATCCCGGCCCGCAGTTCGTCGAAGCCCTTCACGTACGCGACGGTGTTGCCGCCACCGCCGTACGGCAGCGCGAGCACGTCGGGCGGGGTCCCGAGCTCGTCGGCGATCTCGAAGGCGGCGGTCTTCTGGCCCTGAACGCGAAAGGGATTGACCGAGTTGACGAGCACGTGCGTTCCACGCCGGCCGAGCTCGCTCGCCGCCGCCAGCGCCTGGTCGAAGCTGCCCCGCACCTCGAGCACTCGGGCTCCCACCGCTCGTGCCTGCGCGAGCTTGCCGAGGGCGACGGCGCCCGCCGGCTGCAGGATCACCGCGGTGAGACCGGCCCGCGCGGCGTACGCGGCCGCGGAGGCGGCCGTGTTCCCGGTGGAGGCGCAGATCACCGCCTCGGCGCCGTCGGCGACGGCCTTCGAGACGGCGACCGTCATGCCACGGTCCTTGAAGCTTCCCGTCGGGTTCATGCTCTCGAGCTTCAGCCAGACGTCCATCCGCAGTCGCGCGGACAGTCCGGCGGCGCGCAGGAGCGGCGTCGAGCCCTCCCCCATCGAGACGACGGGCCCACCGTGCTCGAGCGGGAGGCGATCGCCGAACCGCTCGACGAGGGCGATGCTCATGAGCCGCGGTCGGAGACGACGGTCAGGCGGGTCGGGGCTCCGTGCGTCTCCGGGAGCGCGGCGATGTCGGCGAGGGCGCGGTCGACCGCGCCGTTCGCGGCGCCGTGGGTCACGATGTGCAGCGCGGCGCCGTCGTCGAGCTCGTGCTGGACGAGTCGTGCCACGGAGACGCCGTGCGCGGCCAGGCGTTCGGCGACGTGTGCGAGCACGCCGGCGCGGTCGTCGACCTCGATCCGCAGGTAGAAGGGCGACTCGAGATCGACCGGGCTCGAGCTTCTCGAGCCGCCGCCAGGCCGCGTCGTCCTGCAGGAAGCCCGTGCCCGTCGTCCCGACGATCGAGACCATGTCGGCCACGACGGCGGACGCCGTCTCGATTCCGCCGGCGCCCGGCCCTTCGAGCATGATCTCCCGGATCGCGTCGCCCTGGAGCATCACTGCGTTGAACGCGCCTTCGACCGCGGCGAGCGGATGGTGGCGATCGACCAGGGCCGGCTGGACCCGGACGTCGTACGGCGCCGTCGACGAGCGTCGCGGCCCCGATCAGCCGGACGACCATCCCCATCTCGTCGGCTGCGCGGATGTGGCCCGGCACGATCCCGTCGATTCCCTCGTACGCGACGTCCGCGAGCGTGACCCGGCGAGCCGAAGGCGATCGTCGCGAGGATCGCCATCTTGGCCGCCGCGTCGGCGCCGGAGACGTCCTCGGTCGGGTCGGCCTCGGCGAAGCCGAGCCGCTGCGCCTCGCCGAGCGCCTCGTCGTAGGTCCCACCGGCCTCCATCCTCGTGAGGATGTAGTTCGTCGTCCCGTTGACGATCCCGAGCACACGGTGGACGTTCGAGACGACGAGCGCCTCGCGCAGCACCTTGATCACCGGGATCGCCGCGCAGACCGACGCCTCGAAGCGCAGCTGCACGCCGGCCGCCGACGCCGCGGGGAACAGCTCGCCGCCGCGCTGGGCGATCAGCTGCTTGTTCGCCGTGACGACCGGCTTGCCGGCGTCGAGGAGCTCGAGGACGTAGCTCGCGCGCCGGCTCGATTCCGCCCATCACCTCCGCGACGAGCGCGATCTCCGGATCGTCGCGGATCGACGCGAAGTCGGTCGTCAGCACGCCGCCCGCCGGCCGGAAGCCCCGCTCCTGCCTCGGCGTCGCGGACGAGCGCGCGGACGACCCGCAGCCGGTGGCCCGGTCGCGCGCTCGATGTCGTCGGCGTTCTCGGTCAGGAGCCGGTCGACGGCCGCGCCGACGGTGCCGTAGCCGAGGAGCGCGACCGGGACGTCGACGGACGCCACCCTAGTTCCGATCGATCATCTAGGCCGGTTTCGCCATCAGCGCGCGCAGCTCGTGGCCGACCTTCTCGATCCGGAGGTTGCGCTGCTCGTCGCGGACACGCTTCAGGTTCGCCTCGCCCTCGTCCATCTCGGCGATCCACTCCTTGGCGAACTGGCCGCTCTGGATGTTCGCCAGCACCTTCTGCATCGTCTCCGCGAACGTGCTCGTCGATCACGACCGGGCCGCGGGAGTAGTCGCCGTACTCGGCCGTGTCCGAGATCGAGTAGCGCATGTAGGAGAGCCCGCCCTCCCAGATCAGGTCGACGATCAGCTTCAGCTCGTGCAGACACTCGTAGTAGGCGATCTCAGGCTGGTAGCCGGCCTCGACGAGCGTCTCGAAGCCCGGCCTTGATCAGCTCGGTGACGCCGCCGCAGAGCACGGACTGCTCGCCGAAGAGATCGGTCTCGGTCTCCTCCTTGAACGTCGTCTCGAGCATCCCCGCGCGGCCCGGAGCCGATCGCGACCGCGTAGGCGAGCGCAAGCTCGCGCGCCTTGCCGCTCGCGTCCTGCTCGATCGCGATCAGCGCGGGCGTGCCGAGCCCTTGCGTGTAGAGACGACGGACGATGTGGCCGGGCCCCTTCGGGGCGACCATGATCACGTCGTGCGCCGGCCGGCGGGCTGACGCGACCGTAGAGGATGTTGAAGCCGTGCGCGAAGAGCAGCGCCGCGCCCGGCGCGAGGTTCGGCGCGATCTGCTCCTCGTAGACCTTCGGCTGCACCTGGTCGGGCAGCAGGATCGCGACCAGCTGTGCGCCCGTGACCGCCTCGGGGATCGGTCTTGACCGTCAGGCCGCCGTCCTCGGCCTCCTGCCAGGACGGGCTTCCCTCGCGCAGGCCGACCTCGACCTCGACTGCCCGAGTCGTGGAGGTTGAGCGCGTGCGCGTGACCCTGGCTGCCGTAGCCGATCACCGCCACCTTGCCCGAGAGCAGGTCGACGTCGCCTTCGCGGAGGATGGTCGCCATCAGTGTCCTTTCCAGTTGAGTGCCGGGGAGTTCTACCGTAGGACGGCGAGGCGGCGCCGCGCCTCGCGGGGCACCGAGGCGCGTGCCAGCCCGACGCGTCCTGTTCGGACGAGCTCCTTGATCCCGTGCGGGCGGACGAGCTCCTCGAACGACTCGAGCTCCTCGGCCGTGCCGACGACCTCGAAGATCAGCGCGTCCGGGCCGAGGTCGATGACGCGCGCGTGGAACACGTCGCCGAGCGCCATCAGCTCCGCTCGGCGGTCCGGCACGGCGGCCACCTTGATGAGGAGGAGCTCCCGCTCGACCGCCTCGTCCCGGCTCGAGCTCGTGGACTCGAAGCACGTTGACGAGCTTGTGCATCTGCTTCTCGATCTGCTCGAGCGTCTGCTGCTCGCAGTTGACGCGCATCGTGATCCGCGAGACGTCGTGGCGCTCGGTCGGGCCGACGGCGAGGCTCTCGATGTTGAAGCCGCGACGCGCGAACATCGACGTGATGCGCATGAGCGCGCCCGGCTTGTTCTCGACGAGGACGGAGATGGTGTGGATCCAGGGGCCGTCACGCCTGAACCGCCTCCTCCTCCTCGGTGAACTCGATCAGGTCGAGCGCGGCCGCGCCCGCCGGGATCATCGGGAAGCACTGCTCCTTCGGATCGACGCGCGCGTCGATCACCGCGGTCCGACCGAGCGAGAGTGCCTCGTCGAGCACCGGCTCGAGCTCGTCCTCGGAGGAGATCGTGAAGCCCGCGGCGCCGTAGGCCTCGGCGAGCTGCGCGTAGTCCGGCACCTGGTGGGTCAGGTGCACCTGCGAGAGCCGCTCGTCGAAGAACATGTCCTGCCACTGCTGCACCATGCCGAGGTAGCCGTTGTTGACGATCACGACCACGATCGGCAGGTTCTCGAGCACGGCGGTCGCGAGCTCCTGGCAGGTCATCTGGAAGCAGCCGTCGCCGTCGATGCAGACGACGGTCGCGTCGGGACGCGCCGCCTTCGCGCCGACCGCCGCCGGAAGCCCGTAGCCCATCGTCCCGAGACCGCCCGAGGTGATGAACGTCCGCGGCCGGTCGCAGAGCGAGGTACTGCATCGCCCACATCTGGTGCTGGCCGACGCCGGTCGTCCAGACGACGTCGTCCGCGACCGGCGGTGAGGGCCTGGAGCGTCTCGACGACCGTTCTGCGGCTTCAGCGTAGTCGCCGCCCTTCGCGGTAGCGCAGCGGGAACTGCTCGCGCCAGTCGGCGATCTGGGCGAGCCACGCCTCGCGGAGACCAGCCTTGCCGTCCTCGCGCAGCTTCCGGACCTCGACCGTGAGATCGCGGAGCACCTGCTTGAGCGGGCCGACGACGGGGACGTCCGCGCGCGCAGCTTCCCGATCTCGGCCGCGTCGATGTCGAGGTGGACGACGGCCGCGCCCGGCGCGAACGCCGACAGCTTGCCCGGTGACGCGGTCGTCGAAGCGCGAGCCGCAGGCGATGATCAGATCGGCCTTGTTCAGCGCCCAGTTCGACCACTTCGGCCCGTGCATCCCGGGCCAGCCCGAAGAACAGCTCGTGGGTCTCCGGGAACGCGCCTCTTCCCCATCAGCGTCGTGATCACCGGCAGCCGCACGGACTCGGCGAGCTCCCTCAGCTCGGCGCAGGCGTCGCCGTTCAGCGTGCCGCCACCGACGTAGAGGACCGGCTTCTCTGCCGCTGCGATCCGCGCCGCGGCCTCCTTGATCTGGCGGGGGTGGCCGCGCTTCGGCGGCTTCCAGCCGGGGAGGTCGACCGTGTCCGGATACTCGAAGTCGATCTCCGCCTCCTGGATGTCGCGCGGCACGTCGACGAGCACCGGGCCGCAGCGGCCCGTGCGGGCGACGTGGAACGCCGCCTTCATCACGTGCGGGATCTCCTCGACGGACTTGACGAGCCACGAGTGCTTGACGATCGGGATCGTGATCCCGGTGATGTCGCACTCCTGGAACGCGTCCGTGCCGATCAGCGTGCGAGCGGACCTGACCGGTCACGCAGACGAGCGGCGTCGAGTCCATCCAGGCGTCGGCGATCGGCGTCACGAGGTTCGTCGCGCCCGGCCCCGACGTCGCCATCGCCACGCCGACCCTGCCCGACGCGCGCGCGTAGCCCTCGGCCATGTGCCCCGCGCCCTGCTCGTGGCGGGCGAGCACGTGCCGGACCGTCGAGCCCGCGCGCGAACGCGTCGTAGATCGGCAGGATCGCGCCGCCCGGAATGCCGAAGCAGACGTCGACTCCCTCCGCCTCGAGCGAGCGGAGGATCGCGTCGGATCCGAGCATCTTCATCGCGTCGATCACCTCGCTGCGGTGGTCGGACAACTGTACCCATCGCCAGACGGCTCTTCCGCCGCGCGGACGCACTGCCGTCCCGTCGTCGGTCGCCGTCTGCGCCGGCAGCGGCGCGTGTGCAGTCGGTGTCCCCTAGCGGGGGACGATGACGACCGACGACGGAGGAGGAGGGCGAGAGTCGAGAGGCGCGCGCGACGAGCGCGACGGAGCGGGCCTCCGCGCGCTGAGAAGCGCGTGTGCCGGAACGGTTCGCGACCACTGCTCAAGTGCGGCCGAGCTGGCGTCCGTGTCAAGCCGGACGGCTTGCACTTGACCCTTGGCCCGTCCGTCCCTAAGTCTTTGCCGCCAGCATGGCCCGCGCGGACAAGAACACGCTCGATTGCTCGGCGAAGCGCGTCGCGCGGGCCGTCCGCGCGCTAACCGGCGTCTCGCCTCGCCTCCGCCGGCTCGCAGCGCGCAGAGGCAGGGCCTGACCCGACGACACCGCGAGAAGAAGGCACGACGATCACGACCGGACTCTCCACGATCCGACCGTCGAGCGCGACGCCTGCGGCATCGGCTTCGTCGCCGACGTCCACGGCCGCGCCTCGCGCGCGATCGTCGACGCGCTGCTCGAGGGCCTGTGCCGCGTCCGGCACCGCGGGGCGATCGCCGCCGACCGCAAGACCGGTGACGGCGCCGGGCTGTCCTGCTGCCGATCCCGGACGCGCTGCGAGCCGAGCCGGGCGGCGGGCTGGCGATGGTCTTCCTGCGCGACGAGACGGCCCGCGCGGCGATCGAGGACGCCTGCCGGACGGAGGGGCTCGAGCCGCTCGGCTGGCGCGAGGTGCCGGTCGATCCGGAGCACCTCGGCGAGCGAGGCGCGGGCGAGCGATGCCGCGCATCGAGCAGCTCGTCGCTCGGCGCGCCCGCCGGGCTCTCGCGACGCCGAGGCCGAGTGGCGCGCCTACCGGGCGCGCGCGCCGCGCCGAGCGAGCCGGCGGCGCGTACATCGCCTCGCTCTCGTTCCGCACGGTCACCTACAAGGCGCTCTGCGCGGCCGACGAGCTCGGCGCGTTCTACCTCGACCTGCAGCGATCCCGAGCTCGCGGTCCCGTTCGGGATCTTCCACCAGCGCTTCTCGACGAACACGGCGCCGTCCTGGGAGCGCGCCCAGCCGTTCCGCTTCCTCTGCCACAACGGCGAGATCAACGCGATCCAGGGGAACGTCAACTGGATGCGGGCCCGCGAGGGCAACTTCGGCTCGACGGACGACGAGCTCTACCACCCGGTGCTCGACGAGGCGGGCTCCGACTCGGCGATGCTCGACAACGCGCTCGACTTCGTCGTCCACGGCGGCCGCGACATCCGCCACGCGCTCTCGATGCTCGTCCCGCCGGCCTGGGAGGGGAACGAGGAGCTGCCGCAGGAGGTGCGCGACTTCTACCGCTACCACTCGGGGCTGCGTCGAGCCGTGGGACGGCCCGGCCGGCCTCGTCTTCACGGACGGCCGCGTCGTCGGCGCCGCCCTCGACCGCAACGGGCTGCGCCCGCTGCGCTACGCGGTCTGCGAGGACGGCCTCGTCGTCTGCTCGTCCGAGGCCGGCGCCGTGTCCGCTCGAGGGCCACGGCCGCGTGCGGCGCGGCAAGCTCGGCCCGGGCCAGATGATCGCCATCGACCCGGAGCGCGGGTTCGAGGACGGACGACGCGATCAAGCGGCGCCTCGCCGCCGAGCGGCCGTACGGCGCCTGGCTCGAGGAGGGCCTCGTCGCCGGGCTCGACCGGCTCGCCCGCTCGAGCCGCCCGACGAGGACCTCACGCGCGCGCCAGGCGCTCTTCGGCTACACGCGCGAGGAGCTCGATGCAGTTCCTGCGCCCGATCGCCTCGCACGCGCACGATCCGACGTACTCGATGGGCGACGACACGGCGCTCGCGCCGCTCGCCGGCCGCGCCGCGCCCGCTCTACCACTACTTCAAGCAGCGCTTCGCGCAGGTCACGAACCCGCCGATCGACCACCTGCGCGAGCGGTTCGTGATGTCGCTGCGCACGGTGCTCGGCAGCCGCGCGCCGCTCCTGTCGGAGGGCCCCGAGGTCGCCGCCGGGATCGAGCTCGAGAGCTTCTTCCTCTTCCCGGACGCGCTCGAGCAGTTCTCGCCCGTCCGGCTCGACGCGACCTTCGACCCCGGACGAGGGGCTCGAGGCCGCCTGCGAGCGGCTCGCCGACGACGCCGGAGGCGGCCGTCCGCGCCGGCGCGGGCATGCTCCTCATCTCCGACACGGCGCCCGGCGGGCGCCGATCCCGGCGCTCCTGGCGACCGGGCATCGTCCACCACCGGCTCGTCGCGCACGGCAGCTGCGCACGAAGGCGACGCTCGTCGTCGAGACCGACGAGGCCCGCGAGGTGCACCACTTCGCCTGCCTGCTCGGCTACGGCGCCGAGGCGATCTGCCCGCGGCTCGCGCTCGAGACGCTGGCCGCGATGGCCGCGGCCGACAAGGTCGGCGGCGACCGCCCGTCGCCCGCCGAGGCGCAGCTGCGCTTCCGGCAGGCGATCGAGGACGGCGTCCTCAAGGTGATGTCGAAGATGGGCATCTCGGACATCGCGAGCTACTGCGGCGCCCAGATCTTCGACGCGATCGGGCTCGCGCGCGAGGTCGTCGACCGCGCGTTCGTCGGGACGCCGTGCCCGATCGGCGGCATCGGCTTCGCCGAGCTCGAGCGCGAGATCCGTCGAGCGCCTCGAGGCGTCGGCGGCCGCGCAAGCCGCAGCTCGAGAACCCCGGCTACGTCAAGTGGCGCAAGGGCGGCGAGCCGCACGAGACGAACGGCGACGTCGTCGACGCGCTGCACGAGCTCGCCGCCGCGCACGCGCTGCGCAAGGCGGTCCGGACGGCGACGGCTCGATCCGGACGGCTGGGAGCTCTACGAGACGTTCGCCGCGCTCGTCAACGGCCGCGAGCCCGATGGAGCCGCGCGACCTGCTCGAGCTCGTCCCGGCCGGCCCGCCCGTGCCGCTCGACGAGGTCGAGCCGGCCTCGGCGATCGTGCGCCGCTTCTCGGGCGGCGCCATGTCGCACGGCGCGCTCTCCGCCGAGGCGCACGAGACGGTCGCGATCGCGCTCAACCGGCTCGGCGGCAAGGCGAACTCGGGCGAGGGCGGCGAGGATCCGGCGCCGCTTCCGCGACGAGCGCAACTGCAAGATCAAGCAGGTCGCCTCCGGGCGCTTCGGCGTCACGCCCGAGTACGCCGCCGTACGCCGAGCGAGCTCCAGATCAAGATCGCGCAGGGCTCGAAGCCCGGCGAGGGCGGACAGCTGCCCGGGCCACAAGGTCTCCGAGGAGATCGCGCGCCTGCGCCACACGGTGCCCGGCGTCGCGCTGATCTCGCCGCCGCCCCACCACGACATCTACTCGATCGAGGACCTCGCGCAGCTCATCTTCGACCTGCAAGCAGGTGAACCCCGACGCGGCCGTGTCGGTCAAGCTCGTCGCCGAGAGCGGCGTCGGGCTCGTCGCCGCCGGCGTCGTCAAGGCGCTCGCCGACGTCGTGCACATCGCCGGCTGCGGACGGCGGCACCGGCGCGAGCCCGCTCACCTCGATCAAGAACGCCGGCGCGCCGTGGGAGCTCGGCCTCGCCGAGACGCAGCAGGCGCTCGTCGCGAACGGGCTGCGCGGCCGCGTGCGACGTCCGCGTCGACGGCGGCTTCAAGACCGGCCGCGACGTCGTCGTGGCGGCGCTGCTCGGCGCGGACGAGGTCAGCTTCGGCACGGCGCTGCTGCTCGCCGAGGGCTGCCTGATGGTGCGCACGTGCCACGTCGACACCTGCCCGGTCGGCATCGCCACGCAGCGCCCGGAGCTGCGGGCGAAGTTCGCCGGAACGCCCGAGCAGGTGATGGCCTACCTCGTCTACGTCGCCGAGGAGGTGCGGCGCCTGCTCGCCTCGCTCGGCCTGCGCAGCCTCGACGAGGCGATCGGCCGGGTCGACCTGCTGCGCCAGCGGCGACCGGCGACCCGCGGGCCGACAGCCTCGACCTGAGCCCGCTGCTCGCCCGGGCGGGCGACGGCCCGACGCGCTTCGTCGGCGACGTCCACATCGAGCCGACCGGCTGGGAGCTCGGCGGCGCGCCTGACGCCGACGCGCAGCCCGCTCTCGACGGACGGCGAGGCTCGTCGAGCTCTCGCTACCCGATCGCGAACCGCGATCGCACCGTCGGGGCCCGTCTCGGCGGGCTGATCGGCAGGCGCTTCGGCGCAGGCCCGCCGCCCGGCCGGGTGCGCGCCTCCTTCGAGGGCGTCGCCGGGCAGGGCTTCGGCGCCTTCCTCGCCGCCGGCGTCGAGCTCCGGCTGACCGGCGAGGCCAACGACTACGTCGGCAAGGGCATGGCCGGCGGGCGCATCGTCATCCGGCCGCCCGCGGACGACGCCGGCGACCCCGTGCTGATGGGCAACACCGTCCTCTACGGCGCGACCGGCGGCGAGCTCTTCTGCGCCGGTGCGGCCGGCGAGCGCTTCGCGGTCCGCAACTCGGGCGCGATCGCCGTCGTCGAAGGAGCCGGCGACCACCCGTGCGAGTACATGACCGGCGGCACGGTCGTCATCCTCGGCCCGTACGGGCTCAACGTCGGCGCCGGCATGACCGGCGGCCAGGCCTACGTCTGGGATCCCGAGGAGCGCATCGAGCGTCACCTGAACGGCCAGCTCGTCGCCGCACACCGGCTCGAGGCCGCGGATGCCGCTGCGCTTCGCGTGCTGCTCGAGCGGCACGCCGAGCACACGGCGTCGGCGCGTGCGACGGATCTGCTGGAACGCTTCGACGAGGTGGCCCGACAGTTCTGGCGTGTCGCCCCCAGGGCCGAGGTCGCGCGGATCGAGAGCGCGGCCGAAGGGACACAGCAAGGCGCGCCGGCAGGCGCGCCGCGCAGCGCACGCCCGTAAGGGCGAGCGCGAAGACCCGTCGGGGGCACAGCCCCCGACACCAAGCGCGCCGGCAGGCGCGCCGCGCAGCGCACGCCCGTAAGGGCGAGCGCGAAGACCCGTCGGGGGCAGCCCCGACACGGCGCGCGGCGGGCGCAGCGCACGCAGCTCTGAGGTGCGGTTCGCCGCACCCAAGGAGGCCTGCTAGCGCGATGGCGGCACACGCTCCGCGCTGCGACCCTGACGACAGATCGAGTCAAGGAGCCCGCCATGAAGAAGACCCTCTCCCTCATCGTCCTCGCGCTCGCGATCGCGGCGATCGCCGTGCCCGTCGCCGGCGCGAAGCCGTTGAAGCCCGGACCGGCTCAGCAGGCCCGGATCGACGCCGCCAACTCGTCGGCAGACGAGGGCGGCTGGACCGGTGCGGCGGTCGTCGGCGGCCTGGTCGCGGCTGCGCTCGCCGGCACGGGCATCGTCGTCGTCCGCAACCGGCGGCAGGACGGGATCCCCGCGGTGAGCACGCGCCGCCCGGTGCTCGACCGGCCGTAGCCTCGCCGTCCCGTCAGCCGGTCGGCTGAGGATCGGCGGCCGCCGCCGAGCGCAGCTCGGCGGCGGCTGTGCGCCGGCGCCGCCACCAGAGCACGCCCCCGAGGAGCGCCGCCTGGAGCACCGTGAGACCGGCGAGCACGCCGCCGAAGTCGCTCCAGAAGACGTCCGGGTAGAGACGGATCAGCGTGTCGCTCGACGGGAAGAGCCACGTGTCGCCCGTGAAGAGCGCCTCGTGGAACTGGACGAAGAACCAGTCGAACGCCGCCAGCATCGTCACGCCGAGGGCGGCGGCGATTCCGAGGGTGAGAGCGCTGCCCCAGAGCAGGCCTGCGGAGACGATTCCCCGCAGCCCCCGGGCGCGCGCCGCGAGCCAGACGACGAGGATGGCGGAGAGCGCGAGGAGGTGGGCGAGGAGCACCTTGCCGACGAGACCGCGCACGTCCGCCATGTGCTGCACCTCGCGGGCGTTGAAAGCCGGCTGTCCGTCGGACAGCCGGGCCTCCCGCAACAACTGGACGCCTGCGCCGATTGAAGGGGTGAATCGATTCGAGCCCGACGAGCGCGAGGCGCGTGCGCTCGGCGCCCGTGAAGCCGTACCTGTCGTCCGGGAAGCCGGGCCGAGCGTACTCGGCGTGGACGTACCAGCCGTTCGCGAGCAGCCAGAGGCCGTTGCCTAGGAGCACGGCCGGAACGGCCAGGGTGACGACGAGCGTGAGGACGAGCGGAAGCCGCCTCATGGCAGACAGGTTAGTCTCGCTCGACCAGCGCGAGCAGCGAGGCGAGGTCGAGCCGCCGCGATGCCGGCAGGTACGGATCGAGCCGCCTGCGCGCGTGCGCGAGCTGGCGATCCGCACCGGGCGGATCGCCGCAGAGACGCTTGTGGCCGGCGGCGGCCAGATGGACGAGCGCCCGCGCGAGCTCGCGATCGTCTCGATCCGTGGCGGCGTCGGCCGCGCGCCGGAAATGTGCGACGGCCTTCAGGTACTCCCGCTTGCGGAGGTGTGATTCGCCGTAGAAGAGCGCTCCCTGGTAGACGGCGCCGGGGGGCGGCCAGGGCACGGCGTCGGAGGCTACGCCGTCTCCCACGAGAACCCGATCGGGCGCTCGGGCGGAACCAGCGGGCTCGGCGCCAACCCCTCGACCGGCTCCGGCGCGTTGTACCCGCCGGGGGCGACGTCGTTCGCCGAGTCGGCATAGAAGAGGCTCGCCAGCGCCTGGATCTGGCCCCGGCCGACACCGAGCTCGAACTGCCCTCCCCCGTACATCGTGATCCCGCGCTCTGCGCAGGCGTCGATGCACTCGAGCAGTCGCCGCAGCGAGCCGAAGCGCGACGGCTTGATGTTCAGGAACCGCGGCTCGACCGGAAGCGCGTCGACGTCGGCGAGCGAGTGGATCGGCGCGTCGAAGGAGAGCCGGTCGAGAGCCCCGGCAAGCGCAGGTCTGATGTCCTCGTCGAGCGCCGGGTCCTCGATCACGGCGTCTGGGAAGAGCTCCACGCACGTGCGGTAGAGCGCTGGATCGGGGGCCTGGTCGACGATCGTCCCCGTGTAGAACGCCTTGAAGTCGAGGGCGCGCACCCGCCCCGTGGCGGCGATCGCCTCCATCGTCGTCCGATCCCAGTCGCTGGTCGGGTCGAGCTTGAACTCGAGCGACGGGTCGAGCTCGAGCCACGGCCGGATGTCGAGCCTGGTCGAGACGACGAACCGCACGGGTTCATAGAGCCGGCCCACGACCTCGCCGAGCGAACGGCCCGCCTGGCGCAGAGCGAGGTCGAGCAGCGCGCTCTCGAACGCCCAGCGGCGGTATTCGCGGGAGGCGTCGCGCCTCGGTGGCGCGGCAGGAAAGAGATCGATACCGTCGAGGCGCTCCGAGAGGGCGTCGAGCGTCAGGTCGCCTGCGAGCTCGAGCCCCAGGGGCCCCTCGTCGTGATCCTCGGCATCGTAGGTGACGTCCTCGCCGTGGCCCTCGACCCCGCCCCCGTGGAGGACGACGGTGGTCGTCACCCTCGTGAAGCCGCTCGAGACCGCCTGCTCGCGCCGTTCGAGCCGGTAGCCGTCGACAGACAGCTCGAGCGGGGCGAGAAGCGCGTAGGTGCTCACGGGCGCAGACGATAGACGGCGCCGTTTGCAGAGGCGAGGTAGAGGCGACCGGCTGCGTCCTCTCCGAAGGTGGTCAGCCCCGGGACCGTGAGGGGCTCCCGGCGAACGTCCGCCTCCTGCCCAGGCGCGCCAGGCGCCACGCTCCAGATCGCGCCACTGCAGTAGTCCCCGTAGAGGTAGCGACCGGTCAGCTCGGACGGCTCGCGACCCCGGTAGACGAATCCGCCGGTGATCGAGCAGCCTTCGCCATGACCGTAGACGGCGATCGGATCGAGGAGAGGGCCCGACGGATCGAGGGGGGTGTCCTCGTGTGGCTCGAGTCCCTCCAGGACGTCCCAGCCGAAGTTGACGGGGAGGGCACTCCCGAACGGCAGGAGGTCGACCTCCTCCCACGCATCCTGGCCGACGTCCGCGATCCAGAGGTCGCCGGTCTCGCGGTCGAAGGAGAACCGCCAGGGGTTGCGCAGCCCATACGCGACGAGCTCGGGCTCGGGAGAGGACGCGTCGACGTCGATGGCGAGGAGCTTGCCGAGGAGACTCCCGAGATCCTGCGCCCGGTCGTCGGGGTCGTCCCGCTTGCCGCCGTCCCCCATCCCGACGTACAGCCTCCCGTCGGGCCCGAAGGCCAGCTGGCCGCCATTGTGATTGGGATACGGCTGCGCGACGGCCAGAATCTCGCGCGTCCGCATGGGCACGGCCCCGCCTTCGGCCCGGTACTCCACGACCCTCGTGTCCCCGTTCACGTCGGTGTAGTCGACGTAGAAGAGCCCGTTCTCGGCGTAGGCCGGATGGAAGGCGACCGAAAGCAGCCCCTGCTCCCCGCCGCTCGCGATCTCGTCGCTGATGTCGAGAAACGGTCGCGACCTCAGCTGCCCGTCCACGACCACGCGGATCCGCCCGGGCTGCTCGGCGACGTACAGGAGCCCGGGCTGACCGGGCGCGACGGTCACGTGCGTCGGGATCTCGAGGCCGCCGACCACATCGACGAGCATCGGGCCGCCACCCTCCTCGCCGGTTGCGAGCTCCGGGTCGGCGGAGAGGATGGCGAACGCGGACACGGCAAGCGCAGCGGCACACGCCGCGACGAGCGGAACGAGAAGGCGCAGGGTGGGCATCAGGCCCGGGTGTCGAGACGCTCGGCTGCGAGGCGGTACTCCTCGCGACCGGGGCGGAGGCAGCGCGCGAGCTTGTAGTGCGGGGCGGCCTCGGCCGCCCGACCCTGCTTGTCGAGGCTTCGCGCAAGCGCGAAATGCGCGTAGTCGTCCGCCGGCGAGAGCTCGAGGACGGCACGGAACTCCGCCTCGGCCTCGCGGAACCGGTGGATGCGGAAATAGGCGATCCCGAGCGCCTCCCGGATCGACGCCTTGGCCGGCTCGCGGCGCTTCGCCTTCTCGAGGGCGACGGTCGCCTGCGCCGCATAGCCCGAGGCGAGGTGACGGCGGCCCTGCTGGTAGAGCTCGTACGTCTCGGACACCTTCCAGCCAGGGTACCCGGCGGCGCCGGATCCCTAGATGGTTGATCGGGAAGTGTGGTGCCGCCGGGGACGGCCGAGACCGAGCAGGAGACAGGGATCACGTCTCGCTCGTACCGGAGGTACGGGCGAGACGCGAGCGTTGGCTCCTGCGACATGTCCCGGCCGCCAGCCGGCGGTGCCACGGTTTCCGGTCAATTTCCGATCAATCATCTAGATGGTCAACGAGCGCAGGCGCAGCGCCCCGCGGACGCGGCTCGACGTCCCCAGCTGCGCGCGCAGCGCCCGAAGCAGGGTCTTGAGCTCGCGGCGGGCTCGCCGCGTCGCGTCGGGCGCGTCCGCCTCCGGCCCGAACCGGGCTGCCTCCGCGGCACGGACGAAGGGCATCGCGTTCACCCGGTACTCCTTCTCGACGAACGTTCCGACCTCGACGAGGGTCGCGCTGTCCGAGACGGAGACTCCCTGGTCGGCGAGAAACGCGAGGAGGTCGCGTCGGCAGGCGCCGGCAAGCCGGCGAGGATCGTGGGAGCGGAAGCGAAGGGCCCGCCTGAGCGCCTTGGCACCGAGCAGCAGCGCGAGCGCCGACGCGAGCACGACGAGGACGAGTCCCGCGATGCCGATTCCGCCGCCTCCGCCGCTCGCCCCCGCGGCTCCGAGCGGCGTGGGGCCGCCCGGGCCGCCGTCACCGCTGGGAAGCCCCTGAAGGCGCTGGCGCAGGATGGCGGAGAGCGCATCCGGGGCCACGCCGAGCGCGCTGCGAGGGCCTCCACTCGGGAACGTCGTGGACGCGGTCGAGTAGTCCGCGCCGAGCTCGCCGCGTCCCGGCGTCGGATCGAACGGCAGCCAGCCGTAGTCCGGGAAGTAGACCTCGACCCAGGCGTGTGCGTTGTGGTCGGTGACGATCCATTCCGCGCGGCGGTCGTCGTACTCGCCGCTCGTGAAGCCCACGGCGACGCGGGACGGGATCCCGAGCAGCCGGAGCATCACGGCCATCGCGCCGGCGAAGTGCTGGCAGTAGCCAGCGCGGGTGCGCAGGACGAAGTCGACGAGCGGCGGCTCGGATCCGATCGGCTGGGAGGGTCTCTCCTCGTAACGGAACCCGCCCTCGCTCCGAAGCCAGGCCTCCAACGATGCCGCGACGAGGTACGGGCTCGCCGCCTTCCCCGCCACCTCGCGAGCCTGCCGGTAGAGGGCCTCGTACTCGGCGAGCAGGGCATCGTCGGCGCGCTCGGCGAAGAGCCGCTCGACGGCAGCCTCGCGGTCTGGCACGCCGAAGGCAGGGAAGCGGACGTCGGGGACGACGTCCAGATACCGTTCGACCTCGTCCGGGTAGTCAGCCTCGAGCTTCGCGAGCGCTTTCGGCTTCACCTGCGGCGCGTAGCTCCACACCGTGTACGTCTGGCCGGTCTTCAGCCCCTCCGGGGCCAGGACGACGCCGTTCGACGTGTACTGGATCCGACCCTGCCCGACAGCACGCCACCGGATGGGATGGGCAGCAGCGATCAGATGGGTGTCCGCGAGCGCAACCACGGTCACGTCCTGTCGGGTCCAGTTCTTCTCCTCCCGGGCACCGTCGGGAAGGAGCGGATCCGCGAGCGCGCCGCTGAACTCTGGCGTGGTCAGCGTTGGGCCCGGATCGAGCTGCTCGCGCCAGCCGACGCCCGTGTACTCGTCGAGCGTCGTCGCGCGCCAGTACAGCGATCGCTCGGGTGCCTTGATCCGGAGGACGACCGTCTCCTCCTTCGGGAAGGTGATGCCCCGGTAGTTCGACGTCCAGACGTAGCGCACGCCGATCGGGTCGGTCGGGGCGTCGTACGGATCCCATTTGGTCCAGGAGAGGAACGCGTCCTTGGCGACCGCGCTCGACGACGAGGCCGCGACGGCCGCGAGGATCAGCAGCACGCCGAGCACGCTCGCCTGTGCGAGCCCGCGGAACGGCCGCCGCTCGCTGCGGGTGAGGAAGAGGATGACCAGGATCGCCGCGAGCACGAGCGCTCCGACCCGGAGCGGGCCGATTCCTCCGGCGGCCGCAGCGGGCGTGACCGGCCAGCCGACGCCCACGACCAGGACGATGCCCGCGAGCAGCGGCCGTCCGGCCGCAAGCAGGAGGCCGCAGGTCGCGACGAATCCGTAGACGGCGATCAGCACGATGCCCGCCGTCTCCGGATGAACGGCCGGGTCGAAGGGCAGCTTCAGCTCGTAGAAGTCGCGCAAGCCGTCGACGAACGCTCCCGAGACTGGCCCGTAGAAGTCCCGGTCGCCCGGGCGCATGTCGGCCAGCGAGACGCCGAGCCCGATCGCGGCCGCCGGCACGAACCCGAGGAGGAGAACGAGGACGCCTACCCACCACCGGCGCGACAGGAGGCAGGCGACGGCCGGTGCCAGTGACAGGGCGAGGATCTCGGCCAGGGCGGTTCCCGAACCTGTCGACCGCTGCAGCGCGAGCCACGCAACGGCGATCAGCGCACCGGAGACGACGAGCAGCGCGCCCACCCGCCAGCTCGGGTTGTCACGGACGCTACCCAACGGCCTCGCTCGCGAACAGGCCCGGCCCCAGCCGGGCCCCGAGATCGTCGCCGCGCCGGAGGACGCAGACCGGGATGCCTGCATGGTCGAGCCGCGCGAGTTGCACCCTGACGTCGGTTGGGATCTCTCCGGGGCGCGGCGCGAAGCTCGCCGGATCGACGTAGACGAGAGACGTGCCGCGGCGGGTCACGGCCCGTTGCAGGAGCCGGTCGGCGAGCCGCGGCGAGAGCCCCGAGGTCACCACGCAGAGCTCGAGGGCTTTCGACGGCATGCCGGCTCCCTCGACGAGGAGCGCCGCGACCGGGTTCCTTCCCTCGGAGCGGGCGGAGGCGAGCAGCTCGAGAGCAAGGCTCCAGTCCCCGTCGAGCGAATGCACCGGCTGGTAGCGCGAGTCCCGCCCGTTGACCACCAGCCCGGCGCGACGGCCGCGCCCAGCGTGTGCCTTCAGGATCGACCCGGCCGCGGAGACGCAGAGCTCGAAGCTGGAGACGGGTGGGGTCCCGACGTCGAACGCCGCATCGGCGTCGAGGATCACGAGCGCCTCGTCGCGCGGGGAGTCCTCGAGATCCTTGACCATCAGCCGCCCGCGCTTCGCGGTGGACGGCCAGTGGACCCGTCGCAGCGACTCTCCATGCTCGTACTCGCGCACGCTGTGCAGGTCGAAGCCGCTCGGCCGGCGCATCAGCAGCCGACGACCCTCCTGCATACGCGACCCAGTCTCCGAGAACAGGGTGTCGAGCTCGACGAGCGCCGGGTAGACGAGGAGCGCTCCCGGCGCCTCGAGCTCCACCTCCCGCCGCTCGAGCGAGAACGGATCCTCGAGCACCACCCGCGCCCTGTCGATCGGATACCTGCCGCGCGGCACGGACTCGACCACGTAGCGGCCGACGAGGTACCGGCCGCGACGCGAGAGGATGACGTCGCACTCACCGATCCCGTCGATCCGCTCCTCGAGCGCGAGCGAGCGCGGAACGAAGCGACCCTCGACGTCGAGCTCGAGCTCGACCGGTACGTCGTCGCCGGCGGTGTGCTCGCCGCCCTCGACCGTGCGGCGCAGCCCGACTGGTCTCGCGATCAGCCGGACCCAGACGACAGCTGCGAGCACGGCGAGGATCAGGCCGAGCGCGACGGGATAGAGCGCGCGGGAGCCGAACGCCCAGCCCGCGAGGTACACCACGCCGCCGAGGGCGAGGGCGAACCGGCCGCGGTCGGTCAGCACGAGCGCCCTAGACCGGGACCGGGGTGCGCTCGATCAGCTCCTCGACGATCCCGGCCGCGTCGAGGCCCGACGATCTCGCCTCGGGCGCGAGGATCAGCCGGTGGGCGAGCACGGGCGGTGCCACGGCCTTCACGTCCTCCGGAGCGACGTAGTCGCGCCCACGGGTGAGCGCGCGGGCTTTCGCCACGCGGAGGAGCGCGATACCCGCCCGCGGGCTGGCGCCGAGGTAGAGCCGTCCGTCCGACCGTGTCAGGCGCAGGACTGCGACGACGTACCGATGCAGGCTCTCCTCGACGTAGATCGACTTCGCGTCGTCGATCGCCTGGAGGACGTCGTCGGCGCTGGCGACGGGGGCGAGCGCGTCGAGCGGCTCGTCCACGGTCTGCTCCGCGAGCATGCGCGCCTCGTCTGCGAGCGGCGGGTAGCCGATCGTGATCCGCATCGTGAAGCGGTCGAGCTCGGCCTCCGGGAGCGGGTACGTGCCCTCGTACTCGATCGGGTTCTGCGTGGCCATGACCATGAAGGGGCGCTCGAGCCGGTACGAGACGCCGTCGACGGTGACCTGGTGCTCCTGCATGCACTCGAGCAGCGCGGCCTGGGTCTTCGGCGACGCACGGTTGATCTCGTCGATCAGCAGGAGGTTCGTGAACACCGGGCCGGGACGGAACTCGAACTCGTTCGTCCGCTGGCTGAACACGTTGACGCCGGTCACGTCCGACGGGAGCAGGTCCGGGGTGAACTGGCAGCGCGAGAAGTCGCAGCCGACCGAGCGCGCGATCGCCTTCGCGAGCGTCGTCTTGCCGACGCCGGGGAAGTCCTCGATGATCAGGTGCCCCTCCGCCAGCAGGCACAGTACGGCGAGCTCGAGTGGCCCGTCCGGCGCGTGCATCACGCGCTTCAGGTTCTCGATGACGCGTGGCGCGACGGCGGCCGTGGCAGGCCCTGTCACGGATGCGCCCTTCCGAGCCGCCGCAAGCTGGTCGTCCATCATCCCCCTTCCAGGAGGGCCACGATCTCGTCGAGGATAGCGACGGCGCACTCGCGCTTGCTCCGCTTCCCGAGAAGCCGTTCGTCGGAAGCAGTGATCAAGGTGAGCTCGTTGTCCTCCGCGTCGAAGCCGATGTCCGAACGAGATACGTCGTTGAACACGAGAAGGTTCACGCGCTTACGCTCGCGCTTCGCCCGCGCCGCCTCGAGGCCCGCTTCTCCCTCGTCTGCCGCGAGCCCCACGAGGACCTGGCCGGCGCGCCGGCGCGACCCGAGCTCCGCGAGAACGTCGAGCGTGGGCTCGAGGTCGACCTGCCACGGCTCGCCGTCCTTCCTACGCTTTCCGGCGATGGCCTCGACGGGACGGTAGTCGGCGACGGCTGCCGCCATCACGATCACCTCTGCGTCGGCCCTCGCAAGGGTCTCCCTGGCGACGTCGGCGGCCGAAGGCGCCTCGATGACGGTCACCCCAGGGGGAAGGGGGACGGCGACGTTCGAGTCGACCAGCGTCACGTCTGCTCCCCGGCGCGCCGCCTCCGCCGCGATCTCGACGCCCATCCGCCCGCTCGAACGGTTCCCGAGATACCGGACCGCGTCGAGAGGCTCCCTCGTGCCGCCGGCGGTCACGACCACGCGCTTCCCGGCCAGCGAGGCGGTCTGCGACAGCAGCTCGTCGCAGCGGGCGGCGATCTCCTCGGGCTCGGCCATCCGCCCCCAGCCGACCTCGCCCTCGGCGAGCTCGCCCTGAGCGGGACCTGCGAACACGACACCTCGCCCTGCGAGGAGCGCGGCGTTCGCCTGCGTCGCCGGGTGCTCCCACATGCGGGTGTTCATCGCAGGCGCGACGAGGACGGGGCCCCGAAACGCCAGCGCGAGCTGGGTCAGCAGCGAGTCGGCGAGGCCGTGCGCGAGCTTCGCCAGCGTGTTGGCAGAGAGCGGCGCGACGACGAGCAGGTCTGCGCTTGCGAGGTGCGGGTACAGCTCCCGCGGTGCCTCACGCCGTGCCAGAGCCTCGAACGTCCGAGTCGCGACGAACCCGGTGGCTTCGGGCGTCAGCACCGGCGTCACCTCGTGGCCGGCGCGAACGAGCAGACGGCATAGCTCGCACGCCTTGTACGCGGCGATCCCGCCCGTGACCCCGAGGACGACGCGAGCCATCCCTGGCCGCGAGACCGCTACTGGCGGTACTCGGTGTCGATCTTCCCCTGCGCGACCTCTTCGAGCGCGATCGTCAGGTAGTTCTTCGATCGCGACTCGACGAGCGGCGGCGGGAAGTCGTCGAAGGTGCCTTCGCCGAGCTGGTGGTGGTAGTTGTTGATCTGCCGGGCGCGCTTCGCGGCGACGATGACGAGGGCGTAGCGCGAGTCGACATGTTCGAGGAGTGTGTCGATTCTGGGTTGGATCATCGTCTGCTGAGTGTACCTATCTCTTTCGCGATGATCGTCTCGAGCTCGTCCACGGCCCGACCGAGGTCGTCGTTCACGACGACGTGGTCGAAGTCGGCGGCCTCCGCGACCTGGCGCCGGGCAAGCTCGAGCCGCTCGCCGATCTCGCCAGCGCTCTCGGTCGCCCGGGCACGCAGACGCCGCTCCAGTTCAGGGATCGGCGCGGTGATGAAGATCGACACCGCATCGGCCTCGTCGGTCTCGACCTCCTTTGCACCCTGGGTCTCGAGCTCGAGGATGGGGCTCCTTCCCCGCGCCTTGATCCGGTCGACCTCCCCGCGCAGCGTGCCGTACCGCTGGCCAGAGACGTAGACGACCTGTTCGAGGAACTCGTCCGAGTCGATCTTCGCGACGAACGCGTCCTCGTCGAGGAAGTAGTACTCGCGACCCTCCTCCTCACCGGGCCGTCTCGGGCGGGTCGTCGCGGAGACCGCGACCTCGAGGTCGTCGCGCCGCGCCAGCAGCTCCCGGATCAGCGTCCCCTTGCCGGCCCCCGAGGGACCGGTGACGACGAACAGCTTCGGCTCTCCGGTCAGTGCCTGAAGAGGTTGACCAGCTCGTCTCGCTGGCGATCCGACAGGCCTGCGACGGTCTTCGACTGGCTGATCCGGCACTGGTTCAGGAAGCGGGCCGCCTTTACGCGCCCGAACTTCGGGACCGCCATCAGCATGTCGAAGACCTTCGCCGTACCGACGTAGTCGGGCGGGTCGCGGAGGATCTCCTCGACGTTCACCCGGCCGGTCTTGAGGTCCTTCTTCAGCTGCGCCCGCTTGACGCGGATCTCGTTCGCTCGCCGCAGGGCATCCATGCGCTGGTCCAGCGATCTCCTCGGCGCCTGGGTCTGGACCTTCGACGTCATGGGCGGCGATTGTAGCAGCGCTGCGGCGAGGTTCAAGGCGAAATTTCCGTGCTAATCGCAGCTTTTTCGAGTACCGGGGCTTCCACCTTTTCCACACCCCCCCTGTGGAAAAGCTCCGCTCGGCCGAGAGCGGCCGACTCGGCAGCGAGCTCCGAGCGGATCCTGTCCGGCGCCTCCGGATCGCCGAAGAGGACCGTACCGAGGGCGACGGCCGAGGCTCCCGCCGCGAGCAACTCGAGGGCGTCCCGGCCTGTGGATACACCACCCATGCCCACGATCGGGAGCTCGACCGCACCCGCGCAGAGAAGCACCGCCGCGAGCGCGATCGGCTTGAGCGCAGGCCCGGAGAGCCCTCCCGTCGCCGTCGAGAGGACCGGGCGCAGCGTCTCCGGATCGAGCGCGGCGCCACGCACGGTATTGACGAGCGACAGGCCGTCCGCGCCGGCGGCAGCGGCCGCCCGGGCGACCTCGGCGATGTCGGGGACGGCAGGCGAGAGCTTCGCGTAGATCGGCTTGGAGGTCGCTCGCCGTGCCGCCGCGACGATCTCCCACGCGCTCTCGTGCGGCGCAGCGACGTTCGGGCAGGAGACGTTGAGCTCGATCGTGTCGACCTCGTCGCGCTCGTCGAGGCGCCCGCAGAGCGCTGCATAGTCGCCGGCGGCGAAGCCACCGACCGAGACCCAGAGAGGGATGCCGAGCTCCGCGAGGCGGGGCAGCGTGCCCGCCAGGAACGCTTCGATGCCGGGGTTCGCGAGCCCGATCGCGTTCAGCATCCCGACATCCGTCTCCGCGATCCGGATCGGGGCGTTACCGTCCCGCGGGAGCGGCGTGACCGTCTTCGTCACGAACGCGTCGAACCGCTGCGCGACGTCGGGTGCGGCCACGGCGTCAAGGCACCCGGAGGCGTTGAGGATCACGCCGCGACCCCGTCGAGGACGGGCCCCTCGACGCACAGCCGCCGCAGTCTCCCCTCGATCTCGACCACGCATCCGAAGCAGGCGCCGAAACCGCAGGCCATCGGCGCCTCCCATGCGAGCTGCGCGCGAGGCTCGAGACGCGCGACGGCACGGAGCATCGGCTCCGGCCCGCAGGCGAGGACGTCGTTGCCCTCCGGGAGCGCGTCGGTGACGAGCACGGGATCGATGACGACGCGCGCGTTCGGCACGAGCACGGCAGCCTCCGCGTGCCAGTCGCTGCGAAAGCCGAGCACGGCCGGAGGGCGCCCCAGCTGGGTGGACAGATACGGCAGCGGTGCGATCCCGATGCCTCCGCCGACGAGCAGTGGGCGCGCCACGTCGAGCCGGAAGCCCTTTCCGAGCGGCCCGAGCACCCGAAGGCGCTCTCCCGGCCCGACGGCCGCGATCGCCCGGGTGCCCGGCCCGACGGGGTCGACGAGGAAGCCCAGCTCTCCTCGTGTTTCACAGCACAAGGAGAACGGTCTCGGCAGCAGCCGCCCCGGTGCCTCGAGCATGAAGAACTGCCCGGGGACGCCCGCGTCGAGCCCCGTGCGCTCGACCAGCACGAGCCGGTAGGGGCCGATCCGCTCGACGTCGGTGACCCGGGCTGAGACGCGAGGCCTCACGCGCTTCGTCGCTCGACGCGCTCCTGGAGCGAGACGGCGCCCTGGTCGCGAGCCCGGGCGATGGCCTCCACTGCCGCCTCCGCGCCCGCGATCGTCGTGATGCACGGTATGCGAGCGGTCAGCGCCGCCTCCCGGATCAGGTAGCCGTCGGAGCGGGCACCGAGACCCTGCGGCGTGTTCACGACCAGGTCGCATCGCCCGCGCCTGATCAGGTCGACGACGGTCGGGCTCCGGCCCTCCTCGGCCACCTTGCGCACGGCGTTCACCGGAAGCCCGGCGGCGCTGAGCGCGCGCGCCGTGCCGCTCGTCGCATGAACCACGAACCCGAGGTCGACGAGCCGTTCCGCGAGCGCGGCAGCCGCCGGCTTGTCGGCATCGCGGACGGACACGAAGGCGACCCCGCCGGCCGGAAGCGCCCGCCCCGCGGCGCGCTCGGCCTTGGCGAACGCGGTCGGGAAGTCCGCGGCGCTCGCCATCACCTCGCCGGTCGAGCGCATCTCGGGCCCGAGGAGGGGATCGGCGCCCGGAAAGCGCGAGAACGGGAACACGGCGGCCTTGACGCTGACCTCGCTCGCCGTGCCCTCGGGAGGAAGCGCGAGCTCGCGAATCCGCCGGCCCGCCGAGATCCGGCACGCGGCGTCAACGAGATTGACGCCGATCGCCTTGCTCGCGAACGGGACCGTGCGCGAAGCGCGCGGGTTCGCTTCGAGGACGAACAGCGTCCCGTCGACCAGAGCGAGCTGCACGTTCAGGATGCCGACGACACCGAGCGCCGGCGCGAGCCGGCGAACGGCATCGGAGACGACGGAGAGCTCGTGCGCGGAGATCGACGTCGGGGGAAGCACGCAGGACGAGTCGCCGGAATGGACGCCGGCCTCCTCGACGTGTTGCATCACGGCGGCGACGTGGACGTCCTCCCCGTCGCAGAGGGCGTCGACGTCGATCTCGACGGCGCCTTCGAGGAACCGGTCGACGAGGATCGTCGATCCGTCGAGCACCCCGTCGGGCGGAATGTCCTCCGCCCGGTAGCAGACGCGCATGTCGCGCCCGCCGAGGACGTAGGACGGCCGGATCAGCACGGGGTAGCCGATGCGTCCGGCGATCTCGGTCGCGTCTGCACGGCTTCGGGCGATTCCCCACGGCGGCACGGAGAGGCCGAGGCGCCCGCAGAGGCCGGCGAAGCGCTCGCGGTCCTCGGCGAGGTCGATCGCCGAGAAAGGCGTCCCGAGGATGCGAAAGCCGGCGGCCTCGATCGTCCGGGCGAGCTTCAGGGGCGTCTGCCCGCCGAACTGGATCACGACCCCGTGCGGCTGCTCGCGCTCGCAGATCTCGAGCACCTCCTCGGCGCCGAGCGGCTCGAAGTAGAGGCGGTCGGACGTGTCGTAGTCGGTCGACACCGTCTCGGGGTTGCAGTTCACCATCACCGTCTCGAATCCCAGGGCGCGGTACGCGCCGGCGGCGTGGACACAGCAGTAGTCGAACTCGATTCCCTGTCCGATCCGGTTCGGGCCGGATCCGAGGATCACGATCGAGCGCCCGGACGGGGTGGGTGCGTCGCCGGCCTCACCCCAGGTCGAATAGAGGTAGTTCGATCTCGCGTCGACCTCGGCGGCGCACGTGTCCACCCGCCGGTAGGCGGGATGGAGCCCGCTGCCGACCCGCTCGGCTCGCACGGCGCCCTCGCTCGTTCCGCGCGGCGTCGGCGATCTCCGCGTCCGACCACCCGAGGCGCTTCAGCGCGAGGAGGTCCGCATCCGAGGCGAGCACGCGCCTCGCCTCGTCGAGCTGGGCGAGGAACCACGGATGGACGCCCTCGGGCACGTCGTCGAGCGTCCGCCAGGGCGTCGGACCACCGCGGTCGAGCTCTCGCGAGCGCATGGCCTTCAGGAATGCCTCGGTGAACGTGCGTCCGATGCCCATCGCCTCCCCGACCGCCTTCATCTGCGTCCCGAGGGTCGCATCGGCGCCGGGGAACTTCTCGAATGCGAAGCGCGGGAACTTGACGACCACGTAGTCGAGCGTCGGCTCGAAGCTCGCCGGAGTCGTTCCGGTCAAGTCGTTCGGGATCTCGTCCAGCGTGTACCCGATCGCGAGCTTCGCGGCCACCTTGGCGATCGGATAGCCGGTCGCCTTCGACGCGAGCGCGGAAGAGCGGGACACACGCGGGTTCATCTCGATCACGCACACCTGGCCCGTGTCACGCTCGCGCGCGAACTGGATGTTCGATCCGCCGGTCTCGACGCCGACCGCGCGGATGATCGCAGCGGCGGCATCGCGGAGCTCCTGGTAGGCCTCGTCGGGAAGCGTCATCTGCGGCGCGACCGTGACGGAGTCGCCCGTGTGCACGCCCATCGGGTCGAGGTTCTCGATCGAGCAGACGATCACCACGTTGTCCGACCGGTCTCGCATCACCTCGAGCTCGAACTCGTCCCAGCCGCGTACCGACTCCTCGACCAGGACCTGCCCGATCGGGCTCTCGTGGATTCCGATCTGCACCTGACGCCGCAGATCGGAATCGGTGTCGGCAAAGCCTCCGCCGTGACCGCCCAGGGTGAACGCGGGACGAACGACCGCGGGCAGTGCGAGCCCATCGAGCTCGTCGGCCGACGTGACGATGCGGCTGCTCGGCACCCGCAGCCCGACGGATTCGACCGTCCGCCGGAAGCGCTCCCGGTCCTCCGCGCGCTGGATCGCCTCCAGGCTCGCGCCGATCAGCTCGATCCCGAGCGAGGCGAGGACGCCTTCCTCGGCAAGCCGGGTAGCGAGGTTGAGCGCCGTTTGCCCGCCGAGCGTGGGCAGGACGGCGTCCGGGCGCTCTCGCTCGAGGACGGCCGCGACACCGGGGACGTCGAGCGGCTCCAGGTAGGTGCGATCGGCGAAGCCCGGGTCGGTCATGATCGTCGCCGGGTTCGAGTTGACGACGACGGTGCGGTAGCCCTCCTCGCGGAGGACCTTGAGCGCCTGGCTGCCCGAGTAGTCGAACTCGCATGCCTGTCCGATCACGATGGGGCCGGCCCCGATCACGCAGATCGTGCGAAGGTCACGCCGCGCGGGCATGCGAGCGCACCTCCCCGACGAAGTCCTCGATGATCGGCCACGCGTCGTGAGGCCCCGGCCCTGCCTCGGGGTGGAATTGCACCGAGCGCGCGCGTTCGGCTGGGAGCGAGATCCCCTCCACCGTCCCGTCGTAGAGCGAGACGTGCGAAACGGCGGGGCCGTCCCCGTCGACCGCGAAGCCGTGGTTCTGCGACGTGACGAGCACACGGCCCGTGGCACGCTCGAGCACCGGGTGGTTCGCGCCCCGATGCCCGAAGGGAAGCTTGGTCGTCCGGAAACCAGCGGCGATGCCGAGCAGTTGGTGGCCCAGGCAGATCCCCAGGATCGGCGTCCGGCCGACGAGTCGCCCGACCTCGGCGATCTCGGCTTCGAGCGCGGACGGGTCGCCGGGGCCGTTCGAGAGCAGCACGCCGTCGACGCCGGCAGCGAGAACCTCGGCGGCAGGCGTCGCGTGCGGGAAGACCGTGACGGTCGCTCCGGCCGCGACGAGGCGAGCCGAGATGGAACGCTTCACCCCGTAGTCGATGAGCCCGACGTGCACGTCCCCGTCGCCGACCCGGCACGGCTCCTGCGTCGACACGCCGGCGACCAGCGCGCGTCCCTCCATGCGGGGCTGGGAGCGTACTGCGGCGAGCGCTTGGCCTGGCTCGACGTCACCTGCGACGACGGCCCCCCGCATCGCGCCAGCCGAGCGCAGCGCGAGCACGAGGCTCCTGGTGTCGATCCCCTCGAGCGCCACGACGCCGCGCTCCGCCAGCCACGAGCACCACGCCGCGCCCCCGGCGCGCCGCATCAGGATGCCGCGAGCGGCGACCCTGTCGGACTCGTCGCGCTCGGGATCGACGCCGTAGTTCCCGATCATCGGAGCCGTGAAACAGATGATCTGCTCCGCGTAGCTCGGGTCGGTCGCGATCTCCTGGTAGCCGCTCATGGCCGTCGTGAACACCACCTCCCCGAAGGCCGCGCCCTCCGTGCCGACGGACCTGCCCGGGAAGAGCGTGCCGTCCTCGAGGATCAGGAACCCATTCACGCGGCGAACACCTCCTTGCCACCCGCGACCGTCTGCAGCACCCGGCCCCTGAGCGTGCGCCCGAGCAGCCAGGAGTTCGAGGACTTGGAGCGGAACGAGGCCTCGTCGACCCGCTCGTGTCCTTCGAGGTCGAGGAGCACCAGGTTGGCGGTGGCGCCGACGGCGATCCGGGGCCGCTCGAGCCCGTAGACGGCCGCCGGGCCCGCGCTCATCCGCTCGAGGACGCAGGCGAGCGAGACGATGCCGGGCTCGACGAGCGAGGTGTAAAGCGAAGCGAACGCCGTCTCGAGCCCGGTCACGCCGAACGGGGCCTCCTCGAACGGGGCCTCCTTCTCGTGGCGCGCGTGGGGCGCGTGATCGGTGGCGATCGCACTGATCGTCCCGTCGCGCAGGGCATCGATCAGGGCCGAGCGATCCTCCTCGGCGCGGACGGGTGGGTTCATCTTCACGTTGGGGTCGAGCGAGCGCACCACCTCGTCGGTGAGACACAGATGGTGCGGTGTCACCTCGGCCGTGGCTGCGACTCCTGCGGCGCGCGCGCGCCGTAGCTCGTCGACCGACTCGCGCGCCGAGAGGTGGAGCAGATGAAGCGGCCGCTGCTCGAAGGCGGCCAGCGCGAGGTCACGCCCGACCATCGTCGACTCGGCGACCGACGGCCAGCCGCCCAGCCCGAGCTCCGCCGAGACAGGGCCCTCGTGCATCTGCCCGCCGCGCGAGAGCGCGGGATCCTCCTCGTGGAGCGCGATCGTGCCGCCCGAAGCGGCGTTGTACTGCAGCGCCCGGCGCATGAGGGCGGCCGAGATCACCGGCCTCCCGTCGTCGGTGAAGCCCGCCGCCCCGCGCTCCGCGAGCTCCACCATCTCGGTCAGCTCCGCCCCGCCCTGGCTCTTCGTAATGGCGGCGAGGAACCCGACGGGGATGGCGGCGTCGGCCTCGGCCCGCTCGACGAGAGCGCCGAGGACGGCCGCCGAGTCGACGACCGGCTCGGTGTTGGGCATCGCGAGGATCGCGCAGTAGCCGCCCGCAGCCGCCGCCCGCGTGCCGGACACGAGGTCCTCCTCGTCTTCACGCCCGGGCGTCCGCAGGTGGACGTGAGGGTCGACGAACGCCGGTGCGAGCACCAGCCCCGGCCGACTCGAGCCCGCGGGCTCGAGTCGCGTGATGACCCCGCGCTCGACCGTCACCTGGAGACACGCGTCGATGCCCTCGACGGGGTCGACGACCCTCGCGCCGTCGATGATCAGATCGTCGACCCTGCCGTTGGCCCAGAAGAGCTGCGGCGCCATCACGCCACCTCCTGCATCGCGACCGCCTTGACCTCGACCGGACCGTGCGTGAGCAGGTCGTACAGGACCGCCATCCGGGCGACGAGGCCCGCGCGCACCTGCCGCTCGATCAGCGCCTCGGCAGCGTCCGCGACTGCCGCGTCGATCTCGACGCCCCGGTTCATCGGGCCCGGGTGCATGACGCGCTGACCCGGGCGCAGCCGATCGGGCGTCACCCCCCAGCGGGCGGTGTACTCGCGGAGGCTCGGGACGTAGTTGGCGCCCTCGAGCATCCGCTCGCGCTGCATGCGCAGGACGTAGACGACGTCAGCCGCCCGAATCGCGTCGATGTCGTAGGAGACCTCGCAGCCCATCGCCTCGATTCCGCGCGGGACGAGTGGGGGCGGCCCGACGACCGTGACGCGGGCACCCATGAGGAGCAGCGCCTGGATGTTCGAGCGGGCGACCCGGGAGTGCAGCACGTCGCCGACGATGGCGACGTGGAGCCCCTCGATGCGCCCCAGCTCCTCGCGGATCGTGTAGAGGTCGAGGAGGGCCTGCGTGGGATGCTGGTGCTTGCCGTCGCCCGCGTTCACGACGTGGGCCCCCGTGTACTGCGCGACGAGCTCCGGGGCGCCGATGTGCGGGTGACGGATGACCACGACGTCGGGGTCGTACGCGCCGATCGTGAGCGCCGTGTCCTTGAGCGACTCGCCCTTGTCGACGGACGACCCGGTCGCCTTGATCGACATCACGTCCGCCGAGAGCCTCTTCGCGGCGAGCTCGAAGCTCGACGACGTCCGCGTCGACGACTCGTAGAAGACATTGACGACGGTGAACCCGCGCAGCGTCGGGAGCTTCTTGACCTCGCGCTCGACAGAACGGGCGAAGGTTCGCGCGAGCGCGAGCAGTCGCTCGACGTCCCCGCGGGCGAGATCGGCGATCGAGATCAGATGCCGGCGGGGCGGTCGCCCGGGCGGCAGCAGCTCGTCGCGAAGGAATGGGCGGACGTCGCTCATGCGGAACCTCCGGGAATGAGTAGGACACGGTCGACCTCGTCGATCTCGACGAGCTGCACCTGGATGCGCTCGAGGCGCGCCGTCGGCAGGTTCTTGCCGACGTAGTCCGGACGGATCGGAAGCTCGCGGTGGCCCCGGTCGACCAGGCAGGCGAGCTGGACGCGGGCCGGGCGGCCGTACGCGAACAGCGCCTCGATCGCGGCCCGCACGGTCCTGCCCGTGTAGAGGACGTCGTCGACCAGCACGCAGGTCATCCCCTCGAGCGGGAAGTCGAGCTTCGTCGCCTTGACGACGGGTTGCGGAGAGAGCGGTGCCGACCCACCCCGTACTCCGACGTCGTCGCGGTGGAAGGTGATGTCCACCGAGCCGAGCGCGACTTCCGTCCCGGAGATCTCCTCGATCAGTCGTCGCAGCCGCCGAGCGAGTGGAACGCCACGCGTGTGGATGCCGACGAGCGCGAGGTGGTCGAGAACGGCGTTTCGCTCGATCATCTCGTGCGCGATCCGGACGAGGGTGCGCCGGAGCGCTTCGCCGTCGAGCAGGAGCTTTCCCGGAGATTCGGGCGCAGCCACACATGCCTCCTTTCCGGCCTCACGGGACCGGGTTAAAGGTGCGCGCCCAGGCTAGCGGACCGGGCAGACGGCCAGGCCCGGAGCTCGGAGAAGCCGGCTCAAGCCGGGCCACGCAGGGGCGAGACGGCGCCGGCCTCGGCCTGACTGGACGCCGTCTCGAAGGGGCATCAGACTGGTCTTCGCATGCCCGGGTCCGACGGCTCGCGATTCTCCCGCCCCGAGCAACTCGTGATCGCCGCCTGCGCGATCTCGATGCTGATCGTGCAGATGGACTGGTTCGCGCTGAACCTCGCCCTCCCCGCGATCGCACGTGATTTCGACGTGCCCTCGACCGACCTCCAGTGGGTCGTCAGCGGCTACATGCTCTCGATCGGGGCGCTGATGGTGACGGCGGGCCGGCTCGCGGACATCTTCGGGCGGCGGCGGATCATCGTCATCGGCCTGGTCGTCTTCGGTGTGCTGTCGGCGATCTGCGGCGCGGCGCTCGACGAGACCTGGCTGATCGCCGCGCGGGTCGTGCAGGGAGCCGGCGCCGCGCTGATCTTCCCGATCTCGATCGCGGTCGTCTCGAGCACGTTCGAGGGTGCACGGCAGGGCCGCGCGATCGGCGTCGTGCTCGGATTCGCTGCGATCGGCACGGCACTCGGGCCCTTCGTCGGCGGCACCTTCTCGGAGCACCTGAGCTGGCGTGGCGTGTTCTTCGTCAACATCCCGTTCTGCGTCGTCGCCGTCGTCCTGATGCTCCGGTACGTGAAGGAGTCCAGGGACGACTCGGCGGAGCGGCGCATCGACGTCCCCGGGATGCTCGCCGTCACCGCCGGCCTCGTCGGGATCAGCCTCGCGTTCGACAAGGGTGAGGACTGGGGCTGGTCCAGTGTGGCGACGATCGCGACGCTCGCGGCAGGCGTCCTGCTCCTCGGCCTCTTCGTCTGGATCGAGTCGCGCGTGCAGGCGCCCCTGATCGACCTGTCGCTCTTTCGCAACCGCGCCTTCGACGCCGTGGTCATCGCGGGCTCGATCTCGAACGTCGTCTTCTGCCTCGTCGCCGTCTTCTCTGCGCTCTACCTCCAACAGGCCCGTGGGCTCTCGCCGTTCGACTCCGGTCTCGTCTTCCTCGCGCTGTCCGCCGGCGCCGGCGGGGCGAGCTACTGGTCAGGCCGCCTCTCGGAGCGGTTCCCGGCCGACCGGCTGATGGCGCTCGGGATGCTGATCAGCGCCGGCGCGATCGCGCTGTTGACGAGCGTCGAGTCCCTGTGGGCGTACACGCCGATCTTCCTCGTCTGCGGCATCGGGCTCGGCCTGGGCTGGGCCCTCGTCAACGTCGCCACGCAGTCCGTCGTCCCTCCGTCCATGTCGGGAGCGGCCGCGGGTATCGCGCTCACCTCGCTCGTGATGCTCGGTGCCGTCGGCGTAGCCATCGGAGCGGCCGTGCTCGAGGTGCTGAGCGGCTCGGCGGCAGCGGCCGCCTCGGACGCCGGCGCGATCGACGCTGTCCTTCGCGCCGGAGCCGCGCTCGGGGCAGCCGGGGCCGTGGGGCTCCTGCTCTTCGGGCGCCAGCGGGCCTCCGAGCCCACGGCAGCGCCTGCGCGCTAGCGGCACGCGGCGACGAGGACGGCCCACTCGAGGGAGTACGCGGTCTCGGCCCCGAGCTCGAGGCTCGCGCGCTCCAGGCCGGCCTCGAACTCGTCGTCTGAGAGCAGGCTGAGTGTCGAGATGTATCGGCCCCGGATCCGCTCCAGCGCCTCCTCGCGACCGATGCTGGCAGCCTGGCTCAGCGTCCGGGTGCGAACCGACTCGAAGCCGGCTTCACGAAGCTCGCGTTCGAGGTCGCCCGGATCGGGGAAGCGGGCCCGGTCGAGCCGGGCAACCGAGGGGAAGTAGGGTGCCAGCCAGATCCCGTCGAAGTGCTCGGGCCGGAACGTCGCCACGACGATCCGCCCGCCGGGCGCGAGCACGCGGCCGAGCTCGGGCAGCGCGTGCGCGCGATCGACGAGATGGACGACGAGGCGCAGCAAGACCCGCTCGAACCAGCCGCTTCTGAACGGCAGGGCCTCGGCTCGTGCGCGTCTGAACTCGACCGATCGAGGAGCCCGGCGCCTCGCCTCGGCGAGCATCTCCTCGGACGGGTCGACCCCCCAGACCTTCGAGCCACTCGCAGCCAGCTCGACCGACACGCGACCGGTTCCGCAGCCGACGTCGAGCACACGACGGCCGCGAAGGTCGCCCTCGGCCCTGATGAGCTCGAGCAGCCCGCGCCAGTTGTCGTCGGCGGGACGGAGCCGGTCGTACGCGGCGGCGAGCGGCCCGAAGTCCGGCGTCGGATCAGTCGGAACCGAGGATGTCCTCTGGGTCGGAGAGCGCCTCGATCGCGTTCAGAGCCTGGTCGAGCTCGTCCTCGGGCACGAGGACACGTTGCGGTGCGTCGTCGAGGCCCGTCGGGTGATGCTCGACCGCCTGCTCGACCTCCCACGCGATCCCGGCCGAGTCGAGCATGCTCTCGATCGCCTCGGCCTCTGCGAGGTCTGCCGCGACCGCAAGCTGAACCATTCGTGTCATCTCCGCCTCTCGAGCTCGACGACAGGTTCCGTGAGGAGTCCGCTGCCGGGCTCCTCGGTGCTCCGCAACGCCCCTCCCTTGACGAGCCTCGGCCCGCCCCGTTCCGCGAAGCGCACTTCGATGATATCGAAGTCCTTCGGAACGACGGTCTCGGGGAAGATCACGCGCGCCTCTCGCAGGATCTCGGGCCCGAAGTACCGGTTCGAGAGATGGGTCAGCGCGAGCATGCGGACATCTGCGACCCGGGCGAGCTCCGCCGCCTCGGCAGCCGTCGCGTGCCCGGTCTCCTCGGCCCGCTCCTTCTCGTCGCTCGCGAAGGTCGAGTCGTGGACGAGCAGATCGGCTTCGATCGCCGCTTCGAGCACCGAACGGGCGGGCCGCGTGTCCCCGCTGACGACGACCGTCCGACCGGGCCTGGGCTCTCCCAGCACGCGATCGGCCGCCACGGTCGTGCCGTCTCGGAGGGTCACCTCACCCCCGCGCTGAAGCGTTCCCCAGAGCGGGCCCTCGGGGATGCCGAGCTCCCGGGCGGCGTCGACGTCGAAGCGTCCGGGTCGCGCATCCTCGACGAGCGCGTACCCGACGCCGGGAAGCCCGTGGTCGACCGGGAACGCGACGATCCGATGCTCCCCTCTCGTGAGCGCGTCGCCCGGGCGAACCACCTCGAGGTCGAGCCGGTATGTCAGCTTCCCGAAGATCCGCCGCAGGCCGTCGAAGAGCTCCACGAGGCCGGGAGGCCCGTACACGGTCAGCGGCAACTCGCGTCCACGCAACGCGAACGTCTTGAGCATGCCCGGAAGCCCGAGGTAGTGATCGGCGTGATAGTGCGTGAGGAAGATCTCGCGCAGCTCGACGAGCCCGATGCCAGAGCGAAGGAGCTGGCGCTGCGTCCCCTCGCCGCAGTCGAACAGAAGGCGCTCGCCTCCGCGGCGAACGAGGATGCTCGTCGGTGCCCGGCGTGCGGTCGGCACGGAGCCGGACGTGCCGAGAAACACGACGTCCAGATCCATTCGCCGATTCTAGGCGCCGGCTGGAGTCGTTACGGCAGGACGAGCACCTCACCCGGGGTGATCACGGGCGAGGAGAGGTCGTTTCGCTCCTCGATCCGCCAGATGGCTTCGCGAAGGTCGCCGTCGTACCGGGCCTCCGCGATTCCCCAGAGCGTGTCTCCTGCCCGTACGACGTACCGCGCCTCGGGGGGCGCCCCGCTCGATGGGCGCGCTGCCCCGAGCGCGACCAGGAGGAGTGTGAGCAGGACGACCCCGACGAGCATGAGACGCGAACCGAACACGTGTTCGATAATAGACGAACGTGTGTTCGCTGTCAAGGGCTCTGCTAGCGTCCGCGCGGTGAAGTGGCGCAGAGGCTCCGGCGGGCTCACGCGCGTCGAGGATCGTCGCGGCCAGGGTGGCTTCGGCAGCGGCGGCGGCCTCAACGTCCCGGGTGGAGCGGCGGGTGTCGGGCTCGGAGGGCTCGGGATCATCGGCGTCGTCCTCGCCATCGTCATCACGGTCTTCGGCGGAGGCGGGGGTGGGTACGACGTCGGTGGCGTACCACAGTTTCCCGGCGCTCAGGCGAACGCTGCCGAGACCACGTCGGGCGTCCCCGATCCCCAGGCTGAGCTCAAGGACTTCGCCGTGTTCGTGGTCGACGACGTCCAGTCGACCTGGAACGACGCGTTCGAGGCTGCGGGTAAGCGGTACGAGCCCGCCGGGCTCGTACTCTTCTCGGGCGGGACGGTGTCGGGCTGCGGTCAGGCATCCTCGGCGACAGGGCCCTTCTACTGCCCGGCCGACCAGAAGGTGTACATCGACCTTTCGTTCTATCGCGAGCTCCAGGAGCGGTTCGGTGCGCCGGGCGACTTCGCCCAGGCATACGTGATCGCCCACGAGGTCGGGCATCACGTCCAGACGCTCCTCGGCACGAATGCCGCGGTGCAGCAGCTCTCGCAGCAGAATCCCGGTCAGGCGAACGATCTCTCGGTCAGGCTCGAGCTCCAGGCCGACTGCTACGCAGGGGTCTGGGCGAACAGCGCGAACAGCCGCGGCCTGCTCGAGCAGGGCGACATCGAGGAGGGCCTGGGGGCGGCCGCCGCCGTCGGCGACGACCGGATCCAGCAGCAGACCCAGGGGCGGATCGACCCGGAATCCTGGACGCACGGCTCGTCCGAGCAGCGCGCCGAGTGGTTCAGGACCGGCTTCGAGACCGGCGATCCGAACGCCTGCGACACGTTCAAGGAGTAAGCCGGGCGAAGCCCGCAGTGCGCGTTCGGGCAGACGCCCGAACGCGCGGTCGCCGCGAGATCGAGCTCCGCTCGATTCGCGGCACTGCAGGCCGGCAACGATTCGGCCTGGTGACCGGGCGGCTCGCCGCCGCCCTCCACGGCCGATATCGACCGGCCTCGGCCGGTAACGATTCGGCCTGGTGACCGGGCGGCTCGCCGCCGCCCTCCACGGCCGATATCGACCGGCCTTCGGCCGGTAACGATTCGGCCTAGAACCTCTCCGCCAGGAACCGACCGTCCAGGTAGACGAGCTTCCCGTCGGCGTACACCTCGCCGCCCCGGCGCAGGTCGCAGACCATGTCCCAGTGAAGCGCCGAGCGGTTCGTCCCCCCCGTCTCCGGATACGCCTCCCCGAGCGCGAGATGAACCGTGCCCCCGATCTTCTCGTCGAAGAGGATTTCGCCGGTGAACCCCCCGACGGCGTCGTTGAGCCCGAAGGAGAACTCGCCGACGCGCCGCGACCCGTCGTCCAGCGCGATCATCTCTTCGAGGAACGCCTGACCGCGCACGGCCTCCGCCTCGACGACCTCGCCGGCGCGAAAGCGGAGTCGAGCACCCTGGACCGAACGGCCGTTGAAGACCGCCGGATAGCTGAAGGAGATCTCGCCCTCGACGCTGTCCTCGACCGGCCCGGTGAAGCACTCGCCGTCCGGGAAGTTCGCACGCCCGTCCGAGGCGATCCAGCTTCTCCCCTCGACCGAGAACGTGAGATCGGTCCCGGTCCCGACGATCCGTAGCTCGCGGACCGTCGCCAGCCATTCCGCAAGCCGGTGGATCCGCTCTCCGGTCGCCTTCCAGGCCGCGACCGGATCGTCCGCGTCGAGGAGTCCGGCCGTAAAGACGAAGTCCTCGTAGTCGGCCAGCGACATCCGCGCCTCCTGAGCCAGCGCCTGCGTCGGGAACGCGGACACGACCCAGCGAAACTCGCCGGCCGCCTCGCGCTCGAACAGTCGGCGCCGGTACGGGCGCGCGGCCCTCGTCACCCGTGCCTGCCGCGAGGGCTCGATTGCAGATCGTGAGCGCGTGTTGAAGTCGGCAAGGATCGCGATCCTGGCGTCGACATTCTCGACGTCGGCTCGGAGCCGCGGCGTGATCCAGTCGAGCTCGTCGTCGCTTCCCAGCGCCAGCCGAGCCTCTGCGAGCCCGTCAAGAGCGAGACGCATGAGCGGATGCGCGCCGGCCCCGAGCACGCGCGCATAGAGCTCGCGCACGAGCGGCGCAGCGAGGGTCGTCGACTCGATCGTCACGATCTCGCCAGGCTGGACGTCGAGCGAGTACGAGACGAGAACGTCGGCGAGCCGGCCGAGCCGCGAGTCGGTCACGACGGCTCCGCGTCGAGGAAGCGGCCGTTTCGCCAGACGACCTCCCCGTCGACCTGCACCTCGCCGTCGCGTCGGAGGTCGCAGATCATATCCCAGTGCAACCCCGAGACGTTCGTTCCACCGGCCTGCGCGAAGCTCGAGCCGAGCGCGAAATGCATCGTCCCGCCGATCTTCTCGTCGAACAGGATGTTGTGCGTGAAGCGGTCGATCTCGTAGTTGAGACCGAACGCGACCTCGCCCAGCACCCTCGCGCCGTCGATCTCGAGCAGGGAGCGCAGGTACTCCTCGCCCCGCGTAGCCTCGGCCGAGACCACGCTCCCGCCCTCGAACCGGAGCCGGACGTCCTCGACCTCCCGCCCATCGAAGATCGCCGGGAAGCGGAACCTGATCTCGCCCTCGGTGCCGGATTCGACCGGGCTCGTGAAAACCTCCCCGTCGGGCATGTTGTGCGTGCCGTCCGCGGCGATCCACCGCCGCCCGCCGACCTCGAGCGTCAGGTCGGTGTCCTCCCCCAGCACGCGCAGCTCGCGGGCGCCGCTCAACCGCTCGGCGCGCTCGCCGAGCAGTCCCGAGGTCGATCGCCACCACTCCGCGGCGTCATCGTCTTCGTGGGCGACATGGCAGGCCTCGAACACGAACGACTCGTAGTCGGCCAGCGCCATCTCGGCGTCCTGGGCGTGGGCGTTCGTCGGAAACAGGGTTCCGCACCACCGCATCTCGCCTGCGCTGATCCGCTCCCAGCGACGGTTCGAGAGTCTGCGGCGAGCGGCGAGGTGGCGGCTCTGCTTGCCGGTGTCGACACGGGAGAGCTCGCGCGTATTCTCGTCCGACCAGATCGTGACGAGCGCGTCGAGCTCGTCGATCTCGGCCCATTCCGTGGCAGCGACGAACGCGATCTGCTCCTCGGAGCCCTCGTCGAGAAGGATCTCGCTCAGTCCCGCGAGGCCGATCTCCGTGTACGCGTGCGCACCCCGCTCGAGCGCCGCCCGGACAAGGCCGGACACGAGCGGCGCGGCGCAGTCGAGCGCGTCGATTCGGACGACGTCGCCTGGCCCGAGCCCCAACGAGTGGTCGCACACGAGCCGGGCGAGACGTTCGACGCGAGCATCGATCACGGGCGGTTTCTACCACCCGCGGGAGGTGGCACGCCTCAGGACTGTTTCCGCTCGACGGTAAAGACGGGGCTGCGGAGCGTCGTCGCCCGATCGGCGCTCTCGACGCTGGTGAGCACGACCTCGATCCGATACCGGCCCGGCGGGAGGCGCTTCGTGGGGAACTTCACGATCGAGAAGTAGAGCTTCTTCAATTCGCCCGACGCCCGGAGAACCGGCCGTCCGGCCGCTCCGCCGTCACCGCCGAGGCGGAGGATCGAGGCCGCATAGGTCGCTCCCTCGCCGGTCTGGATGCGGAAGCGCCAGAGATCGTTCTTCCAGTTGAACGACGCGGACTTCGGCCACTCGACCTTCGTGACCTCCACGCTCGAGCTCTCCTGGAACTCGTCCACCGGTCCTCCGGTCAGCGCGCTGCAGTCGACCCGCCGTTCGCGAACCTCCGCGATCACCTGCTTCAGCGCGGGCACCGATGGCTTCGGCGTCCAGTCCGCGTAGAGCGGCCCAGACTGCCATCGGCCGAGCTCGCGCTCGTCGACGAGCAGGAAATTGAAGTAAGCGCCCACCGACGGCTGGCAGTAGGAGCGGCGGATCGCGTTCGTGAGCTGGCTCGCCTGGGTCACCGCGTCGTCGCCCGAGCCGAGCAGCGCGCGCGCGGCGCCCGGGGTCGGCGGCAGCGATCCTGGATCGCTCTCGTTCCCCGTGTAGAGACTCGCCGGCCCGCCGGCCACCTCGGTCTGGAAGCCGGTCTCGAGGTACCAGATCGGCGGTGGCGGTTCGAGCTCGCCCGTCGCCGGCGACCGCTGCGCTCGACCACCGGGGTGCGGCTGGGCCGTCCCGCGGAACGAGTCCCGGAGCGTCTGCATCAGCTTGCTCCAGTCACCGATCGCCAGCGTCGACGACGCGCTATGAACCTTCCAGGGAGGCTCCGAGGAGCTCTCGCCGTAGGGGTGCATGCCGAACGTGTCGAAGAGCCGGGCGCGCGGAAGCAGGGCGCGGAGCGCCTCGCCTTCGCGGCGAAGGAAGTTGCCGGGCGAATGGGAGACGTTGGAGCTGGCATCCGGACGATCGTTTCCGGTCGAGGAAAGCCCGGCATGGATGACGTTGATGCCCGGCCGTGCGGCGTGCAGCACCTGGTAACAACGGGCGAGCAGCCTGGCGTAGTCACGAGGTGCCGCGCTCGAGCCGTCCGCCTCGAACTGCCGCTTCCAGAATGTCGTCTTGTTCGGCTCGTTCCAGACGACGAAATCGTTGATCGCGGGGAACGAGCTGGCGATGCTGCGCAGATACGAGCAGTACTGGTCGCGGTCGGTCTCGGTCAGCGGCGTGCTCGTTCGGGAGAACGCCGCGACGACGATGCGGAGGCCGGATCCGGCCGTGACAGCGTTCCGGAGAGCCGCTTGCTCGCTCGCACCGAGAGAGGCCTGACCGGGACTCCAGTCGAGCGTCAGGCGTACGGCCGAGAAGCCGAGCTCGCGGATGGCGGAGGCTGCCCGGCTCGGCTCGGACTTCAGGTAGTCGTCGGCGACGCCGACGAAGAGCCCCGGCGCCGCCTGTACTGCCGGAACGAGCGTGAGAACGACAGCCGCCGCGAACGACGCGAAGAACGCCCTCCCGACCATCCTGGAAAGGTACACCGCCGCCGAGCATGGCAACCTCCCCGAAACGAGGGTCAGGAGCGCAGCTCGGCCAGGCGCGCGAGAACGGCGTCGAGCAAGCGCCCCGCGCCGAAGCGAACCGGGTCGTCCGCGGCGAGACCGGTCTCCGCCTCAGCCGAACGAACGGCGGCACGCGCCGCGTCGTCGTCGAGGCTCGCCGTGTTGAGCGCGATCGCCGCCACCGTGGCCGGGCGGGCGGGCAACGCCACGCGCTCGTAGAGCTCGACGAGCTCTGCGAGAGGCGGGATCGGATGAGCGGGCAACTCCTCGATGTGCGTGTCGCCGGCCTTGTGGCAGAGGACGAGCAGGTGCGGCATCGAGCCGTGGTAGAGGCCGAGCGTGACCGCCGAGTAGTACGGATGGATCAGCGCCCCCTGTCCCTCGACCCACAGGAGGTCGCCGCGGCTCGCGCCCTCGACGACGAGGCGCTCGGCCGCGCCGGCGACGAAGTCCGAGACGACCGCGTCGACGGCGATCCCCCACCCGGCGATCGCGATGCCGGTCTGGCCGGTCGGGACGAACACGGACGCGAGCCCTCGCCGGCGCGCCTCCAGGTCGAGCTCGAGCGCCATCGTCTTCTTCCCGATCGCGCAGTCCGAACCGACCGTGTGCACCACCGTCGCACCGAGCCGGAGGTTCTCGCCGGTCGGGACACCGATCCCCTCGGGCGGCCGCCGCAGGTCGCGGAGCGCGACGCGGTGGCGCCGCGCTGCCTCCGCGAGCTCGGGATCGTCCGTGAGGAACGTATGCAGCCCGGCCTCGACGTCCAGCCCGTTCGAGATCGCCGTGCGCAGGATCTCACGCCATTCAGCAGTCAGCGCCCCACCGGTCGGCGCGACGCCGACGATCGCAGTCGTCGGTCCGAAGCAGAGCGAGTCGGCAACGCGGGCGACGATCGGGAATTCCCTCGTACGTCTCCCCGGCACGCGTCGAGTCGAGGATGGCGACGGTCGGGTCGGGTGCGTAGCGGACGATCCCGCGCATCGTCTTCCCGTGGTGCGGATCCGCCGAATGGCCCTCGGCGATGATCAGGTACCGCTTGGGCGCGCCCTCCTTCACGGGGCCAGCGTCACGACCCGCCCCGGGCCGAGACGCCGAGCCCGGGGCTCTCCGACGGGAGCTGGATGCCGTCGACGAGCTCGACGCCGTCCCAGGGATCCTCCGCGAGCAGGAGGTTGCCGTCGAGGTCGACGTGGTCGCAGAGGCTGGCGACCGGGCAGGCGGCGGCGATGCCGAGCGTCGATTCGACCATGCATCCGATCATCACGCCGAGGCCAAGCGCGCGCGCCGCGTGAACCATCCGGATCGCTTCGCGGATGCCGCCCGACTTGGCGAGCTTGATGTTCACGCCGTGACCGCGCTCCGCACAGGCGGCCACGTCCTCGAGCGTGTGGCAGTCCTCGTCCAAGTAGATTGGCAGCGACGACCGCGCCCGCAGCTCGGCCCCGCCGGGGTCGCCTGCCGGCAGCGGCTGCTCGACGTACTCGACGCCGAGGGCCGCCAGCTCGGGGATCGCGTCGAGCGCCTCGTCGAGCGACCAGTACTCGTTCACGTCGACCTGAAGCGGCAAGCTCGTCACCGAGCGAACGGCGCGGACACGCTCGACGTCGAGGCCGTCGCGCCCCCCGAGCTTCAGCTTCAGCCGCCGGAACTGATCGCCGGTCGCCTCCGCCCGCCCGGCCATCTCGTCGGGGTCGCCGAGCCAGATCGTGTAGGAGGTCGGCGGCGACGCACGGGGAACGCCCAACAGCCGCCAGACCGCGATCCCCGCGAGCTTCCCGCACAGGTCGTGGAGTGCCGCGTCCACCGCCGCCGTGGCCGCGGCCTCGCCCGGAAGCTCCCGGATGCGGGTCTCGATCTCCTCGAGCGCGAACGGATCCTCCCCGAGCTTGCCTCCGCACTCGTCGAGGAACGCCGAGGTCGACGCGGTGCTCTCGCCGTAGTGATCCTGCGGCGCGGCCTCCCCGTACCCGGTCACCCCGCCCGCGGTCAGCGCGACCTCCACGAGCTCGACCTCTGTGTCGATCGAGCGGCTGATGCGAAACGGCGCGCCGAGCCGAAGGACGCGCGGACGATGCTCCAGGAGCACGGAGGGACATTAGCCCATTGCCGTTTAGCCCCTTTGAGGCTAGGGTGAGAGCACTTTCCGTCGACCCCCCGGAGATCTCATGACCCTGTTCGCACGCGCTTTCGGTGAGCGCACGCCCGCTCGCACGCGTCGCATGCTCGCCCTCCTCGCCGCTCTCGCGATCGGCGCACTCGCCCAGGCGGCGGCGGCAAACGCCGAAACCTGCGCCTACTCACCCGACACCCGGCAGGTCTTCGCGACCATCACGCCGGGCGCCCAGGCAACCCTGGTCGTGCAGTCGGGCGCGATTGCCTTCGGCGCCGTCCCGGTTCCCTGCGGTGCGGCCACGACCACCAACACCAACTCGATCGTGATCAACGGCGCGGTCGGTACGACCGAGCGGCTGACGCTCGACCAGCGCGGCGGGACGTTCCGCCCCGGCTTCACGTCCGAAAACCCGACGATCTCGGAGATCGAGATCCAGACGGCCCTCGGTGATGCGACCGACACGGTCGTGGCGTACGGGACCGAGGCGGCGGACTCGATCGCGCCCGGTCAGAACGGGCTCGCGCTCACGGGCGACGGCGACGTCGACGTCACCTTCTCCCCCGGCATCTTCCCGATGGAGATCTACGCCCTCGGCGGGGACGACTACATCAACGGCCGCGGCGAGTTCGGCGCCGGACTGCATTTCCTCGGGCCGCTGACGATCGACGGCGGCGAGGGCAGCGAGACGCTGCTGCGCGGCAGCTCCGACCCCGACTTCCTCTACGGGGGCCCGGGGAACGACAACATCCAGGGCCAGGAGCTGGACGACGTCATCGACGCCGGACCCGGCAACGACACGATCGGCGCCGGCGGCGGCAATGACACCGTCACGGGCGGACCAGGCATCGATGCGTTCACGGGCAGCACCGGCAACGACGTGTTCTACGCGCAGGACGACGAGGCCGACGCCTCGTTCAACGGCAGCGGCGGCAGCGACACGCTCTACTTCGACACCGGCGTCGATCCCGGCGCGACGTCCGTCGAAACCCTGATCGGGGACGGCGGCCCGCCGCCGCCTCCTCCGCCTCCGCCGCCTCCTCCCTCGGGTTGCTCCTACGACGCCCCCTCGAGAACGGTCTCGGCGACGATCAACGCCGGCACCGACGGCACCCTCGCCGTCTCCGCCGGAGCGATCACCTACAACGGCAGCGCCTGCGGCACCGCCACCACCACCAACACCGACACGATCGTCGTCACCGGCCAGACCGGCAGCAGCGAACGGCTGATCATCGACCAGGCCGGCGGCGCCCTCGCCCCCGGCTTCAGCGCCGACACCGGCACCAGCGAGATCGAGATCCAGGCCACGCTCGGCGACACCACCGACCGCGTCCTCGTCATCGGCACCGCCGGCAACGACACGCTCGCCGTCGGCACCGCCGGCATCGCGCTCAACAACGACACCGACGTCGACATCACCCTCGCCCAGACACCCACCCAGGTCGAGCTCCGCGGCGGCGGCGGCCAGAACACCCTCACCGCCCTCGGCGGCTTCGGCGCAGGCACCACCTTCGCGAACCAGGTCGGGCTGATGGCCGGCGACAGCGGCGACACGCTCCGCGGCGGCAACACCGGCGACTCGATCACCGGCGGGGCCGGGGTCGACAACGTGGACGGCGGCGGCGGCAACGACACGATCGGCGGCGGCGGCGGCAACGACTCGCTCACCGGCGGAGCGGGCAACGACGACATCACTGGCGGCGCCGGGGCCGACGCGTTCTTCGGCGGCTTCGGGGTCGACGTCCTCCGCGCCGACGACGACCTGGCTGACACCTCCTTCGACGGTGGCGGCGGCACCGACACCCTGTACTTCGACACCGGCATCGACCCATCGCCCGTCAACGTCGAAACCCTGATCGGTGACGGCGGCGGGCCGCCACCCCCGCCTCCGCCTCCTCCTCCGCCGCCTCCTCCCTCGGGTTGCTCCTACGACGCCCCCTCGAGAACGGTCTCGGCGACGATCAACGCCGGCACCGACGGCACCCTCGCCGTCTCCGCCGGAGCGATCACCTACAACGGCAGCGCCTGCGGCACCGCCACCACCACCAACACCGACACGATCGTCGTCACCGGCCAGACCGGCAGCAGCGAACGGCTGATCATCGACCAGGCCGGCGGCGCCCTCGCCCCCGGCTTCAGCGCCGACACCGGCACCAGCGAGATCGAGATCCAGGCCACGCTCGGCGACACCACCGACCGCGTCCTCGTCATCGGCACCGCCGGCAACGACACGCTCGCCGTCGGCACCGCCGGCATCGCGCTCAACAACGACACCGACGTCGACATCACCCTCGCCCAGCAGCCCGCCGAGGTCGAGCTCCGCGGCGGCGGCGGCCAGAACACCCTCACCGCGCGAGGCGGGTTCGGCGCCGGAACGACGTTCGCGAGCCGGGTCGTCCTCGTCGCCGGCGACGGCGGCGACACCCTGAACGGCGGCACCGGCGGCGACCAGCTGACCGGCGGTGCCGGCAACGACACCCTGGACGGCTACGACGGCGCCGACCTGCTGAACGGCGGCGGCGGCAACGACACGTTGCTCGGTGGCGCGCAGAACGACGACCTGACGGGTGGCGCGGGCGCGGACTCCTTCTCCGGCAGCTTCGGGGTCGACATTCTCCGCGCCGGGGACGACGAGGCCGACACCCTGATCGACGGCGGCAACGGCACCGATACCGGCTACGTCGACGTCGGCATCGACCCGGCGCCGATCGCGGTCGAGACCCAGATTCCCGCCTGACCCACGAGAACGAGGGTGCGCCCCGGGGCGAGCCGGGCCGCACCCTCGTGGTACCGTGTCGCTCGCTGCGCCTGTAGCTCAGGGGATAGAGCGTGCGCCTCCGGAGCGCAAGGTCGCAGGTTCGAATCCTGCCAGGCGCATCGCCCATGATCCGTACGACGCTGTGTGACGTCGTCGGCATCGAGCTTCCGATCGTCCAGCGCGAGCCGGCGGCGGAGATCGTCCGCGAGCTGGCCGCCGAGGCGGCACGCGCGCTCGAGCGGGTCAAGTCGGCTCCCTGACACGCCGATACTCCGGGGGTACAATGTGGCTCGTGACCCGCCCTCTCGAGGATCCCTTCAGTACCCATGGCACGGCCGACGCTCTCCCGCATCCGGCGCGGCGCCAGGCCTCGGTCGGACGAGGTCGAGAAGCAGGGCGCGCGCATTCGCGAGCTCGCCGCTGACGGGCTCACCTGGTATCACGTCGACAACCCGGGCCAGCTCGAGGCGAGCGAGCTCGCTGCGCGCTTCGGCTTCCACGAGCTCGACGTCGAGGACGTCCTCTCGAAGCGCCAGCGGCCGAAGATCGACGAGTACCCGAGCTATCTGTTCGTCGTTCTTCACTTCCCGAAGTACGACAAGGCGATCCAGCGGCTGAACGCTGCCGAGCTCGACGTCTTCGTCGGCCAGGACTTCCTCGTCACGCTCCCGAACGTCGAGCTGCTCCCGGTCTCGCGCCTGTTCAACCGCTGCGAGGCCGATCCCGAGCTGGCGAGCGAGCTGTTCGCGAAGGGTTCCGGCTACCTGCTCTACCACGTCCTCGACGACCTCTTCGACTACTGCTTCCCGATCCTCGACAAGATCGGGCACAAGCTCGACTCGATCGAGGACGAGATGTTCGAGGGAGCGAGCGAGGAGGTCGTGCGCGACATCTCGAACGCCAAGCAGGAGATCATCTCCTACCGCAAGATCATCAAGCCCGAGCGCGCGACGCTGCGGCTGCTCGAGCGCCACGTCCAGCGCTTCCTCCCGGAGGACCTCGAGCTCTACTTCGACGACATCGTCGACTCGTCCGAGCGCATCTGGGATCTGCTCGACAACTACAAGGAGGTCGTCGAGGCACTCGAGTCGACGAACGAGTCGGTGATCTCGCACAAGCAGAACGACATCCTGCGAGTCCTCACGTGATCAGCGTGATCATGCTGCCGCTGTACGCTGATCACCGGCATCTTCGGAATGAACGTCGCCTTCCCAGGCGAGGGCGGACACGCAGGCCTTCTGGGTGATCATCGGCGGTGATGATCGCCGCGCTCGTCGGAATGGTCGGCTTCTTCCGCTGGAAGAAGTGGCTCTAGGCTCGAATCGTTGCCCGACCGGAGGTCGGGCCGATATCGACCGTGGAGGGCCCTGAGGCCCCGGCCCGGGGCGGAGCAGCCGGCTTGGTAGTGTGACGACGACCGCGGACAGCGCTTGCTAACGCCCGCTGGCCGAGAAGTGCTGATAGTCCCTGGCGCCGCTCCAGAAACCGCCCCATCCCCAGCCCGCTGCCGCGAACGCCTCAACGAGCTCCCCGCCGGGAACCGCCATGCCCGGGCGGTGCGGCGACCGGTCGACGAAGGGCACGCTGGCGTCGTGGAAGACGCGGCCGTCGCCGGTGACGTACGGGTTCTCGATCGGGTTGACGTCGATCGCTCGGCCGTAGGCGTGTTCGGACCAGCGGGTAGTGCCGTCGACGTAGCGGCAGTTGAACGCGGAGGTGTTGTCTGCCTCGATCGACCGGAAGTCGCTGGCCCGGTAGCGGTCGACGAGCTGCATCCGGCGAATCGGGAACCTCTCGCCGAAAGAGCGCGCGCATGATCCCGAGCACCTCGCCGGCGACATCCTCGTTGACGACGAGGCTGCCGGTCTTGCGCCGGCCGTCGAAGCCCCAGTGCGACACGGTCACGAGGCGCAGGTGGTCGAGCGATACGGGGCAGCCGGGCCGCCACGAAAGGCCCGTCATCCACTCGCGCACGCCGGGGCCGAGCTCGGTGATCGAGCCCCTGAACACCGGCTGCGCTCCAATCGCGGAGCCGGCGGCGAGCACGCAGGCGGCGATCACCGCGAGAACAGCGAAGGCTTGGCGCATTCGAATCAACGGTAGCTTCAGCTCGATGCGCAGAGCTCCTTCCCGAAGGCTAGGGTCCGGGCATGACCGAGCGGCTCTGGGCTCCGTGGCGCCTCGAGTACATCCAGTCGGCCGACGAGCAGCCCGGCTGCGTCTTCTGCCAGATCGCCTCTCTCGACGACGAGAGCGGGCTCGTCGTCCATCGCGGAGATCGTGCCTTCGTGGTCATGAACAAGTACCCGTACGCGTCGGGTCATCTGATGGTCAGCCCGCTCCGCCACGTCGGGGAGATCGGACAGCTCGACGACGAGGAGGCGCTCGAGATCCACCGCCTCGTCTCTCGCTCGCTCGCCGTGCTCGGACGGACGATGGCGCCCCAGGGCTACAACCTCGGATGGAATCTCGGACGGATCGCCGGGGCCGGGGTCGTCGACCACGTCCACGAGCACGTCGTCCCGCGCTGGGCCGGAGACACGAACTTCATGCCGGTGCTCGCGGACGTGAAGGTGATGCCGGAGCACCTCGAGGAGACCCGGCGCAAGCTCGCCGCCGCCTGGCGCGGTTCCTAGGATGCGACCGTGACGCTCGACCCGAAGGTCTTCAAGGCCTACGACATTCGCGGCCTCTATCCGTCGGAGCTCGACGAGGAGGGGGCCTACGCAGTCGGGCGCGCCTACGCCGAGGAGTTCGAGCCCGCGGCGATCGCGATCGGACGCGACATGCGACTGTCCTCCCCGACGATGGCCGAGGCGGTCGCGCGCGGCGTGTCCGACGCCGGCGTGGACGTCGTCGACGTCGGGATGATCGGCACGGAGATGCTCTACTTCGCCGTCGGCTCGCTCGCGCTCGACGGCGGCGTGACCGTGACCGCCTCGCACAACCCGAAGGAGTACACGGGGATGAAGATCGTGCGCCGCGGCGCGCTGCCCGTCGGCGGCGACTCCGGTCTCCAGGCGGTGCGAAGCCGCGCCGAGCGGGGCTTCGGCCAAGGGCCGCCGCGCGCAGGGTGCTGTCCGGGAGGAGGACATCTACCCGGCCTGGGCGGACGAGGTGCTGTCGTTCGTCGACCCGAGCGCGATCGGGCCGCTCAGCGTCGTGATCGACGCCGCGAACGGGATGGCGGGACGGATGCTGCCGCCACTCCTCGAGCGCCTCCCGGTCGCCGCCGTGCCGTGCTTCTTCGAGCCTGACGGATCCTTCCCGAACCACGAGCCGAACCCGCTGCTCCCGGAGAACCGGGAGTTCATCGTCGTCGAAGGTGCTCGAGGAGGGTGCCGATCTCGGGATCGCGTTCGACGGCGACGCCGACCGCTGCTTCTTCGTCGACGACACCGGAGCAGTTCGTCGCCGGGCGACTTCGTCACCGCCCTCCTGGCGCGAGGTCGATCCTCGAGCGTGAGCCGGGCGCGACGGATCCTCTACGACGTCCGGGCGAGCTGGGCCGTGCCGGAGACGGTCGAAGCGGCCGGAGGGCAGGCGCTTGATCAACCGGGTCGGCCACGCGTTCTTCAAGCACCGGATGCGCAAGGACGACGCCGTGTTCGGCGGCGAGGTTTCGGGGCACTACTACTTCCGGGACTACTTCCAGGCCGACTCCGGCGTCGTCCCGATGCTGCTCGTCCTCGAGCTGGTCTCCCGGCGCGGCCGGCGCCTCTCGGAGATCCTCGCCCCCTACCGGGACCGCTACCACCTCACCGGTGAGCTCAACACGCCCGTTCCCGACGTCGCGCTCAAGCTCCAGGAGCTGAAGGAGCGGTTCGGCGCCGAGGGCGAGGTCTCCCACCTCGACGGCATCTCGGTGACGGCGAGCGACTGGCACATGAACGTGCGACCGTCCAATACCGAGCCGCTGCTGCGCCTGAATCTCGAAGCGCGCTCAGCGCGAGCTGATGGAGCGAAAGCGCGACGAGGTGCTCGCCGTGATCCGCGGATGACGCTCGAGCTCGGCCGGGTCACCGACCGCAAGCCGCCTTTCAAGTACTCGGCGCTCGCACGCGTGGGTTTCTCCGACACCGACGCGCAGGGGATCGTCTATTACGGGCGCTACATGCCGTTCTTCGACGTGGCACGCGTCGAGTACACCCGTCACCTCGGCCTGGTCATCTCCCATGCTGACGAGCAGCAGTTCGTGATGCGGGCTGCTGACCGTCGACTACCACGCCCCCGCGCTCTTCGACGACCTGCTCGAGGTGTTCGTGCGGACGAGACGCGTCGGCACGGACGAGCGTGACCACCGCGTTCGCCGCCTACCGGATCGAGGACGATACCCTCATGTGCATGGCAGAGCAGACGATCGTCTTCGTCGATCTCGCACGGCGCCGGCCGAGCCCGATTCCGGCATCGATCCGGCAGGCGCTCGGCGAGTTCGAGGGAGCCGACCTCGAGGAGGTGCCCGCATGACCGTGGTGATGTCCCTGTCCGACCGGCGTCGAGGGGCACTCGACGCGATCGACCGGTTCGTGAACTCCGAGCCGACCTCCGATCGTGCGCTCCAGCGAACGGTCGACCTGTTGCGAGAGCGCTTCGACCACTACTCGTGGGTGGGGATCTACCGGGTCGAGGGCGCGGAGCTCGTCCTCGGGCCGTGGAACGGCCCGGCGCCGACAGAGCATGCCAGGATCCCGATCGGCGAGGGAATCTGCGGCGCCGCGGCGGCGAGCGGAACGACCGAGGTCGTCGACGACGTCGACGCCGACGACCGCTACCTCGCGTGCTTCCCGTCGACTCGCAGCGAGATCGTGGTGCCGATCAGGACCGGCGGGGACATGGTCGGCGAGATCGACATCGACTCCGACCAGCCGGCCGCGTTCGACACCGACGACGTCGTGTTCCTCGAGCACGTCGCGCGCATGGTGTCGTCCCGCTGGCTCGCTTGAGGTCGATGGACGTCCAACCGTACGCCGGTGCGCTCGAGGCGGTCGACCGGATCCTCAACCGGGAGCCGGAGGCCGACGAGGTGCTGCGGCAGACGGTCGCGGCCCTGCACGATCGGGTCGACCGGTACTCCGCCGTCAGCCTCCTGTTCGTCGAAGGCGGTGAGCTCGTGCCCGGGCCGGCGGCCGGCGAGGCATCGGACGGCGCCGAAACGGTCGACGTCCCCGTCGTCTACGACGGCCAGCGAATCGCGGCCTTGCGGGTCTCGACCGAGGATCCGGGCGGGTTCGCCGAGGACGATCGAGCGTTCCTCGAGCGCACGGCGCTGCTCGTCTCGGCGCACTGTCTCGTCGGCTGGGACACGGGTGGCGTGCCCTGGTCCGAAGCCTCGTGAGGCTCGTGCTGATCTCGCTCGCTGCCCTGCTTGCCCTCGTCGGGTGTACGAAGACCCTCGACCTCGAGAGCGCCGAGGAATCCTTCGCGACCCGGATCGAGGACGAGACCGGCGTCTCGCTCGCCTCCGTCACCTGTCCGGAGGATGTGGTCGCCGAGCAGGGCTCCACGTTCGAGTGCCGGGCGACCGCGGACGACGGGACCGAGATCGACCTCACCGTCCGGCAGACCGACGGCGAAGGAAACGTCTCGTTCGACGAGCCGCTGCTCCACACGCCGGAGGCCGAACGCTCGCTGGCGGGCCAACTCGGCCCGGGCGCGGCGGTCGATTGTCCTGATCTCGTCCTCGTTCGCCAGGGCCACGTCGTCACCTGCCAGGCGGAGACGCGTGACGGCAAGCGAGCGCTCGAGCTGACGTTCGAGGACGACGAGGGCACGTACAGCGCCGAGCTGCTGCCAGCCGCCTGACACGATCAGGGGCCGAGCAGCCGTGTCCCGATCGGGGACAGCCCGATCTCGGGACGATCGCGCAAACCGGCTCGCGCGGTTAGCTGTGGCCCGCCTCGATCGCCTCCTCGACGCGGCGCGCGACGAGCGCCGCGCTGGAGGCGACGAGCGCCTCACCGAGGACGACGGATCCGAGCTCGTTCGCCTGGCGGATCACCGCCTCGCGCTCGGCGGCGACGCGCGCTGCGCGCGACCACGAGCGCGGCTCGCGCGCCGCTCGCCCACGCTGCGACGCCGCCGAGCCCCGGCTCGGGGGGATGCCCGGCCTCCTGCGCGAGCCCCGAACGGTCTCGGAGGAGCTCCGCGAGCGCGGCAGCCCGCCGCCTCGACTTCCGGCACCTCCTGCTCGGCCTGCGCGACGGCGACGGTCGAGCTCCAGTGCCTCCGCGCGGGCGGCCGCTGCCCGTTTCTCGGCGATCGACAGGGCGTCCCGCGCGCGCACGACGAAGCGTCGCGCGGCGGCGATCAGCTCCTCGTCGCCGTTCGCTCGGCTCTCGCGAGCTCGGACTCGGCCTCGGCCAGGGCACGCGGCCCGTTCCTCGAACCTCGCCGTCGGCCTGCGAGGTCTCCTTCTCGATCCGCTCCGCTCGGACGGCGCTGAGGCGAGCAGCGCGGCGAGCCGATCGGACAGCTCACGAACGCTCGCCGTCTCGCGCGATCAGCTCGTCGAGCTCCTCGAGGCGCCGCGGCACGCGCCTCGTCCGCGCGCGACGAGCTCGCGGAGGAGCGCGACGGCGCGGCTCGGTCACGACGGCGTTACGCGGTACGCGTCGAACACCGACTCGATGTTGCGCAGCGCGTTCGAGGAGCGCCCGGAGCGCCTTCACGTCACCGATCTCGGCGACGTACCAGTTCTTCGCCATCTGGTCCTCGACGTGGCCCGAGTACTCGACGATGTTCGCGCCGTGCTCGGCGAACGTCCGGGCGACGTCCTCGAGCAGGCGCGGGCGGTCCCACGAGTCGACGGCGATCTGGACGCGGAAGCTCTGCGTCGCTCCACCGTCCCACTCGACCGTCGGTGAAGCGCTCCGGGTTGCGCCGGAGCGCCTTGACGTTCGGGCAGTCGTCGCGGTGGATGGTGATGCCCTTGCCGAGCGAGATGTAGCCGCAGATGTCGTCGCCGGGAACGGGGTTGCAGCACTTCGCGAGCCGCACGAGCACGTCCTCGACGCCCGGGACGCGTGATCCCGACGGCCTGCGAGGCGACGGCGTGCCGCGCCTTCGGCTTGAGCGGGATCGACTCCTCCTCCGCGACCTCCGTCGTCTTCAGCTTGTGCAGCACCTTGTTCGACGACCTGCGAGACCTGGAGCTTCCCGGAGCCGAGCGCGAGGTAGAAGTCCTCGGCCTTCTTGAAGTTCATCTCGCGGATGACGCCGGCGAGGAGCGGGGAGCCGGCGATCTTCTTGTACGGGCAGGTTGTGCTGCTTGAGGCGCCTGCTCGAGCGACTCGCGCCCGCGCTGCTCGGTGTCCTCCCGGGTCTCGCGGCTCCACCACTGGCGGATCTTGTTGCGCGCGCGCGAGGAGACGGCGATCGAGAGCCAGTCGCGCGACGGGCCCCGGCCCGAGCTGCTTCGAGGTCAGGATCTCGACGAAGTCGCCGCTCTTCAGCTGGTAGTGGAGCGGCACGATGCGGCCGTTCACCTTCGCTCCGACCGTCCGGTGGCCGACGTCGGTGTGGACCGCGTAGGCGAAGTCGATCGGCGTCGAGCCGGCGGGAAGCGACTTCACCTCGCCCTTCGGCGTGAAGACGTACACCTCGTCGGCGTAGAGGTCGGTCCGGAACGTGCGCATGAACTCGCCCGGGTCGCGTCTCGTCCTGCTGCCAGTCCATCAGCTGCTTCAGCCAGGCGAGCCGCTCGCGCCTCGGCCTTGCCGTCCTTGCGGCCCTCCTTGTAGAGCCAGTGCGCGGCGATGCCGAGCTCGGCGGTCTCGTGCATCTCTCGCGTGCGCACCTGGATCTCGAGCGGCTTCCCCTCGGGCCCGATCACGGTCGTGTGCAGCGACCGGTACATGTTGAACTTCGGCATGGCGACGTAGTCCTTGAAGCGGCCGGGCATCGGCTTCCAGAGCGAGTGGATGATCCCGAGGACGGCGTAGCAGTCGCCCTGCCCCTCGCGCCCCGACCGCTCCGCCGATGACGCGCATCGCGGTCAGGTCGTAGATCTCGTTGAACTCCTTGCCGCGCTTCACCATCTTCTCGTAGATGGAGTAGAAGTGCTTCGCGCGGCCCGAGATCTCGGCCTGGATCCCGGCCTTCTCGAGCTCGCGGGCGAGGATCCCGCCGGCCTCGCCGACGTACGTCTCGCGGTCGGCGCGGCGCTGAGCGACCATCGCGCCGATCTCCTGGTACTTGCGCGGATGCAGCGTCTGGAAGGCGAGGTCCTCGAGCTCCCACTTGATCTGGTGGATGCCGAGGCGGTGGGCGAGCGGCGCGTAGACCTCGAGCGTCTCGCGCGCCTTCTGGATCTGCTTCTGCTTGCCGAGGTACTCGATCGTCCGCATGTTGTGCAGCCGGTCGGCGAGCTTGATCAGGATGACCCGGATGTCCTGGGCCATCGCGACGATCATCTTGCGGTAGTTCTCGGCCTGCGCCTGCTCCCGGCTCTGGAACTTGATCCGCGTCAGCTTGGTGACGCCCTCGACGAGGCTGCGCGATCTCGTCGCCGAACTCGGCTCGCAGGCCGCTCGATCGTCGAGGTCGTGTCCTCGACGACGTCGTGGAGAAGCGCGGCCGCGACCGTCGCGGTGTCCATGCGAAGCTCGGCGAGGATCCGCGCCACGCCGGCCGGGTGCACGATGAAGTCCTCCCCGCTCCGGCGCTCGTGTCCCTCGTGCGCGTCGCAGGCGAAGACGAACGCTCGCTCGAGCAGGTCGCGGTCGACGTCTGGGTTGTGCTCGCCGACGGTCGCGACCAGCTCGTCGAAGAGCCGGCGGTGACGCTCCGCTGGACCGCTGACGACCTGCTCCATGAGCTCATTGTAGGCGCCGGAGGGGCCGTCCCCGGGCGCGTGCGCGAATCTACGCAGCCTCGCGTAGCGGCAGCGACTCGCCCTCGAGGAGCGCGCGGAACGTCTCGGACTCGAGCAGGCTGCACCGAACCGTCGTTTCGCCCGCAAGGCCGAGCTCGTCGAATACCGCTCGAGCCTCCGCGCTCCAGGCGGCCTCGCCGGCCCGCCATTCCTCGGCGAGGCGGCGGCGCAGCTCCTCGTACGCTTCGGGCGTTTCGAAGAGCCTCCGCACGACGAGCTGGGGCGAGACGGTCCCGTTCCAGCGATTGGCGCCGAGCCGGAAGGCGACGTCGTGGAGCCCGTCTCCTCGGAGGCTGTCGAGCAGGGATCCCTGGCCGAACGCGATTGCCCCGGAGCGGACGCCGCCCGCCCGGACGGCAAGCCGCAGGTGCTTGCCTCCCCCCACCGCGTCGAGCTCCCCGAGCTCGCAGGCCGGAGCGAGCAGGGTCACGCCCGGATTCCCGAGCCCGAACGGGGCGAGCCGCTCGAGCTCCTCGACGAGCTCGAGCGTGAGCTCGTCGCCCCGAACGACGGCGTCGACCACGACCACGGGGCGGAGATCCGCGGGCGCGAGCACGTCCGAGGCGTGAGCGGCGAACGCCTGGGCGAACGCCTCGACGCGCGCCGGCTCGATCGTGAGCCCCGCAGCCGCCCGGTGCCCTCCGAAACGCACGAGATCCCCGGCGCAGGCGGCGAGCGCCCCGTGCAGGTCGAACGCCGGCATCGAGCGTCCGGATCCCTTCCACTCGTCCTCGCCGCCGGCGATCAGCACGACCGGCCGGTGGAACCGCTCGACGAGCCGGGAGGCGACGATGCCGATCACGCCCGGGTGCCAGTCCTCGCCCCACAGGACGTAGCCGGGACGCTGGCGCACGGCCTCCGGCCACGCCGCGACCTGCGCGAGCGCCTCGCGGAGAATCCGCTCCTCGACGATCTGGCGGCTCCGGTTGAGCTCCTCGAGCTCGTCCGCGAGGCGGCGGGCCACGGCCGGGTCGTCCGTGAGCAGCAGCTCGAGCGCCGCTCTCGGGTGACCGAGGCGCCCGGCGGCGTTGATGCGCGGCGCGAGCCGGAAGGCGATCGCCCCCGCATCGACACCGGCAGGGTCGACGCCGGCGACCCGCATCAGCGCGGCGAGCCCCGCGTTGCCTGATCGGCGAGGCGCCGGACGCCCGCGGCGACGAGGCCGCGGTTCTCGTCGAGCAGCGGAACGACGTCGGCAACGGTCGCGAGCGCGACGAGGTCGAGCTGCTCGCGCGCGCCCTCTTCGCCGAGCAGGGCCTGCGCCAGCTTGTAGCACGACGCCGGTCCCGCAGAGCTCCGGGAACGGATACCCGGACGGTCGCGGGGCGACGACGGGACAGTCGGGAAGCCGATCGCCGGGCCGATGGTGGTCGGTGACGACCACGTCGAGGCCGAGCGCCCTCGCCTCGGCCACCTCGTCGACCGCGGTGATCCCGCAGTCCACGGTGAGCACGAGCCCGAAGCCCTCGTCGGCGAGGCGCGCCAGGGTCTCCCGCGCGACGCCGTAGCCCTCCTCGAACCGGCTCGGCAGGTGCCAGTCCGCGTCCGCGCCGAGTCGACGCAGGCTCGTGAGGGCGACCGCGGTCGCGCAGATCCCGTCGACGTCGTAGTCGCCGTGGACGCAGATCCTGCGGCCGGCCGCGATCGCCGCCCGGATCGCATCGCAGGCGGCGCCCATGTCGCCGAGGAGCAGTGGGTCGTGGCTGACCGGACCCGCGTCGAGGAAGGCGCGTGCCGCCTCGGGATCGCCGTACCCGCGCCGGACGAGGACGCTCGCGGTCACCTCGCTGAGCCCCAGCTCGTTCACCAGGGCCTCGACGTCTCGGCGCGGGCACGGACGCAGCGTCCAGGTGCCCTCCATTGCCCGTCCGAGAGTAGGGTGCGCGTCGGACGGCGCAGGACTCGCGCGCTCGATTCCGAATCAGAGGGGCGATGCTCCGCCGCGCGCTCGCCGGGCTTCTCCGCAGATTCTCGCGCCCCGCACGGGGGCACGACCGGCTCGTCGCAGACCTCGTGGCCGTCGACCGGATGACGACCCCGGCTCGGTCCGCTCGTGCTCGGCTCGAGGCGGAGCTCGGACGCCCCCTGCTCCGCGAGCTCGAGGTCGTGCTCGAGCTCGAGGGACGCCTCGTTCCGCTCCGACACCGGTCCGCGAGCCGCCGCGCCGCCTGACCCGGCGCCGCTCGAACAAGGAGCCTCTGGCTACCGCAGGATCCGAAGCGCCGTCCCCACGGGGCAGCCGGCCTCGATCAGCTGCCTGGCTGCGCACAGGTCGACGTGGCGACACTCGGAGAGCTCGACCGCGGCGCGCTCGTCGTAGCCGGCACGCATGAGTGCCTCGATCCGCCAGGCGATCACGCGCTCCTCCTCGCTCCAACCCATGCGGGCGTCGAGCTCTTCGATCGTCGTGTCGGCGGCGCGGGCGTGCATCGTTCCACTCCTGTTCTGCCTCGACCGCCCCGCCCCTACAAGCAGCCGCCCGCCGGATTGCTGCCGTGGATCCCGTTCGGCACCGGCTCTATCCTTGTACGCGTGTCCGACTCGAACTACGTCTCCGGCGACGACTACGTCGTCGAGTTCCTCGGGTTCCGCTTCGGCTTCAACGCGCTCGACTTCGAGCAGCGGGTCAACGCAGCCGCAGTCAGGCTCGGGCTCGTCGACGACGAGGAGCTCGACCCGGACGAGATCGGCGACCTCGTGGCGGTGGCGGCCGAGGGCCAGATCGACGACCCGCGAAGCGGCCTGGGCGAGTACCTCGTGCGTCACTGGGAGCGTCTCTCGCTGATCGGGGAGGAGTCGCTCGTCTACTGGCTCCGGAAGCTCGTCTTCCGCGGCGCGTGGCTCGACCACCGGGTCAAGCAGGAGCTGCTCGAGGTGGAGTGGGACGACGAGCGCTCGGAGTTCACGTACCGCGACCCGCGCGGCGACCGCGCGCTCCTCGAGCTGGCTCCCGTGCCGTCGTGGCACGAGCTCCAGTTCAGGCGCTAGCGCACGTGACAGCCGAGCGAGCAGCCGCGAAGGGCTCCAGCCTCGTCCTGCTCGTGCTGGCCGCCGGGCAGTTCCTGATGACGCTCGACAGCTCGGTCATGAACGTGTCGATGGCGACGGTGGCGGACGATCTCGGCACCGACATCACGGGGATCCAGACCGCGATCACGCTCTACACGCTCGTGATGGCCTCGCTCATGATCACGGGTGGGAAGATCGGCACGATCATCGGGCGCAGGCGGGCCTTCGGGATCGGGCTCGTCATCTACGGCGCCGGATCGCTGACGACGGCGCTCGCCCCCAACCTGGCCGTGCTCCTCATCGGCTGGTCGCTGCTCGAGGGGATCGGGGCCGCGCTGATCATGCCCGCGATCGTGGCCCTCGTCGCCGCCAACTTCCCGGCCGAGCGCCGCTCCGCCGCCTACGGCCTGATCGCCGCCTCGGGCGCGATGGCCGTCGCCGCGGGGCCGCTGATCGGCGGCGCCGTCACGACGTACTTCTCGTGGCGCTGGGTCTTCGCCGGCGAGGTCCTGGTCGTGCTCGTGATCCTCGTCTTCCTGCGGCGGATCCGGGACACTCCGGGCACCCCCTCCCACCTCGACCTCGTCGGGTCCGCCCTCTCGATCGCGGGCCTGGGGATGGCGGTCTTCGGCGTCCTCCGCTCGAGCGCGTGGGGCTGGGTGAAGCCGAAGCCGGACGGGCCGGAGCTGTTCGGCCTCTCGCCGACGATCTGGCTGATCGTCGCGGGCCTGCTCGTCGTCTACGTCTTCTTCCGCTGGGAGTCGAAGCTCGAGCGGGAGGACCGGGAGCCGCTCGTCCGGCCCTCGATGCTCAAGAACTCGCGGCTCGTCGGCGGCCTGACGATGTTCTTCTCGCAGTTCATGGTGCAGGCGGGTACCTTCTTCGCGGTGCCGCTCTTCCTCTCGGTCGTCCTCGGGCTGAGCGCGCTCGACACCGGGATCCGGCTCCTGCCCCTCTCGTTCGCGCTGCTTCTCAGCGCCGCGGGCATCCCGAAGCTCTTCCCGCGGGCGTCGCCGCGGCGGGTCGTCCAGCTCGGCATGCTGGCGATACTCGCCGGGCTGCTCGTTCTGATGAGCGGGATCGAGATCGGCGCCGAGGCGGGCGTCGTGACCATTCCGATGCTGCTCCTCGGCCTCGGCCTCGGCGCCCTCGCCTCCCAGCTCGGGGCGGTGACGGTCTCCGCCGTGCCGGACGAGGAGAGCGCCGAGGTGGGCGGGCTCCAGAACACGGCCACGAACCTCGGCGCGTCCCTCGGGACTGCGCTGATCGGCTCCGTCCTGATCGCGAGCCTCACGGCCTCCTTCATCGCCGGTGTCCAGCAGAACCCGGACATCCCGAGCGAAGTCAAGGCCCAGGCGAGCACCGAGCTCGTCGGCGGCGTTCCGTTCATCTCGGATGCCGATCTGACTGCCGCTCTCGACGAGGCCGGTGTGCCGCCCGACGTCGCGAACGAGATCGTCGAGGTCAACGAGGCGGCGCGGATCGACGCGCTCGACAGCGCGTTCGGGATCGCCGCGCTGCTCGCGGCAGGCTCGCTGTTCTTTACGGGGAGGATCCCGACGAAGCCGCCCGCGGCCGAGCGGGCCCCCGAAGCAGCGGCGGCTACCTGAGCGTCAGGAGGCTCCGTCTCCGTCCGGCACCGCGAAGCCGAAGCGCGAACGCTCCTCCGGCTCGCCGAGCGTGATCCGCTTGATCGAGCCCACCGGCACGATCACCTCCTCCGGCGTGCATTCCCCTTCCCAGGCCTCGCGCTCGCCCTGCTCCTCCGGGATCGGGCAGAGCGTGACGAATCCGTAGCCGGGCTCCGGCCGGATCTGGTGCAGCGTGAAGCTGGCGCCGTCGGCCAGCTCGATCTCGACGGCCGGCGCAGGGAGGTTGCGGCGCGACGCGAACTGCTCGATCGCCTGGTGGAGGCGTGTGACGAAGTCCTCGAGCGACGGGCCGGGGGCGCCCGGCACCCAGATCTGGGAGCTCACGAGAAGAGCGTACCCTCCTGCGTGGCGGCGCCGACGCGCTCCCGGCCGAGCTCGGTCACGATCCGTCCGCGGGGCGTCCGCTGCATGAGCCCGAGCTGCAGCAGGTACGGCTCGTAGACGTCCTCGATCGTGTCCGCCTCCTCGCCGAGCGCGACGGCGAGCGTCGACAGGCCGACCGGGCCGCCGCCGAACTTCTGGACGATCGCGCGCAGGAGCTCCCGGTCGATCCGCTCGAGACCGCCGTCGTCGACCTCGAGGAGCGCGAGCGCCTCGCCGGCCACGCCGAGCGTCACGACCCCGTCGTGACGAACCTCGGCGACGTCGCGCACCCTGCGGAGGATCCGGTTCGCGACTCGAGGCGTCCCCCTCGACCGCCGGGCGATCTCCGCCGCAGCGTCGGGCCCGATCTCGACGCCGAGGATGCGCGCAGAGCGCCGCACGATCGTCGTCAGCTCCTCGGGGCCGTAGTAGTCGAGCCGGTAGGTCATCCCGAAGCGATCCCGGAGCGGCGTGGTCAGGAGACCCGTGCGGGTGGTCGCGCCGACGAGCGTGAACGACGGGAGGTCGAGCGTCAGCGTGCGCGCCGCGGGGCCCTGGCCGACGACGATGTCGAGCCTGAAGTCCTCGAGCGCAGGGTAGAGGATCTCCTCGATCGCACGGTTCAGCCGGTGGATCTCGTCGATGAAGAGGACGTCGTGCTCCTCGAGCCCGGTGAGGATCGCGGCCATGTCTCCCTTGCGCTCGAGGGCGGGGCCCGCGACGCAGCGGATGCCGACCCCCATCTCCTCCTGGATGATGAAGGCGAGGCTCGTCTTGCCGAGGCCGGGCGGCCCGGCGAGCAGGACATGGTCGAGCGACTCCCCCCTGCCCTTCGCCGCCTCGAGGACGATCGAGAGCTGCTCCTTGATCCGCTCCTGCCCGACGAAGTCGTCGAGGCGGCGAGGCCGCAGCGTGACGTCGACGTCCTCGTCCCCGGCGACGACCGCCGCTTCGGTGAGGCGGGTCATGCCGCCTTCAGGGCTGCGCGGACGCGTTCCGCCGGCGGCAGATCCGGATCGATCGCCGCGAGCCGCTGCTCGGCCTCGACCACCGTGTAGCCGAGCTCGACGAGGGCGTCCCTCGCGACGAGGTGCCCGTCCCCGGCGCCCATGGCGGGCGGCCCGGCGACCTGGAGGGCGCCGACGCGCTCGCGCAGCTCGAGCACGACCCGCTGGGCGAGCTTGCGCCCGATGCCCGGAATCGTCTGGAAGAGCGCCAGATCCTCGGCGACGATCGCGCGCCGCACGTCGGCAGGAGCGTAGGCCGAGACGATCGCCAGCGCCATCTTCGGCCCGACCCCCGTCACGCCGAGGAGCTGCTCGAACAGTTGCCGCTCGTCGGCGCTCGCGAACCCGAAGAGCTGGAGCGCGTCCTCGCGAACGTGGAGGAACGTCTCGAGAGTCAGCTCATCGGCACCGTCGGCCTTGCGGATGGCGCTCTGAGTCGCGAACAGGCGGTACCCGACGCCGTTGACGTCGAGCACGAGCCCCTCCGCGTCGAGGGCGACGGGCCGGCCTCGGAGCCTCGCGATCACCGTCCGGCCCCGGCGAGCGCGAGCAGCGGCGACGCGAGCGCGTGGCAGATGGCGACGGCAAGCGCGTCGGCGGCATGGTGCGGCTTGGGGTCCTCGTCGAGCGCGAGGATCGCCCGGACCATCCGCTGCATCTGCGCCTTGTCGGCGCGACCGTAGCCGCAGACGGCCTGCTTGACCGTTGCCGGCGCGTACTCGGCGCACGGCACGTCCGCGTTCGCGCAGGCGACGAGAGCCGCACCCCGCGCCTGTCCGACGGAGAGCGCCGTGCGCGCGTCGGCGCCGACGAACGACTCCTCGAGCGCCACGGCGTCGGGCGCATGCCGTGCGACGAGACCACACACCTCGTCGTGGATCCTCTTGAGGCGGAGTTGCGGCTGCTCCTTCGCGGGGGTGCCGAACCACCCGAAGTCGACCGCGACGAGCCTCGATCCTTCGCGGCGCACGATGCCGTAGCCGCACGCAGCCGTGCCCGGGTCGATGCCGAGGACCGTCACAGAGTGAGGTTAGGCGCCGTCCCGGACGTTCCTTCATTCGAGGGAAAGCCCCCGCTCAGCCCGGAAAACGGGCTTGTAAGGAAAGGGTAAGGGCGCTTTGGCGCCGACCTGCTCTCGGAGTAGACTCCGGAGGCTCTCGTCCGAGAGCGGAGCCTTTGAAGAGAGGGAGGTCGAATGGGTGGAAGCAGACGTCCGAGGCCGCGCGCTAAGAAGGCGGGCCTGCTGCTCGCGCTAGCGAGCGTCGTGGCGCTCGCAGTTGCGCTGGCACCCGGCGCCAACGCGGGGATCGTCGGCAACAACACGCTCGGCGTACAACTCGTCGGTACCGGAAACGGAAGCGTGACGCAGATTGCGGGCCCCGGCACCCCCCAGATCAACTGCTCGTTCGCGGGTGGCGGCGGCAACACCGGCTCCTGCTCGACGACCGTGCCCTTCGGGCAGCCTCCGCAGCCCTTCATCGGGCTCCAGGCGAATCCCGGCGCGGGCGCCGAGTTCACCGCCTGGAGCGTCACTCCCGCGAACACCCCCACCTTCGGCTGCGGCCTGCAGGCGACCTGCTACGTGCAGATGAACACCGACGTGACGGTCACGGCGAACATCGTCGCGGCCCCTGGTTTTCCGGTCACCGTCGTCCGACAGGGGGCGGCCGCGAACCAGGGATCGGTGGTCAGCAACCCGGCCGGGATCAGCTGCACCCCGACCACCGCGGACTGCTCGCACAGCTACAGCGCGGGATCGAACGTGACGTTCACGGCCGCACCTGGTCAGGGCGCGACGTTCGGCGGCTGGGGCGGCGCGTGCGCCGCCGCAGGCCAGGCGCTGACGTGCACCCTCGGCATCAACTCGGTGACGAACATCATCGCCACGTTCAACATCGCGACACAGGCTCTCAGCGTGTCGGTCACCGGTGACGGCGGCGTCAACAGCAACATCCAGCCCGGCATCTCCTGCTCGTCCGGCACGAGCGGCGGGAACACCGGAACGTGTTCGGCGAACTTCGCCCAGGGCTCGCAAGTCAGCCTGACCGCAACGCCCGACTCGGGCTACACGTTCACCGGTTGGGGTGGGGTCTGTGCGAACAACGCCAACCCATGCGTCGTCACGATGAGCCAGGCGCAGAGCGCGACGGCCACCTTCGCGGCGGCTGCGGTTCAGGCGAGCGTGACGGGGAACAAGGTCATCTACTCGGCCTCCAACCCCAAGCGCGTCCTCCAGATCAAGGTCAACGCGCAGCAGTCGGTCACCGTCAAGATCCAGCTCCAGCAGGGCGGCGTGACCTACGCGTCGAGGACGTACAACGGCGTCGACGGCCAGGAAGCGCTGACCGTCAAGATCAAGAACAGCGTGGCGGCCGGCAAGTACACGGCGGTCGTCACCTTCACGAACAACCTGGGAGCGCCACCGCTCCAGCAGACCCGCAACGTCAAGCTAAAGCCTCCTCCGAGCTAGGGGAAAGGGGCTTACGAGAAGAACCACCGCTTCCCGATCGACGGCGACGCCCGGCCCCCGGCCGGGCGTCGCCGTCCCGGGGAGCGTCCGGACCGATTGACTGCGTGAGGAGGGGAAGGGGGAACCCGTGAGGCGTCTCGTGGTACTTCTGGCGGTGGTCGCGGCGGCCGTGTTCGTGCCGCAGGCCTTCTCCGCCAATCAGATCCAGGTCGTCCCGACGGGGCAACGGCAGCGGGATCGTCACCGGGGACGCGAACGTCGCGTTCCCCTCGAACCTCGTCAACTGCTCGTACTCGGGCGGTTTCCTGGCACCGAATCCGTGCCTTTCGCCGGTTCTCGCCGCGACCACGACACAGGTGCGGATCTCCGTGCGCACCGACGCCGGGCTCCACGGCGGGGTTCAAGGCCGGCGGGTGCCCCGGCGTGGTCACCGGCGAGCGGCGCGATCTGCGTCATCTACGACCGCCCTCGGGCTTACGCGGCGACTCCTGGGATCCGTGGTCGTGCAGCCCCAGTTCAACTCGACGCGCATCCTCACCGTCGTCAAGTCGGGCACCGGGAGCGGCACCGTCACCGGGAGCCCGGGCGGGATCAACTGCGGCTCGACGTGCACCGCGGTCTACGGTGGCTCCACGGTCGTCACGCTGACGGCGACGCCCGCCTCGGGCTCCACCTTCGGCGGCTGGGGCGGCGCCTGCGCCGGCTCGGGCACGAACAGCGTCTGCATCCTGCCGTTCGTCACGACCACCGCGACGGTGATCGCCACGTTCAACCCGCGGCCGCTCTTCACGCTCACCGTGGCGACGGCGGGGAACGGCTCCGGCACGGTGACGAGCACGCCTGCGGGCATCAGTTGCGCGCCGACGTGCGCAGCCTCGGTCGTCGGCGGGACGACTGTCACGCTCACGGCGGCGGCGGCGGCCGGATCGGCGTTCCAGGGCTTCAGCGGTGCCTGTAGCGGAACGAGCTGCACGCTGGCCGTGAACGCCTCCGCATCGGTGACGGCGACGTTCGCCCTGACGGCGGTGCAGGCGGCGCTCGTCTCGACGAAGATCACGAAGAACGGCCCGCCCGGGTTCCGGCGCGTCCTGCGCACGACCGTCGACGCGGACGAGCGCGTGACGGTGACGCAGCGCATCGTGCGCAACGGCGTCACGATCGCTTCCAAGGCGACGACGATCAGCGCCGGCCAGCGGACGATCGCCTTCCCGCTCCGCAACGGCATCGCTTCGGGCCGCGCGCAGCTCCAGGTCACGTTCGAAAACGAGTTCGGGGTGACGAAGAGCCAGAGCAAGCGGATCAACATCCCGTCGGTCTAGGGCCGCGGTCCAGTCCGATCCGTCCGGGCCCCTCACGGGGCCCGGACCGTTTCGGGTGTCCCTCGTCCGCGCGTCTTGACTCGATCGCATCGGCAGCCGATGATGGAGCGGCTCGCTTCACGATTGGGGGAGGTTGGTATGGAAGGTGATCGAACGCGCTCTCGCTGGCGCAAGCCGTTGCTGCTCCTCGCGCTGGTGGTCGGCGTGACCGCGGCCCTTGCGGCGGCGCCGTCGGCCAGCGCAGGGTTCTTCACGGACGAGGCCACGCTGACGGTCCAGCTCGCCGGGACGGGAGGCGGCTTCGTCACGAGCGACGATGCGGCGCTCAACTGCACGCGGGCCGGCGGTGTCAACACCCCGAACCCGTGCTCGAACGAGTACTCGTGGTTCATCTTCTTCCCGGGGCCGACGCCGACGCTGACGGCGACCGCCGCGGCGGGGTCGAACTTCACCGGGTGGACCGTAAATCCCGCAGGGGCCGTCGTCACAGGGTGCGGGACGTCGTCGCAGTGCCAGGTGAACATGGAGTCGTCGCCCGGCGGAGCGAACGTCACGGTGACGGCGAACTTCGTCCTGGCTCCGAACATGTTCCCGCTGACGGTCACGAAGGCCGGGGCCGGAACCGGGACGGTCACGAGCGCGCCTGCAGGCATCAACTGCGGCGTGGACTGCGGTGAGAGCTATGCGCAGGGGACGGTGGTCACCCTGACCGCGGTCGCCGGGACGGCCTCGACGTTCGGCGGCTGGAGCGGCGGCGGATGCACCGGCACGGCGCAGTGCGTCGTAACCGTCACCGCGGCGACGGTCGTGACCGCAACGTTCAACGCGCAGACGTTCCCCTTGACGGTCACCGTCACCGGGCCGGCGAACAGCGGCGGTGTGCTGAGCAACCCGGTCGGGATCACGTGCCCGACCACGTGTACCGCCAACTACCTCTCGGGTACGGCCGTGACCCTGACGGCGCAAGCATCCCAGGGCTTCTCGTTCCAGGGCTGGACGGGAGCCGGGTGCTCGGGTACAGGGACCTGCACGGTGACGATGACGCAGGCCCAGAGCGTCACGGCGACGTTCGTCCAGACAGGACCGCCACCGCCACCGCCGGGCGTCCAGGCGAGCGTGATCGGTACCAGGATCACGAAGACCGGCCCGTTCTTCCGGATCCGCCAGCTGAAGATCACCGTGGCGGCGGAGCAGGACCTGTCGCGGATCGTCTTCCGCGTCCGGCGTAACGGGGTGACGCTGCAGTCGCGCACGGTCCGGGGTTTCGACGCCGACACCGCCGTGCTGATCATCAACCTCCGCAACGCGATCGCGTCCGGCAGGGCGCAGCTCCAGACCACGTTCACGAACGAGGCAGGAGCACAGAAGACGCAGACGCGGGGAATCCGGATCCCGCGCCTCTAGGCGCGCGATAGCACGAACCAGCGTGGGGCCGGGCACTCGCCCGGCCCCACGTGTGCCTCGGCGCCGAATCCGATCCCCGGCCGCCGCCGTATCCCGTGCATGACGGTCGGGCTCCCCACCCTCCTCGCCGGCGGGCTCGTCGCTCTCCTCCTCACCGCGGGCCCGGTCGCGGCGACGACGGTGGGCTCCCCCTACTACCCGCCCTCCCCGCCCGAGCCGCAGCCTCCGCCCCAGTCCGCGACCTCGACCCTCTCGGTGACGAGAGCCGGGAGCGGGACGGGCACGGTCACGAGCACGCCCGCGGGGATCAGCTGCGGGAGCGACTGCTCCGAGGCCTACTCGCAGGGGACGACGGTCGTGCTGACGGCGACGCCCGATGCCGGCTCGACGTTCACGGGCTGGTCGGGGGCGTGCGCCGGAGTCGGTACGTGCTCCGTCCCGATCACCGGCGGAGCGTCGGTGACCGCGACGTTCGCAGCCCAGTCCACGAGCGCGCAGGCGGACTCGACGGTGGACGCGTCGCTGACCGAAGCCAGGGCTGAACGAACGGCCCGCACGAGGCGCGTCCGCGTCGAGATCACGGCGGCCGAGCCGGTGAGCGTGGTGGTCTCGCTACTCCGTGCCGGAGCGGTGCTCGTGGAGAAGAGCATCGCGTCGTTCGCGGGCGACCGGGCCGTCACTCTCACCGTCCCTCGCGGCGCCGCCGCCGGGCCGGCCGTCGTCCGCGTCACGATCGCGGATGCCGTGGGCAACGAGAAGACGGTGACCAGGCGCGTCCGGCTCGCGAAGCGCTAGGACGCCACCGCCTCGAGCACCTGCTCGGGGATGTCGAAGTTCGCGTAGACCCCCTGCACGTCGTCGTTGTCCTCGAGGGCGTCCATCAGCCGCAGGAGCTTCTTCGCGGCCGCCTCGTCGTCGACCTCGACGGTCGACTTCGGGAGCATCGTCAGCTCGTACGACCGGCAGCCGATCCCCGCGGCCTCGAGCGCCGCGCGGACGGCCGCCAGGCTCTCCGGCGCAGTCGTCACCTCGTAGGTCGAGCCGTCCTGGGCCACGTCTTCGGCCCCGGCCTCGGCGGCGGCGAGCATCAGCTCGTCCTCGTCGACCTCGCCGGCGTCGAGGATGATCACGCCCTTGCGCTCGAACTGCCACGCGACCGCCCCCGACGTGCCGAGGTTCCCGTCGTTCTTCGCGAAGACGTGGCGGACGTCGGAAGCGGTGCGGTTGCGGTTGTCCGTGAGCGCCTCGACGAGCACCGCCACGCCCCCGGGGCCGTACCCCTCGTACGTGACATGCTCGTAGGCCTCGCCGTCGCCCGCCGTGCCGGCTCCGCGCGCGATCGCACGCTCGATGTTGTCCTTCGGCATCGAGGCCTCACGCGCCTTGTCGATCGCGTTCTGGAGCGCGAGATTGCCGTCGGGGTCGGGGCCGCCCTCCTTGGCGGCGACGATGATCGCGCGCGCGAGCTTCGAGAAGAGCTGCCCGCGCTTTGCGTCGGCCGCGCCCTTCTTGTGCTTGATGCTCGACCACTTGCTATGCCCGGACATGTTCCCGCACCTCCTTCCCGACCATCTCCGCGAACAGCTCGTGCACCCGCGGGTCGTCGGTGAGCTCCGGGTGAAACGCCGAGACGAGCACCCGCCCCTGCCGCAGCAGGACCGCGTCACCGTCGAGCCGCGAGAGCGTTTCGACTTCCGGGGCGACCTCGACGACCCGAGGAGCACGGATGAACACCCCTCGCAGCGCGGGGCCGCCGTCGACGAGTTCGAGATCGGCCTCGAAGCTCCGCACCTGACGGCCGTAGCCGTTGCGGCGCACGGCGATGTCGACGAGCCCGAGCTGCAACTGGTCTGGCACGCCGTCGACGGCCTCCCTCGCGAGCAGGATCATTCCCGCACAGGTGCCGAAAATCGGCCTCTCGAAACCGGCGATCGCATCATCGAGGTCGTAGAGCCGAAGGAGGCGCCCGATCGCCGTCGACTCGCCACCTGGCACGATCAGCCCGTCGAGCCCTTCGAGCTGCCCGGGCTTTCGAACCTCCACGCCGGTCACGCCGAGCCGCGAGAGCACCGCGAGATGCTCGCGGAAGTTCCCCTGAACCGCGAGGACGCCGATCCGCATGGCCCTTTACCAGCCGCGGGTCTGGAGCAACTCCTCGGGCCGCATGGCCGAGGAGTCGAGGCCCCGCATGGCCTCGCCGAGACCGGCGGAGACCCGTGCGAGCACGTCGGGGTCGCGGAAGTGCGTGGTCGCCTCGACGATCGCCTTCGCGCGGACCGACGGCTCGTCGCTCTTGAAGATCCCCGAGCCGACGAACACCCCGTCGGCCCCGAGCTGCATGCAGAGCGCCGCGTCGGCCGGCGTCGCGATGCCGCCGGCCGTGAACATGACGACGGGCAGCCGCTGGTGCTCGGCGACCCAGCGCAGGAGCTCGAACGGAGCCTGTAGATCCTTTGCGGAGGTGAACAGCTCCTCCTCGGCTAGCGAGCCGAGGCGGCGGATCTCGCCGACGACCGCGCGCATGTGCGTCACTGCGTTGACGATGTCGCCCGTCCCGGCCTCGCCCTTGGTTCGGATCATCGCGGCGCCCTCGTTGATCCGGCGAAGCGCCTCGCCGAGGTTCGTGGCACCGCAGACGAACGGCACGCGGAACTTCCACTTGTCCACGTGATGCGCCTGGTCGGCGGGCGTCAGGACCTCGCTCTCGTCGATGTAGTCGACCTCGAGCGACTCGAGGATCTGCGCCTCGACGAAGTGCCCGATTCGGCACTTCGCCATCACGGGGATCGTGACCGCCTCCTGGATCTCCTTGATCTTCGTCGGATCCGCCATGCGCGCGACCCCGCCCTGGGCGCGGATGTCGGCGGGAACGCGCTCGAGCGCCATCACCGAGACGGCCCCTGCGTCCTCTGCGATGCGCGCCTGCTCCGCAGTGGTAACGTCCATGATCACCCCGCCCTTCAACATCTCGGCGAGGCCGCTCTTGACGCGCATGGTTCCGAGCTCAGCCATCGCCGAAGTCTACCTCCCGTCCGCGGATGGGCAGAGCGACGCTCCGATGGAGCTGTCATGAGCATCGAGCTCGACCCGAACGCGGGCGCCGACCTCGGCTCGTACCGCATCGAGCGAGTGATCGGGCGCGGCGGGATGGGCGTCGTCTACCTGGCCGAGCAGCGCAGCCCGAAGCGACGGGTCGCCCTCAAGGTGCTCACGCCGGAGCTCGCCGGCGACGCGAGCTTCCGGGAGCGGTTCGAGCGCGAGTGGCAGCTCGCGGCGTCGATCGAGCACCCGAACATCGTCCCGATCTACGAGGCGGGCGAGGTGGACGGGCACCTCTTCATCGCGATGCGGTACGTCGAGGGCACCGACCTGAAGAGCCTGATCACGCAGCGCGGCCGGCTCGACCCGGAGGAAGCGCTCGCCGTCGTCGGGCCAGTCGCCGACGCACTCCACGCGGCTCACCGGCGCGGGCTCATCCACCGGGACGTGAAGCCGGCCAATATCATGGTCTCCTCGGGCGACGACGACCCCGGCGGGGTCGAGCACGTCTACCTGACCGACTTCGGCATCGCGAAGCACGCGGCGTCCCGGGCCGGGCTGACGCGAACCGGCTTCTTCGTCGGCACGCTCGACTACGCGGCACCGGAGCAGATCGAGGGGAAGACGCTCGACGGGCGCAGCGACCAGTACGCGCTCGCCTGCGTTCTCTACCAGTGCCTGACGGGCGTCCTGCCCTTCGACAAGGAGTCCGACGCCGCGATGCTCTACGCGCACCTCGTGGAGCAGCCGCCGAGCATCTCGACGGCCTGCCCGGACCTCCCCGAGCAGCTCGACCCCGTGCTCAAGCGCGGGCTGGCGAAGACGCCCGACGAGCGCTACCCGAGCATCCGCGAGCTCGTCACCGGTGCGCGGGCGGCCATCGCGGAGCAGCCCACGAAGCGAGCCGAGCCGGTGGCCCCGACGGCCCTCGCCGCAGCGGCTGCTGCCGCCACGGTGGACGTGGCACCAACGGTCGACGTCGCCCCGACGGTCGAGCCCGCGATCGACGTGGCGCCGACGGTCGAGCCCACGGTCGCGGCCCCCGATCGACCGGCGCCGGCCGCGCCGACCGTGCCGGCACCGGGCCCCGTTCCCGAGACGGAGCTCGCCGCCTCCGCAGCGCCCGGGACGATGTCCGCCGCGCCGGAGACGGCGGCTCCCGCGATGCCGGAGCGGGAGACGCCAGAGGCGCCGGCCCGGGCCGAGGACCTCGCCCCACCCGCCGGCCCGCCCCCGCCGAGGCCCGCCCCGTCGCGAGGCCGGCGCAAGCCGCTCGCTTGGGCCCTCGCGGCACTGCTCGTCGTGGGTGTGGCGGCGGGCGCCGTGATCGCCCTGACGGCCGGCGGCTCGCCCTCCTCGGCGCCCGCCACGGCACCGGCCCCGACAACCGAGGCGCCGGCCACTGTCGCCTCGACGCCCGCGACGAACGCGGCCGAGACCGCCGGGGCTACCGAGACGGCACCGGCGGAGGTGGTCCCCGCGTTCGTGCTGCCTCCGGAGGAGCGGGCAGCCCTCGCGAGCGGCGGCGCCTCCCTCTTCGTTACCGACCCTGGCGGGCGCATCGTGCAGCTCGACAGCGGGTCGCTCGAGCCTGGAGCGATGCTTCTCGACGGAGCCTCGCCGCGGGCCGTCGCCTCCGCGGGGGACGCGATCGTGGTCTCCGACGACCGGACGGTGACGAGGCTCGAGGCCGACGGGCTGGCGCCCATCGCGGCGTTCAAGTTCGGTGCCGGAGCGATGCTCGGGGGCGGGGACGGCCAGCCGGTCGTCGCCGTGCGGCCGGTCGGGGGCTCGGAGGGGCGCCTCTGCGTCGTGGGCGACGGCGGTCTCGACCCGTGCGTCGACCTCGGCTTCTCGCCCGGCGGCGTTGGCGTGACCGGCGGCAGCGCGTTCGTCACCGACCCCGAGGGGGGCAGCGTCCACCCGTTCGAGATCAAGCCGGCCAAGCTCGTTCCCGGCGAGCCGATCCCGGTCGACGGCGGACTGAGCGGCGCGCCGGTCGGCTTCCGCGACCAGCTCTACGTCCCCGTCGAGGACGGCGTCGCAGCGCTCGCCCTCTCCGGCGGGGCGCCTGGCGCCTCGATCCCGCTCGGTGGCCGCCCCGAGGCGATCTGGATCGTGCCGTTCAACGGCCGCCTGTTCGCGACGCTCCCGGGAACGGACGAGGTGGCGGTCGTCGACACGTCGTTCCCCGACAACGAGCCCGTTCGCGTCACGGTCGCGGGGCGCCCGTCGGCACTCGCCGGGTCGCTCGAGTCGAGCGGCGAGGACAGCGTCTTCGTCGCGAGCGTCGCCGACGGGACGATCACGCGCCTCGACGCCCTCACCGGCGAGGCGCTGGGGTCCTCACCGGTCAGCGGCCTCGGCGCGACCCCGGTCACGCCCGCGGTCGTGAGCGACGTCGCCTTCGCCGCCGACGGGGACGTTCACAGGGTCACGATCAAGCTCGGCGATGGACAGATCCAGGGCCTCGGCATCGTCGCCACCGATTCGGAGATCGCCGATGGCACCGCGACGGTCGAGCTCTGGCAGGGCGGGATCTCGACCGCCGTCGAGGGATCGGAGCAGAACGGGGTCGCGATCTCGATCAAACCCCGTCCCGGGCGGCTGCTGGTGACCGCGACCGCCGCACCGGGCGCCTTCGTGACGTTCGACGTGAGGCGAGGCGAGGGCGGGCGCTCCGTCGTCCTCGAGCTCACCGAGGCGCCTCCAGCGCCGGTGGAGAGCCCGTCCTCGGGGAGCTCGTCCTCGGGAAGCTCGTCGTCGGGTGGCTCGCCGCCGGAGAGCCCGCCCGCGCCGGCCCCGGAGCCGGGAATCACCGTCGGCTGATGCGGCGGTCTCCCCTCCCCGCGATCGTCATCGCCGCGATGGCGGCCGCACTCCTCGTCTCGGGGTCGGGGCTCGCCCGCCCGGCCCAGGACGTCCCCTTGACGCTCGAGAGCGCAACGTTCTCGGGCGAATGGAAGGAAAGCTTCCTCGTCGGCGGTCGCGTCGCCTTCTCCGGCACCGTCGGCGGGCCGGCGGATCTGGCCGCCTCGCTGCGGCGCGCCGAGCCGCCGCGGAGCGTCCTCTCACGGACGTCGGCCTCTGTGGCCGCCGCCGGCGGGTACACCGGCTCGCTCCACGTGACCGCCAGGCCGCAGCCCGGGACCTACGTCGTGACGGTCACGGGCACGAGCGGTGGCGCCGCGCTCGCCCCCGCGGAGCTCCAGGTGACGATTCCCGCGCCACCGGAGGGGATCGTCGACCGTGCCTCCGCCAGCACCACCCGAAACGGTCCGCCGACACGTCGCACCAGAGGCCCGCGGAAGGAGCTGTGGGCGCGCTTCCACTTCACGACGCTCCCTCAGGCATCGACGGTCAAGATCGTCTGGCGAACGCCGTCGTTCACCTTCGTCGGGGCCGCGACGAAGCCGGCGACGGAGACCGTCGTCTCGTTCGTCCGCAGCACCGCACCCCTCCAGCGGGGAGTCTGGTACGCGTTCATCGAGGCGAACGGCGAGATCGCGAAGCGGGTCGCGATCCGGATCACCTGAGCTCCGTCGCTACGGAGCGAGCAGCTCGAGTGCGGCCTCGGGCTCGCGAAACGGCGGGATCACGTACACGCCCGCAGCCTTTCCGCGGGCTTCGTCGTAGAGGGAGCGCGCCAGCTCCATGCCGACTCGTGCCGCGTCGGGACCGGCGTCCGCGAGCCGCTGCTGGATCGCCTCCGGAACGACGATCCCGGGCACCTCGTTGTGGAGCCTGAGCGCGAGCTGGAAGCTCCGCAGCGGCCAGATCCCGACGAGCAGCGGGATCGGCGAGGAGCCGCCGAGCGCGTCGTGGAGCCGGTCGAGGTACGAGAGATCGAAGAGCGCCTGGGTCATCGCGAAGCGGGCGCCGCCGTCCACCTTGCGCCGGAATCGCTCCACCTCGGCGTCCAGGTCCTCGGCCGAGGGATTGACCGCGACGCCGATGAAGAACGACGTGGGCGCGTCGATCGCCTTGCCCGTGTAGTCCTCGCCAGCGTTGAGGCGGTCGAGCACCTGAACGAGGCCGATCGAGTCGATCTCGTAGACGCCGTGCGAGCCCGGATGATCGCCGACGCGGGGAGGATCGCCGGTGACCGCGAGCACGTTGCGGATGCCGATCGCATGGGCTCCGAGCAGCTGCGACTCGAGCCCCATGATCGTCGCGTCGCGCGGCGTCACGTGCGGAATCGTCTCCATCCCGACGACGCGCTGGATCACGCCGGACGCGGTCAGGGCGCTCATCCGGGCCCGGGCCATCGGATTGTCGTTCACGTCGACGGCATGCACGGCGCCCGAGTCCCTCAGCCGCTCCGCGAGCTCGATCGTGCCGTCGAGGCTTGCGCCCTTGGGCGGATCGATCTCGACCGACACGACCCACTCCCCCGCCTCGAGCATCGCGGCGAGCTTCGTCTTCTCCTCGCTGCGGGAGACCGCGCGCCGGCGCTCGCGCACCGCTGCGACGAGCTGCAGCCGCGGCTTCCGCCCCTCGCTGACCGCCTCCGCGATCGCCTCGATCTGGACGGGGGTCGTCCCACAGCAGCCGCCGATCACGCGGGCGCCGAGCGAGCCGGCCTGCGCCGCGAACTCCCTGAAGTACTCGGGTGCCGCGCTCGGATAGATCAGCCGGCCTCCGACACGGGTCGGGAGGCCGACATTCGGCTGTGCCGTGAGACCGATCCCGAGCCGGGCCGCCGTGGGCGCCATCTCCGCGAGCGCCTCGAGCGCGGCCTGCGGGCCCTGGCCGCAGTTCGCGCCCACGAGGTCGACCTCGAGCGCCCCGAGGCGCTCGATCGCCTCCTGCGCGGTCGCGCCCGCCAGGGTCTCGGCGCCGTCGTCGAACGCTAGCTGGACGACGATTGGCAGCCCCGAGACCGAGCGGACGGCGGCGATCGCCAGCTCCACTTCGTCGAGGTCGATGAAGGTCTCGACGAGGAACAGGTCGACGCCGCGCCCGTCGAGCAGGGTCGCCTGCTCCGTGAAGACGGCCAACCGGTCCTCGCGGGAGCGCGGTGAGTCCGCATCGCCGACGGGCCCGATCGAGCCCCCGATGAGGACGGACGGCTTTCCGGCAACCTCGCGCGCCTCCCGCGCGAGCTTGACGCCCTGCTCGACGATCTCGGGGAGCCTGTCGTCGAGGAGCAGCGTCTCGAGCTTGTGCCTGTTCGCGCCGAAGGTGTTGGCCTCGATCAGCTCCGCGCCGGCCCCGATGAAGCCGAGATGAAGCTCGAGCACGGTCTCCGGCGCGCGAAGGTTCCCCTCTTCGGGGCAACGCAGACGTGGCTCCCGCGATGCGAGGAGCGCACCGAGGCCGCCGTCGGCGACGACCGGAGGGCCGTCCGCCAGGCGTTCGCGGACCCTGCTCATCCACTCAGTATGGGCGACTAGCGGGTGCGGAGGAGAGGCCGGAACCGGTCCGGTCGCAGCGGCTCGAGCTCGTGGCTGGGAGCAGCCCCCGTAACGATCTCGCCGACGAGCCTGGCCGTCACGGGAGCGAGCGTCAAGCCCATCATCCCGTGCCCGGTCGCGAGCACGACGTTCTCGACCTCCGTTCGCCCGACGATGGGGAGCCCGTCGGGCGAGCAGGGACGCAGGCCCCGCCAGATCTCGAGCCTCCTCCGGCCGCTGAGGCCGGAGAGGCCACTGCTGCCGGCACGGACGATCGCGTCGACCCGGCGCTGATCGACGGAGAGGTCGAGCCCGGCCAGCTCCAGGGTCCCCGCGAGGCGAAGGCGGCCTGCGAGGGGAGTCGCGATCACCCGGCTCTCCTGGAACCACACGGGCAGCGTCGGATCGTCCGCGCCCGCCTCGAGGTCGACATGGTATCCCTTGCCTCCCTCGACAGGTACGAGCATGCCCAGCCCGCGCGCGAGCAGCGGTGTCCACGCACCTGCGGCGAGCACGACCTCGCCGGCGAGGAGCTCGCCGGTCGTCGTCGCCACGGCGTCCACGCGCCCGTTTCGACGCCGTAGCCCCAGCGCCTCGACCCGCGTCCTCAGCTCGACGCCCTTCTCGGCCGCAGCCGCCCCGACAGCCTGGACGAAGCGGAGCGGATCGCAGTGCGCGTCGCCCGGATAGAAGATCCCGCCTGCGACCAGGCCCGCGACGGAAGGCGCGACCTCCCGGACCGCGGCTGCGCCTTCGAGCACCTGGGGTGCCAGGCCTGCGCGGGCCGCGTCCGCGGCCTCCCGCCGGGCAGCGGCGAAGCTCTCGGCGGTCGCGTGGACGTTCAGCGAGCCCCGGCGGACGAGGCCGAAGTCGAGCCCCCGCGCCGCGAGCGCTTCGTGCAGGTCGAGGCTCGCGGACGCGAGCTCACGGATGACGAGGGAGGAGCGGTGGGCATGGCCGGACGTGCACGCCGCCGTGAACCGGGCGAGCCACGGAAGCACCGCGGGCCGAGGGCGCAGATAGAACGGGCTATCGGGCTTGGCCAGCCAGCGGAGCCCCTGCCGCAGAGCTGCGGGCGTCGCGAGCGGTGCGGCGTGGCTCGGGCAGATGAGACCGGCGTTTCCGGCTGAGCATCCCCAGGCGAGCTCTGCTCCACGCTCCAGCAACGTGACTCGCGCGCCGCGGTCGGCGAGCTCGAGCGCGACCGACACGCCGACGGCGCCGCCGCCGACCACGACCACGTCCGGATTCGGACCACCGGTCACACCTGGAGGCCCGGCGGGTAGTTCACCAGCTCCTTCGGCTCCGGCTCTCTGAACGCGGCGACGCGGCTCGTCGAGAGGCCGTAGTCGACGATCCCTTCCACGAGCTTGACCGCACAGGCCACGCCGTCGAGCACGGGCACGCCGATCTCACGTTCGACGACCTTGTCGAGCGGCCCCATGCCTGCGCAGCCGAGGCAGATCGCCTCGGCGCCGTCCTCCTCGATCGCGGCCCTGGCGGCTTTGGCGATCTCGCGCCCGGCTGCGGACGGATCTCGCTCGCAGTCGAGCACCGACAGGGGAGTCGTCCGGACCGACGCGCATCGGGTCTCGAGCCCGACGCGGCGGACGGTGTCCTCGATCATCGGCCGGACGCGCGGGAGCACGGTGACGATGGCGAAGCGATGCGCCACCGTACAGGCCGTCAGCATCGCCGCCTCGGCGATGCCGACGACGGGAACGGGCGAGATCTCGCGCGCCGCGAAGAGGCCGGGATCTCCGAAGCACGCGATCACGACGCCGTCGAAGGCATCGGCGCGCTCCCGAATCGTCTCGAGAGTGGCGACGGCCGCGAGCTCCTCCTCGAAATGCCCCTCGATCGACCGCGGGCCCCACGCCGGCGACGTCGTCTCGATCTCCGTGCCGGGTCGCGCGTAGCGCCGCGCCTCGGCCTCGATGTCGCGCGTCATCTCCTCGCTGGTGTTCGGGTTGACGACCAGGATCCGCATCTCACTCCTTCCCTCCGGGGTCAACCGTCGGAGTCAGGTCTCCCGACGCCGGGTCCGCCGACGCCGTCGAGGACGTCCGAGCGGACGGCCTCGGGGTCGCGCAGGGCGGGGTCTCCGTAGCCTCCACCCGACGGTCCGACCAGGCGGAGGCGATCGCCGGCCGAGGCCTTCCGGTACGGCAGCTTCGACGGAAGGCGCTCTTCCCGCTCGGAGCCGGGATTGAGGACGACCGAGCCCGGGGTTCCCTCGAGCCCGCCGAAGAGCCCTGGCGGCGCGTGCTTCGAGCCGTCCCCTTCGATCGAGAAGCCGCCCGGCTCGGTGAACTCGAACTCGCGGATCGAGCCAAGCCCTCCCCGCCATCGACCGGGCCCACCCGTTCCCTCGGTCAGCTCGTATCGCGTCACGCGAAGCGGATAGTGCGACTCGATGTCCTCGATCGGGTTGTTGCGGGTGTTCGCATACAGGGTGTCGACCGCGTCGAGGCCGTCCTTCCCGGACCGGCCGCCGTAGCTCCCCTCCATGATGTCCATGTAGACCCAGTGGCCGCCGTTGCGAAGGCCCGAGAAGGCCGTCACCTTCAGGTGGCCGATTCCCGCCGAGACGCGGTCGGGGACGACGGGCGCGAGCGCGCGCATGACGGTATCGGCAAGGGCGTTGCCGGAGCAGAACCGGGCGATCACGGGGGCCGGGTAGCGCGGATTCGCCAGGCAGCCCTCCGGCGCGGTGATCGAGATCGGGCGAAAGAGGCCGGAGTTGGTGGCCACCGGCTCGTGCGTCTCGGTGTCGAGCAGGATCGAGCGGACGGTCAGGTACACGGCGATGTCGACGGTGCCCTCGAACGGCATGTTGATCGGCAGGTCGACCTGCGGGGACGTCCCCGTCAGGTCGACGTGCAGCGAGGAGCCCTCGACGGTGACGGCCACCCGGATCACGAGGTCGCGGTAGGCGGGATCGGGATGGTCGAGGAAGCCGTCGAGGAGCCCCTCGGCCTCGTAGCAGCCGTCCGGCAGCTTCTCGATCTCCGGCCCGGAGCATGCGCTCGGACGCGTCCATGAGGTCTTCGGCGGCGGCGCGGACGGTGTCGAGCCCATGGCGCTCCACGAGCTCGAGGAAGCGCTCGGCCCCGATCCGGCAGGCGGCGACCTGCGCCTCCATGTCGCCGACGACCAGCTGCGGCGCCCGGATGTTGTCCCGGAGCAGCCGCCACACCCACTCGTTGCGTCTCCCGTCCTCCTCGATCTTGATCGCGTTCAGCTGAAGCCCCTCGGCGTAGGCGTCGGTCGCGTCGACGATGCCGCAGGTGCCGGGCGTGAGCGCACCGAGGTCGAGGTGATGGGCCGTCGTCGCCGAGAACGCGACGAGCTCGCCTCCGACGAAGATCGGGATCACGAACGCGACGTCCGGTCCGTGAGAGGCCCCGTAGTACGGGTGGTTGTGGACGACGACGTCCCCTGGACGCCACGCTTCGCCGAGCTCGGCGAAGCGCCGGTTGATCCCGCGCACGTAGCCGGGGATGGGACCGGACTGCAACGGGGTGGACTGCGCCGACTCGCAGAGCTGCCGCGCGCCCGCGTCGCAGATCGCGCATCCGAAGTCCTCCGACTCCCTGATGATCGAGGAGTACGACATTCGGGCGAGCTTGTGACCCATCTCGACCGCAATCGAGTCGAGCGCTCCGCCGATGACGGCGGTCGTGACGGGGTCGATCCGGGCCCGGACGTTCATCGGCTGACCCGGAGCATGCCGGTGTCGGTGGCCCGGGCCGTCCAGCCGGGCGGGACGAGCAGCGTCGTGTCCCGCTGGAACACGACCGCCGGCCCGGCCACGGCCTGCTCGAGTGGAAGCCGAGCGCGCTCCAGGTAGCTGGTCGGGAACGATTCGAGGCGCCCGTTCACGCGATGAACGCTCTCTCCCTCGCCGAGCAGCGCCTCCTCGAGCGTCCCCCCGCCGACCGGAGGCGACCCGATGCGGGGCCTGCGCCCGAACGCCGTCACACGGGCGTTGACGATCTCGATCGGATCGCGGAAGGCGTGCCCGTACTCGGCCTCGTGCAGATCGTGGAACGACTCGAGCGCCGACGGCTCGTACCGGCAGCTCGCCAACGGCACCCGGAGCTCGTACCCCTGGCCGACGTACCGGCAGTCGAGCGCCGCCTCGACCGAGACGTCGGCGTCCGGCACGCCGTCGAGCCGGAGCCGCTCCGACAGCTCGCCGGCCATCGCCGCGAGCGCCCTGTTCAGCTCGCCGACGTCGATCGCACCCTCGACCCGGAACACGGTGCGGAGCTGGTCGTAGCGGAGGTCGCTCGTCAGGAGGCCGGTGGCCGAGGTGATCCCCGGGTGCGGGGGCACGAGAACCTCGGGAATCCCCAGGACGTCGGCGACCTGGCAGGCGTGCAGCGGGCCGGCGCCGCCGAAGGCGACCAGCGTGAACGTACGGGGATCGTGCCCTTTCTGGACCGTCCTCGACCTGATCGCGCGGGCCATGTTCGCATTGGCGATCGTCACGACGCCCTCCGCCGCCTCCAGCGGCTCGAGCCCGAGCCGGCCCGCGAGCTGCTCCACCGCCTCCCGCGCTGCGCCGGCATCCAGCGTCATCTCGCCGCCGAGGAAGCGCGAGGGGTCGATCCGTCCGAGGACGACGTTCGCGTCGGTGACGGTTGGCTCCTCGCCGCCGAGGCCGTAACAGGCAGGCCCCGGTAGGGCACCGGCGCTGCGCGGCCCGACGCGGAACACCCCGCCCCGGTCGACGTGGGCGACGGATCCTCCGCCCGCCCCGATCGAGTGGACGTCGACCATCGGGACGAGCAGCGGGTAGCCTCCGACCTCCGTGTCACGCGCGGACGCCTCCGAGACGCCTCGCCCGGTCACGATCCCGATGTCCGCCGACGTTCCTCCCATGTCGAACGTGATCAGCCGCTGCCCCCCGGCGAGGCGCCCGGCCCAGGTCCCACCGAGGACGCCCGCGGCGGGCCCTGAGAGGAGCAGGGTGACCGGCTTCTCGCCGGCGGCTTCCGCGCTCGCAACGCCTCCGTTCGACATCATCACGTGCAGGTCGCGTGTCACGCCGAGCCGCTCCAGGGCGTCGCCGACACGCGTCAGATAGCGACCGGTCCCCGGTCCCACGAACGCGTTCATGCAGGCCGTCGTGAACCGCTCGAACTCGCGGAAGTGCGGGAAGATCCCCGCGCTCGTGGTCACGAACGCCGCGGGATGCTCCTCGGCGACGATCTCGGCCGCGCGGCGTTCGTGCTCGGGATTGAGGTACGAGAACAGGAAGCACACAGCGACGGCGTCGACCCCTGCCGCACGGAGCTCGCGAGCCGCGGTGCGCACCTCCGACTCGTCCAGGGGCACGAGCACGTCGCCCGCAGGAGGAACGATCCGCTCCGATGCGACCTTCCGGTGGCGGCGACGGACGAACGGCCATCTCTGCCAGGGGATGTCCTGCATGACCGAGTAGTGCTGTGGACGCTGGTGGCGGCCGATGTGCACGATGTCGCGGAAACCACGAGTCGTGATCAGACCGCAGGCCGCTCCACGGTGCTCGAGGACTGCGTTCGTCGCGACCGTGGTGCCGTGGAAGACCCCGTCGAGCGCTCCCGGCTCGATGCCCGCGGCCGTGCAGAGCTCGGCGAGGCCCGTGACGAGAGCCCGCCCGGGCTCGTCGGGCGTCGAGCGCACCTTGTGGACGTGCGCGGTGCCCGACGCGGTGTCGTAGAGCATGAAGTCGGTGAACGTCCCGCCGATGTCGACGCCGACGACCCGCATCGGCGGCAGCCTACCGATCCACCCGCGCCTACTGGGTTGTCTGCTCCGGGGTGGTCTGCGTGCCGGTGTCGCCGGTCGTCCCCGTCTGGCCCGTCTGATCGTCCGGAACCGGAAGCGTCGGGTCGTTCAGCACCAGGACGGCGGTTCCGTCCTGGAGCTGCTGGAACTCGAACCGGAAGAGGTTCGTCTCGGTCATGCGATCGATCGTGACGATCTCGGAGGGGGCGATCTCGTCCGGCTGCGGCGGGGTCTCCGCCGGAAGTGTCGTGCGGAGCGGACGATCGAGCGCGGCCTCGAGATCCCCACGCCGGAAGAAGAGCGCCAGCGTCGGCTGTTCGCCGGGCGGCGGCGGCAGGAACGCGACGACGAAGTTCTTGCCGTCGACATAGCGGAACGTGTACAGGGCGAGCTCGAGCGCCTCGCGCCGGAGCAGCCGCAGCCGCTCGGTCGACGGGGTTCCGCCGTCGATCGAGCAGTTCTCCCCGAGCCCGCAGAGGATGAACACGGTCGTCTCCTCCGCGGGGAAGATGTCGATCAGCGGCTCGGTGCTCCCGGTCGCGGGCGGCTTGCGGGTTGCGATCGCACCGATCGGGACGTCCTGGACCCGCGGAGGCGCCGCCTGGATCCCGACCAGCTGCTGGCCGTCCGACAGGCGGTACCGGGCCCCCACGTGGTCGGCGATCTGCTGTGCCTGTGTCTCGGCATCCCCGCTCGGCTGCCAGACCGACCAGGGAGCGTCCGGCTCGGCTCCCGGCCTGCCGAGCAACATCACCAGTCCTGCGATCGCACCGGCCAGGACGAGGGCTAGCAGCCCGTAGACGACGAGGAATCGCCCGCGGAACGACCCGGGGCTTCGCGAGCTCGGCCCGACGACCTGCTCCGTCACCTCGCCAGCCGGCGGCGTCTCATTCTCCGCCTGCTGGGGCGGCGTCAGAGTGTCGGCCATGTCTCGTCCTTCGTGAGATCCGCCGCAGGGACGTGGAGGCGGGCCGCGTCGAGCAGCTCGAGCACCTCGTCCCCGTGCAGCTCACGGCGCTCGGCGAGGACGTCGGCGATGTGCCCGACGGCCTCCCGGTTCGCCTGGACGAGCAAATGCGCCCGCACGTACGCCTGCCCGAGGAGCTGGGCGGCCATCGAGCGCTTGTCGCGATCCATGAGCACGCCGGCGATCGGATCCTGCTCGAAGGGGCCGCCGGAGCCCGAGCGTCGCATGATCTGCGTGCCGATGTGCTCGAAGCGGCTCATGATGCGCTCACGCGCCTCGCCCTCCTCGTCGGCGGTCGCAAAGCCCTCGCCGAGATCGACCCGCTCGGGAGCCATCGCACAGGAGCCGACCATCCAGGCAGCTCGCGCCGTCGCGCTCTGGACGTCGCCGCCGACGCCGGTCGAGTTCTCTCCGTAGAAGACGCGCTCCGCGGCCATCGCCCCGAGCGTCCAGACGAGCCGGCCCATCTCCTCGTGGCGCCAGGAGGTGAAGCGCTCTTCCTTCTCGAGCGCCTGGTGATGACCAAGGGAGCGACCGCGCTTGCGGATCGAGAGGCGCGTCGACTCGGTGCCCTGCATGTAGACGTGGGCGCACACCGCATGCCCGGCCTCGTGGATCGCGACAGCTCGGGTCTCCTCCGCCACGTATTCCTGGTTGATGGCCGTGCCCGATTCGATCGACGTCATCGCGTCGACGATGTCGTCCCAGTTGAAGCTCTCCCGCCGGTCGAAGTGGGCGATCGTCAGCGCCATCGAGCAGACCTGCTCGATCATCGCCGGCGAGTAGCCGTTCGTGATCCGCGCGAGCTCTTCCCGCCGCCGGTCGGTATCGAGCTCCGGATCGTGATCGACCTTACCCAGATAGAGGTTGAAGACGTCGAGGCGGTCCTGCTTCGTCGGCGTCCGGAACCACACGTGGCGGCCCATGCGGCCCGGGCGCGTCAGCGCGGGATCGAGGACCTCGAGGGGGACGTTGCAGGCGCCGACGAAGAAGATCTGCTCCGTCCGCGGCTTCGGGCGGGGCAGACGGAGCGAGGCGTTCTTGAGCCGTCGCGGCACGACGTACGAGGCGTCGAGGAAGGTGTTGATGCGATTCGTCCAGAAGCGCCGCCAGAACGGTGGGTCGCCGATCCCGTCCATGACGATCAGGAGCTGGTTCAGGGCGAGGGAGCCGCCCGTACCGCCCATGCCGCCCGGGAACATGAAGCCCGAGATGCGCTCGACGACCCGGGGGTAGGGCGAAACGCGCTCGGGCCCCCGCTCCTGGAACAGCCGCTCGCGCCAGGCACGCGTCTCGAGGACGAGGTCCCCGGTCGAGTTGAGGGCTCCGTTCGGGCCGTAGAAGCACAGGTCGTGGAAGCTCTCGGGATCCGCCGACGAGAACGTCGGGGCGCCGCCGAGGCTCCGCCGGCGCATGCCCACCGCGTCGATCTCGTCGATGAAGACGATGCACTGGCCACCCCACTTGCGGGCGAGCCGCTTCGCCTTGGCGGCCAGGAAGCGGACGATCACGACGTCCATCCCGATGAAGGTCTGCGCGAACCCCGACCCTGGCATCGAGACGAACGGCGCGTTGAAGTTGGTCGCGATCGCCTTCGAGAGCATCGTCTTTCCCGTCCCAGGAGCGCCGAGCAAGAGCAGACCGCGCTCGCGCTTGCCGCCAGAGCGCTCGAACGCCTCGCCCGACTGCCAGAGGTTCACGACACGACGCACTTCCTCCTTGGCCTCGGCCTGACCGCGAACGTGGTCGAGCTTCACCCCCCAGTCGGCGTCCCCCGGCTCATACGAACGCATCTGGGAGATACCCATGAAGACGAGCGGCCCGAAGAGGATCAGGAAGTTGGAGAAGGAAGATGAAGAAGAACGGCAGGATGATCATCTGCACCCAGAGGCCGGTCGAGAAGAGGTAGCCGATCCCCTCGGGGATGGTCAGCAGTGCGTCGATCCACGACTGGTCGCCGGGCTCCTCGGTGAAGAGGCGGACGACCCAGATGACGGTGACGACGAGCGCGATCCAGAAGGCGAGCCGGAACTTCTTGCGCCAGTACCAGACGCGGCGGCGGCTGACGACGTCGTCCTCGCGGGAGCGCTCATCCTCCTGTCCGAAGAGCGTCGGCCACGGGATCACGCGGCGCACGGCGACGTCGACGATGCCGCGGAAGGCGATCACGCAGAGGAAGGCGGCCAGCAACGACCAGCCGATTCCCCAGCCGATCTGGTTGTGGAACCACACGTAGAGAACGGGGCCCGTCATGACGGCGACGATCGTCGCCACGCGGGTGAAACGCCGCCACTGGTCGGCGAGAGCCCCCGAGCCCTCGTCCATCAGCCCGCGCGACTCGGACGCTGCAAGGCCGATCGGAAGCCGCTCCTCGCTCGTCGCACCGACGAGGCGATCGTCACCATCCATCGGCTCGGAGTGTAACTCCCGCTGTCCCACGTCGGGTATTCGACGGAGACTGGCGGAACGGATCGTCGGCTCGGCTCCCGGGAGCGAGAATCGGCGATGACCGGGGCCCAAGGCCCCTCCGCGACGGACAACGGGCCGGCCTCAGGCCGGCCAACGATTCCGCCAAGATCTGTGACCGGGCGGCTGCCGCCGCCCTCCACGGCGGATATCGGGCCGGCCTCAGGCCGGCCAACGATTCCGCCTAGATCTGACCGCTCGGCTCCGCCGCCCTCCACGCCCGATATCGGCCAGCCGCTCCGCGCCCGGCAACGATTCGGGCCAGGCCCATAACCGGGCGGCTACCGCCGCCCTCCACGCCCGATATCGGCCAGCCGCTCCGCGCCCGGCAACGATTCGGGCTAGATCATCCCACGCGGCGGAAGCCGATCCAGTCGCCGCGAGAGGACATGCTTGCGATCCGGACGACGTCGCCGGTGTGCGGAGCGTGGATGTACTGGCCGCTGCCGATGTACATCCCCATGTGGCCGAGACCGTTCGCGAAGACGAGATCGCCAGGCTGGAGCTCGTCGTAGGAGATCGGCACGCCGTAGCCGAACATCGACGCGGCGTGATGGGGAAGCGAGACGCCGAGCTGTGAGTAGACGTATGCGACGAGGCCCGAGCAGTCGAAGCCGGACGGCGACATCCCGCCCCAGACGTACGGGACGCCCAGGTACTGGAGCGCGATCGCGACCGCCTGCGCGCCGAGAAGGCTGGACGGCGCGGTGCCGATCCCCTCGGGCGTCGAGACGGCGATCTGCTGCACGATCTCCTGGTCCACTCCGGCCGCCGCAGCGGCGTCGGCGAGGCGCTGCTGCTCCTCCTCGCGTCTCCTCGCTTCCTCGGCGGCGCGGCGCTCCCGTTCGCGCTCTTCGGCCTCGAGGTCGGCGATCTGATCCTTGATCGACTCGTAGAGGCCCTGGCGCTCCGAGAGCTGGGACTCGATCGACTGACGCTGGGCGGCGCGGTCGGCAACGACCTGCTTCTGTCGTGAGCGGGCTCGCTCGAGCTCCTTCTCGCGGGATCGGATCTCCGCCTTGGACTTTCGCACGCTCGCAACGATCTGGAGGTCCTGCGACGAGATGCGACTCGCGGAATCGAGTCGGTCGAGCAGGTCGTCGAGATTGGCGGCCCCGAGGATGACCTCGAGCACGTCCGGCTCCCCTTCTTCGTACAGCGCGATGAGGCGTGCCTCGAGGTTGCGCTGAGCCGCCCGGTACGACTGCCGCGCGATCCTCAGGTGGCGTTGGTTCGCCTCGATCTCCGACTCGATCTGGCCGAGCTCGTAGGTCGCCCCGTTGTACGCGTCTACCGCCCGCTCGAGGTCGGCGTCGATCGCGGCGATCTCGGCGAGCACGCCCTGGGCGCGCTCTCGCTCGGCCTCGATCTCGGGCGTTGAGACGGGCGCGGCGAAGGCCGGAACAGCAGCGAGCGCGACCAGCGCAAGAGCAGCCAAGAAGACGGCGATCCGCCTGCCTCGAGCCGCATGTCCCTGCCACCCCCGCGTCCGGACCGTGCGGACGGGAGAATCTCTCCTCACAAGAACGCAGAAATTAGCATGGTCGCAGACGCGGGTCAAATGACAACCCGCATTTCGACACACAATCGACACGGTGGTGCGCGCCGGAAAACACTCGGTATTACGACGCGCGTGGCGGGCGCAGGCGACCGTCGACCGAGATGCGCATCGCGCGCGCGCCGAAGTCGTCCCGCGAGACGTCGCGAACGAGCCCGTGCGCACGCTCCGCCGAATCGAGCGCGGGGATGCCGGCACCGACGAGAGCCGTCGGGACGAGCTCGCCGCGAACCCACGCCCCGTCACCGCGCAGGGTCACCTTCAGGATGCCGCTCACGCTGAGCGCGCCGCCGAGCGAGAAGACCTCGTAGCCGCCGAAGTTCCCCAGGCTGTAGGCGATCAGCCGGCCCTCGTACCACTCCATGCCCCGGAGCACGTGGGGCCCGTGGCCGACCACGAGATCTGCGCCTGCATCGATCACGGCGTGGGCGAACCGCGTGAGATCGCCACGGTTCTCGCCGAGGAAGTACTCGGTTCCCGGGTCGACGTGCGTCTCGTCCGAGCCCTCCGCCCCGCCGTGGAACGTGACGACGACCACGTCCGACCCGGCGGCGGCACGCCGTACGAGCCGCTTCGCCGCCCTGATGTCGGTGAGATCGTTCGCCCACTGGTACGACGCGAAGCCGACGAGCGCGATGCGGACACCGTTCGACTCGACGACCGTGACCTTGCCGGGCGGGCCGGTGAAACGGAGGCCCGCCGCCCGGAGCGTACGTCTCGTCTGGTCGAACCCCGCCTCGCCGTAGTCGTATGCGTGATTGTTCGCCAGATTCAGAACGGTGAATCCGGCGCGCTTCAGCCACTTCGCGTAGGACGGCGGCGTCTGGAACGCATAGCAGTTCGTGCTTCCCGCCCCGCACTTCGATCCAGGCCCTGTCGAGAGAGTTCCTTCGAGGTTCCCGAGCACGACGTCACCGCGTAGCTCCTGGTCGACCTGGTCGAAGAAGCTGCGTCCGCCGTCGGGCGGCAGGCCGTACGCGGTCGTTCCCATCACGATGTCCCCGACCGCCGCGATCGCCACCGTCGCATCGGCCGGAGCCACCGCCTCGGCGGCCGCCTGAGTGGCCGCCTGAGTGGCCGCCGGCTTCTCGGCGACCGTCGCCGCCTCGGCCGTCATGGGCCGGGCAGGCACGAAAGCAGGCTCGTCGCCTCCCCTCGTCGCCATCACGGCTCCAACCGCCGCCCCGGCCGCGATCAGTGCCGCGATCGCGACGACAGCCACCCGGCGCCGCCGGACGGCCCGGCGCCGCATCTCGCGACGCTCGTCGACCGCATGCTGGGAGAAGTCCGTCATTCGAAGGCTCCACCGGCTCGAGCCGGCCAAGGCACCACGACGCAGAGTATGCCGACGACCCGCCGGATCTCACCACGCTCGGGTCGCTCCTCCTAGGATCTCTCCACCCTTCCCGGCGAGCAAAGGAGTTCCGGTGAGCATCGAGCGCATCGAGCGCAGCACCCGCATGAGCCAGGCAGTCGTCCACGGGGGCGTCGTCTATCTCGCCGGCCAGGTCGCGCCCGAGGTCGACGGCGTCGCCGCACAGACGCAGGCGGTCCTCGAGAAGATCGACCGGCTGCTCGGTGCGGTCGGCAGCTCGCGGTCACAGCTGCTGAGCGCGATGATCGTCCTCGCGGACGTCGCGGAGTTCGAAGCGATGAACGAGGTATGGGAGCGGTGGGTCGACCCTTCGAATCCTCCGGCCCGGGCCACGATCGGCGCAGCGCTGGCGCTACCCGAGTTCCGGGTCGAGATCATCGCCACGGCGGCGATCTCCAGCTGATCGCCTCACCCGGCTCGGACGAAAGCGCGTCTGAGCGTCTCCCGCGCCACACCGCTCTCGGCGTAGGTGGAGGTGCCCGAGCCGAGCAACTCGCTCGCTCCCGCGACCAACGCGCCGTAGGCCGATCCGGCGAGGGCGCTGCCGGTCGAGACCCGTCGCACGCCGGCGCGGGCAAGCTCTCCGACCGAGGGTCCTGCCGGCAGGGCGAGCACGTTCAAGGGGGCGCCGACCGCCTCGACGACGGCCGCGATCCGATCGAGGTCGGAGAGCCCCGGTGCGTACAACACGTCGGCACCTGCGTCGCGATAGGCGACGAGGCGCGTGATCGTGTCGTCCAGATCGTCGACACCGCGAATGTGGTTCTCCGCCCGGCCGGTCAGCACCAGCGGCTCGGGCAGACGATGCGCGGCGTCCGCAGCGGCCGCGACGCGAGCCGCCGCGAGACCGACGTCGTCGATCCGATCGGCGGCAGGATCGTAGTCCTCGATCGAGAACCCCGCCGCCCCGGCCTCCGCGAGCAGCTCGACGGTCCGCGATACCCCTCCTGGATCGTCCGGGTAGCAGCGTTCGCTGTCGACGTTCAGCGGCAGTGACGTGCCCTCCGTGAGGCTGGCGACGTGAGCGACCAGCTCTTCGCGAGTGACTTGCTGGTCCAGCTTGCCGATCGACCAGGCGAAGCCGGCACTCGTCGTCGCCAGCGCCTCGAAGCCGCAGGACTCGAGCAGCCGCGCGGAGCCGATGTCCCACGGGTTCGGCATCACGAACAGCTGCTGTCTGGCGTGGAGCGCCCTGAAGCGGGCGCGACGATCACCGACGGACATTGCGAGCTCCTTTGACGGGGCGGATTTCCGCCACTAGATTCGCGCATCCAGCTCTGGACGCAGGACGAGCAGGAGGTCTCCCGGCAGCACTTGCGAGACGGCGCCGACCGCGAGGCGAGTGACGACGCCGTCCGAGGGCGCTCCGATCGCGGACTCCATCTTCATCGCTTCGATCGTGGCGACCGTCTGGCCGGTCTCGACGCGGTCTCCCTCTCGAACGGTCAGGGTAACGGCGCCTGCGTACGGCGCGGCGACGTGCCCGGTGTCGGCCGGGTCTGCGCGCTCGGCGGCCGGAACCTGGGCCGCGGCGGAGGGGTCGCGCACGTCGAACGGTCGGAGCTGTCCGTTCACCTTCACGTGCACGGTGCGGATCCCACGCTCGTCGGGCTCCCCGATCGCCTCGAGCTCGACGAACAGGCGGACACCGCGCTCGAGCTCGATCCCTTCCTCGCGTCCTTGCTCGAGGCCGTGGAGGAAGAGCCTGGTCGGGAGCACGCTGACGTCGCCGTGGCGCTTCGCCGTCTCGGCCTGTTCGGCCGACGGGCCAGGGAAGAGCAGGCGGTTCAGCGTCTCGCGCCGACCAGGGCCGGTGAGCGCCTCCTCGTCGCTCGGGGAGAGCTCGCCCGCCGGAGGGGTATACGCGCGGCCGGCGAGCGCCCGGGTACGGAACGGCTCGGGCCAACCCCCGGCTGGAGTGCCGAGCTCGCCGTGCAGGAACCCGACGACGCTCTGCGGCAGGTCGTAGCGGTCCGGGTGGGCGGCGAACTCGTCGGGGTCGGCCCCGGTCGAGGCGAGCGCCAGCGCCAGGTCGCCGACCACCTTGCTGGACGGCGTGACCTTGACGGGCCGCCCGAGCATGCGGTCGGCAGCCGCGTACATGCGCTCGACGTCCTCGAAACGGTCGGCGAGGCCGAGCGCGGTCGCCTGGGCGCGGAGGTTGGAGAGCTGGCCGCCGGGGATCTCGTGCCGGTACACGGTGGCGGTGGGCGCGTCGAGCCCCATCTCGAACGGGCGGTAGAGTCGGCGCACGGCATGCCAGTAGGGCTCGAGGTCGGCAAGAGCGTCGAGCGAGAGCCCCGTCGCCCGGGGCGTATGCTCGATCGCGGCGACGATCGCGCCGAGGCTCGGCTGGCTCGTCATCCCCGCGAGCGGGGCCATCGCACCGTCGACGGCGTCGACGCCCGCGTCGATCGCTGACAGATAGGTGGCTAGCTGGCCGCCCGCGGTGTCGTGCGTGTGCAAGTGGACGGGGGCGTCGAAACGCTCGCGGAGCGCCGCCACGAGTTGCTCGGCCGCCGGCGGGCGCAGGAGCCCCGCCATGTCCTTGACGCAGAGGACGTGGGATCCGGCGGCGATCAGCTCCTCGGCGAGCCGGAGGTAGGAGTCGAGTGTGTAGAGGCGCTCGGACGGGTCGGCGAGATCGGCCGTGTAGCAGAGGCAGCCCTCGACGAGCGCGCCCGCCGATCGGGCGGCGCGGATCGCCGTGCGCATCTGCTCGACGTCGTTGAGCGCGTCGAAGATCCGGAAGACGTCGAGACCGCTCACGACCGCCTCCTCGACGAACGCCTCGCACACCCGATCGGGGTACGGCGTGTACCCGACCGTGTTCCGCCCCCGCAAGAGCATCTGCAGGAGCAGGTTCGGCACCGCCTCGCGCAGCCGAGCCAGCCGCTCCCACGGATCCTCGCCGAGAAAGCGCAGCGCGACGTCGAATGTCGCTCCGCCCCAGCACTCCAGCGCGAGCAGGCCCGGAAGCAGGCGGGTCAGATGGGGACACACCATGAGCATGTCCACCGTGCGCATGCGGGTGGCGAGCACGGACTGGTGGGCGTCCCTGAAGGTCGTGTCGGCCACCGCCACCGAGTCCTGGGCTCGCAGCGCCGCCGCGAACCGCTCCGGCCCGAGCTCGGCCAGCCGCTGCCGTGAGCCCTCCGGGACCCCGCCCCGGGGGAGCGCGGGCAGGTGGGAGGACGGGTCGCCGATTCCGGTCGGCTCACCGTGGGGACGCTCGACCGTCCGCTCGGCGAGCAGCCCGACAAGCCGCATCGCCCGGTTCGCGCTCCCCTCCGCGCGCAGGAGCTCGGGACGATCGTCGATGAACGCGGTCGACAGCCGTCCGGCGAGGAAGTCCGGCTCGTCCATCACCGCCTGGAGGAACGGGATGTTCGTCGCCACCCCGCGAATACGGAACTCGGCCAGCGCGCGCCTGGCCCTGGCGACCGCCGTCTCGAGATCCGAGCCGCGGCAGGTGAGCTTCACGAGCATCGAGTCGAAGTAGCCCGACACCGCCGCGCCCGCATACGTCGTCCCGCCGTCCAGGCGGACCCCCGCCCCGCCCGGCGACCGATAGACGCTGATCCTGCCCGTGTCGGGGCGAAACCCGTTCGCGGGATCCTCGGTCGTGATCCGGCACTGCAACGCCGCGCCCCGCTGCACGATCCGCTCCTGCGTGAGCCCGAGCTCGGTAAGCGTCGTCCCTCCGGCGATCCGCAGCTGCGCCTGCACGAGGTCGACGTCCGTCGTCTCCTCCGTCACCGTGTGCTCGACCTGGATCCGCGGGTTCATCTCGATGAACACGTGCCGGCGCGTCGCGGGATCGAGCAGGAACTCGACCGTCCCGGCGTTCACATACCCGAGCTCGCTCGCGAAGCGCACCGCGCCCCCGCACAGCGCGTCCCGCACGCTCGGGTCGAGACCGGGCGCCGGGGCCAGCTCGACCACCTTCTGGTGACGGCGCTGAATCGAGCAGTCCCGCTCGAACAGATGTACTACGGCGCCCGACGCGTCGCCGAGCAGCTGCACCTCGACGTGCCGCGGCCGGTCGACGGCCTGCTCGAGGAACACGGTCGGATCGCCGAACGCCGACGCCGCCTCCCGGGACGCCGCCTCCACCGCGCCCGCGAGCGCGCCGACCCCGTCGACGCGGCGCATCCCCCGCCCACCGCCGCCCGCCGTCGCCTTCACGAACAGCGGGAACCCGACCGCCTCGGCCGCGGCCGAGGCGTCGGCGGCCGACGAGATCGAGCTCGAGCGTCGCAACACCGGCAGACCCACCCGCTCGGCGGCTGCCAGGGCCTCGACCTTGTTCCCCGCCAGTCGCAGCGTGTCCGCCGACGGCCCGACGAACACGAGCCCGGCGGCCGCACAGGCCTCGGCCAGGGCAGGGCTCTCGGCCAGGAAGCCGTAGCCCGGGTAGACGGCGTCGGCCCCGCAGGAGAGCGCCACCCGGACGATCTCGCCCACGTCGAGGTAGGCATGTACCGGGTGACCCCGCCTCCCGATCTCGTACGCCTCGGACGCCTTCTGACGGTGCATCGACCCCCGGTCCTCCCACGGGTACACGGCCACCGTCTCGATCCCGAGCTCGTACGCGGCCCGGAACGCCCGCACGGCGATCTCCCCACGATTCGCCACGACGAGCTTCCGGATCATCCGACCTCCACGACGCGTGAGACAGTAGTACGTGACCACACGGGTGGGTGCGCCGAGCGTCGCCTCCGTGCGAGTCGTTTCACGAGCGCTGAAGGGTGCCGCGCCGATGACTTTGGCCCCGCCCGGCGGTCCATCCCGTGATGACCGCCTCGGCACCGCGGACGATCGCCTTCGCCATCGGCGGCCCCATCACGCGCGCCGACCTGTCCGGGCTCTGCGAGCGGGTCTGCGCGCTCCTGCAGCGGAGTGGCGCGGACGTCGCTATCTGCGATGTCGGCGGCGTCGAGCCCGACGCGGTGACGGTCGACGCCCTGGCGAGGCTCCAGCTCGCCGCCGCGGCGACACGGGTGTCAGGTGCGGCTGCGCAACGCGTCGGAGCGAGCTGCGCGACCTGCTCGCGTTCATGGGGTTGCGCGACGTCCTTCCGGAATGAGGCTGGCTACGACTCGACCCGGGGCGGGAGCCCGAAGAGCGGGAACAGCGCTTCGGTGCCGAGGAAGAACGTGAACTCGACGATCAGGCCCCGTGAGATCTCGAGCACCTGGAGCGCCCAGGGGTCGAAGCCCTCGCCGGTCTCGCTGGGCTTGTACTGACCGAACGCCGGCGAGCCGTTCGCTGCCACGGTCGGCAGGACGCGGGAGCCGCGGCAGCCGGCACCGGGGCCGACCCACCAGCGCAGAATGTCGTCTCGGCCGCTGAGCCACAGCTCGTACGGCGGCATCGACTGCGTCGCGTCCTCGTGGATCAGGGAGGTGAGCGCCTCCATGTCGTAGCGCTCGAACGCGTCGAGATAGCGGGCAAGGAGCTCGCGATCCGGGGCGTCGAGCGACGGGGCCTGGTCGGCGAGGCTGACGTCGCGCGCGTCGAGGGTCGCCCGCGCGCGCTGAAGGGCGCTGTTGACGGAGGCGATGCTCGTGTCGAGCAACTCCGCCACCTCGCTCGCCTGCCAGCGGAGTACCTCGCACAGGATCAGGACAGCGCGCTGGCGCGGCGGGAGATGCTGGAGCGCGGCGACGAACGCGAGCCGGATCGTCTCGCGCGAAACGGCCACCTCCGCCGGATCGCCGTCCGCCGCGAGGAGACCGTCCGGCACAGGCTCGATCCAGGCGGCCTCCGGCAGCGTCTCACCGATCGGGCCGTCCGCCGATCGGGCGGGCCCGAGGTCCATCGGACGGGCGCGGCGGTCTCTCCCCTTCAGCATGTCGAGGCAGACGTTGGTCGCGATGCGGTAGAGCCACGAGCGCAGCGCCGCCCGGCCCTCGAGGCGATCCAGGCTTCGCCACGCGCGCAGGAGCGTGTCCTGCACGGCGTCCTCGGCCTCGAACGGCGAGCCGAGCATCCGGTAGCAGTACGCGGTCAGCTCGCGGCGATGCTGCTCGAGCCGCGACTCCGGCCCTCCGCGCTCGCGCTCCGCGGCGCGCGCGGTCAGGTCGGAGGTCGCTCGAAGCTCAGCCATCCGTGTTCATGGCTCTCGCAGCCATCCGCAGATGGTAACCCGGCTGCGAGGAGTCGAGCAGGACGGGGCCGGGCAGGGCCCCGCGCGCTGCGGGGCCCTTCGCGGCACGCCGGATCGAGGGCTACGCAGGATCGACGACCCCGACGAGGTGGCCCTCGGGATCCGTGAACAGGCCGATCTCGAGCTCCCCCATCACGGTCTCGGGACCCATCATCCGCGACCCACCCAGGCCCTCCGCCTTCGCGAGCGCCTGCGATGCGACTGGGCGAGCCTGCTCAGGCGGCACGCGCCACGCCGAGGATGTGTGCGGCCACCGCTGCCTGCCCGAAGGAGATCCCGCCGTCGTTCGACGGCAGGCGCTCGGGCACCAGGACGCGGAGCCCGGCCTCTTCCAGGAGCGATGCCGTCTGCTCGAGCAGTGTCCGGTTCTGGAAGACGCCGCCGGACAGGACCACCAGCTCGAGGCCGGCAGCCAGAGCCACCTGGCCGCAGGCGTCGGCGGTCGCCAGGGCCAGGGCGCGGTGGAAGCGCCGCGCCACCAGCGGCGCCGGAGCGCCCCCGACGACGTCCGCGAGGACGGCCAGGATCGTCGCGCGGGCATCGAGGATCAGCGAGCCCGGGAACCGTGGCTCCCGGCGAACCGGGAGCGGGTACGGGCCCTCGAGGCCCGACGATGCGGCTCGGGCTTCGAGCTCGATCGCGGCCTGGCCCTCGTAGCGGACCTCGGTTCGCAGGCCGGAGAGGGCGGCGACGGCGTCGAAAAGCCGCCCGACGCTGGTGGTCGGCGGTGCGGCGGCGCCGAGGCGCGCCAGGCTCGCCACGGCGCGCCAGCGTGAAGGATCGACGCGGCCCGCAAGGGTGGCCGGCAGGGGCGGCTCGTCGCCCTGGGCCGCGACGAGCCAGGCGCACGCCATTCGCCACGGCTCGCGGATCGCTCGCTCGCCGCCGGGCAGCGAGACGGGCCAGAGATGCCCGGCTCGCTCGAAGCCGCCGAGATCTCCGACGAGCAGCTCCCCGCCCCAGATCGTCCCGTCGGTTCCGTAGCCCGTGCCGTCGAAGATCGCGCCGACGGCCGGGCCCTGCTCCCCGTGCTCTGCGAGGCACGCCGCGAGGTGTGCATGGTGATGCTGGACGCCCACCAGCTCGACGCCGTCGAGCTCGAGCGCGTAGCGGGTCGAAAGGTAGTCCGGGTGGAGGTCGTGCACCACGATCTCCGGCTCGACGGCGAACAGCCGCTCGAAGTGTCGAACCCCCTCGCGGAACGACGTCAGCGTTTCGTAGTTCTCGAGGTCTCCGATGTGGTGGCCGACCCACGCGCGGTCCCCCTTGACGAGGCAGAACGTGTTCTTCAGGCCGGCTCCACACGCGAGTAGCGCCTTCGACGACTCGACCGGCAGGACGAGGCTCGAGGGGACGTGGCCGCGCGAGCGCCGGAGGACGGCAGGGCGACGCCGACCGCCCACCCGCACCACCCGGACGACGGAGTCGTCCGTCCGCATGTGGATCGGGCGGTCGTGGAGCAGGAAGAGGTCGGCGATGGGCCCGAGGCGCTCGAGCGCATCGCTGTCCTCGTACGCGATCGGCTCGTCCGAGACGTTGCCGCTCGTCAGCACGAGCGGGCATCCGGCGTCCGCGAGGAGCAGGTGATGGAGCGGCGAGTACGGGAGCATCACCCCGAGCTCACGCATCCCGGGCGCGACGGCGCCCGCCACGGGCGCTCCATCGCGCCGCGTCGCGAGCACGATGGGCCGCGCGCGGCCGAGGAGAAGCTCCTCCTCGGCCGCTGTGAGCTCGACGAGCGACCGGGCCGCTGCCGGGTTCGGGGCCATCAGGGCGAAGGGCTTGTCCTCGCGGTGCTTCCGCGCACGGAGCGAGGCGACAGCGGCCTCGTCGTCCGCGCGGCAGGCGAGGTGGAACCCGCCGAGCCCCTTGACGGCGACGACTCCTCCCGCAGCCAGGGAAGCAGCCGCGGCCGCGATCGGATCACGGCCGCGAGCGGGCCCGACCGGGGTGCCCGCGGCATCCGTGAGCCGTACGCGCGGCCCGCAGACGGGGCACGCGTTCGGCTGCGCGTGGAACCGGCGGTCGAGCGGGTCGTCGTACTCGGCCCGGCAGGGCTCGCACATCTCGAAGGCGGCCATCGTCGTCAGCGGCCGGTCGTAGGGGACGCCCCGGGTGATCGTGAAGCGTGGGCCGCAGTTCGTGCAGTTGACGAACGGGTAGCGGTACCGCCGATCGCAAGGGTCGAAGAGCTCGCGGAGGCAGTCGTCGCACGTGGCCGTGTCCGGCGACACTGCCGCGGCCGGCTCGCCTGCCCCCTCGCTGTGCGCGATCTCGAACCGCGCGTCTCCGCGCTCTCGGAGCTCCTCGCACGCGACGCGCTCGACGGACGCCAGCGGCGGCGCCTCCGCGGGCAGGCGCTCCAGGAACCGCTCGACCGCCTCGCTCTCCCCCTCGACCTCCAGCAGCACGCCGCGGGTGTCGTTCAGGACGTAGCCGCCCAGCCCGAGCTCCGACGCGAGCCGGTAGACGTACGGGCGGAAGCCGACGCCCTGGACGGTGCCCTCGACCCGCGCTCGAACCCTCAGTGCCACGGCATCATGCCGGTCGGGCCTCGACTCGCTCGACCAGCTCGCGGAGGACGTGGCAGGCGCTCGCCTGCGCCTCCTGGATGCGCGGGATGTGCTCGGAGCGGCTGACGACGACGTGGTCGGCGAGGCCCTCGGCCGCGATGCGCCCACCGTCGTAGCCGACCATGGCGATCGTGACGAGCCCGCGCCGGCGCGCCTCACCCAGGGCCTCGACGATGTTGGCCGAGCTCCCGCTCGTCGAGAGCGCCAGAGCGGCGTCGCCCGGGCGCCCGTGGGCGATCACCTGGCGCTGGAACAGCACATCGGGACCGACGTCGTTCGCGAGCGCGGTCAGGATCGCCGCGTCTTCCGTCAGGTCGAGCGCACGCCGCGCGGGCCAGTCGAGGGGCGGAAGGCGAAAGTCCGCGACCGCGTCCATCGCATCGGTCGCCGAGCCGCCGTTCCCGAAGACCAGCAGCTTGCCGCCGCCGTCGAAGACGGCGCGCAGGGCAGACGCCGAGCCGACGATGGCGCCGGCACCCTCCGAGAGGGTCTGGGCACGCAGGTCCGCGATCTCACCGGCCTTCAGCAGCACGGAGCGCTCCACGTCGGCGACGACCGCCTCGAGGTCGTCCTCGTCCTCTGCGAGGAACGGGTAGAGGAAGCTCGCGGCTCCGGCTTCGTGCCGCCCGCGCGTGTCGCGTCCCTCGAGGAGCCCGCGATGCTCGAAGAACACGTGCACGAGCTCCCAGGCGAGGTGGTAGAGGGTCTCGACCAGCTCCTGCCGCACGAACGGATCGTCGCTCTCGGGCTCGAACACCCAATCCGCGCCCACCGGCGAGAAGGCGATCGTGAGGCAGCCGCGCTCGCGCGCGACCTCGAGCGCCGCCGCAGCCTGCCCGTCCCCCTCCTCCGCGCCGAAAGCGATCGCGATGTCGTCCGTCTCGGCCACGAGCCCGACCTGGAGCGCGAGCGGACCGCCCTCGGCCGCGAAGGCTACTGCCGGCAGAGCCCGCTTTCCGACGATGACGGGATGGACGAACTCCACCGCGACGTGGCGCGCGTCCGAGCGCGCCTGCGGCGAGGCGCCGAACGCCAGCAGCCGCCCGCCCCGGGCGAAGCGCTCCGCGATGCGGTGGCAGAGCCTCGCGACCCGCCCCGCCTCGCGCTCGAAGAACCGCCGATTCGCATCGATTCGCCGCTCGAGCAGATCGTCGATGAGGGTCCCGAGAGCCTCGGCGGCAACGCTCACACGGCCGCCCGCTCGGGAGTCGCGACCCCAGCGAGCCAGTCCCGAAGCTCGTCAACTCCCTCGCCGGTGCGTGCGCTGACGAGCAGGCGCGGCACGCCGGGATGGACGGCGTCGATGTTCGCGAGGTAGCGCTCGAGATCGAAGTCGAGATGATCGAGAAGGTCGATCTTGTTGACGACGACGAGGTCGCAGACCCGGAACATGAGCGGATACTTCAACGGCTTGTCCTCTCCTTCCGCGACGGACGAGACCATCACCCGGTAATCCTCGCCGACGCGGAACTCCGCCGGGCAGACGAGGTTGCCGACGTTCTCGATGACGAGGAGGTCGATCTCGTCGAGCGGGATCGCAGGGAGCGCCGACCGCACCATGTTCGCATCGAGGTGGCACTCGCCACCGAAGCTCGGGTCGGTCGTGATCTGCGTGACCGGCACGTGCAGGCTTGCGATCCGGTCGGCGTCGAGCGTCGTCTGCACGTCCCCCTCGAGCACTCCCACGCGGACACCCTCGAGCCCGCGCAGGGCGCGCTCGAGCAGAGAGGTCTTCCCGGCGCCAGGGGCGCTCATCAGGTTCACGACGGTGACCCCTGCGCGATCGAAGTCGTCTCGATTCGCCTGCGCGATCGTCGAGTTCGCGTCGAGGACGTCCTCGAGCACGGTCACCCGCGTCCGATGCATGCCTCTGCCTCCTCCAGTTCGATCGACTCGATCAGAAACTCCTCGCCGGCGATCACCTCGACGGCGCCCGAGCGGCAGCCCGGACAGGTGAACGGAGGGCGCTCGAGCCGCCATTCGTCCCCGCATCCTCTGCAGCGGAGCGCCGCCGGAACGACCTCGTAGTCGAGGCGTGCGCCTTCGCACACCGACTCGCGGGCGACCATCCCGAAGCAGAACTCGAGCGACTCCGGAACGACCTGCCGCAGCGCTCCGATCCGCATCGACACCCCCGTCACCCGGCGGCCCTCGGCGTGGCGCACGACGGCGTCGACGATGGCCGACGAGAGCGCGAGCTCGTGCACTAGGCGTCGCCCCGGAGCAGCTCGTCGACGGTCTGGGTGACGAGCTCGACGGCCCGGTCGACCACCGCGCCGACCGGCTCCGACAGCCCGATCCCCAGCTCCTCCACCTGCGCGGGCTCGCAGGCGACGACCACGACCTTCCCGGGCCAGCCGCCGACCGCCTTCACGAAGCGGAGAACGGTCTGCGGATCCATCCCGTGCGGGTCGATCGCCTCTCCGTCCTCGATCGCTCCGCCGACCGAGTCCTGATCGGCCTCCATCACGTAGAGCGTGCCCGGCTCGCCGCCCTGGCGGCTGACGTCGACGAGGATGAGCGCGTCGTAGCCGCGCATCACCTCGTAGGCGAGGTTGAGCCCGCCCGTACCGAAGTCGAAGACGTGGACGCCGGACGGGAGCTCTTGCTGCGAAAGGCGCTTGGCGACCTCCGCGCCGAACCCGTCGTCGCGCAGCCAGAGGTTGCCGACTGCGGCAACGAGGATCTGCTTCTTCGCCGTCACCGTCGACATCCGTGACCTCTCTGCTGGCTCATGTCGCTTCCTCCCGTGTCTGGGGTGCCTCGCCGATCAGCTCCACCTCGTCCGCGAAGAAGAAGTGATAGCGGCCGGTCTCGCGCATGACCTCCTGCATCGGGTCGCTGTCGATCGTGACGCCCAGGTAGACCTTCCCGTCGAAGTCGAGGTAGATCCGCTCGAGCGTCGCGGTGCGCCCCGAGAGCAGCTGATCGTAGGGGTCGGTTCGATCGTCGAGGCGCAGGACGACCTTGCCGCCGGGCCGGAACGTCCTACCACCGACCACGGCCTCGTTCTCGCCTCGCCTCGGGTCGAACCCGGGATCGAAGCTCGGTGCCCCTGCGGCCGGGCGGAGGGCACCGTGCAGCCGCGCGATCTCCTCGGCGCTGGTGGAGCTCGCGCGGGCCACGAGCTCGCGCACCGGCCCGTCCTGCTCGCCGATCGCCTCCCGTTCGGCGTCGCTCAGGGCATGGACGTGCAGCAGGAGCGCTTCCTCGATCTCGGTGCCGTCGAAGAGGTTCCCGAGGCTCTCCGGGGCGATCCGGGGATGATCGGGGAGAACGATCGCGGCCGCGAGGAGCGCGTCGTCGTCGGCACCGACCAGTACGGGCCACGTGTTCACGTTCTCGCAGCCGCCGGCTTCGAGGGGCGAGACGAACCGGGCGCCGGGCGCGCGCAGCACGGCGTGCGTCGAGACGAGCGAGCGCGTCAGGGCCTCGGACCGAGAAAGGCCGGCGGGCACTTCCGTGAGGTTTCGCACCCGCAGCCGGACCCGGGCGGGCTCGCTCGGCTCGAGCTCGAGGGTCGCGAGCCCCCGCAGGCCGTCGGCTTCGAAGGAGCGCTCCCCCGGCCCGGCGAGGTGAATCCGGCGCTCCGCGGCTTCGTGGCGCTCACCGGTCGGCTGGAGGAAGAACACGTCCGCCTCGAGCCGGACGGGGGACCCCTGCAGGAGACCCTCGACCTGCAGGTGATCGAAGGTCGATCTGCTCGCAGCTGCATACGCGGGCGGGTAGACGATCCCGAACGGCGTCGGCGTCGCGTTCTTGGTCGCCCCGGGCGTGTAGGGATAGAGGGCGTAGCCCTCGTAGAGGAGCGACCTGACGAGCTCGTCAAGCGAAGCGATCACGACTCCCCCTCGCGAAGGAGCTCGGCGACCGTCGCGTCGAACGACGGCAGGCCGAGCGCGAGCGTACGTCTCCGGAGGCGCTCGAGCGTGTCCGTATGCACCCGGATCCAGCCGCTCGACGCGTAATGGTGGTCGATCATGTCGCGCCACGCCTCGACCGGCATGCGGAAGGGCGCGCTGAGATCCCAGGGAATCTGGACGATCTGCAGCCGGCCGTCGTCGCCCTTGTAGAAGATCGTCCCCGAGAAGACGAGCGTCAGCGGAACGTGTCCTCCCGGCAGGGAGTAGAAGTACTTGGTGGCGGCCACCTCGAGGTCGTACGTGCACGGAACGCGGAGATCGAAGGTCGCAGCTCCGGTGAAGCTGGGCAGGAGGACGTCGATCCTCGTCCACTGGAAGGTGGTCGTCGTCGCCGACCAGCGCTCGGGCTCTCCGAACAGGTCGATCAGGAGCTCGCGCGTCTCGGGATCGTAGGTCCGGCGCGCCGGATCGATCAGGATCTGGACGGAGAGCGCGATCGTGTAGACGTCCCGCGCCTCGGAGTCCGTCACCCCCATGCGGAAGATCATGGTCGGAGCGGCGGTGAACTTCTCCGGCTCCACTCCGAGGACGGTGAACTCGGGCGCGGGCGTCCCGACACCGGTCCGGGCCAGGTCGTCGAGCGCCTCGGTCAACGTGTGGCCTTCTCCCGCAAGCCGGCGAAGAACGTCGTGACCGCTCGCTCGACGGCGTCACCGCCGGAGATCCCCTGCCAGCCCGCTCGGATCATCCCGACCAGCAGGTAGCACTGGTCGATCGGCACGATCGCGTACTGGGGCGGCTCGCTGAGCCGGTTGACGACGAGCGCCTCGGCATCCGCCTCGAGCTCGGCCAGCAGCGGGTTCAGTGCCACCAGCTCCCCGAAGCCGTGGAGGTCGAGCTCGGACTCGGTCGCACCGGCCGGGCTGGGATAGAGCGCGACCACGGAGCCGGTGGCCGTGCTCCGGAAGAGGAACGCGAGCCCGATCGGGATCGCGAAGGCGCTCCAGAGCTCGTCCGGGAACTCGAAGTCGTCGAGCCAGAGGACGCGGCTGCCGGTCGGCCGATATTCGGCGTCGCCGGAGCGAAGCGCCCAGCACGGCTCGCAGACGCACACGATCACCCGCTGGTCGAGCTGGAGAAGGTGTCGGTGGTCGGCCGGGACGTCGGTGCGACAGAGATCGCACCGCTCGACCGCGGCCGCGCGGGTCGCGGCGCGCCGCCCGTTGATCCTCCGCAGCTCGCCGACGAGAGCCGCCCGGCCGCCGACGGAGAGCTGTCGAGCGCGAACGTCCATGGCGCCCCAGCAGGCCGCCTACGCGGCGACCGCCACCTTGACGCCTCCGTTCTCGGCGAGGAGCGGCACGGGCGTCAGCTGCAGCGACTCCTCGCCGCCGAGCAGCCGGCCTGCGAGCGGCAGCTGGAAGCTCCTCGAGCACCCCGGGCAGGTGAGGATGCCGTACTCGAGCTCGCCGCACTCGAGGGCCGCGCCGCAGCCCGCGCACTCGTTGCGATAGGCGAGCAGCGTTCCGCCGACGTTCGCCACAAGCAGGCTGAACCCGTCCACGGTCGCCGGGGTCATCGTGTCTGGATCGAGGCCGGCGAGCCCGTCGAGCCGGGTCCAGCCAGGACTGGCCGTGGGTGTGGCGGCCAGCGGGAGCTCGCGCCCGCTGAACGTGGGCTGCGGCGTCACGCCGTCGACCTCGATGCCGTCGAGGTCGGGAGCCGCATCCTCGAGCGCCTGCTCGATCGCGAGCTCGAGCGTCGCGGCGGACGACGGGCAGCCGTCGCAGCTCCCCTGCAGGCGCAGGCGGGCGATGCGGTTCTCGAGGCCCAGGAGCTCGACGTCGCCACCATGGGACTGGAGGTAGGGCCGCACCGAGGCCAGGGCGGCCGCAACCCGCTGCTCGAGACCGACCGGATGCAGGTCGTGGATCAGCAGCAGCCCGGCGACGACGGGGTCGTCCACCAACCCGTCGCGCACGGCGAGCGTCGAAGGCCCTCCGTCGGCGAGGGCCCGGAAGATGCGCTCCAGGCCCTCGCCGTAGAGGTCCATGACCGTCGCCACGAGCTCGTCCGCAACCTCACGGGCGAGCGGATCACCGATCGCCTCCAGACGCTCGCCCAGCTCCTGGACGCGCCCGGCGAGATCGTCCGGATGCACTGCCGGTGTCGGCTCGAGCTCGGTCATGTTCGTCGTCGGCCGTTCCCCGGCGAGCGGGTCAGGCCATCCCCGTCGGCGTGTGCACCACCTTCTTGACGCGCCCCTTCCCGAGGTACATGTGCACACCGCAGGGCAGGCAGGGGTCGAAGCTGCGGACGGCGCGCATGATGTCGATTCCCTTGAAGCTCTCGGGTCCGTTCTCCTCGAAGATGGGCGTGTTCTGCACCGCGTCCTCGTAGGGGCCCGGGGTTCCGTAGACGTCGCGGGAGCTCGCGTTCCACGGTGTCGGCGGGTACGGCTGGTAGTTCGCGATCTTGCCTTCCCGGATCACCATGTGGTGCGAGAGCACTCCGCGCGCCGCCTCGTGGAAGCCGACGCTGATCGCGTTGTCCGGGACCCTGAAGTCGTTCCAGCTCTTGGTCCGACCCGCTCGTACCTCGACCGCCGCCTTCTCGAGGTTGTAGAGCGCGACGAGAGCGGAGTACGCCTGATGGTACGACCGCGCGCGGTCCCGCTCGATCGCGTTCGACCACTGCGGCACCTTCCACTCCAGCTCCATCTCGGGCATGCTCGCCGTCCTCGGGAGCGTCATCTGGAGGCTCTCGCCCGTCGCCTTCAGGTAGCCCAGGTCGAGGAGGCCGGCCTTGGCCGTGACCCACTGGCGTGCGAACGGCCCGCCCCCGGTGTCGCAGCAGACGTGGGTGTCGGTGCGCTTGTCGTAGACGCGCGGCGAGACGACCCAGCTGTACTTGTCCGCGAAGTCGCGCTTCTGCGGCTTCGGGATCGTCGTCTTGTTCCACGGGTGATTCTTGTCGACCGGATTCCCGAGCGGGTCCTTCGTGACGTACGTCTCCTCGTTCTCCCAGCCTTCGAAGTAGGAGCTGCCGAGCAGGATCCGGATCATCAGGTTGATCTCGACGAGGTCGGTGGTCACGAGCTCGCCGTTGATCGCGATCCCCGGAGTGACGAACCGCCGCCGCCCCCAGTCCGTCATCGTGCGGTAGTCGTAGTCCACGATCTCGGGGTCGTCGAAGGCGCCCCAGCAGACGAGGTTCGTGTCGCGATAGCCGACGCGCTCGTACCCTGGAAGCGCCTCGTAGAAGAAGTCGTAGAGGTCGTCGTGCATGGGCACGGTGCGCTTGCAGTAGTCGAAGTAGCGCATCAGGCGCACGTAGTAGTCCGTGATCGTCTGATGCGTGATGTGCGCGCTGCAGCCGCCGGGCATGATCGTCGACGGATGCGTGTGCCGGCCGCCGAAGAGGACGTACATCTCGCGCGTCCAGCGCGAGACCTCGAGCGTCTCGAGGTAGAACTCGCCGGTGAACGGGTTGAGCGCGCGCATGATGTCGGCGATCGTGCGATAGCCGTGGATCGAGGAGTGCTCGGCGAGCGTCTGCTCGGCCTTCGCGAGCACGCTCGGGTTGGTCTCCTTCACCATCTGCTCGCAGAAGTCCACGTTCGCCATGCAGTCGTTGAAGATCGCGTGGTCGAACATGTAGTCGGCGAGCTCGGCGAGATTGAAGGCGTAGTCGCCGAGCTTCGGCGGCTTCACGCCGTAGGCCATGTTCTGGTTCAGACACGACGTGGTGCAGTGGTTGTCGCCGCAGATCCCGCAGATGCGGCTCGTGATGAAATGCGCGTCCCGCGGGTCGATCCCCTTCATGAAGATGTCGAAGCCGCGGAAGACCATCGAGGTCGAGTAGCACTTGAGGACTTCCTGGTTCGCGAAGTCGATCTCCGTGTGGATGCCAAGGCTGCCGACGATCCGGGTGATCGGATCCCACGACATCTCCTTGACCATGACCTTCGGCTGCTCACGGGGCGTCTCGAGCGTCGCCATCTCTCACCTCCTCTCGATCCGAACGGTTAGCCGTAGTGCCGCGGCCGGTAGCCGGTGCTCAGTTGCCTGCCCCGGCGCCGCCACTCGGGCTCCTTGTCGTACTTCGCATCGAGGTTCCGGTGGCGGAAGTACTTGAGCACCGGGCCATACGTGTACCTCGTTGCGTTCGCCGCCGCGTTCCCCCAGGAATCGGCGTCCATGAACGGCATGAACTTGTCCGGGAAGCCGGGCATCGTGCAGGCCATGCAGATGCCGCCGACGTTCGGGCAGCCTCCCATCCCGCTCTGCCAGCCGCGCACGGGGACGTTGCACTTCACCACCGGCCCCTTGCAGCCGAGCTTGACGAGGCAGCGGGGATCGTCGCCGTACTCGGTCGCGAACTGCCCCTGCTCCGTGAAGCCGGCGCGATTGCAGCCTTCGCGCACGGTGCGTCCGAAGAGCCAGCGCGGGCGCAGCGCTTCGTCGAGGTCGATCATCGGCGCCATCCCGCCGAGCTGGAGCACGAGGTAGAGCAGCGTCTCCGTCGTGTTGTCGGGCTGCGCAGGACAGCCGGGGATGCAAACGATCGGGATCCCGGCCTTCGACTTCCAGTTCCAGCCGAGGTAGTCGGGCAGGCCCATCGCCCCGGTCGGGTTGTTCTTCATCGCCGGGATGCCGCCGTAGGTCGCGCAGGTCCCGACCGCGACGACCGCCGCGGCCTTCGGCGCGAGGCGGTCGATCCACTCGTTCGTCGTGATCGGCTGCCCGGTCTCCGGGTTGACACCCATCGCCGCAAAGTGGCCCTCGCCGTTGATCTCTTCGTTCGGGAGCGAGCCCTCCAGGATCAGGACGAACGGGTCGAGCTCCCCCCGCTCCGCCTGGTACCAGGCCTCGAAGAACTCCGCGCCGTTCTCGTACGCGAGCACCGGGGTGTGGACGACCACCCGGGGCATGCCCGGGATGATTCCCCGGATGATGTCCTCCAGCGACGGGTTCTTGGCGGACGTCATCGCGACCGAGTCACCGTCGCAACTGAGGCCGGCCGTCATCCAGATGACGTGGGCGGTCACCCCCTCGGTGGCCCGTTGGTTGGGAACGAACTCGACTGTCGCCATGTGCCGCTCCTCTCCTCTCCTCTGCGTCAGCAGATCCTCGGAAGGGGGTCGCCGACGAGCATGTCCATCACGCGCTTGCCCCCGAACGCCGTTTCCACGAGCACCATCCCCGGCGGCTCCGTTCGTACTTCCCCGACCTCCGCCGCGCGCTCGCCCTCCGGGACGGAGCGCAGCGCGGCGAGCGCGTCAGCGGCTGCCTCCGGCGCCACGAAGGCGACCAGGACGCCTTCGTTCGCGACGTACATCGGGTCGATGCCGAGGATCTCGGACGCTCCGGCAACCTCGGGCCGCACGGGAACCTCCCCCTCGCGCACCAGCACCGCGACCCCCGAGGACCGCGCGAGCTCGTTGAGCACGGAGGCCACTCCACCTCGCGTCGCGTCGCGGAGGCAGCGCAGCGAGCGACCGGCCGCGTCGAGGAGCGCGTCGACTGCCGGCCAGAGCGGGCGCGTGTCGGACTCGACGGCGGCTTCGAGCTCGAACTCGCCCCGCGCCAGCATCACCGCGGTGCCGTGGTCGCCGATCGGCCCGGAGACCAGGACGCGGTCGCCAGGCCGGAGCGACTCGGGCGACAGCGAGGCGCGACGGTCCACGCGGCCGAGACCGGTCGTGCAGATGTACATCGAGTCGCAGTGCCCTCGCTCGACGACCTTCGTGTCTCCTCCGACGACCTGGACGCCCGCCGTCCGCGCCGCCGTGGCGATCGCCTCGACCTCCGCCTCCAGCTCGGCGGCTGCGAGCCCCTCCTCGAGCACGAGCGACAGCGTCAGCGCGAGCGGGCGCGCGCCCGCCATTGCGAGATCGTTCACGGTGCCGTTGACCGCGAGCTCCCCGATCGAGCCGCCGGGGAAGCGGATCGGCCTGACCACGAAGCTGTCGGTCGTGAGCGCGAGCCCGTCGACCACCGCGGCGTCGGCCAGCTCCTGGATCCCGAAGGCAGGCGCGAGCAGGCCCTCGATCAGCGTCTGGGTCGCCTTGCCCCCGGCTCCGTGCGCCATCGTGATCTGCGAATCGCGGAAGCGCAGCGGCTTCGCGCGGACGCGCTCGATCAGCTCGAGTGCCCTCTTCTCGCGCTCGGCCAGGTCTTCGGTTTGCGCAGGCACGCCTAGACCAGCTCACGCTCGCGGGCGAAGCGCCCGAAGTTGTAGTACGCGGCGCAGGCTCCCTCGGAGGAGACCATGCAGGTTCCGATCGGGCGTTCGGGCGTGCAGGCGGTGCCGAAGACCTTGCACTCCCACGGCTTGATCACGCCCTTCAGCACCTCGCCGCACTGGCAGGCCTTCGGATCGGCGACGCGCACGCCCGGCACGCTGTAGCGCAGCTCGGCGTCGAACTCCCGGTACGCCTGCGAGAGCTTCAGGCCGCTGTGCGAGATGAAGCCCAGGCCTCGCCACTCGAAATGCGGCCGCAGCTCGAACACCTCGGCCAGCACCCGCAGCGCCTCCGCGTTCCCGTCGTACGGCACCACGCGCCGGTACTGGTTCTCCACCTCGCAACGGCCGTCTGCGAGCTGACGCAGCACCATGTGGACGGACTGGAGCAGGTCGAGGGGCTCGAAACCGGAGATGACGATCGGCTTGCCGTAATCATCCGGGATGAACTCGAACGGCCGCGCGCCGACGACCGTCGAGACGTGGCCGGGGCCGATGAAGCCGTCCAGCCGGAGATCCGGCGACTCGAGCAACGCCCGTAGCGGCGGGACGATCGTCACGTGGTTGCAGAAGACGAAGAAATTGGCGATCCCCTCGGCCTTCGCTCTCATCAGCGTCAGCGCCGTCGACGGCGCGGTCGTCTCGAACCCGACCGCGAAGAAGACGACGTCTCGCTCCGGGTTCTGCCGCGCCAGGCGCAGTGCGTCGAGCGGCGAGTAGACCATGCGGATGTCGGCGCCCTCGGCCTTGGCGTCGAGGAGCGTGCCGTTCCCACCCGGGACGCGCATCATGTCGCCGAAGCAAGTGAATACGACACCCGGCTCGTGGGCGACGGCGATGCCGTCGTCGACGCGGCCCATCGGGATCACGCAGACCGGGCAGCCGGGCCCGTGGACGAGCTCAACGTTCTCGGGCAGGAGGTCGTCGACGCCGTACTTGTAGATCGTGTGCGTGTGCCCGCCGCACACCTCCATCAGCTTGTAGTGGCGGCCCGCCTCCACGGTGGCGACGATCTCGGCCGCGAGGACGCGGCCCAGCTCGGCGTCGCGGAACTCGTCCACGTACCTCACGCGAACTCTCCCCCGTCCACCCTGGCGAGGGCGACTCCGGCGTGGACGAGCACGACGTCGCCCGCGACGAGCGCCCCGACGAGCTCCGTCATCACCTCGTGTCGCGCCCCGTCGCCGTCGAGGCACGACGCCAGGCGGTCCGCGCCGGGCGCCAGCACCCGCATCGGCAAGCCCTCGTCGGAGCACGTGACGCAATGGCCGGACTCACAGTGCTCCGGAGCGCCGATCATTCGATCAGGCTCGCCTTCAGGTCCTCGAGCTCCTGCTCGTACGCGTCTCCCATCTGCCGGAGCAGGCGCAACGTCGCCTGTGCCTCTTCCTCGTCCACCTTCGACAGGGCGAACCCGACGTGGATCAGGACCCAGTCGCCGGGTCGTGCCCCGTCCCCGTCCCTGTCGAGCAGTCCGACGTTGACCTTTCGCACCACGCCGGCGACGTCGACCTCGGCGAGCCGGTTCGGCTCGTCGACGATCTCGGTCACCAGCCCTGGAATCGCGAGGCACATCTTGGGCTCCCCGTGCGAGGTAGGCGCTCGGAAGAAGCTCGATGCTACGACGAGATCACGCGCTGGTCCTCAGTCTCGGGGCAGGGTTTCTCAAGGAATCCTGAGGATCTTGAGGGAGCGGAGCGCGCTCAGCCGGCGACGAGCTTGTAGCCCGCGCCCCTGACCGTCAGGATCCGGCGGGGCCTCGAAGGATCGTGCTCGATCTTCTGGCGGAGATTCGAGATGTGGACGTCGCAGACGTGCTCGTCGCCGATGTAGTCCGAGTCCCACAGGCGCCGGAGGATCTCGCGTCTCGAGACGACCTTCCCGGCCTTCTCGGCGAGCAAGGCGAGCAGCCTGAACTGCGAGGTCGTGAGGTAGACCGGGCGCTCCTCGACGAACACCTGATGCAGAGCGAGGTCGAGCCGGACGCCGCCAACCTCGAGCACCGGCCCCAGGCCGTCGGCGCGGTCGAGCTCCCGCCGGCGCAGGAGCGCTCGCACGCGGCTGACGAGCTCGGCCATCGAGAAGGGCTTCGTCACGTAGTCGTCGGCGCCGAGCTCGAGCCCGAGCACGCAGTCGAGCTCGCTGTCTCGGGCGGTCAGCACGAGGATCGGCACGGCGCTCGCCGCCCGGAGCTTCTGGAGCACGTCCGTGCCCGAGAGCTTCGGCAGCATGAGGTCGAGGATCACGAGGTCGAATCCGCTCCTGGCCACCTCGAGCGCCGACTCTCCGTCGCCGACGTGCTCGACGTCGAACGCCTCCTTCTCCAGCGCGTAGCCCACCGCGCGGCCGATCGTCGGCTCGTCCTCGACGATCAGGATGCGGCTGCTCATCGTTCCTCCCGCTGACCGGCGGGGAGCGTGATCCGGACCGTCGTGCCGACGCCCGGCGCCGTCTCGATCCCCAGGCTTCCGTCGTGCACCTCGACGGCCTGCCGGACGATCGCCAGGCCGAGCCCGAACCCCTGTGCGTCGCGCTCGCCCACGCGATAGAAGCGATCGAAGACCCGTTCGGCTTCCTCCGGGGACATGCCGGAGCCGGTATCGGAGACCTCGATCTGGACGGAGCCGCTCGACCCGGCGATCCCGGTGAACGTGATGTTTCCCCGCTCCGTGTACGCGGCGGCATTGGCGCCGAGGTTCGACACCGCGGTCTCGAGGATCGTGCGCTCGCCGAACACGGTCAGCCCCGGCGGGCAGACGACCTCGACCTCGACGCCGTCGGCCGGGGCGATGGTCTCGGCGCTCTCGACGAGGAGCTGCCTCAACTCGACCGGCTCGCGGAGAAGCGATTCGTGGAGGGTCTGGACGCGGGCGAGCACCAGCAGCGCGTGCACGAGACGCTGCATGCGACGCACTTCTCGGCCGACGTCGGCAAGGAAGCTGTCGCGCTCCTCGGGCACGTGCTTCGCTCCCGATTCCAGCACGTCGACGGCGGCGGAGATGGCGGCGAGCGGCGTACGGAGCTCGTGCGCGGCATTGACGACGAACTCGCGCTCGGCCCGCTCCCGCCGTTCCCGTGCCTGCTCGGCCTGCTCGCGCTCGGTCAGATCGCGGGCGCTCAGCAGGAACAGCGTCACCCTGCCCTCGTCGGAGGTGATCCCGGAGATGGTTCCCTCGGTGACGATCCACCGTCCCGTCTCGTGCCGCAGGCGCAACGCGGCGAACGGCGCACGGGCGCCGCTCAGCGCGGACGTCAGCGCGCCTCGGGCGAGCTCGAGGTCCTGCGGATGCACGAGATCGAGGAACCGTGTTCCGTCGAGCCTCGCAGCCGACTGGCCGAGCTTCGCCCCGTGGGAAGGCGACGCGTACACGATCGTCCCCTCGAGGTCGAGCAGCCCGACGAGGTCCCTCGTGTTCTCGACGACTGTCCGGTAGAGCTCGCGGCTCTGGCGAAGCTCGTCCTCGGCCCGGACGCGCTTGCTCACATCCCGGGAGGTGGCGAGGATCATCGTCGTTTCCCCGCGTTCGTCTCGGATGCCGCTCACGACCCCTTCGAGGACCCTCCAGCCGCCGTCCCGGTGGCGTAGCCGAACGGCTGCCACGGACGCCCTGCCGCTCGAGAGGCAGGCAGCGATCGCCGCCTCCGCCGTTTGGAGATCGTCGGGGTGCACGAGCTCGAGCGCGTTCACTCCGGCGAGCGACTCCGGCGGGTGTCCGAGCACGTCGACCCAGGAGGGCGACGCGAAGAGCACGCGGCCCGACGGATCGATCAGGGTGATCATGTCCTTCGTGTTCTCGACGACGAGGCGGTAGAGCTCCTGGCTGCGACGCAGCTCGTCCTCCCGGCGTCGCTGCTCGCCGATGTCTCTGACCGAGGCCGTGAACACCGGCGGCCCGGGAAGCGGGACGCGGGTGATCGCGAGCTCGATCGGGAACTCGGTCCCGTCGGCCCGCATCGCGGGCATCTCGACGCGCCTGCCCAGCACGCGTGGCTCGCCGCCCTTCAGGTAGCGCGCAAATCCCGCCAGGTGCGCATCCCGGAGCTCGGGCGGAACGATCAGCTCGACCATCCGCTCGCCGATCGCTCGGTCGCGTGGATAGCCGAACGTGCGCTCCGCCGCGGGATTGAACTCGGTGACACGACCCTCGTGGTCGATGGCGATCACGGCGTCGAGCGCCGACTCCAGCATCGCGGCCTTGCGCGCCTCGCTCTCGTGCACCGCGTCCTCCGCCTCGCTCCGCTCGACGAACTGGCCGGCCTGGCTGCCGCTCGCACCCGTCATCCGGCCTCGACGCAGCGCATCGGACCGGGCCGGACATCGACGCGCCAGGACGCCGCCTCCCTGGCCCGGTCGGCGGTCTCGACCATCATCTCGGCGCTCCTGCGAGCGTCTCCGACACCTCGCTCCTTCCGACGGGACGAGGGAGAACGGTCGTTCCAGCCGCAGCTTATCCCGCCACCGCCTCCGGCGACGGGGACATACCTATCCCGCGTGCTTGTCCTCGTACCAGAGCAGGAGCCGCGCGATCGATCCGACCACGAACGGCAGCACGAGGATCGCGAACAGCGTCCACACCAGCCAACGCCTCAACAGTCACCTCCTTCGATGCCGAGGGTGGCAGCTTACGCCTGAACGCGCGTCTGGCGCCTCGTGACGGGAAGGTCACGGCGTCGCGAGGGTCGCCCGCGCACCGGCCGCGCGCACGGCGCCCGAGAGCGTTGCGAGGTCGTACGCACCGTAGTGGCGGCGGTCGTTGACGAAGAAGGTGGGCGTGCCGGTCACGCCGCTGAGGTCGGCGCTGTCGACATCGTCGGCGACGCGGCCGGCACCGGTGTGCGCCCGAAGGGCGCCGGTGAAGCGTCCGACGTCGAGCCCGAGGCGCTCCGCGTAACCGACCAGCTCCTTCGGGCCGAGAGCGTCCTGGTGTTCGAGCAGGAGGTCGTGCATCTCCCAGAAGGCGCCCTGATCGGAGGCGGCCTCGGCCGCCTCCGCGGCGAGCTGAGCGCGAGGATGGACGTCGTTGAGCGGCAGGTGCCGCCAGACGTAGCGGACGTCGCCGAAGTCGCCGAGGAGCTCGCGGACGACCGGTTCCGCCTGCCCGCAGAAGGGACATTCGAAGTCGCCGTACTCCACCACGGTGACCGGTGCGTCGATCGGCCCGCGGATGTGGTCGCGCTCGGGATCGACCTCGAGGTAGAGGTCCACGAGCGGCTCGGCGGTGCCCAGGAGTGCGCGGGCTCGTAGACGCTGCGGGAGCAGTGCAGTGGCGCGGAACAGCACCCAGGTGACGATCGCAGCGCCTAGCGCCGCGCTGAGGATGCCGACCTTCGCCTGCTCGAGCTGCGGCCCGTCGAAGGCGAGCGTCGCGACGAGGAGCGCGACGGTGAAGCCGATCCCGGCGATCGTGCCGCCGCCCGCGACAGCCGCCCAGCCCACCGGCGGGCGAAGTCGCCCGCGAGACAGCCGGGTGACCAGCCAGGACGTGCCGAGAATGCCGACGGGCTTCCCGACGACGTACCCGACCAGGATCCCGAGCGTGATCGGCGAGGTGAAGGCTCGCTCGAGGAAGTCGCCGTCGACGGCGATACCCGCGTTCGCGAGCGCGAACAGCGGCACGATCACATAGCTCGTCCACGGGTGGAAGAGCTCCTGCAGCCGCTCGTTCGGGGAGACCGCCGACCGGAGCCCCTCGCCGACCGAGCGGGCGAGCTCCGGAGTCGGCTGCTCGCGGAACTCCCGGAAGCGCTCGGTCGCACGCTCGAGGTCCGCCCTTGCCGCCGGGTAGGCGTACGTCAAGAGCCCCATCGCGAGGCCGACGACGACCGGCTCCACACCCGATTCGAGGAGCGCCACCCAGACCGCCGCCCCGAGAGCCGCGTAGACGAGCCCGGCCCGCACCCCGAGCGCGCGCACGACGAGAACGGCGCCGAACAGGCCCAGGGCCGCGAGCAGCGCCGAGACCGTGACCTGCTCGGTGTAGACGGTCGCGATCACGACGAGCGCGACGATGTCGTCGACGACGACGACCGTGAGCATGAACGCCCGCAGGCGGTCGGGGAACCGCGGCCCGACGAGCGCGAGGAGGCCGAGCGCGAACGCGGTGTCCGTCGACATGGCGACGCCCCAACCGTGGGCAGACGAATGGCCCGCGTTGAGGGCGAGGTAGATCGCGACCGCGACCGCCATTCCGCCGATTCCGGCCAGCAGCGGCAACGCGAACCGGCGCCGCTCCCGCAGCTCGCCCAGGTCGAACTCCCGACGCGCTTCGAGCCCCACGACGAAGAAGAAGAACGTCATCAGCCCGCTGTTCACCCAGTCGCGCAGATCGAGGGCGATTCCCGCGCCGCCGACCTCGATCGAGAGCGTCGTCTCCCACAGGGACTCGTACGACGACGCGTCGACGTTCACCCACACCAGCGCCGCGACGGTCGCCGCCAGCAGAACGGCCGCGCCGCCGGTTTCGGTGCGCAGGAACTCCCGCAGGGGCGTCTGCAGGCTGCGCGCCCAGGCGGTGCGTCCGGAGAACGGCGACTCCGTCCCCGCGCTGCCGTCTACGGAAGGCACGCCTCGCGGCTGCCACCGGTCGAGCAGGGCCTGGGGCTCTCCATCACCCCGCCTGCGTTCGCGGCCTCGGGGCGTGCTCGAGGTCGGCGAGGCCACGCAGATCGGCGCAGGTGATGCCGCGCACGGTGACGAGCACCATCAGCACACCGCTGCAGCTCCGGCAGCGGATGACGGTACCCGGTGCGTGGAGATAGACCTCGGACTCTGCCATCGGCCCGCCCGCACCACAGTTCGCGCAGACGCCGGTCGCAGCCGTCATCTCGGTGCCGAAGACCTCGAACAGCAACCCGGCGATCGCGTTTCCGTCGAGCGCGTCGCTCATGGCTCTCGCGTCTGACCGAAGCGCTCGGTCCTGATCCGCCCGGGCGCGTGCCCGAGCTCCACGAGCCCGCTTGCCGCCGCCTCGACGAAGCCGGTCGGACCGCAGATGTAGACGAGCGGTCGCTCGTCGGGGGGCCAGGCGAGCTCGTCGAGCAGCTCCCGATCGATCCGGCGCCGATATCCACTCCACCCCTCCGGCGATTCGCGGGTGAGCGTCAGGCGTACGTCGACCCCGTCGGCGCCGAGGCGTTCGAGCTCGTCTCGGTAGATGACCTCGTGGAGGGCACGTGACGAGTACAGGAGGCGAGCCGGAACCGTGCTCGCGATCGCACCACGATGGCGCAGGATCGAACGGAGCGGCACGATCCCAGAGCCGCCGGCGAGCAGGAGCAAGGGCCCGCCGAGGGTCTCCTCCCAGACGAAGTAGCCGCCGATCGGCCCCCGCAGCTCGAGCGGGTCGCCCGGTCGAAGCTCGTCGACCAGGTACGGCGAGACCTCACCGTCGTCGAGCAGCTCGACCGTGATCACGAGGCATCCGTCCTCCGGTGCGGACGCGATCGAGTAGCTGCGTTGGGCCTGGTAGCCGTCCTCCGCGGTGAGGCGCACGTCCACGTGCTGGCCCGCACGGTGGCCGGGCCAGTCGGACACGTCGAGCACGATGCTCTTCACCCGCGCCGTCTCGTCGATCAACTCGACCACGGTGGCGATTCGCCAGTTCAGTCGCCCCAGTAACGCTGCTCTCGCCACGGATCTCCGTAGTTGTGATAGCCGTAGCTCTCCCAGAAGCCCGGCTCGTCCTCGTCGCGAAGCTCGAGACCGCGCACCCACTTGGCGCTCTTCCAGAAGTACAGGTGCGGGACGAGCAGCCGCGCCGGGCCGCCATGCTCAGCCTCGAGCGGCTCCCCGCCGTAGGCCAACGCGATCCAGGCCTTGCCGCCCGACACGTCCTCGAGGGGCAGGTTGGTCGTGTAACCGCCGTCGCTCCATGCGGTGACGTATTCCGCGCTCGTCGTCACGGCGTCGAGGAGCACGTCGGTCGAGACACCCTGCCAGACCGTGTCCAGCTTCGACCACTTGGTCACGCAGTGGATGTCGACCTCGACCGTCTCGGTCGGCAACGACGCGTACTCCTCCCAGGTCCAGGACACGGGCTCGTCCACTGCCCCGCGGATCTGGAAGTCCCAGTCGTTCAGGGCGGTGCGCGGGGTCGGCCCGGCCGAGAGAACCGGGAAGTCGTCGGTCAGGTACTGGCCTGGTGGAACACGCGCCGGATCACCGGACGTGCGCCGACGGCCGCTGAAGCCCCTCGAGAAGGGTGCCATCACGCCGCCCCCTGGGAGAGCTGTGCCCGGGTTTCCTGGAGCTGCGCCCGTCTTCTCATCTCGTGCCTTCCCCTTCCTGGCGCTCGGCGATCGCAGCGTCGACCGCCCGGCCGAGTGCCTCGAAACCCAGCTCCCAATGGCGCCGGCCGTCGACGAAGAAGGACGGCGTCCGGTTCGCCCCGCTTCTCCGCGCGCTCTCCAGGCACTCGCTGACTCGTGGCTCGAATCGTCCGCTCTCGAGATCGTGCGCGAACTGCGAGACGTCGAGCCCTAGCCGACCCGCGTACTCGAGAAGGTGCCGATCCTCGAGCTGAAGTTGGTTCTCGAAGAGGATGTCGTGCATCTCGAAATAGCGTCCCTGCTCGCCGGCAGCCTCTGCTGCGAGTGCAGCCCGGCGCGCTCGCGGATGCAGCTCCGGCACCGGGAGATGGCGGAAGACGAGGGCGAGCTGGCCCGCGTTGCGCTCGAGCAGTCGACGCACGAACCGCTCGGCCGTCGCGCAGTTCGGGCACTCGTAGTCGCCGAACTCGGTCAGCACCACCCCCGCCGACGGCTCTCCGCGGACGTGGTCACGCCCGTCGACGGGTGGATCGAGCAGCTCCAGGACGACGTACGAGCTCACGCACTCACCTCCGCGGCTCGCCGGTCGATATGCATGGGCACCAGTGTGCCGGAGAACGACGTCACCATCGAGATCACGGCAGGCTCCCGGGGTCTCTCGTCTACGGGTGCAGGCGAAACGTGCGCGTGATCGTCTGGCCGCTCGGATCGAAGATCTCGAGCGTCACGCCGTTCACGAAGCCTGGGCGCTGAGCGAACCTCGATCGGTACGTCTCCGAGTGGTACCACGAGCAGCTGCCGCCGGCGCCCCGCACGGACGGGTGTGGGAGCGTTCTCTTGCCCCAGCTCCACACCTGCAGCGTGCGCGACTTCGCCCCCTGGCGGTACGTGTACTCCGAGACCTCGGCGGCGACAGCGCCCTGGGCCGTGTGACAGAGAAGGTAGGCGAGGTTCCAGGTTGGCATGCGCGCATCCTTGACCACGGTCATGCTCGCCTGCTTCAGGAAGGCGGCCGAGGCGGGTGCCACGAGCGCGAGGGCGACGAGAATCGCCGCACAGGTAGCGAGGACGCTCCTTCGAACCATCACGCTCCTTCGTCGACGGCGCCGGAGCATACACCGCCCCGCGCCGACGGTCCCGCGGTCGTAAGCTTCCGCTCGTGACGGTGCTTCCCGAGAGCGCGCGCGACCTGATCGAGTCTGGTGTGCTGGCTCACCTCGTCACCATCGCCGAGGACGGTTCACCGCAGGTGACGTGCATCTGGGTCGGGCTCGACGGTGAGGAACTGGTCTCCGGCCATCTCCATGACCAGCACAAGCTTCGGAACGTGCGACGGGATCCGAGGGTCGCGCTTTCGCTGGAAGGCCCGCGCGTGCATCCTCCGGGCCTCAAGGAGTACCTCGTCGTCCACGGTCGCGCCCGCATCGAGGAAGGCGGCGCCCCAGAGCTCCTCCAACGGCTCGCCCGCGTGTATCTCGGACCGGATGTGAAGTTCCCCCCGATGGACGAGCCCCCACCCGGCTACACGATGCGAATCCAGGTGGAGCGAATCGGTGGTATCGGCCCCTGGGCCCCATAGCACCGAGATTCCGGGTCGGGGCAACACTTCTTAACAGACGTTTCGCGTTTCCTGAACACGGGGACATGACTCCTTAAGGAGTTCCTGAGAGAATCGCCCGCATGCCTCCGACCCACGCAACACCCGATTCGCGTTCCTACTGGCTGGCGCGCTGCGAGGGCTTCCGCGCCGACTCGCCCGAAGGGCGCTTCGGACGCGTCGAGGCCGTCATGTTCCGCGTGCGGCCGGACGACCCCGACGCCCTGATCGTGAGAGCCGGCGTGCTCGGCCGCCGACTCGTCATCGTGCCGATCGAAGACGTCGAGGACGTGCTGCCCCGCCGTGAGCGGGTCATGCTCGCGAGGGTTCCCGAGGACACCGGGGCCGACTTCGTAACCGAAGTCCGGGCCCGACTCCGCCGCCTCGCCGCGGAGAGCGCTCCGGCGGGAGCGCGGCTCAGAGTCGTCCCGCAGACCGACTAGCAGCGCGTCCCGTCGAGAGACGATGGCGGGCGGCGGTGGGGCCGCACTCCCGGTGTCTCCAAACTCTGGAAGTCACCTCGCCGCCCGCCTCTCTCGTCATAGTCGATCCGCCGCGAGTTGTCGAGATGGCCGCCCGATCGGCGGGAGCCTCCTACCCGAGGATGTTCACGCCTCGCGCGACGACGAGCGTCACGATGTAGAGCGAGATCAGCGACTGGCACGCGGTCAGGAGCTTCGCCGCCGGCGTCAGGGGCATGGTCTCGGTCGGGCCGAACGTCACCTGGTTGGTGAACGAGACGAAGAAGTAGTCGACGAAACCCGGCGTCCAGCCTACCTCGGCCGCGCCCGGCCTGTTCATCTGTGGGAAGAAGAAGTCGGGGCGACGATGGTCAGGGCTCGTTCGAGCCTGCGGGCCGCCGCGGTCGAGCTCCCAGTAGAGGAGGGCGAAGACGACCACGTTGGCCATCCACACGAGCGTGGACGCGACGAGCAGGCCGGCCGGGGTTTGCGACGAGGGCTCGATCAGCGCGTACGAGAGAAGCGCGAGATCTGCCAGATTCACGGCCGCGATGACCGCGGTCAGCAGGAGCGACAGCCGGCGAATCCAGGGAGAGTCCGTCCAGTGCCGACGGGGTGACCGGAGGTTGAGCAGAGCCGCGGCGAGCACGATCAGCGGGGGGAAGACGTAGCGGGGGTGAACGGCGAGGTCGTCCGGCAGGGCGGCCCAGAGGCCGGCGAACGCCAGGATCGCCAGCGACGCCGGCCAGCGGGGCTCGTGGTCGCTCGGCACCCCCCACGCCGGATCGACCGCGGGCTCCGCCTGATCGAGTTGCTGCCTGGGTGCCATGTTGCTCGGGATTGGGCCCGCCTGGATTCGAACCAGGGACCGACGGATTATGAGTCCGCTGCTCTGACCGCTGAGCTACGGGCCCGTCGCGGAGCGTACCGCCTCGTCTCCGAAGCCACCGGTCGTCGGTCGTCTCCGACCTGTGCCTCCGCTACGCTCCCCGTCGACAAATGCTGGCCGAGTAGTCAGAATGTCCGGGCACGCGCCAGGGGGTGCATCGCCGTGAGGTGGGGAGGGTAGCCGTCGAAGTGAAGGTCTTCCAGGCCGAGCATCAGGTACGGACTGAGGCCGGGCTCGAGGTCCGCGACATCACCGAGGACGTCAGGAAGGCGGTCGAGGAGAGCGGCATCTCCGACGGCATCGTCTGCGTCTACTCGCCGCACACCACCTGCTGCGTGCGGGTGAACGAGTTCGAGCAGGGCCTTCTCGAGGACTTCACGCGGCTGCTGCGACGGCTCGTGCCGACGCGGGAAGTACTACGCCCACGACGACTGGGATCTCCGCACCGAGAACGTCTGCCCCGAGGACATGGAGTTCGGAAACGGCCACTCGCACTGCATGTCGCTCCTGATGGGCCCCGCAGGCGAGTCGATCCCGCTGCGGGACGGGGAGATCTGCCTCGGCACCTGGCAGCGGATCCTCTTCATCGAGCTCGATCGCTCGCGCGATCGCCGCTGGCTCGTCCAGGTCGTCGGCGACTAGCCGACGTCCCGCGCCGACGAGGAGCGGCGCGCGCCGCCCTCGCGGGGCCAGGGGGCGCTAGGCGATCCCCGGCGTCCGGCGCTGCCGTACGCTCGCGCGCATGTCCTCCTCGCTGAAGGGGCCGGACGGGTCGCCAGTCGCCGCAAAGCGATAGAGGGCCACCGAGAAGACCGAGCCCACGGTTCGGGCGAGGATGATCGCCGCGACGGCGATCACGATCGCGACGGCGATCAGGACGATGCGGAGCGCGTCCGAGTCGGAGATCCACCCGAGCCAGCCGAGCACGACCGCCGGGATCATCCCGGCCAGCGCGAAGATGCCGCCGATCGCGAAGTTGCCGGTGATCTGCTCCCCCCACCGCTCCCGGAACAACGAGCCGCTTCGCTTGACCGCCGCCCAGGGGCCGAGCCCTTCGAGCGCGATGACGGGGACGACGAGGAACGTGACGAGCCCCCACGCGACACCGGCGATGCCCGCGATCACGTCACCGAGTGGCCCCGTCCGCTCGCGGATGAACGAGATGACGAGGTTCACCGTCAAGAGCACGACTGCCCAGCCGGCAATCGGACCGACCCTCGTCCGGGCGGCAGCGAGCCCGTCGGCCACGGTCGCGTCCTCCCCGTCGAGCACCTTGGCCGCCGCGGCGGCGAGGGCGACGCCGAAGTAGACCGAAAGGAACGTGGCAGCGTACGCCCCGATCACGGCGAGGACGACGGCGATCACTTCCTGATCGCGGTCGTAGAGCACGGCCGCGGGAATCCCGAGCGCGAGCGCGGCGCAGAGCGCCGCGATGCCGCCGAGCACGGAGAGCGTGACCAGCGCCGAGTCGCGACGGACGACGCCGAAGGCGATCTTCGAGAGCTTCCAGCCGCGGCCGATGCGTCCCACGAGGGGAAGCGTATCCTCCGCGCCTCCCCGACAGCTCGGGCAGATCGCTGCTACCCTGGATGGAGCGCGTCTGGCTCTAGCGTTGAAGCCGCCGAGGCTCTGCACCTTCCTCTTCGTCTGTCACACCTGGCCTTGGGCGCAGCAGGAGTCCGTTCGGATTCCTGCCCTGAGAGACGAACAGAAGGAGCATCACATGCATGCGACCATTCGCCGCTATGAGGGTGTGGACCAGAATCGCACGCCCGAGCTGACCGGCAAGGTCAACGAGACCCTCGTCCCGAGGCTCAGCAAGCTGCCGGGCTTCAAGGGCTACTACCTGATCGAGGCCGGCAACGGCGTCGTCAGCTCGCTCGGCCTCTACGAGACTTCCGAGCAGGCCGACGAGTCGACGAAACTCGCCGCCAGCTGGGTTCATGACGAGAAGCTCGAGTCTGCGTTCCCGAACCCGCCCAAGATCACGAGCGGCAAGGTTCTGACGCACAAGAACGGCGTCACCGGCTAGCCTAGCCGGCCCGCCAGGTGGCTCACGCGCCGGGTGAGGGCCCTGTTCCGGGGCCCTCACCCGCGTGCGACGCGGATCTGATGCAGGCTGCTGCCCTGAGGTCCCGCGCCCCGGCAGGGCTCTTCAGAGCTCCCCGGGCTGGACTCGAACCAGCAACCCTCCGGTTAACAGGACGCCTGACCCAGATTCGCTCAGGCCGATTCCGCATGGTTGAGCCATCTGAGGTGCGCTCAGATGTGCCAGATCAGCTCAGGTGGGTGGTGATCCTCGCGGCAGGCCCGGAGGCTGCCTACACGCTCACGTGCGCGTGTAGGCAGACGCCCACTCTCGAAGCATCCGCCGCCAGGCAACCTACCCTGGTCGGCTGGGGCTGGCGGCAGGTCTCCTGCTTACCGAGTACTCGCTGCCTCGGTATCTCCAATGACCTTCTCGGCCGGAAGCACGATGAAGAATACGATCGCGGCGACGGCGGCTCCGGCGAAGTCTGCGAGGAAGTAGATCCAGATGTTGCTCCACTCGAAGAGGCCGGTCACCATTGCGCCCAGCGCGATGGCCGGATTGAACGCACCCCCCGAGATGCCGCCGACGGCGAACGCGCCCACGAGCACCGTGAAGCCGATGGCAAGGCCGTAGTAGGAGTTGCCCTCCGTCCCGCGTGCCGTCGCGACGTGCAGGACGACCCAGGCAAGCGCGAACGTGAAAAGGAACTCGGCGATCAGCATCTTCCCGGAACTCGCGACCACTGCATGAGGCTCTCGGCCACCCACGTAGCGGACGACGAAACCCGCGATCACGGCGGCGGCGAACTGCGCAGCGATGTAGGCGACGAACTCGTTCGCGGCCATCCTCCTTCGCATGAGCACCGCCAAGCTGACGGCTGGGTTGAAGTGCCCGCCGGAGACATGCCCGCCTGCAAACACCATCACCATCAGCACAGATCCGATCGCCAACGGCGCGAGTGCGCCTGCACCCGCCTTGTTAGTCGCCATCCCGACGGTGAACATGAACAAGAACATGCCGACAAACTCCACGATCAGCTTTCGCTGAAGCACGAGGTCGCCCATGTCCTCTCCTTTCATCCCAGCAGACGAGGCTCGGATCGCACCTTGCCTGTTCGCTGGTGATGTTCGCGGTGTGTGAGGATTCCCCTGCCTCGCACGGGCGCCCTTCACGTCTCAAGCCCGTATGCAGAGCCTTCCGAGCTCCCCGGGCTGGACTCGAACCAGCAACCCTCCGGTTAACAGCCGGATGCTCTGCCAATTGAGCTACCGGGGAAGGGAGCCGGACGATTCTACCGGCGCCCGGGTTACGCGAGGTCGCTGACCGCGGCGCGGATGCGCTCGAGCTGGCCCTGGAGCTCCATGGTACGGGCCGGATCGGCCGCGGCCAGCTCTCGGCGCAGATAGCGCTCGCGGAGCCGGAGCAAGAGCTCGCGCGCCGTCTCTTCGTCGATGCCCTCGGCGGCGGCGAGGGCATCGAGGTCAGCTTCCAGTGGAACGAGGTCGGTTGCCGCCAGGCTCGGGTCGAGAATCCGCGCACGCAGCCGGCGGTGGAGCTCCGAGTCGAAGTGCTCTGGGCCGATCTCCACCAGCGCCTTGCCCAGCTCGGGATGGGCCAGACAGCCGGCGAGTGCGCGCCGCTCGAGCCGATCGCCCGCCTCGATCACCTTGCGCGAGAGCCCTCCGGTCGCACGGGAGACACGCGGGGCGAGCGCGGCCTGCAGGTCCCGGGGGAGGTCGAGCTGGTCGGCCGCATACTCGATCGCGTCGAGCCACTCGGTGTTCTGGTCGAACCCTGCGACCACCTCCCGGAGCCGCTGGAACGCGGTCTCGCGGCTCGACGCACGCTCGATCTCCAGCTTGACCCGGTATCGCGGGTAGGGCTCCGCCCGCTCGAGCCTCTGCTCGAAACCGACCGCGGCGTCAGCCGGGTCGGCTCCAGCCTCGAGGGCGACGACCCTGATCTCCGGGAACTCCCGGTAGGCGAGATCCATCCCGCGGAGGGTCGCGTCCTGACCTGCCTTGTCGGCGTCGAAGCAGAGGTAGAGCCGCGAACAGAGCCGCCGCAGCTCCCGGAGCTGGCGCTCGGTGAGGGATGTCCCCATGGCCGCGACGGCGGTAGTCAGGCCGTTCTGGTGGAGCGCGAGCACGTCCGTGTACCCCTCGACGAGGATCGCGCGGTCCTCCTTCGCGATTGATTGGCGGGCTCGGTCGAGGCCGTACACCAGCGAGGCCTTGTGGAAGAGCTCGCTTTCTGGGGAGTTCACGTACTTCGCCTTGATCGGATCCCCGTCCGAGATTCGGCGCGCACCGAAGCCGAGGATGCGCCCCCGGGCATCCGCAAGCGGGAAGATCAGCCGCCCGGCGAAGTAGTCGTTGCCGCGACGGTTGGCAAGCCCGGCGGCCTCGAGCTCGGCACTCGAGTACCCCCGTTCACGCGCCTTCTGCGGCAGCGTGTCCGCTCCCGGGGAGAGACCGAGCCGGAACTCCTTGCAGACGTCTCCGTCGAGCCCACGCTCCTGCAGGTAGGAGCGCACCGGCTCGCCGGCCGCCGCCTCCCAGAGATAGCGCTCGTAGAACTTCGCCCCAGCCTCGAGCAGCGCCAGCAACCGTTCGCGCCGGCGACGGCCCGCCTCCAGCTCCGGTGCGTCCTCCTCGTACTCGAGCTGCACCCGGTACCTGTCGGCGAGGAGCTCCACGGCCTGGACGAAATCGAGGCCCTCCGTCTCCCTGACGAACGAGATGACGTCGCCGCCCGCGCCGCAGCCGAAGCAGTGATAGAGCTTCCGCTCCGGATTGACCGAGAAGCTCGGCGTCCGCTCCTCGTGGAACGGGCAGCGCCCCGTCCAGCGCGACCCGACCCGCCGCAGCTGGGTGCGGGCCGAGACGACCTCGACCATGTCCGCCGCCTCGATCACCTCCTGCACCGACGACTGTCTGATCAGTGCCATGCGAGCGCGAACCGATCGGTCATTCCCGCCACGTAGTCGGTCACCCGCTGGGGCAGGTCGCCGGGCCGGTCGGCCGGGAGCTCCTCGGGGTGACCGAGGAAGTACTCGACCAGCTCCCTCACGCGAGCCGTCGCGCGCGCTCGTTCCGCATCGGCCGCAGGGCCGAGATAGACCCGTTCGAACATGAACGAGCGCAGGCTCAGCATCGCCGCGCCGATCTCGACGCCCTGGCGGATGTCTCCTGTCCCGTCGGAGCTCTCCACGAGATCGTGGACGAGCGTGTCGATGCGGCGGGAGCCGCTGCTGCCGAGCAGCGCGATCTCGTCGGCTGGAAGGTCGCCCGGCGACAGGATGCCAGCACGGACGGCGTCGTCGATGTCGTGGTTGATGTACGCGATCCGGTCGACGATCCGGACGATCTTTCCCTCGAGGGTCGCCGGCTCCGACGGGCCCGTGTGATTGAGGATCCCGTCCCTCACCTCGACCGTGAGATTCAGCCCGCGACCGTCCCGCTCGAGGACGTCTACGACCCTCAGCGAGTGCTCGTTGTGACGGAAGCGCCGGCCGGCTCGCTCCTGGAGCACGTGATCGAGCGCCTCCTCGCCGGTATGGCCGAACGGCGGGTGCCCGAGGTCGTGCCCCAGCGCGATCGCCTCGGTCAGATCCTCGTTCAGTCGCAGCGCGCGCGCGACGACCCGGGAGATCCCGGTCGTCTCGAGCGTGTGGGTGAGCCTCGTTCGGAAGTGGTCGCCGCGAGGCGCCACGAACACCTGGGTCTTCTGCTTCAAGCGCCGGAACGACTTCGTGTGCACGATCCGATCGCGATCGCGCTGGAACGGCGTGCGCAGCCGGCATTCCTCCTCTTCTCGCGCTCTGCCACGCGTCTCGTACGAACGGACCGCTACCGGTGCCAGCCACTCGTCCTCGAGCGCCCGCACGCGGGCCTCGAAGCGCTCGGCGACCGCTCCGGCGAGCTCTGGCATCGAGAGCAAGGCTAGATGATGATGGGAACGGTGCCGCCGTCGGCGCTCCAGGCGGCTCCAGTGACGTAGCTGGCTCGATCCGAGCACAGGAACGCGATCACCGCGGCGATCTCCTCGGGCTCCGCCATGCGGCCGAGTGGGCGGCCCTTGCCGACATCGTCGAGCACCTGTTCCTTCGACTTCCCAGTGCGCTCGGCCACCTGATCGGCCAGCCCTCCGGGCCCGAGCCACGCCGGCGAGCGAGTCGGGCCGGGGCAGACGGCATTGCAGAGGACGCCGTCCTTCGCGTAGACGTCCGCGACCAGGCGGGAGAGGGAGAGAACGGCGGCCTTCGTCACCGAATAGTCGGGCATTCCGGCCGACGGGCGCTTCCCGGCCGTGGAGGCGACGTTGACGATTCGTCCGAATCGGCGCTCGCGCATCCCCGGAACAACCGCCCTGATCGCCCGCACGTAGCTCATGACGTTGAGCTGCCACATCGCGTCCCAGTCCGCGTCCGTGACCTCGTCGAGGCTTCGCTGCACGGCGACCCCCACGTTGTTGACGAGGCAGTCGACGCGGCCGAGCGCCTCCTCGGTCTCACCGACCAGCTCTGCCGGCCCGTCCGGATCGGCGAGATCGCACACGATCGCGAGCGACGCTCCGGTCTCGACGCGCGCGGCGTCGAGCCGGGCGGCGTCACGCCCGCAGATGACCACCAGGGCTTCATCGGCCGCGAGGAGACGTGCCGTCTCGAGCCCGATCCCTGCGCTCGACCCGGTCACGATGCACACGCGGTTCGAGAGGCCCAGCTCCATCGGCGGCCCTACGATAGCCGTCGTGACGACGATTCTGCTCGCCCGCCACGGGGAGAGCGACTGGAACCGCGATCGGCGCTGGCAGGGTCATGCAGACCGCCCCCTGACCGAGCTCGGGTACGCGCAGGCGACGGCGCTCGCGGAGCGGCTCGACGGGTGCCGGCTCGTCGCCGTGTACGCGAGCGATCTCGCACGTGCACGGGAGACCGCCCGCGCAGTGGCTGAGCGTCGTGGATTGGCTGTCATCGAGCGCCGCGACCTGCGGGAGGTCGACGTCGGCTCCTGGTCGGGGCTCACCCGCGAGGAGGTCGAGGCGCGCGAGCCGGAGGGCGTCCGTGCGTGGACGGAAGGCGGCAAGGGGTGGCGAGGCGGCGAGAGCTACCAGCAGATGGCGACGAGGGTCGTCGACGCCCTGCGCGAGATCGCCTCGGCGCATCCGGACGAGGACGTCCTCGTGGTCTCCCACGGGGGCTGCGTCCGCGCGATCCACGCGCACGCGCTCGGGATGGAGTTCCATGCGTACCGTCGAAGCGCGCCCGTAGAGCCCAATGCCCGCCTGTCCGCCGTCGCCGTGGAGAACGGCACGTTCAGGCGGATACACTGACCGGCTCGTGGAGGAATACACGAGCAAGTACATCGGCGAGCAGGTCGAGGTCTCGCTTTTCGGCGGGGACTACCAGGACGGCGTGCTGACCGCCTTCTGCCAGGTCGGCGGCATCGAGCACGTCGAGCTGAACGGGCACATCCTCATTCCGCTCCAGAACGTCGCATCGCTGCACTGCTCCAGCCGGTGCGACGCCCCGGAGCCCGACTGGCCGCCGCGCGGGCTCACCGAGGCGGACGACGCGTAGCTGCGTCGTGCGTCCTTCGCTGCTCGCATCGCGAAACGTCCTCAAGGCGGCTCTCCTCCTCGGCGGCTTCACTGCCGCCATGACGGCGCTCGGCTGGTGGATCGGCGGCTTCCAGCTGGCCAGCGTCTTCCTCGTCGCCTCGCTCCTCATGGTCGGGACGCTCCACTGGTACGGGCCGCGGATCATCCTCGCCTCGATCGGCGCGAGAGAGCTGACGCTCGCGGAGGCTCCGCTCCTGCATACGACCGTCGAGCGGCTCGCGGCAGGGGCGCGCGTCGCCCGCCCGAAGCTCTACGTGATCCCGGACGGCTATCCGCGCGCGCTGTCGATCGGGAGAGGTGCCGGCGACTTCGGGATCGTGCTGAGCGAGGGCCTCGTGACCGCCCTCCCCCCGGCGGCGCTGGAAGGAGTCCTCGCGCACGAGCTGGCGCACGGTCGCCACCGTGACGTCTCGATCCAGACCCCGATCGCCGTGCTGGCCATGTGGATCGTCGAGGTGAGCCGCGTCGGCGGCTATCTGGAACGTGGGCTCCTGTTCGTCCTCGCTCCGATTGCCGCAAGCCTCGTCCATCTCTTCCTCTCGCCGAAGCGGGAGCTCGCGGCCGACCTCGCGGCGGCACGAACCTGCGACTCGCCGCACGGGCTCGCGGACGGGCTCCTCCGCCTCGAGCAGACGATGGAGCTCCTCGCGTTTCGCGCCAGCCCGGCCACCGAGCCGCTGTACATCGTCAACCCGTTCGGCGGCGACCGGCTCGCGCTCATGTTCAACACGCATCCGCCGATCTCCGACCGGGTCGCCCGCCTCCGCGACCTCGATCCGGACTGGCGCGAGCGTCTTCGCGCTGCCTGAGCGCGAACATGCGAAGGGGCCCGTCGAGGGCCCCTTCGAAAGAATTCCGGCGGCGTCCTACTCTCCCGGGAGGTCACCCTCCGAGTACCATCGGCGCTGGCGGGCTTAACTTCTCTGTTCGGAAAGGGAAGAGGTGTTTCCCCGCCGCCAAGACCACCGGAACGTTGTGAGGCCCTCGCGCACGCGTCGGCGCGCACCCTCAAAACTCCATAGCGACATTGCGGTGCTCTAAATCAAGACCTCGGACGATTAGTACGGGTCCGCTGAACACGTTGCCGTGCTTGCACGTCCCGCCTATCAACGTGGTGGTCTCCCACGGTCCTTACTCCCTCGAGGGGATGGGAGGCCTCATCTCGAGGTGGGCTTCCCGCTTAGATGCTTTCAGCGGTTATCCCATCCAGACGTAGCTAATCAGCAGCGCCGTTGGCACGACGACTGATACACCAGCGGTCTGTTCGTCCCGGTCCTCTCGTACTAGGGACGACTCCTCTCAAGCCTCCAGCGCCCATGGTGGATAGGGACCGAACTGTCTCACGACGTTCTGAACCCAGCTCGCGTACCGCTTTAATGGGCGAACAGCCCAACCCTTGGGACCTACTCCAGCCCCAGGATGCGACGAGCCGACATCGAGGTGCCAAACCCTCCCGTCGATGTGGACTCTTGGGGAGGATGAGCCTGTTATCCCCGGAGTACCTTTTATCCGTTGAGCGACGGCAATTCCACTCTTAACCGCCGGATCACTAAGGCCTGCTTTCGCACCTGCTCGACTTGTCAGTCTCGCAGTCAAGCTCCCTTCTGCCTTTGCGCTCTTCGCACGATTTCCAACCGTGCTGAGGGAACCTTTGCGCGCCTCCGTTACATTTTAGGAGGCGACCGCCCCAGTCAAACTGCCCACCTGACGCTGTTCCCGACCCGGATCACGGCATCGGGTTAGAAGCCCAGAACACGAAGGGTGGTATCCCAAGGGCGACTCCCCAGAGGCTAGCGCCCCTGGTTCACAGTCTCCCACCTATCCTGGACAACGTATCCCAGACTCCAACATCAAGCTGCAGTAAAGGTTCACGGGGTCTTTCCGTCCAACCACGGGTACTCGGCATCTTCACCGAGACTACAGTTTCACCGGATCCCTCGTTGAGACAGCGCCCAAGTCGTTACGCCATTCGTGCAGGTCGGAACTTCGCGTCAATCCCCTGTTTCCAGGGGCGCAGACTATCCCTTCACCTTGGCGCAGGCACGAAGCACCTCGGCCCGGTCTCCGTTCTGACTCACGGAGAGGCTCGGCCTCACCTCCCATCCCACCCGCATACTGCTTCGCGGTGAGATGGAGACGGTGAAGCAGCCTTCCCCGTCGACGTAGCCGGAGATATAGGCCGAGAGGAACTCGCGACTGCACCGAGGGCCGGCGTCTGATCGCATCCATGAATTGTCGCGCTGGGCGACGGGGCTGCGATCTCACGTCGCAGAGTTGCCTCACTCTGGACGATCAGTCGTTACGGGGTCAAGCTCTCTTCAAGAGCCGACTTCCCACGGGATTACCCACTCGCTTCGACGACGTCCTTGAGGCGTCGCATACGAGGAGGGCTTCCCCGTTATTAGCCGGTTTGCATCCGAGATCACTCTCGGAAGCGGGCAATTCAATTACCCGACAAGGAATTTCGCTACCTTAGGACCGTTCATCGTTGTTACTCCCGTTGCCGACAAGATCTGTCTGCTCGGGGGCCGGCTCATTTCTGGCCGGCTCTCATGGTCGCCCATGAGATCGGACTATCTCATCCCGTCGGCTGCTCTCTGCCGACGGGCTCGGCGTATAGTCTCTGAGGATTCTCTCCGCGGAGTACTTCCGCTTTCCGCCTCGGTTCATCCGTTCCCGGAGAGCCAGAACCTCAACGTAAGCCGAGTCACTCAGGGTTCCAGAGCCGAGGATGTCGACCGCGCGAGCGAACAACTCGAAGTCGCACGCTTTCTCACCCACTAGCTCGAATCGTCGGAAGAACGGAACGATGACCTGCTGGATGTCGAGAAGTCTGTTGACCTCCCAGTACCAGCCGTCGTTCCCTGCCCGACGCATGCTGCCGCAGCCAAGCGTGTCTCGAAAGAGGTCGAGCGGAGCTCGATCCCTCTGCGACACGTTGAAAGCGGCGGAGAGCTTCCATCGCCGCTCGTAGTCGCCACGTCGACGACAAACGAGCATGAAGCTCCCTTCACCCAGAGCGAACCCGGCGAGGAAGCTCCCGACCGAGACGGGAATCGTCCCGACGGAGAGCCTTTCCTGCTGATTGTCCGCACCCGCCACGTTGTCACCAGAGTAAACGTCGCGTCGGACGTCACCCTGGTAGTGCGGGATACTCGGATATCCCAGCATATAGCCGAGTTTTACAACTACCCAGTCGATAGTTACGGCCGCCGTTTACCGGGGCTTGGATTCAAGGCTTCGCCCGAAGGCTAACCTCTCCTCGTGACCTTCCGGCACCGGGCAGGCGTCAGCCCCTATACGTCGTCTTTCGACTTCGCAGAGACCTGTGTTTTTGGTAAACAGTCGCTTGGGCCGTTTCACTGCGGCCCCCTCAAGCTCGGCGTCGCGTAGACGCTCCACTTTACCGGGGCGCCCCTTCTCCCGAAGTTACGGGGCCATTTTGCCGAGTTCCTTAACGAGGGTTCTTCCGATCGCCTTAGTATTCTCTACTCGCCCACCTGTGTCGGTTTTGGTACGGGCACGCCCAACCTCCCTAGAGGCTTTTCTCGGAGGCATGGCTTCAGGGACTTCGCTCAGTGAGCTCGGACTCCCGTCTCAGGCTCTGTGCTCCGCGGATTTCCCTACGGAGCGCCCTACGCGGTTACCCCAGGACGACCAGCGCCTGGGTTCCCTTATCCTACCCCGTCCCCCCTTTGGTGATAACGGTTGGTACGTGGTACCGGAATATCAACCGGTTGTCCATCGCCTACGCCTTTCGGCCTCGGCTTAGGTCCCGACTAACCCTGAGAAGATTAGCTTTACTCAGGAAACCTTGGGCATTCGGCGGAGGGGTTTCTCACCCCTCTTTCGTTACTCGTGCCAGCATTCTCACTTCCCAGGCCTCCACGGCTGGCTTACGCCGCCGCTTCAGTCGGCCTGGGAACGCTCCCCTACCACTCCGAGCAAGCTCGAAGTCCGTGGCTTCGGCTCCTGGCTTGAGCCCCGTTACATTATCCGCGCCCGAACACTTGACCAGTGAGC
>CAVPKC010000004.1:175000-417859 GCA_963705605.1 uncultured Thermoleophilia bacterium
AGCGGTTTACAACCCTAAGGCCTTCTTCCCGCACGCGGCGTCGCTGCGTCAGGCTTTCGCCCATTGCGCAAGATTCCCCACTGCTGCCTCCCGTAGGAGTCTGGGCCGTGTCTCAGTCCCAGTGTGGCTGATCGTCCTCTCAGACCAGCTACCGATCGTCGCCTTGGTGGGCCGTTACCCCGCCAACAAGCTAATCGGCCGCGGGCCCGTCCTCGGTCGGAGGCCGAAGCTCCCTTTTCTCACGAATCCGTGAATTCGAGAGGCCATCCGGTATTAATCCGAGTTTCCCCGGGCTATCCCGGAACCGAGGGTTGGTTACCCACGTGTTACTCACCCGTTCGCCGCTTTCAGGGGCCCGAAGGCCCTTTCGTCGCTCGACTTGCATGTGTTAAGCGCGCCGCCAGCGTTCGTCCTGAGCCAGGATCAAACTCTCCGTGAAAACCTGTCGCTCTCCGTCCCGAGGGACGGGTTGCTATCGGTTCATGGAGTGCTCGCCTCGCGGGCCGAAGCCCCCGAGACGCGCGATGTGGCTCCGCGAGCCCGAGGGCCCACGAAGTTCTTCGAACGCGTTGCGCTGTTGAGTTTTCAAAGACCGCGCCGCTCTGACCGATCCCACGAAAAAGGCCTCCGACCTGCGTCCGAAGGCCCATTGCTCGAAGCGTGCTGGTTGAGGCTTCTTGCTCTGGGCTCTCCGTGGTCGGGTGTTTTCCAGACTCGCGGGTGCGGCCTTGAAGGCAGCCCGGGAATGATAGCAACGCAGCGGGGCGTGTCAAGGTGACGCCGGTTCCCGAAAAACGCGAGCAAATCGGCGTTTTCCTGCTTGCACGAGCGCCCCGTCGAGAGCCGTCGCCGGGACATCGAGCTCGCGGACGACCTCGCCGTCGATCCGCAGGCCCCCCTGCTCGACGATCCGGCGGGCCTCGCTCGTCGATCCCAACCCGAACCAGGCACGGAGGAGCGGTGGGAGATGGACGCGCTCCCCCGGCTCCGAGAACGACACCGCGGGGATCTCCGCGGGAGTCTCCTGTCGCCTCACCACGCGAGTGAAGTGCGCTTCGGCGGCGGCGGCGGCGGCTACGCCGTGGTAGCGGGCGACGATCCCTTGCGCGAGCGCCAGCTTGGACTCCATCGCGTCGAGCGGAGGCGGATCCTCCCCGAGGCAGAGACGCCAGTAGTCGGCGAGCGCCGAATCGGGAATCGACATCACCTTCCCGAACTGCTCGTCCGGCGGCTCGGCGACGCCGATGTAGTTGCCCTTCGACTTCGACATGCGCTCCCTGCCGTCCGTGCCGACGAGGATCGGAAGCGTCAGCGCGACCTGGGGCTCCAGCCCGTACGCCTCCATCACGTCGCGTCCGGCGAGCAGGTTGTAGAGCTGGTCGGTCCCGCCGAGCTCCACGTCTGCCTCGATCGCGACCGAGTCGTAGGCCTGCATGAGCGGGTACAGGAGCTCGGAGACGGAGATCGGCTGCCCGGCGGCCATCCGGTTCGAGAAATCGTCACGCTCCAGGATCCGAGCGACCGTCGTCGTGCGCGTGAGGCGGAGGATGCCGGCGAAGTCGAGCTCCGAGAGCCACTCGCTGTTGTGGCGCACCTCGGTCCGATCGCGTTCGAGGATCTTGAAGGCCTGATCCGCGAAGGTTGCGGCGTTCCGGTCGAGCTCCTCTTCGGAGAGCACGGGACGCTCGGAGGAGCGTCCCGAAGGATCGCCGATCCGGGCGGTGTAGTCGCCGATGATCAGGACCGCCGTGTGCCCGGCGCGCTGGAACTCCGCCAGCTTCCCGATCGGAACGGTGTGCCCGAGATGGATGTCGGGAGCCGTCGGGTCGATTCCCAGCTTCACCCGCAGCGGCGTGCCCCGCGCGAGCTTCTGCTCGAGCTCTCCTTCCGGAAGGACGTGGACGGCGTTGCGGGTGAGGTCGGGGGTCGCGGCAGTCACCGGCCCATCGTAGGCGGGCGAAATCCGTCACGCTTCTCCCTACGAACGGATCAGCAGTGAAACGGCTCGCCCTCATCACGCTGGCACCAGTGCTCGCGGCCGTCCTGCTCGTGGCGACGGGGGTGTACCGGCCAGGGTCTGGACCCGCGGTCGCCGCATCCGTGCCCGCGGAGGAGACGCCCGTGGCCGGAGCACCCGCCGACGTCGCCGGCGGGACGCTCGTCCTCGGAGGCAGGGCGAACGATCTCGCCGTCGGGCTGGCCGTGCGCCGCGCCTCGGTAGACACCGTGGCGCTCGAGGCATCCGTTCTCGACCCCGACGGGACCGGCGCCCGAGGGCTCGCCGTCGTGTTCGCCTCCGCCTCCGACTCGGCCGAGGCCGCGCCATGCGGGCAAGGCCGATACTGCGCGACCCTGGCGGCGTCGGTGCCCGGCAAGCTCGAGGTCCAGATCGACGGGACGGCTGCCCGCTTCGAGCTCCCCGCGAGCTGGGAGCCTGCCGGCGAGCTCGTCGCCCGGGCGACACGCGTCTACGAGGAGCTTCGCACCGTCGCCTTCGAGGAGCGGCTGAGCCCAGGAAGCGGCAAGGCGATCCAGAGCCGCTGGGACGTGGTCGCTCCCGACCGGCTCGCGTACCGGATCGCGGGCGGCCCGGCCGCGAGGGTCGTCGGGAATCGGCGCTGGGACCGCGAGCCCGGCGGACCCTGGGTCGAGTCAGAGCAGACGCCCCTCGATCTCCCGAAGCCTCCCTGGACGAAGGCGGTCGCGAATCCGTCCCTCCTCGGATCGACGACCATCGACGGCCGGCAAGCCTGGATCGTGTCGTTCCTCGACCGCGCGGCGCTTCCCACGTGGTTCACGCTCTGGATCGACAAGTCCTCGTTCCGGACACTCGAGCTGCAGATGACGACGTCCGCTCATTTCATGCGCCAGCGATATCTCTCCTTCGACGAGCCGCTGACGGTCGAGCCGCCTCGCTGAGGCGGCTTTCTTGGCATCATGGCCGTGTGAGTCGGCGCTGGCTCCCGTGGCTTCTCGCCCTGCCGCTGATGGTCGGCGGCTCCGTCGCGGCCCATGAGCTGGCCTACTGGATCGTCACGCCGGACACGAGCGCGCGAGCAGAGCTGCTCGCGTCGACCGGCCACGGTTACTTCGAACACGGGCCTCTCGTCTTCGGCGTTCTCGGCGCGGTGCTCCTGGCTGCTTTCGGCGCGCGGACGGTCTCGTCCGTAACCGGCCGAGGAGAAGGGCTCGTGTCGGCCTGGTGGTTCTTCGCTCTGCCCCTCATCGCCTTCGCGGTGCAGGAGCACCTCGAGAGACTGCTCCATTCCGGGCACCTCCCACTCGCCGCCGTCCTCGAGCCGACGTTCGTCGTGGGGCTCGCCTTGCAGGTTCCCTTCGGCCTGGCCGCGCTCGCGCTCGCCCGGATCATCTTCGCCTGCGCCGACGAGCTCGCGGACTCGCTTCCACCGCCCCCGCGGCCACGCTCCACACGGCCGCTGACGATCCCCCTCCCCGTTGCGAGCTTCGCGCTGCCGCGGATCTCCGCGATCGCGCTCGGTCGTTCCGAGCGCGGCCCTCCCGTTCCGAGTAGGTAGCAGGGGCCCGGACGGGCCCGAACTCGGTTCGAAGGAGGCACGCATCCTCGCCATCGCCCGAACGGCCCAACCGCTCGGAGCGCGTCATCGGTTGCTCGCCCTGCTCGCGGCCGCGCTCATCGCGCTGGCCGTAGCGCCGGGCGCATCCGCCCACGCCGTCCTCCAGCAGACGCAGCCCGGGAACGACGTCGTCCTGCCGACGGCGCCGTCCGAGGTCGTTCTGCGCTTCAGCGAGCCCGTCGACGCGGCACCTGATGCGATACGGGTCTACGACGGCGCCGGAGCGCGCGTCGACACCGGCGAGCTGATCCGTCCTGACGACCGGTCGATCGCCACGGGCCTCCAGTCGGGCCTCCCCGACGGGACGTATACGATCGCGTGGCGCGCAGTCTCGGCCGACACGCATCCGGTCTTCGGTGCGTCGGTCTTCCATGTAGGAGCACCCGGCGCCAACCCGGCGGGAATCGCCGAGCAGGTGCTCGCCGAAGGTCGCACGCCTGGAGCGGTGACCGTGGGATTCACGGCGGTCCGCTTCTTCTCCTATGCGCTTCTCCTCCTCTGCGCGGGCGGCGTCGCGACGATCGCGCTCGCCCTCGGTGCGGCTTCGGAGGCGGTGAGGCAACGTCTCTTCGGCGCGATCGCCGTGGTCTCCGGCGCGCTCGCTCTCACCTCCCTCGCGGGCATCCTGCTTCAGGGCGCCGACGTCGCCGGCACGGGTCTGGTCGCCGCGGCCCGCTGGAGCGTCGTGAGCGGAGTCGTGGAGACCCGATTCGGCCAGGTGTGGCTTGCGCGCGCCGTGCTCGCGCTGGGCGTGATGGCGCTCGCGCTCGCCGTCAGGCGCGCACCCCGCCGCGAGTGGGCCGTCGACGCGGCCTTGGTGCTCTGCGTGGGGCTCGTCGCGAGCCCCGCCGCAGCAGGCCACGCGAGCACGGAGGGCGCGTTGTCCTTCGTCGTGGACGTCGTCCACGTGCAGGCCGCCTCGGTCTGGGTCGGGGGGCTCTCATTCGTCGCGCTCGCCCTCCTCTGGTCCGGAGCAGCTCGATGGGAGCTCGCACGGACAGCCGTTCCCCGGTTCTCGACGATGGCCGTCGTCTCCGTCGCAGCGCTGCTGGTCGCCGGAATCGTCAACGGCTATCTGCAGATCCGGTCGTGGAGTGGCCTCTGGGAGACGACCTACGGGCGTCTCGTGCTGGCGAAGGCGGCCCTGGTGATCCCGGTGATCGCGCTCGGGGCCTGGAACAACCGCCGCTCGGTCCCCCCTCTCCGGGCCGGAACCACCTCGCTCGTGCAGCGCCGGCGCTTCCTGCGCACGATCTGGGCCGAGCTCGCAATCGTGGTCGCGATCGTGGCCGTCACCGCCGTCCTCGTGGAGGAGCCGCCCGCCCGCGCGGTCACGCAGCCGGCCGGGCCCTCCTCGCAGCTCGCCGAGCTGGGCGACCTCGAGTTGAACCTCGTCGTCGACCCCGCCGTCGCGGGCGCGAACGCCATCCACCTCTACCTGCTGACCTCGTCGGGACGGCCGGCGAGCGTGGCCGAGGTCGACGTCGCCGCGTCGCTCGCGAGCGCGGGGATCGGCCCCCTCCGCTACGAGGCACGGAGGCTGACCCCGGGGCACTACACGGTCTCCGGACGCCGATCTGTCGCCTTGCCGGGCGACTGGCAGGTGCGCAGTCGACGCCCGGCGCGGCGAGTTCGAGGCGCTCTCGACCACCGTGACGGTGCCGATCCGGAGCGGGAGCGGCTGATGCGTCTCACGCTCGGCTGCCTGCCTCGCCGCGCTCGTCGCGGCCGTCAGCCCCGCCGCGGGGCTCGCGCATACGGGTCTCCCCGGATACGTGTCCGCCGTCACCGCGGTCGAGCCCTCCGCGCGCGGGCGTCACCGTCACGGTCCTCGACGGCAGCGACCGGCTCGTCGCTCGAGAGCGACGGCGGAGAGGAGGTCGTGATCCTCGGCTACGACGGGGAGCCATACCTGCGCTTCACCGCCGACGGCGTGTTCCGCAACACACGCTCGCCCGCCACCTACCTGAACGAGGACCGCTTCGCAAACGTCACCGTCCCCGCGAGCGCGGATCCGGAGGCGCCGCCCGAGTGGGAACGGGTGTCGTCCTCGCAGACCGGTACGAGTGGCACGACCACCGGATCCACTGGATGAGCGAGATCGCGCCGCCCCAGGTGCGGGCCGACCCCGACCGGCCGCAGCGCATCTTCGACTGGACGGTTCCGGGCCGAAGCGACGGAGAGCCGTTCGCGATCGAGGGCACGCTCGACTGGGAGCCCACCTCGGCGTCGCGACCAGCCTGGATCTACCTGGCGCTCCCGCTCGCGGCGCTCGCGCTCGCTGGCGGCGCGCTCGTCTGGCTCCGCCGTCGCAGGGGCGCGAGAGGGTCGCGACGATGAGCGCACGACTCGTCGCCGTTCGGGCGGCGCTCTTCGGCCTCGCCGCCGCGTCGGTGTCCGCCCTCGGTCACGCGTGGGCCGGAGGGTCGCCGCCGGGGCCCGGAGGGTTCGTCGCTCCTCGTTCTGCTCGCGGCCGTGCCGGCCCTGCCACTCCTCGGGCGGGAGCGCACGCTCCTCCCGATCCTCGCCCTCCTCTCGCTCGCTCAGGTCGGACTCCATCTCGCTCTGTCGGCCGGGCCGGCGCACCACGCGGAGGCGACGGCCCCGAGCACCAGCATGCTCGCCGTCCACCTCCTGCTCGTCCTCGTCAGCGCCTGGTGGCTGCGGCGCGGCGAGGCATGGCTCTGGAGACGGGTCCGGCGCTCCGTGCACGCCTTGACGCTCCTCCTTCGACAGCCTCGGGCGGACGTGCGGCGAGGCGCGAGTCGCGGCATGCGTCCGGTGCCTCGCTCCCGCGTGACGTCGGTTCCGCGTCCACTCGTCGACCGCCTGTCCCGCCGGGGACCGCCGCGGCAGTCGCCGACTCTGAACCGACCAACGACAGGAGTAACGACATGCATCGTAGGCTGATCGCGCTCGCCGCCTTGGTGGGCGGTCTCGCAGTCGCTGCAACGGCGTCCGCACACGTCGTCGTGACGCCGGGCGAGGTCGAGACCGGCTCGTTCGTCACGTTCACCATGAGCGTCCCGAACGAGAAGACCGTCCCGACGACCCGGGTCCGGTTGGAGATCCCAGAGGGCCTCACGGTCTACTCGTACGAACCGGTGCGCGGCTGGAAGATCACCCTGCTACGGTCGAGCGGCCGGGTGACCGCGCTCGTCGTGAAGGGCAAGCTCGCTCCGGAGCAGTTCCAGCGCTTCTCGTTCATCGCTGCCGCGCCTGACACCCCGACGACGCTCGTCTGGAAGGCGTTCCAGACGTACAGGGGCGGTGAGGTCGTCAGATGGACGGGCGAGCCTGGCGACGAGGAAGCGTCCGAAACGACCGTCGTGCAGGGCTCAGGGGAGCATCACGACTGAGAAGGAGGTCGATCGACCGTGTTCTCCATCCGTCGCGCCGCCGTAGCCACGGCGGCGCTGGCGGTGGGCTCCATCCTCGTGATGGGGCCCACCGCCGGCCGCTGTCTCCACCCACGCAGGCTCGTCGCCACGTCGCCGCGTCCGGCGCGACGCTCTCCAAGGCGCCCAAGGCCGTGCGTCGGACCTTCACCGAGGAGATCCGAGGCCGGCTCATCATCGTGCGGAACGCACGGGGGAACGACTCGTCTCCAAGGGCTCGGGTGGAAAGGACTCGAGCCGACGTGCGGCGGGTCAGGGTCGCGCTCAAGCCCGGACTCGGGTCGGGTGTCTACAAGGTGCGGTGGACGATCCGGCAGCGCGGACGGCCACCGCCAGACGGGGTCGTTCACGTTCAGGGTGCGATGAGACGGCTCGTCGTCGCACTCGTCGCTGCCGCCGGTGCGATCTTCGCGCCGGCGGCCTCCGCCCACGTCCAGGTCCTTCCCGCCTCGGTTGCTCCGAGTGATCCCGTCGTGTTCACGGTCCTCGTACCGAACGAGGGCGGCGTCCCGACCGTACAGGTCGACGTGAAGATCCCCGACGGCGTGATCCCGTTCTCGTTCGAGGAGACCCCTGGCTGGACGCGCTCGGAGGCGCTGGCAGCCGACCAGTCGCTCGACGTCGTGACCTGGAAGGGGTCGCTGCCGCCGGGCGAGTTCGTGCGCTTCTCGTTCATCGCCACCACGCCCGAGCAGGAGGGAGAGATCGCGTGGCCCGCGGTGCAGACCTATCAGGACGGGACGAAGGTGCGCTGGATCGGCGGGCCAGGGAGCGAGGAGCCCGCGGCGACCGTCACGGTCTCGAGCGACGTCCCGAAGCAGAACGCGGGCGGCGAGGGCCCGGGCGACACGTCGGCGAGCGGAGAGACGTCGCCGGCCCCAGCCACGACGGAGCAGGCTGCCCCGGCCGCGACCGAGAGCGATTCCAGCCGGACGCTCGAGATCGTGGCGATCCTCCTCGGCGCCGGCGGACTCGTCGCCGGGCTCGCCGCCCTGTTCGTCGTCCGGAGGCGCTCCGGATAGGAGCTAACCCACGCCGATCAAGCCGGCCAGCTCGCGGGAGATCGCGTGCTCGTCCCGTCCGATACGGACGGTGACCGGTCCTCCGAACGGCTCCGCGCGCCTGAGCTCGACGCGCCGCCCCGGGATGAGGCGGAGACCAGCGAGGTAACGCAAGAGGTCCGAGTCGCCGTCCGGGACGCGACGGACGGTCGCGCGCTCCCCCGCGCGGAGCTCGGACAGCGGGCGCACTTCGGGCTCCGTGAGCTCGAGCTCCGCGTTCGGGATCGGATCCCCGTGCGGGTCGTGGGTCGGGTAGCCGAGCTGCTCGTCGATCCGCGCCTCCAGCTCCTCGGAGAGTGCGTGCTCCAAGAGGTCGGCTTCCGCGTGCACCGCGTCCAGCGGCAGCCCGAGCGTCTCCGCGAGGTACTGCTCGAGCAGACGGTGGTGGCGGATCACCTCGAGCGCGACCTGCTCCCCTTCGGGCGTCAGCACGACCCCCCGGTAGCGAACGTGCTCGACGAACCCGAGCGCGTCGAGCTTCTTCAGCATCGCGGTGGCGGACGGAGGAGTCACCCCGATCGCCTGCGCGAGCCGTGTCGTCGTCGCCCTACCGTCCTCCTGCTGGAGCCTGTAGATCGCCCGGAGGTAGTCCTGGACCTGGCTGGAGTGATCGCCGTTCTCGCTCATCAGATCAGCAGCCCCGTCAGATACATGATCGCAAGACCCGCGAGAAAGCCTCCGACCGCATAGCCGGAGGTGAGGCCGCCCGGTGCGCGGCGGCGGATGTACCGACCGACCTCCACGACGACCTGGAGGGCGGCCCCGACCGCGATCGCGAAGAAGAGCACGCCGACGACCTCGTTCGTCAGGAAGCCGCCGATCCAGGCGCCGATGATCGCCGGCGAGCCGGCGATCAGGCAGAGCGCGACCAGCCGGCCGATGCTGATCCTGCTCGTCGCTGCAGGCGTGGCGATGCCGAGGCCTTCGGTGATGTTGTGCACCATGAAGCCGATGATCAGAAACGAACCGAGCGCGAGCTCGCCGAGCGCAAAGGACGACCCGATCGCGAGGCCCTCGCCGAGGTTGTGAAGGCCGATCCCGATCGCGACGAGCGTGGCGAGCGCGACGCCCCCGAGGACGCCCTGGCTCTCGGCCTCGCGCTCCTTGCCCCGCCGTGAGAGCCACTGACCGACCCAGGCGAGCGCGAGGTAGCTGACGGCGACGCCGATCACGACGAGCCCCACGCCCTGGAGCGCTCCCGGCAGTGCCGCCTGGAGCTCGAGCGCCTCGGCGAGCGCGTCGAAGGCGAGGAACGTCAGCAGCCCGGCGGTCAGCGCCATGAAGGCGGCGAGCCAGCGCTCGTCGGCACGGCGAAGCGACGGCAGCCATGCGAGGCCGAGCGCGACCGGGACGATCCCGACGAGCAGCCCGATCAGCGCGTAGCCGAGGAAGCTCTGACCCGTCGCCGCGGTCGTCTCGACCGCCGCCGGGATCTCCTTCGTCGTCTCGATGCCGGTCGAGCTCGTGACGCCCACGAGGTAGGGATCGTCCTCGACCCAGGCGAACGGCACGACGATGGTGCTCGAGCCGAGCCGTCCGAGCGTCTGGGGCCCGTCGAGCGTGAACGGGACGATCATGTCGTCGACCGTCACCGCTGCGATCGTGAGGTCGTCCGGCTGCGGATTGCGGACCTTGATGCGGATCTCACCCGGCTTGAACTCGACCCTCGGGATGTCGAACGCATCCGCCGGAGGTGGATTCTTGCCGAGGAGATCGACGATCGAGCTCCCCGTGGCCGCGAACGCCGAGACGATGCCGACGAGGACGAGGATCGGAACGAGCGCCCACAGCCGCCAGCGGAGGCCTCCCCCCTTCTCCTTGGCGACGGAGCCGGCCTCCATCAGTCGACGACCTCGAAGAAGCCCATCCAGCCCAGCTCGGTGAACTCCGACTGGTGTGCGTGGAACATGAACAGGCCCGTGTTCGCGAAGTCGATCTCGATGATGCCCCGCTGGCCCTGGCAGAGCATGACCGTGTCCGTGTACTCGTAGGCGTCGCCGGTCCCGGTCGGGTACCAGCGGAAGAGGTCGCCGTGCAGGTGGAACGAGTTGATCAGGTCGAATTCGGTGAGGTTGGCGAGATAGATCCGAACCGTCCGCGAGCGGCTCACCTTGATCGGATACTTCGCGTAGTAGAAGGCCCGCCCGTTCACGGAGTAGAAGTTGTTGCCGCCGTCACCGTCGGTGTCGAAGCCGTTCATGACCATGACCAGCTCCTGGGCGGGCTGCCGCGGCTCGGGTGGGTCGATGATGAACGCCCCGTAGAGGCCCTTGTGGATGTGCTTCTTGAGCGGGGTCGAATGACAGTGGTAGACGTGGAAGCCGTACGGGCTCGCCGGGAACTCGTACGTGAACGACTCGCCCGTGTTGACGATCTCGAAGACACCGTCCATGTTCGCCGGATGGATGCCGTGGAAGTGGATCGTGTGCGGATGCTCGCCTGCGTTCGTGAACTTCACCCGCAGGAGATCGCCTTCCGTCGCCCTCACGATCGGGCCGGGGACGGTGCCGTTGTAGGTCCATGCTGCGAACGTGATCCCCGGGTAGACCTCGAGGTCCCGATCGAAGGCGGTGATCTCGTACTCGCGGACGCGGCCTGGCTCGGCGGGGAGCGCCGCCGGCGGATAGAGAAGGCCGTCGAGGTCGTTTGGCCCGCCCACCGCCGGCGCCATGTCGCCCACCATCGCGGCATGGCCCAGCCGCGCGTGATCGGCGAACTCCTCGGCGGCGGCATGATCGCCGGCGTGCGCATCGCTACCCGACAGCGCGAGCTTCGCGAGCGGCACCGCCGCCACCGCCGGGGCCGCCGCAACCAGGAGTTGCCGACGGGTCACTCGAGATTTCGTCATAGCGAAATCTTATGTGATGTACCCGCCGGTCGCTCGAGATGATTGATCGGAGATTGCTAGAGGCGAACCGCGACGACGTGACGCCGGCCGTCGACCAGCGCGGTGACCCGCCATTGCCCGAGCATCAGGAAGGAGAGCGACGCACGGTAGACGCCCGGCCGGACCTGGCGCGCCGCCCGCGCGGACACGACCATCTCGTGGCCGGGGTGGCGCATCGTGGCCGACACGAGGACCTCGGCGTCCCGAACGGCGTTGCCGCCTCGTGTGACGTGCACCGTCACGATTCGCTGATAGCCGGCTCCGGAGATTGCGATCTCGACAGCCGGCGCCGCCGCCCTTCCGGTTGCCGGGCTCGACAGCGTGACCGCAACCACGAGCGCGAGCGAAGCCGTCAGGAAGCGCACGCCGGCCGACCTACGACTGGCGCTGCCAGCGCTCGACCGCGTTCACCCAGTGGAACCACGACCAGTACCAGGAGGGCAAGCGACGCGGGGAGCCCGCCGGGCGTGGTCCGCGCGGCCTCGGGGTGCGGTGCCAGGCGCGCAGCCGCCACGCCCACCCGGGAATCCGGCGGGGCAGGCCACCCGGCCGGGCCGGCTTCGGCGGCCGCTCGACCTGCCCGGGAGACGTGGCGGGGCTGCCGAGAACCACCGTGCCACCGGCCGCCAGTACGTCCGGGGTGGCCGCGATCGCCCATGCGTAGCGACCGTCCGGGACCGCCGTCGCGTCCCATGTCCAGTCGACGGCGGCTCCCTCCCCTCCTCCGCGGGCGACCTCGCTTCCGTCCGGACCGGCTACGGAGACGCTCCACGGCAGCGAGGCCGAGAGGCGCGCGGTGAAGCGAACGGCACGCTCGGCGAGCTCCGGGAGCGGGTCGTAGAGCTTCGGAAGCCCGATCGCTGCGGCCTGCTGAGCGAGGCCGTCGAGGAGCGGGTACAGGTTCTCGCCGGGGCAGGCGGTGTTCCCGACGTCACGATGGCCGGAGACCGCGCGGAGCGTCCGCACCTCTCCTGCCGTCGACGCGGCGCTCACGAGGGCCAGAGGATCCACGTGGCCGACGTCGAGCCGCCAGGAGAGGAGTTGCGCGAGCGCGGCCTGCGCCTCGGGCGTGGGTAGCTCTCTCTCGAAGTTGCCCAGGACGGCTACGCCGACCGACCCGGTGTTGAAGCCGAGCGCGTGCGCGCCGATCACGTTTCGATCGATCCCGCCGCGTCGTCCCTCGAAGACCTGGCCGAAGGCGTCGACGAGGAAGTTGTAGCCGATGTCGTTCCAGCCGTTGCCCTCGACGTGGTAGGCCTGGATGCCGCGGACGATCGCGGCCGACTCCTCGGGCGTCAGCGGGCTCTTCCCCGCAGTGTGGTGGACGACGGCGAAACGGAGCCGATCGGCATAGCCCGGCTCCGCGCGGACGATGGTCTCGTCGGCGCCCCAGGAGGCGCGTGGGACGACGAACGGTGCGGGTGCCAGGGCGGGGCGACGGGCGACCTCGTCCACCGGGCTCCAGATCTCGTGCGCCCGCAACGCCCTGACGTCGCCTCCGAGGCGGTACTCGAGCTCGGTGGAGCCACCCGTCCAGACCGGCGTGCCGAGTCGCCACCCTCGGGTCTCGCCCTCCTCGCCGTCGGCGAGCTCGTGGACGACGGCTCGCTGCCATGGGGTCCAGGCAAGCCCGTCGCCGCATCGAAACCAGACGTCCCCGGAGCCGCGCCAGTGGAGGCCCAGCAGGTTGAAGCGCGCCGTCCGACGGCCGGCCAGTCGGCGCCCGCGCTCGATCGGCTCGTCGTGAATGACCATGGAGGGCGACGGACCCCGGCTTCCTGCGGCGGCCGCCGAGCTCCCGGGCAGCGTTCGCCCGAGGCCGACCAGTCCGACGACGCCGACGGTCGCACGGAGCAGAAGATCGGCGCGAGTGAGGCGGGAGCTCTCGTGATGCGACATGGCCGTTCGTGAACCAGGATGCGGGAACCGCTCGGTTCTTTCGCGAACCGGCACTTCGCCCCTCCCGCCCGAACGGGGGAGCTCACCCGTCCCGCCAGGCTAGCGACCGGCGATGAAGGTTCTGTTAGCGGTCAGTCGTGGCTGTGCGTGTGATCGCCCTCGAGCCCCGCCTCGTGGGGGTGCGGGTGGGAGTGGACGCGATCGCCGTGCGAGTGCTCATGCTCGTGCTCGGTGTGCTCGTGATCGTGGTCGTCGTGGGCGTGGGAGTGCGTCGCGTCGCCGTGGCTGTGAGCGTGGCTGTGGGCGTGCTCGTGCTCGTGCTCGGACATGCGAGGAACCTCCTTGACGTATGAACAGATGCTCATACTATCATAGGAGAAATGACCCGTGGACACGCGCCCGCAGAGCTCGATCCCGAGCTCGCCCGCAAAGTGGCCGAGACGATGCACGCCCTTTCGACCCCGAGCCGTGTCCGCATCCTCGGCTTGCTCAGGCATGCCCCGCACTCGGTCGGGGAGCTCGCCGAGGAGATCGGGATGCAGCAGTCGGCCGTGTCACACCAGCTCCGCGTCCTCCGCCACCTCGGGCTCGTGTCGGGAGTACGCGACGGAAGAAGGACGATCTACTCGCTGCACGACTCCCATGTCGGGGTTCTCATCGAGGAGGCGGTCTATCACGTCGAACACGTGAGCCTCGAGCGGCAACCCGCTAGATGACCGAGGCGGACGGAGTCACGACCCGCGGAAGTCGCTCGATCCGCGACAGGTCGAAGCCGGCGGGGATCTCGAGATCGTTGACGGCGAGTAGGTCGCCGTCTGCGAGGATGTCCGAGCAGGCTCCATCCGCCACGATCCGCCCAGCGGAAAGGATGACCGCCCGCTCGCAGAGCTCCGCGGCGAAGGGAAGATCGTGGGTGACGACGAGGAGTGTCTGCTCGAGCGTCGTCAGGAGATCGAGCAGCTCGCGGCGCGAACGCGGATCGAGGTTGGCCGAGGGCTCGTCGAAAACGAGCAGCGCCGGCTGCATCGCGAGCACCGTGGCGATCGCCACGCGACGACGCTCTCCCATCGAGAGCTGGTGAGGCGCTCGCTCGAGCGCATGGGCCATCCTGACCGTGTTCAGGGCACTGGTGACCCGGTCGTCGACCTCCTCGCGGGAAAGCTTCATGTTCAGCGGGCCGAACGACACGTCCTCGCGCACGGTCGGCATGAACAGCTGGTCGTCGGGGTCCTGGAAGATCAGTCCGACCCGCGCCCGCAGCTCCCAGACCGTCTCCTTCGCGACGGGCAGCCCCGCGACCTCGAGCTCTCCCTCGCCCGTCAGGAGCGCGTTGAGGTGGAGGACGAAGGTCGTCTTGCCGGCGCCGTTCGGGCCGAGGACGGCTACCCGCTCGCCGTGGTCGACGTCGAGGTCGACGCCGTCGAGGGCCACCTGCCCGTTCGGATAGCTGTAGCGGAGACCCCGGGAGCGGACGACGCAGGTCATCCCGCGACCCCTGCCGCGACGCGGAGCCCGACCAGCACGCCGCCGACGATCGCGACGAAAGCCAGATCGGCGGCCCCGAACGTGAGCGGCCTTGCAACCGGCATCGAGCCTCGATAGCCGCGCGCGAGCATCGCGAGATACACGCGCTCTCCCCGCCCGTAGCTTCGCAGGAAGAGCGAGCCGATCACCTTGCCGATCGCCGTCGACTGCAGCAGATGCCGGGGCCGGTAGGCGCGGGCCGTGAGCGCCGCTCGCATGCGCAGGGCCTCGTCGACGATCACGAAGAGGTAGCGGTACATGAACCCCGCGATCAGCACGAACAGCCTGGGCACGCGCATCGCCTCGAGCCCGTGGAGCACCGACGGGAACGTCGCGGTCGCCCCGAGCAGGACGGCGCTGACCGTCCCGATCGTGGCCTTCGACGAGACCTCGGCGAATGTCCGTAGGCCTTCTTCCGAGACGCTGATCGGCCCGAGGTGGTACTCGGTTCCGCCCTTGCGGAAGAACGGCAGGAAGATCGCGACGAACAGGATCAGCGGCAGGACGAGACGGGCGCGCCGCCAGATGTCGATCGGCGGAATCCGTCCGACGATCGCGACGAGCACGAGGACAGATGCGCACGCGACGTAGACCGGCCAGAACTGCAGGGGCGTGGACACGGCGACGACTGTCACCGTCAGGAAGCCGACGATCTTCGCCCTGGCGTCGAGTCGATGGATCGGGCTCGCCGGATTCCCGGCGAGCCCGATCGATCCGAGCGAGTGGTTGCAGAGACCGCCCATGCCCCGCGGCCTCAGGCGGCTCCTGCGGGCGAGCCGGCAGCCGGCGACTGCGAGTGTCGCCGCCGGAGCAGCCACCCGATCCCTGTGGCGATGAGGAACACCATCAGCGTGCCGACGAATCCCGCGAGCGCTGTGGCGAGGCGCGGGTCGTCGATTCCCGGGAACGCATAGTCGGGTATCGGGGAGTCCTCCTGAATCGAGTGCAGGGTGCCGTCCTCGATGAACCCCTTGTCCTCGGCGACCTTCTCTAGCCCGTCCGGTGACGACGAGGCGTACGGCGAGAGGCCGAGCGCGAGCCCGACGGCGACCGCGAGGGCGAGCGCGATGAAGACCTTCATGGACATCCGCATGGCGCTAGACCTCCCTCGCCGTGGTCGTCGCAGAACCGACAGGACCCGGCTCGGCCCGGCCGAGCTCGCGGGCCGTCAGGTCGTTGACGAAGACGAGATCCGGCCGGGTCACGAGGACCGCGCCCAGGGCGGCCATCGTGATCACCGCCTCACCGATTCCGATCAGGCCGTGCACGCCGAGCATCGCCGGCAGCACCGTCCCGAACGGGACGGTTCCCGAGATGCCGAGCTCGATCGCCGTCGCCGTCGCACCGAGCATGACGGCCACCCATGCGCCGACCCCGACGATGCCGAGGAACATCGGCCGGCTCTTCGGAAGGATGTTCCGCGCCCAGATCATCGCGAAGCCGACGCAGAGCGCCCCGATGATGCCCATGTTGAGGATGTTCGCCCCGAGCGCTGTGATGCCGCCGTCCGCGAACACGAAGGCTTGCACGGTGATCACGACGGCCATGGTCAGACAGGCGAGCCATGGTCCCAGGAGGATCGCCGCAAGCGCGGCGCCGAGCAGATGACCGCTGGTGCCTCCTGCCACCGGGAAGTTGAGCATCTGAACCGCGAAGATGAAGGCGGCGGTCACGCCGAGCAGGGGGACCCGGCTCTCGTCCAGCGTGTCATGCGCCTTCTTGAACGCCACCGCGAGCACGGCACCCGAGATGACTCCCGTGGCGATCGCGACCTCGTTGTCGAGAAACCCGTCGGGGATGTGCACGCGTCACCTGCCTCTCTCGTCGCCCGAGCAGTCGGCGCATCGTCCGACGATCGGAAAATGGCTGAAGCGCGCCTCGTAGCCGAGGCGCTCGCGGATCAACTCGCGGACGCCGTCGAGCTCGGCGGGCGCCACCGCACGGATCCGATCGCAGGACTCGCAAACCAGATACTCGCGGTCGGCCGGGCCCGCGAGCGCGTAGAGGCCCGGCCCGTGGCCGAGGTGGACGTGACGGACTAGCCCGAGCTCTTCGAACGTCTCGAGGTTGCGGTAGACGGACGTGAGATCCGAACGGGGCAGCGCGCCGTCGAGACCGTCCGAGATCAACTCGGCGCTGACCGGCCCGTCGGCCGCGAAGAGCGCCTCGAGCACGAGGCGCCGCGCCGCCGAGAGACGGAGGCCTCGAGCGCGTAGCGCCTCGAATGCCTCGTCGATACCCGGGACGGAGAGCGGGGGGCTCTGAGAAGAGACGGTCATGGCGGGTCTGCTCCTGATTCGCTCGAGGTGTTCTTGCGGTTCGGTCGCAAGTTCATCCCATTTGCAGGTAGCACGTCAAGGCCGCCCGATCGGGCGGCCCGACGTCCGAGGGAGATCGGCGTGGCTAGGAGATGCCGGGCAGCGCCCGAACGGTCATCGTGATCCCGAAGCCGAGGATCACGAGCGCGCTGACGGCGGGGAGAAGCCGGATCACTGGCCCCTGGAAGCTCCAACGGCTGAAGACGCGCCTCGCGCTGATGGCGAGCAGTCCGATGCTGGTGATGGTGGCGGCGAGGCCGATCGAGAAGGCGACGATCAGGACGAGGCCGTAGCCGACGCGGTGGAGCGAGATCGCGGCCAGGAGGACGACGAGCGCGGTCGGGCAGGGCAGGAGCCCGCCGGAGATGCCGACCGCCAGCAGGCCCCGCCAGCCAGTGCCCTCGGGTGGCGAGTGGTGGTGATGGTGCCCATGGCCGTGGGAGTGACCGTGGGCGTGCGAGTGATCGTGACCGTGGTCGTGATCGTGGGAGTGGCCGCCGTGCCCGTGAGAGTGGCCGCCGGGACCGTGGCCGTGGGAGTGCGCCGGCACGCGCGTTCGCGAGCGAACCCAGTCGAGGATGCGACTTCGCAGCACCGTGACGCCGACGAGGACGACCAGGACGGCGGACGCGAGGTTCATCCACGGGTACAGGTCCTCCGGGAGGATGAACTCGGATAGGGCCAGGGTTGTCAGCCCGAGGGCGAAGACCCCGATCGTGTGAGTCACGGTCGTGATCAGTCCGAGATAGACCGCGTGGCGCGGCGTCCCCCGCGCGCCGATCAGGTAGGCGGCGACGATCGCCTTGCCGTGACCCGGGCTGAGGGCGTGCACCGCACCCCAGAAGAGCGCGACGAAGAGCGAGAGCACGATGAAGCCGGCGCTCAGGTTCTCCTTGCTGATCAGGCTCGCGAAGCCGCCCTCCGAGGCGGAGCTCGTCCGCGGCTGAGCCTCGAGCTCTTCCCCGTCGAGGAGCGCCGGTGGCGGTCCTGCCGCGTCGCCCGGGCTGAGCTCTCCGGTGGCCGACCGCACGTCGAGCGGGCTCGAGAGGAGATCCTGCGGATACGTTCTGAGCTCGTCGCTCGCGCTCTCGGCCGGAACGCTCGAGCCCTCGACCGCGGCACCGGCGTCCGGTGCGATCACGATCTCGCGCCAGCCGAGCTTCTGCCCGAACGACTCGTCCCGGTAGGCGAGCATGCCGGGGCGCTCGACTGGGCCCGCCTCGAAGAGGATCTCGAGCCGGGTCGTCTCGAGACCGCCGACGCCTTCGGGGAACGCGATCGCACGACGGCGCTCCCTCAGCTCGAGCGGCGTTCCGCCCACGGAGAGGGCGAGTCCCTCGCGGACCTTGCCGGCCAGCGCGGCGGCGTAGCCATCCGCTCCGGCTGATGCGCGCTCGTGTTTGTCCTGGAAGGTCGGGATCTCGGCCAGGTCGAGGACGTAGAGGACGTACACGCGGTCGCCGGACGGCTGGACACGGCTGAAGTGGTTGACCGTGAAGTTGCCGAGCGGGTGAGCGGAGGCCACGCCGGGCGCGAGGAGGGCGAGCGCCAGACCGGCGAGGAGCAGGAGCTTCTTCACGAGATCGCCTCCTTCGCGATGGGTGCCCACAGGAGCGAGAAGTTCGGGTTGAGATCGAGCGCCCTGCGGAACCAGTCGCGCGCGCCCTCCTCGTCGCCGAGGCAGCGCTCGATCATCCCCCTGTGGAAGAAGAGGTTCGCGTCGAGCGTCCCGAGACGGAGCGCCCGCTCCGAGTGCGACAGCGCCTCCTCGCAGCGGTCGTTGCGCTCGAGCGCCCAGGCGAGCGCGTCGTCGCCGTAGATGCCGGGCCGGTCGGCCCGGGCCGTCCGTGCCAACTCGAGCGCCCGCTGCAGGTGGATCCCGTGATCCGAGTAGTAGTTCGCCGTCTCGAGATCGACCCGCGAGCCGTTCGCCATCAGGAGGCGGTTGATCGCGTTCATCAGTTCCTCCTGCTGGTTCGCGAGCTCCGGCTGGCCGGTTCGGAGGTAGAGGTCCTGGAGCTGCGCGACGAACTGCGGCAGAGGGATCTCGTCGACGGCGCGCTTCGTGAGCGCGATCGCCTCGGCGAGGTCTCCGCGCGCCGCCTCGACGAGCGCCAGCGACTCGAGCGCGTAGACGTAGCCGGGGAACACCTCGAGCGCCTGCCGGTAGTAGGCCTCGGCCCGGTCGACGTCGCCGACACCGAAATGGAGCTTGCCGAGCTGGACCTGTGTCCACGCGGTCGGCTCCGTCGTCCCCCGCGCCGAGTCGAGTGCGAGCTCCATCGCCGTCACCGCGCCCTCGTGGTCGCCCAGCAACTCGCGCGCGTACGAGATCCGGGAGTAGGCGGCGAGGCTCGGCTTGAGCGACGCCATCCGGTCGAACGTCGCGAACGCCTCGTCGTAGCGGCCGAGCTCGACCAGGGCATCGCCGATCACGCCGTAGGTGCGCGCGGTGGAGGGTGAGATGTCCCTGGCCTGCTCGCCGAGCTCGAGCGCCGCCTGGAACTCGTGCCTGGCAAGTGCGAGCGAGCCGAGACCGCTCGTCGCCAGCAGGTCGTCCGGCTCGAGCTGGAGAGCCTGCGCGAGCACGCCCTCGGACTTCGAGTAGTAGGACGGGTCGCCGGTCTCCCGGGCGAGCTGCTGATATGCGAGACCCAGGAGCGAGAGCGCCCTCGCGTCCCGTGGGTTCTCGCGGAGCGCGTCCTGGAGCTGCGTCACGGTGGCCTGCGTGTCGCCGAGCGAGAAGCCGGCGAGGGCCTGGTCGGCGGCAACGGCCGGCTGGGCGACCGCCGGTGCGCTCGACGTGCGATCGGAGAGCAGGCCGCCGAGCAGGCCGCCCACTGCGAGCACGACCGCGAGCCCTGCCGCAACTGCGATTCTCTTCGTGGTCATCGAATCCTCGATCTCCCTCGAGTTCGTGCGGGGCCCGCACCGCAAGGCGGGCCCCGCACGGTCGGTGGCCTACGGCTGTGGCGGGGTGGTGATCACGCCGTGGCTGTCGGCGTACCCCTCGGCCGGCTGTGCGACGTAGGGGAACTGGTTCTGGTAGGCGACGTCGTTCGAGTTGACGCCGTCGCCGAGGACGACAGGCCAGTACGTGGGCGTGAAGAACGCGCCCTCGAGGCCGTTCTCGGCCAGGTCGATGACGTCGTCGACGAGACGCCGACCGTTCGGCCAGCCGGCCGGATCGGCCGGGCTCGCCGCCACCGTCAGCCGGTTCTGGTCGGCGAACGGGGTCGGCGGGATCGACAGGTTCAGCCGGAGCATGTCGGCCGAGGCCGATCCGAACTTGTTCAGGTCGGTGAGCCCCTGGTGGAAGATCGCCAGGAGATCCGTGCGGTTGTCGGTCGGGATCTGGAGCATGTAGAGCGAGTTGATGACCGGAGCCAGGAGCGGCTTGGTCAGGTACCCGTCGAACTGCGCGTCGCTGGAGGGCGAGAGCGCATTCCACTTGTCCTTCATGCTCGTGGGGATCAGGAGCTCGTTCACCAGCGGGTTCCCGAGCCGCGAGACCTGCTTCCAGACGGTCTTGACCTTCTTGCCCTTGACCTGTACCGAGGGCCGCTCGGCATCGGCCCAGACGCCGATGACGTCGCCCGAGCCCTGCAGCTGCGCCTTCGGGACCTGGATCGCCGTCACGTGCACGTTGAAACCGGCGAACGCGTCCTTGCCGCCGCCCTTCGATCCGAGGTCGTAGCGGAAGCCGAGGAGGTCGAACGCCGCGCCGATGTCACCGTAGAAGGGGTCGTCGGCGGGACCGGCGAAGACCTGGCCGCCTCCGGAGAGCCCCTTGACGGTGCCGCTCCAGATGCCCGGGTAGCTTCCGTTCGGGAACGTGCGCGGGCCGATGTTGTTCGGAGCGACGGGCAAGTTGGAGGCGATCACCTGCGACTGGCCGCCCGTGACCTTCGTGACCGAGTAGGTCTGGCACGGGCTCTGAATGCAGCCGAGCGGCAATGCGCTCGAGCTCGAGTTGCCCGTGTCTCTGAACTGGAACCGATACGTGATGTCGGCCTTGCCGTCGCCCGTGTTGTCGACGTTCAGGTCGTAGCGGGCGTTTGTCGAGAAGCCGTACCAGTTCGGGCCGGCCGACGGCTCCTCGAACGGGTTCCAGTCGGCGATGATCGTCACCGTGTCCGGCTTGTCCGGACTGACGAACGCGTAGACGTCGGTGACGTCTACGCTCGGATCCTGCGAGATCAGCGGCGCCTCTCGATGGCTCGCCGACTTCGCGCCTTCGGGCGCCGGCCCGCGCGTGACCGCCAGGGTCAGCGCGAGCGCGCCGGCCGCGATCACGAGCACGGCCGCGACCGCTCTCTTTCTCGTCATGCGTATCTCTCCTTTCACCATTCCGTCTCTCGTCTCCGCTGCTCTGGACGCCGGTTGTTCGCGAGCCCGATCGGTTCGGTTCGCCGATTCTCTTGTTGCGACTTGCCTGCATTTGCAGGACGTTCTCTCGTCGACGTGCGCACCGGTCGAACCGTCTCGCCGCCGGGTGCGAACGACGGCCATGAGCTCCGGAGAGCGGGTGCTAGCGTTCCGCGCGTCGCGGACGCGCCGGCACGCCATGCCAATCGACCTCGCCCATCTGTCCGACGAGGCGCTCGTGGCGCTCTGCGCCCGAAGCGACCAGGCCGCACTCGCAGAGCTGTACGACCGGTACGGCCGCGTCTCGTACGGTCTCGCGCTTCGGATCCTGCGCGATGAGGGCCTCGCCGAGGATGCCGTCCAGGAGGGCTTCCTCGCCGTCTGGCGCTCGGCCGCCCGCTTCGTCCCCGAGCGCGCGAAGGCCTCGACCTGGATCCTGACGCTCGTGCACCGGCGCGCGGTCGATCTCGTGCGGCGCAGCGAGCGCCGGCGCGCCGAGCCGCTGGAGACCGCGCCGGAGCCGACCGGAGCGGCGACCGAGGACCTCGCATGGCTCCATTTCGAACGGGAGCGCGTGCAGGCAGCCCTCTCGAAGCTGCCGGACCAGCAGCGCGAGGCGCTCGAGCTCGCCTACTACGGCGGCTTCACGCAGTCGGAGCTCGCCGAGAGGCTCGGACAGCCTCTCGGTACGATCAAGAGCAGGATGTTCGCAGGCCTGCGAAGCCTTCGCGACCTGCTCGCCGAGGCCGGACCAGAGGAGTCTCGATGGAATCCGAGCGAGTCGACGAGCTGATCGCAGGCTACGCCCTCGACGCGCTCTCCGAGGAGGACGAGCGCGAGCTCGAGGAGCACCTGCGGCGCTCGCCCGAGGCGCGGGAGCAGCTCTCCGCGCTCCAGGAGGCCGCCTCCGCCCTCGCCTACGGCGTCGAATCGCCCGTACCGCGGCCGCACCTCCGCGAGCGGCTGCTGGAGGAAACGCGTGCCGAGGAGGAGTCGAACGTCGTGCCGCTCCGACGGAGGTGGATCGTGCCCGCGCTCGGCGCAGCCGCCGCGGTGGCCGCAGGTGTCGCTATCGGGCTCGGGATCTGGGGCTCCGGCCTCTCGGGCGACCTCGCCGACGAGCGTTCCGCGGCGGCGGACCAGAGCGAGATCCTGGCCCTCGTTTCTGACCCCGGATCCCGGAACTACCGGGTTGACGGCGCCAACGGCACCCTCGTCGTCGCTCCCGGCGGCCAGGCCGGCCTCGTGCTCTCGGGGCTCGAGCAGGCGCCGGCCGGCAAGACCTACCAGGCATGGGTCATCGGCGCCGACGGCCGGCCTGTGTCAGCGGGCCTCTTCGCCGGCGGCGGCGCGCAGGCAGTCGTCCCCCTCGAGCAGCCCGTCCCTGCCGGTGCAACGGTTGCGGTGACGGTCGAGGAGGCCGGCGGCGCCGAGCAGCCGACCACCGATCCGTTCGTGGTCGCCCCGACGGTGTAAGGCCCGCCGCGAGGCGGGCCGCGCAGCTGCCGGGCCGAAGGCCCCAGGCAGCGAAGGCCGATCGAGGTCGCAGACCTCGATACAAGCCCGCCGCGACGCAGGCCGCGCAGCTGCCGGGCCGAAGGCCCCAGGCAGCGAAGGCCGATCGAGGTCGCAGACCTCGATACAAGCCCGCCGCGAGGCGGGCCGCACAGCTGCCGGGCCGGCGCGCCGGATCCCGCGGCTACAATCCCCTCCTTGCTCTTCCGACGCCGTACGGAGGCGCCGCGGCGTCCGCGGCGCCGTGTTCGCAAGCTCCGCCTCCTCCTCCTCCTGGCGATCCTCGGGCTCGTCTGCTCGATCACGTTCGCGCTCGGCCTCGTGACGGCGATCGCGAACGACGTGCCGAAGCTCGACCCCTTCGACAAGAAGAAGGAGGCGCGCAACGGCTACATCTACGCGGGCGACGGCAAGACGGTCCTGGCCGTCCTCCGCGGCGACGAGAGCCGGGTGCTGGTCGGTTCGGCCGAGATCGCCCCGATCATGAAGCAGGCCATCGTCGCGGTCGAAGACCGCCGCTACTGGGAGCACTCGGGTGTCGATCTTCGGGGCATCCTGCGCGCCGTGTGGGCCGACATCCAGAACCGCGACTTCGTGCAGGGCGCCTCGACGATCACCCAGCAGTACGTCCGGAACACGTACATCGAGCCCGAGCAGACGGTCAGCAGGAAGCTCAAGGAAGCCGCGCTCGCCTGGCAGCTCGAGCGGAAGTGGTCGAAGGACCGGATCCTGACCGCCTACCTGAACACGATCTACTTCGGCAACAACGCGTACGGCGTCGAGATGGCCGCTCGCGTCTACTTCCAGAAGAAGGCGAGCGAGCTCGCGCTGCCGGAAGCGGCGCTGCTGGCGGGCATCCTCCAGAACCCGGCCGCCTACGACCCGATCGCGAACCCCACGCGAGCGCTGGAGCGGCGCAACTACGTCCTCGCGCTCATGCTCGGCCAGGAGCTGATCACGAAGGAGCAGTACGACAAGGCGAAGGTCGCCCCGCTGCCGAGCGCCGACGAGGTGCGGCTCCCCGGTACCCGAGGGCCCGCGCAGTACTTCACCGAGTACGTCAAGCAGCAGCTGATCTCGTACTACGGATCGGGCAAGGTCTTCGGCGGCGGGCTCAAGGTCTACACGTCCATCGACCTCGGGCTGCAGAAGCTCGCGCGAGAGTCGATCGACAAGTGGCTGACGAGACCCGACGGGCCGACGGCCGCGCTGGTCGCGATCGACCCCCGGGACGGGCGGGTGCTGACGATGATCGGCGGGGAGGGTTTTGCGAAGAGCCAGTTCAATCTCGCCGTGCAGGGCGAGCGTCAACCAGGCTCCGCGTTCAAGCCGTTCGTGCTCGCGGCAGCGCTCGCGCAGGGGATCTCCCCGCAGACGACGTTCCAGTCGAGGCCCCAGGTGGTGAACCTCGGCGACAAGCTCTGGGCGGTGCGCAACTACGAGAACTCGTATCTCGGCACCGCCGACCTCGAGACCGCCACCGTCGTCTCGGACAACACCGTGTACGCTCAGCTGACCGCTCTGGTCGGCCCGGCCAACGTCGCCAAGATGGCCCGGAAGCTCGGGATCACGAGCCCTCTCGAGGGCTTCGTGGGCATCGGCCTCGGCAACGAGGCTGTGAACCCCCTCGAGATGGCCCGCTCCTACGCGACGTTCGCGGACGGCGGCGCCCGGGTCGACGGCTCGCTCCTGGGGAACGAGCCCCGTGCGATCCTCGCGGTCGACGACGGAAGGCGCCAGGACTTCAACCGCCCGGTCGAGCGCCAGGTGCTGAGCACGGACTCGACCGCCATCCTCACCTCGATCCTCGAGCAGGTCGTAGAGGAAGGCACGGGACGCCGCGCGGAGCTCGACGACCGGCCTGTCGCCGGCAAGACGGGGACGACCGAGAACTACGGGGATGCCTGGTTCGTCGGCTACACGCCGCAGCTCGCCGTCGCGATCTGGGTCGGCTATCCGGACCGGCTGCAGCCGATGACCACGGAGTTCGGGGGCGACTCCGTCGCCGGCGGCACCTATCCGGCTCTGATCTTCAAGACGTTCATGAAGCAGGCGCTCGGGGCGATGGACGAGCCGCCCGAGTACTTCGCGCCGCGGCCGTACCCGTATGCCGTCCCGTGGCGCGTCACCGAGCGGGACGGCCGCCTCCTGCTGGACAACGGCGAGTGCAGCGACGCTCGCACGGTCGTCTACTTCTCGGGCTTCGAACCGAAGAAGACGGCGTCGTGCGGGACGAACGAAGTCGAGGTGCCCCTCGTGATAGGCGCGAAGGCTCTCGATGCCGAGGCGCGCCTCGCCGACCAGTCGCTCCTGGCGGAGATCATCTACCGCCCGGCGAAGCCCGGCGAGCGCCCGGGGATCGTCCTCGAGCAGACCCCGGCGAAGGGCACGATGCAGGCATTCCAGACCGTCCGCCTGGTCGTCGGGAAGGCGACGGCGGGCGTGATCCCGAAGGTCGTCGGCCTCCCCCTCGCGCAGGCGCAGCTCGAGCTGGCCAGCAAGGACCTCCAGGCCGAGATCGAGTCCTACGTCGACGGCGAGGCGGGCGTGGTCGTCGCCCAGGCGCCGCAGGCCGGCGTGGCCGCCGGGCCGTCCCAGATCGTCAGGCTCGTCATCGGCCGCTGACGTAGGCGGAATCCGCAGTGTCGCGAACCGGGCGGAGCCCGGGATCGCGACGGCCGCGCAAACCGGCGGGCACGCCGGTTTGCGCACTACGGCCGAAGGCAGCGCCGATATCCGCCGTGGAGGGGCCGAAGGCCCCGGTCTCTAGGCGGAATCGCTGCCTGTCCGAAGGACAGGCCGATATCCGCCGTGGAAGGGCCGACGGCCCCGGTCTCTAGGCGGAATCCGCAGTGTCGCGAACCGGGAAGAGCCCGGGATCGCGACGGCCGCTACGGCGCAAGGACAGGCCGATCTCCACCGCGCCGCGAGACGAAGCGACTGCCGCGCTCGAGGTAGCGCCACGGACGATCCGCTGCCCGGCTGATTCCGATCCTCGTGTCGCTTACGACGTCAGCCGGCCAGGCTGCGCCCAGCACGGCGAACGGCGGGCGGTCGAGCGCCAGCCCGTTGTGCTCGCCGGTGAGTCCGAGCGCCTGGCACAACCGTCCGGGACCGGAGCAGAGAAGCCTCGGATCGTCGAGCCCGCGCCGCGCGGCCATCGTCTCGAGGCCGACCGTCGGCTCGAGCGCACGAAGGAGCACGGCGCTCGCACGCGCCTCCTCGTCGCAGACGAGATTCATGCACCAGTGGATCCCGTACGAGCGGTACACGTAAACGTGTCCCGGCGGGCCGAACATGACCTGGTTGCGCGCCGTCTCGCCCCGGTACGAATGGCTGGCAGGATCGGTCTGGTCATATGCCTCGACCTCGACGATGCGGCCTCCCACCCCGCCGACGAGCAGCGTGCAGCCCACGAGCGCCGGCGCGACCTCGTGGACGCTGCGCGCGAAGAACTCGCGCCGGATCGCCGTCACTCGTCGAACAGTCGCTGGGCGTCGGGGTCGCCCCCGGTCGCCTCGAGCAGTCGCCGCCCACGGCGCGCGAGATCGTCGAGATCGACGCCCGCCTCGGACTTGATCGAACGGCGCAGCATCGGGCCGACGCGGTCGGCGTCGTGCACGACGCGCTCGGCGAGCGCGAGCGCCTGGTCGAGGAGCTGGCTCCCCACGGCGTCCCGCTGCCCCATGTCGAGGAGGATCGTGCGCTCGGTCCGGGAGGCGACGATCGGCTCCGCGATGCCCTCGACCCAGACGAGCGTGCGCCGGCCGCTGCCGCGGCGCTCGTCCGTGATCGGCTGGAGCGCGTAGATCCGGTCGGCTCGCGCGTACTTCCCGAACCCGAGGAACACCATCGCCGGCTGCCCGTCGGTCACGCGGGGATTATCGCTCGTCGGTCGGCGAATGGACGCGACTCGTCGTGCGCTCAGCCTCTCGGGTCGCGGCGCATGAACGAGATGTGAGGGCCGCCGCCGGGGCATCGGCCTCCTCGGCCACCGAGAATCCCAACCGCTCGTAGTACGGGAATGTTGCCTCGGTGACCGGGCTGGCTCCGCCAGCCCTCCCCGGCGAATATCGGCGTCGCCTACGGCGGCGCAACGATTTCGCCTACCTCACGCCTGCCGCCGATCGCAGCCCGGAGCTCGCCGACGACGTAGAGCTGGTCGTCCTCGACGAGCTCGGGGTAGAACGGCAGCGCGAGCATTCGCCGGCTCGCCTCCTCGGAGGCGGGCAGCATGCCCTCGCCGAAGCCGAAGCGCTCGCGCATGTAGGGCTGCAGGTGGATCGAGGGCAGGTAGCGACTGGTCGCGACGCCCCGCGCGGCGAGCTCGGGCGATCAGGCGTTCACGGTCGATCTCCGGCGCGAGCCGGACCGGGTAGACGAACCAGGAGCGGCGATGATCGGCGTCGTCTGCGAGCGGTGTCTCGACACCGTCGACCGTGTCGAGCAGCGCTCCGTAGCGGGCCGCGGCTCCCGCCCGGCGAGAGAGCAGATCGTCGAGCTTCTCGACCTGAGCGAGGCCGACGGCGGCCGAGAGGTCGTCGAGGCGGTAGTTGTAGCCGAAACGGGCGTGCTCGAGCCAGCCGCCGGAGTCGGCACGGCCCTGGTTCGCCAGGCTCTTCAGGAGGCGCCATGCTCCTCGTCCGTCGCGACGGCGATCGCTCCGCCCTCGCCGGTCGTCACCTGCTTGTTCGGGTAGAAGGCGAACACGGCCGGATGCGGGAAGGAGCCGAGCGGACGGCCTCGGTACGTCGCGCCGAGCGCCTCGCAGGCGTCCTCGATGAGGGCGAGCCCATGCCGCATCGGCGAGCGCCCGCAGCGGATCGAGCTCGCACGGGTAGCCGAAGATGTCGACCGCGAGGATCGCCTTCGTCGCGAGCGTTGATCGACGCCTCGACGGCGGCCGGGTCGAGATTCAGCGTCCGGGCGTCGACGTCGGCGAAGACCGGCGTCGCCCCCTCGTAGAGGACGCAGTTCGCGGACGCGACGAACGAGAACGGCGAGGTGATCGCCTCGTCCCCCGGGCCGAGGCCGGCGATCCGAACGCAGAGGTGGAGCCCGGCGGTTCCGCTCGACACCGCGACGACGTAGGGCGCCCCGACGCGCTCGGCGAGCGCGCGCTCGAAGCGGTCGATCATCGGCCCGAGCGCGAGCCGCCCGGAGCGGAGCGCCTCGAGCACGAGCTCCTCCTCCCGCTCGTCCACGAGCGGGCGGCGAGAGCGGTACCTGGCGGGGCGGCGTCAGGGCGCCGTGACGGCCGACGACTTCGGGACGTGCTCGAGCCAGTCGGCGTACCGGTCGATCTGTCCGGTGACGGTCGCCGAGGTAGGTCGTCCTGGATCGACCGTGTGACCGGGCCGGGATCGCCGATCTCGTGGTCGTCGACCGAGCGGATCGGAGTCACCTCGGCGGCGGTGCCCGTCATGAACAGCTCGTCCGCGACGTAGAGGTCGGTACGGATCAGCGGCTTCTCACGCACCTCGTAGCCGAGGTCGACGCGCGATCTGGACGACCGCGCTCCTCGTGATGCCGGGAAGGATCGACGCCGCAAGGTCGGGCGTGTAGATCACGCCGTCCTGGACGAGGAAGAGGTTCTCGCCCGAGCCGTCGCCGACGTAGCCGTCCTCGGTCAGCAGGATCGCCTCGTCGTAGCCGGCGCGCGACGCCTCGAGCACGGCGAGCATCGAGTTCAGGTAGACGCCGGTCGCCTTCGCCGCGTGCGGGATCGTGTTCGGCCCGACACGCCGCCAGGTCGAGACCTTCGCGCGGATCCCCTTCTCGAGGGCCTCGGCGCCGAGGTACGTCCCCCACGGCCAGCACATGATCGCGACGTCGACCGGATTGTCGCGCGGCGGCACGCCGAGCGTCCCGTAGCCGTAGAACGCGATCGGCCGGACGTAGCACGCGGGCAGGTCGTTCGCGGACAGGAGCTCGTGGGTGGCCGCGACCAGCTCTGGCACGGTGTAGGGGAGCGTCATGTAGATCAGCGATGCCGACCTCTCGAGGCGCGTCATGTGGTCGGTCAGCCGGAACACCGCCGGTCCGGAAGGCGTCTCGTAGCAGCGGATGCCCTCGAAGACGCCGGAGCCGTAGTGCAGCCCGTGCGAGCCGACGTGGACTGTCGCGTCGTCCCACGCGACGAGCTCTCCGTTCATCCAGATGAAGGGCGTCGGCTCCATCGGCCGGTAGCTTACCGGCGGCTACACGTCGATCGTGGCCGCGTGGTCCGGGACGTACGTGTAGAGGGACCGGTCGGGCCTGCGGTATCCCTCGTCGCGCTGGCGTTCGGGCAACTCGACGTCGTGCGGCGATCGATCCTCGTACGGCAGCAGCGACAGGAGATGGGCGATGCAGTTGAGGCGCGCGCGGCGCTTGTCGTCGGCTTCCACCACGTACCACGGCGACTCGGGCGTGTCCGTGTGCACGAACATGTCGTCCTTCGCGCGTGAGAAGTCGACCCAGCGTCGGCGGGACTCGAGGTCGATCTCGCTCAGCTTCCAGCGCCGGGTCGGATCGTCGATCCGCTGGCGGAACCGGCGCTCCTGCTCCTCGTCGCTCACCGAGAACCAGTACTTGACGAGAGCCATCCCGTCCTCGATCAGGAGTCGCTCGAACACCGGGCACTGCTTGAGAAAGCGCTGGTGCTCCTGCGCCGTGCAGAAGCCCAGCACGTGCTCGACACCGGCCCGGTTGTACCAGCTCCGGTCGAACAGGACGATCTCTCCCGCCGCGGGTAGGTGCTCGACGTAGCGCTGGAAGTACCACTCCGTCCGCTCACGCGGGCTCGGCGCCTGGAGCGCGACGATCCGGCAGTAGCGTGGATTGAGGCGCTCGGCGATCCGCTTGATCGCGCCGCCCTTGCCGGCCGCGTCGCGACCCTCGAACAGGACGCACAGCCGCACGTCCTCGTCCCGGATCCAGTCGAGCATCCGCGCGAGCTCGACCTGGAGGCGCGCGAGCTCGCCGTCGTACAGGCGGCGGTTGAGCCGAGGAGTACCGGCAGTCTTCGCGATCAGCCGATGTTACTGCTCGGAGCAGGCGTCGACCGCCCGCGCACGGGTCAGCCGGACGAGCTCCGTCGGGGTGAGGCCCGCCATGTGCCGGTCGGAGCCGGCCCCGACCCAGACGAGACCCCACGAGAGCAACGAGCGGTCGATCAGGACGTCGTCGAAGGGAAGAGGGAACGGCGCGACGCCGCCGACGTCGAACCCGGTCACGCTCTTGACGAGCGGCGGCGACGCGATTCTCGCGCCGGCCGCCTCGACGGCGGCGGCGACCTTCTCCGGGTCGGCACGCCGGGAGCCCGGCACGAGCACGAGCACGGGTCGTCCGTCGCAGAGGAAGAGGAGCGACTTGACGATCTGGTCGAGCTCGGAGCCGGTCGCCTCGGCGGCCGCAGACGCCGTCGGCGTGCCAGCCTTGAACTCCTGCAGCCGCGCCTCGGCCCGCGCGTCGGCGAGGAAGCGGGCCACGCGCTCGACGGCCTCCGGGGACGACCTAGTCGCCAAGGGTGATGAAGCGCACCGCTGCGAAGCCGGGCTCGGCCCGGAGCCGTTCGACGAGCTCGGGCGGCAGCGGCGTGTCGACGGTGAGCGCCATCAGCGCTCGTCCGCCGGGGCGGTTGCGCGAGACCGCCATCGTCGCGATGTTGACTCCGGACTCCCCGAGCATCGTCCCGACCCGGCCGATCCGCCCGGGCTGATCCTCGTTCTCGATGAAGACCATGTACGGCTCGAGCTCGACCTCGATCTCGTACCCGAGAGCGCTGACGAGGCGAGGACGGTGGTCGCCACCGAGCGTCGTCCCAGCCACCGTCACCCGGTGCTCGCCGCTCTGGGCCGTGACCTGCATGAGACTCGTGAAGTCCCTGGTGACCCGGCTCGACTCCTCCCGGACCTCGATGCCGCGCTCGCGGGCGACGACCGGGGCGTTCACGTAGTTCACGGGCTCCTCGACACGACCCCGGAACGCCCCGTTGAGCGCGGCGACCGTGAGCAGGCGCGTGTCGTGGTCGGCGAGCTCGCCGACGTGCGCGAGCTCGAGGCGCGTGACGTTGGGGCCGGCCAGCTCGTAGGCGAGCTCGCCGAGCTTCGTCGCCAGCGGCAGATACGGGCCGAGGAACTCCAGCTCTTCGGGTGGGACTGCGGGAAGGTTGACGGCGTTCGACGCCATGCGACCCTCGAGCGCCGATGCGACCTGCTCGGCGACGATCATGCCGGCACGGTCCTGGGCCTCCCGCGTGGACGCGCCCAGGTGGGGGGTGACGACCACGTTCTCGAGCTGGAGCAACGGGCCGGCGTACGGCTCGGTGGTGAAGACGTCGAGCGCTGCACCCGCCACTCGCCCCGACCGCAGCGCTTCCACGAGCGCCTCCTCGTCGACGAGCTCGCCCCTCCCGACGTTGACGATGCGCACGCCCTTCTTCACACGCTCGAGTTGCGAGCGGCCGAGAAGGCCTCTCGTCTCAGCGGTGAGCGTCGTATGGAGGGAGATCATGTCGGCCTCGGCGAGGAGCTCCTCGAGTGTCTCGGCGTGCTCGGCTCCGAGCTCACGGATTCGCTCCGGCGTCACGAAGGGGTCGTAGACGAGGACGCGCATGGCCAGGCCCCGCGCCCGCCTGCCGACCTGCTGGCCGATCCTCCCGAAGCCGACGAGCCCGAGCGTCTTCTCCGCCAGCTCCACCCCGGCGAACCTCGAGCGTTCCCAGCGTCCCTCCTTCAGCGCGGCGTGCGCCTGTGGGATCGAGCGCACGAGGGCGAGCATGAGCCCGATCGTGTGCTCGGCCGCCGAGACGATCGTCGACTGGGGCGCGTTCACGACGACGATCCCGCGCTTGGTCGCCGCGTCGACGTCGACGTTGTCGACGCCGACACCGGCACGCCCGATGACCTGCAGCCGCGTCGCGCGGTCGAGGAGATCGGCAGTCACCCTGGTGGCGCTGCGAACGATCAGCGCGTCGTACGAGCCGATCCGGCTCGCGAGGTCGCCGTCGAACTCGACGTCGACATCGAAGCGGCTCCGCAGGAACTCGATGCCCGGATCTGCGATGCGCTCGCGAACCAGCACACGCGCCCGGCCGTCCGTCACGGCGTGGGGACGGCGGCCTCGACGTACGCCTCGCGAGCCCGAGCAACGGCCACCCCACGCTCGACGGGGGCCCTGGCGTCGGCGAGCGCCGACTCGAGCGCCGCGAGCGCGGCGGCGACGTCGTCGAGATCGACGTATCCGATGTGCCCGACGCGAACGATCGCTCCCTTCAGGGGACCCTGTCCGCCGGCGGCGATGACGCCCGAGCGCTCTCGCATGGCGCGGACGATCGTGGAGCCGTCGACACCCTCGGGCATCGAGACGGCCGTTACGACCGCCGAGCGATCCTCGTCGGGCGAGAAGAGCTCGAGGCCCATGGCCTTGACGCCCTCCCTGCAGGCTCGCCCGAGCCGGCGAGAGCGTTCCCAGGCCGCTTCGAGACCGTCGCGCAGGAGCAGGTCGATCGCGACGTCGAGCCCCCTGATCAGGGACACGGCGGGCGTGAACGGCGTCCGCCCGTCGGCCTGGGCGGCGAGTGCGCGGCCCCAGTCGAGGTAGAACCGCGGCGAGGTCGCCCGCTCGGACCGGTCGACGGCCTCGGACGAGGCGGCGGCCACCGCCAGCCCCGGCGGGGTCATCAACGCCTTCTGAGATCCCGAGACGACGACGTCCACCCCCCACTCGTCCTGCTCCAGCGGAACCGCCCCGAGGCCGGAGACGGCATCGACGACGCTCAACGCACCCGCGGTCCGGGCGACCTCGGCGAGCGCTCGCACGTCGGAGACCACTCCGGTCGACGTCTCGCTCTGCGTGAAGAACACGAGGCCAACGTCCGTCGCATCCGCCAGCGAGGAGGCCACCTCGTCCGGGTCGGGCGTCTCCCCCCAGGCGTAGCGCTGATGGACGACATCGGCACCGTAGCGACCGAGGATCTGCGCCCACCGCTCGCCGAAGTACCCCGCGGAGACGACGAGCACGCGATCGCCCGGCGAGACCAGGTTGGCGACCGCGGACTCCATCGCCCCGCTGCCCGAGGCGGTCAGGAGCACCACAGGCTGCCGCGTGCGGAAGACCTCGGGCAGCCTGCCGAGGACACGCCGGAGAACGGCCTGGAACTCCGGCCCACGGTGGTAGACGATCGGCAGCGCCATCGCCGCCTCGACCTCCGGCGGGATCGGCGTCGGCCCCGGTGTCATCAGGACGCCCTTGCTCACCCAGTGAATGTAGCTGGCTCAGGTCAGGAGCAAGACCGCGACCAGCAGGCCGACCGCGCAGCCGGCGCCGGCGAACGCGAGCCGGCGGAGGAGGAGGTTGTCGCCGTCCGCGGCGACCCGCAGCCGGACAACCACGTCGCCCGGATCACCGCCTCGCCCGCCTGCGTGACCCTGCCCGTCGAGCCGGATCTCCTGGGCGTCGACCGTGCCCGAGGGGAACCGGACGAGCAGGGCTCGCTCCTCCTCCAGCCGGCCACGGCCGTGGCAGATCGCGCAGGGATCGTCGACCACTCTGCCGATGCCCCGGCAGCGCCCGCACGCGCGCAGGCGGATGAGACGTCCGCCCGGCGCACGGCCGGCCTCCCGCACGCGCCCCGAGCCCGAACAGGTCGCGCACGTCGTCCACCGGCTGCCGGCCGGAGCGCCCCGGCCGGAGCACGTGTCGCAGGACGCCCACGCCTGGTACCGGACGCCCCGGGTCGTTCCGCGTCGGCCCTCGGCGGCACTGAGCTCGACGTCGACGACGACGTCCTCTCCACGCTCGCCGGGCTCCGGAGCGGTAGCGACGAGGTCGAAGAGGTCGTCGAGCGGATCCTTCGGCTCGGCGGGCGCCGTCCTGGGCCGGCGGGGGACCGATCCGCGCCGACCGAATCCCCTCCGGTCGTAGCGGGCCCGCGCGTCCGGGCTCGACAGCACCTCGTAGGCTTCGACCAGCTCGCGGAAGCGATCTTCGGCGTCCGGCGCCTGCGACACGTCGGGGTGGCAGGTGGCCGCAAGCGTGCGGAACGCCTTCTTGATCGTCTCCCGATCGGCGTCCCCGGAGACGCCGAGAATCGCGTAGTAGTCGCGTGTCGCCCGGGTCAGCACGGCCCGGTCAGGCTACAACCCGCGCCTGCTGGCGCCTACGCTTCCACGGGTGGAGGCGCTCCTCGCGTTCGCGGCGGCACTGCTCTCGCTTCGCCTGGCCGGCGACCTGGCGGCACGCTGGCGGATCACGCGGGTGCCGGCGCTGGGGGCGTGGGCGGCCTCGCTCGGCGCGTATGCCCTGGCGTCGGCCGCGCTCGCCTGGGGGGCCGCGGCCGGCTGGGACGATCGCTCGTTCCGCGTCTACTACCTTTTCGGCGGCCTCCTCACGGCCGCGCTGCTCGGGGTCGGCTCGCTCCTGCTGGCCGGGAGGAGGTTCGCAGCCCCGCTCGGGCTCGTCTACGCCGGGCTCGCCGTCGGAGTCGCGATCGCCGCGCCGATCGTCGACCCGGTCTCCGGCTCATCGATCCCCGAGGCACAGCAGCACCTCGACTTGGTGCCTGCTCGCCTCGTGGCGATCCTCGGGAACACGCTCGGCACGATCGCCGTCGTCGTCGTGGCGCTGCTGACGATCAGGCGGCGCCCGCTCGCGAACGCGCTGATCCTCGCGGGAGTCGCAGTCGCCGCCGCCGGAAGCGCCCTGGCCGGCCTCGGGGAAGCCGAGACGGCGGCGTTCATCGCCGTCGCCGCCCTCCTTCTCTACTCGGGCGTGCTCGAGGCGAGCGGCTCGAGAGCCTCGCTCGCCGGGATCATCCCCCGGCGCGGAGCTTCTCGCGCAGGCGCTCGTTGACGACCTTCGGGTTCGCGCTCCCCCCGGTCGCTTTCATCACCTGGCCGACGAAGAATCCCAGCAAGCCTTCCTTGCCTCCTCGATAGGCGGCGACCTGGCCCTGGTTCGAGGCGAGGATCTCGTCGATCACCGGATCGAGCTCCGACACGTCCGAGACCGCTTCCCGCGCGAGATAGGCGTCCGCCGTGAATTCCGGGTCGCCGACCCTCGAGATCGCCTCGTCGTAGGCCGCCCGTGGAATCCGGTCGCGCGCGGCGACGAGGCGTCCGAGCTCGACCGGATCGACCGCTTCGGGATCGACTCCCGCCCCGGCGAGCTGGTTCATCAGCACGTTGGCGACCGCACGGCGATCCCCCTCGACCCGCCCGAAGAGACGGTCGCGCCCACTCGTCACGAGGCCCTCGGCGAGATCGAATCCGACTTCGCCCTCGAGCTCCCGGATCCGCGCGAACGGAAGCGTCGGGATCTCCTTTCGGAGGCGATCCACCAGCTCGGCGGACGGCTCGAACGGGACCAGGTCCGGCTCCGGGAAGTACCGGTAATCGTCAGCCTCCTCCTTCGAGCGAAGCGGTGAGATCGTCCCGGATTGGGGATCGAAGTGCAGCGTCTGCTGCACGACCTCACCGCCCGCCTCGTACAGGGCGATCTGGCGCGCCAACTCGGCGTCGATCCCCTTCGCCACGAACCCGAACGAGTTCATGTTCTTGAGCTCGGTCTTCGTCCTGAAGCCACCCTCGCCGGCCTTGCGGACCGACACGTTCGCGTCGCAGCGAAGCGACCCCTTCTCCATCTCCGCGTCCGAGATGCCGAGCTCGACGACCGTCTGCCGGAGCAGCTGGAGGAAGCGGCGCGCCTCGTCGGCCGACCGGAGGTCCGGCTCGGTGACGATCTCCACGAGTGGGGTCCCGCCGCGGTTGAAGTCGACGAGGGACGCCTCGGCTCCGTGAATCCGGCCGGCCGCGCCGCCGACGTGGATCGTCTTCGCAGCATCCTCCTCGAGGTGCGCACGCACGATCCCGACCTCGCGGTCGGCGCCGGCCTCAGCGACGGCGAAGCGCCCCGGCCCGCAGAGCGGCTCCTCGTACTGGGAGATCTGATAGCCCTTCGGCAGGTCGGGGTAGAAGTAGTTCTTCCGGGCGAACACCGCCCGTTCGGCGATCTCGCACTCCAGCGCGAGCCCCAGCTTGAGCGTCCATTCGATCGCGCGCCGGTTCGGCACCGGCAGCACGCCCGGGTGGGCGAGGCAGATCGGGCAGGTGCGCGTGTTCGGCTCCTCGCCCCACACGTTCTCGCAGCGGCAGAACATCTTCGTCCGCGTCTTCAGCTGGACGTGGATCTCGAGGCCGATCACGGGCTCCCACGTCATCCCCCCGCCTCCCTGAGCCGTTCCGGAACCGGATCGAAGGCGATCGCCTGCTCGAGCGCGTGGCCGACGCGGAAGAGCAGGTTCTCCGAGAACTGCGGCCCGAGGATCTGAAGGCCGACCGGGAGCCCCTCGGACAGCCCGCAGGGGATCGAGAGCCCCGGCAGCCCGGCCATGTTGGGCGGGATCGTCAGGACGTCGCAAAGGTAGAGCGCGAGCGGGTTGTCGGCCTTCTCCCCGATGCGGAAAGCGACCGTCGGCGAGGTCGGGCTGAGGAGGACGTCGAAGCGCTCGAACGCCGCGGCGAACTCCCGGCCGATCAGCGTTCGCACCTTCTGGGCCTGACCGTAGAACGCGTCGTAGTAGCCCGCGGAGAGCGCGTACGTGCCGAGCATGATCCGCCGCTTCGGCTCCGCGCCGAACCCCTCCCACCGGGTTCGCATGTAGAGGTCGAGGAGGTCGCCGGCCCCCTCGGCGCGGTGGCCGTAGCGCACCCCGTCGTAGCGGGCGAGGTTCGAGCTCGCCTCGGCGGGAGCGACGAGGTAGTAGCACGCGAGACCGTAGTCGACCGACCGCGGGAGCTCGCACTCGCCGAGCTCGGCACCGAGCTCCTCGGCGAGCGCCAGCGCTGCCCGTACCCGCTCGGAGACGCCCGGGTCGATCCCCTCCGCCTCGTTCAGCTCCCGGGGGATGCCGATCCGGACGCCCGTCAGGTCGGTGGCCGTCGGCAGGACGACCGGCTCGGGGAGGTCGACCGTGGTCGAGTCGAGAGGATCGCTGCCGGCGATGAGCGAGTAGAGGAGGGCGTTGTCGCGAACGGTCTTCGTGATCGGGCCGACCTGGTCGAGGCTCGAGGCGAACGCGACGATCCCGTAGCGGGAGACCGTTCCGTAGGTCGGCCGCAGCCCGACGATCCCGCAGAGGGCGGCGGGCTGCTTGATCGAGCCTCCCGTGTCTGAGCCGAGCGCCCACGGTGCCAGCCCCCCGGCGACGGCCGCCGCCGAGCCGCCCGACGAGCCGCCCGGGACGCGCTCGAGATCCCAGGGGTTGCGGGTCGGGCCGTACGCCGAGTTCTCCGTCGAGGAGCCCATCGCGAACTCGTCCATGTTCGTCTTCCCGATCAACGGCAGCCCGGCAGCCTTGACACGCGCCGCGACGGTCGAGTCGAAGACCGGCACGTAGCCGTCCAGGATCCGCGAGCCCGCCGTCGTGGGCACGCCCTCGGTCGTGATGCAGTCCTTGAGCGCGACCGGAACGCCCGCACCGACCTCGTTGGCGACGTGGAGATACGCGTGCAACTCCCCGTCGCGGGCCTCGATCCCGCGGGCGTAGGCCTCCGTCAGCTCTCGCGGGGCGAGCTCACGCCGGCCGAGCAGGCCTGCGGCCTGCTCGGCCGTCAGCCTGAGCGTGTCGATCGTCACCTCGACGCGGGGACGCGAAAGGCGCCGTCGACGGGATCCGGGGCGTTCGACAGCGCCTTCTCGCGCGGCAGCGACGGGCGGACCTCGTCGTCACCCGTGACGTTGACGAGGTCGAGTGGATGCGACGTCGGAGCGACGTCCGAGAGGTCGAGCTCGGAGACCCTGGAGACTGCGTCGAGGATGTCGCCGAGCTGGGCCCGCACGGCCTCGATCTCGGCCTCGGGGATCTCGAGCCGGGCTAGACGCGCGACGTGGAGGACCTGCTCGCGGGTGATCGACATCGGAGCGGAGTCTAGTTGCGCCCGTCGTCCGGCCCCAGGCTCATCGTTGGTCGGGTCAGAGCCGATAGAGGAAGGCGGAAATGACGACGCCTACCGACGAGCAGCGCCTCTTCCAGCTCCTTGTCGAGTCGAGCTACGACGGCATCGCCGCATTCGGCGTCGATCGCCGGTTCACGGTCTGGAGCCCGGCGATGGAGAGGATCACCTCCGTCCCGCCTGACGACGTGATCGGGCGCAGCGTGCTCGAGGTATTCCCGCACATCGCTGAAAACGGCGGCCTAGCGCAGATCGAGCGCGCGCTCGAGGGCGAGATCGTGACGATCGCCGAGCGTCCTTACGTAGTTCCGCAGACCGGTCGGAAGGGTTTCTGTGAGGGGGTGATCGCGCCCATCCGCGACGAGACGGGAGCGGTGGCCGGAGCCTGCTCGATCATCAGGGACACCACCGCCCAGCGCGAGCTCCACGAGCAGCTGCGGCACTCGCAGCGGATGGAGGCGATGGGTCAGCTCGCCGGTGGCGTCGCCCACGACTTCAACAACCTCTTGACGGCGATTCGCGGCTTCAGCGAGCTGCTCGCACGGCGACTGGAGAACGAGCCGGTCGGCCTGCGATACGCGTCAGAGGTGACGAAGGCGGCGGATCAGGCAGCCGCGCTCGTCCACCAGCTGCTGGCCTTCGCGCGACGCGAGATGGCCCAGCCGCGGGAGCTCGACCTCGACGCTGTGATCTCGGGATCCGAGGAGATGTTGGGCCGGCTGGCAGGCGAAACCGTTCGAGTCGTCATCAGGCCGAGCCGGAGTTGCGCCTGGGTTCGCGCGGATCCCGGCGAGATCGAGCAGATCCTCCTCAACCTCACCGTCAATGCCCGTGACGCGATGCCCGGCGGCGGAGCCCTGACGATCGAGACCTCGACCCTCGGAGACGAGGTCGTGCTCGCCGTCTCCGACGACGGCCTCGGGATGGACGACGACACGCTCGCACACGCGTTCGAGCCGTTCTTCACGACGAAGCCGGTCGGGTACGGAACCGGCCTCGGACTCGCGACCGTCTACGGCATCGTCGAGCGCAGCTCGGGTCGGATCGAGACGGACAGCGAGCCGGGACGCGGCACGACCATCCGGATCTCGCTACCGCGCGTCGAGCCGACACCCGGTGCAGCGCAGATCGAGCCGCCCGACCGCACGGCCCGGGAGCCCGCGACGATCCTCCTCGTCGAGGACGCCCCCGCAGTCCGCGACGTGACTCGAGCGATCCTGGAGCGTGCCGGCTACCAAGTGCTCGAGGCCGCGGAAGGCGAATCGGCGCTCGATCTCGTTCGCGGGAGCCGGGAGCGCGTCGACCTCGTTCTCTCGGACGTCGTCATGCCCGGAATCAGCGGGCAGGAGCTCGCTGCCCGCATCACGGAGCTCGATCCGGACACGCGCATCGTCCTCATGTCTGGCTACACGGACACCCTCTCCCCGGACGCGCCGGAAGGCAGCGCGCTCCTCCCGAAGCCCTACACCGCGGAGGCGCTGCTCGCCCGCCTCGCCGACGAGCTGGGCCCAGCGCACCGGCCCTCGACCGGCCTGACGTGCGTCGTCGCGGACGACCACCCCTCCATCCTCCTCGCCGTGTCGGAAGCGCTCGCGGCGCGCGGTATCGAGATCGTCGCGGAGGCCCGGGACGGCGGCGAGGCCCTCGCCCGGATCGAGGCGCTCAGCCCGAGGATCGCGATCGTCGACGTGCGGATGCCCGGGCTCGACGGGATCGAGCTCGCCCGCCGCGTGGCGTCCGTGGCACCACGGACGGCGGTGATCGTCTACTCGGGATACGCGGAGCGCGGGCTCGTCGACCGCGCACTCGCGGCCGGCGCTCGTGGCTTCGTCCTCAAGGGCGCACCCCTCGCCGACCTGGGCCGAGCGGTCGAGCTCGTCGCCTCGGGCGACGTGTACGTCGACCCCCAGCTCGCGGCCCTGGATGGCGCGGCCGACCCGCCGCGCCTGACTCGACGCGAGCAGGAGGTGCTGAGGCTCGCGGCCGACGGCATGACGAACGTCGACATCGCAGCGGAGCTCTGCATCTCGAGCGAGACCGTCCAGACCCACGTGCGCAAGGCGATGACGAAGCTCGACGCCGAGTCACGGACGCAGGCCGTCGCGAAGGCGTTGCGGAAGTCCCTGATCGCGTAGTGTCCCGAATCGCGCGAAGCGCGATATCGGGACGACCGCGTGAAACCGGCCACGCCGGTTTCACGCACTGCGCCGAATCGCGCGAAGCGCGATATCGGGACGACCGCGGAACCGGCCACGCCGGTTCCGCTACTGCGGCGAATCGTTGCCGGGCGCGAAGCGCCCAGCCGATTCGGGACACTACGCCGGCGCCACCGCCTGGACGTTCGACGCCTGCAGCCCCTTGGTTCCCTCGACGACCTCGAACTCGACTCGCTGACCCTCGCGGAGCGACTTGTAGCCGTCCATCTCGATCGCCGTGAAATGGACGAAGACGTCGTCCCCGTCCTCACGCTCGATGAAGCCGTAGCCCTTCTCGTTCGAGAACCATTTCACCGTGCCCTGTGCCAACGCTCCTCCTTCACCACCGAGGGAGCGGCCCGGCGCCGGGCCGACCCTCCGCTCTCACCGCAGGCCGCGGCGGCCCGGACGATAACGTCACGAAGTGGGGAAGGCAAGCATCCCGGATTGGTAGCGGGCGGCCTTCACCGTGTTGCGGAGGAGCGCCGCGATCGTCATCGGCCCGACGCCCCCCGGCACGGGGGTAAGAAGCCCTGCGATCTCGACGGCGTTCCGGGCCACGTCTCCGACGAGCGCTCCGTCGACACGGTTGATGCCGACGTCGATCACGACGGCGCCGGGCTTGACCATGTCGGAGGTCACGGCCTCCGCCCTGCCGACGGCGGCGACGAGCACGTCGGCGTCGCGTGTCACCGAAGGCAGATCGACGGTCCGGCTGTGACAGATCGTGACGGTGGCGTGCTCCGCGAGGAGGAGGAGCGAGATCGGCTTACCGACGATGTTCGAGCGTCCGACCACCACGGCGCGCGCGCCCTTCAACGGGACATCGTAGGAGGCGAGGATCTCCATGATGCCCGCCGGCGTGGCCGGCAGGAGCGTGGGCCGGCCCTGGAGCAGGAAGCCTGCGTTGATCGGGTGGAAGCCGTCGACGTCCTTGACCGGGTCGATCGCCCGGATGACGCGGTCCGCGTCGATCTGAGCCGGGAGCGGGAGCTGTACGAGGATGCCCGTAACCCGGTCGTCCGCGTTGAGCTCGGCGACCAGCGCGAGCAGGGCCTCCTCGGTCGTGTCCTCCGGGAGCTCGTGATGGATCGACTCGATGCCCGCCTCCGCGCACGCGTTCCGCTTCGAGCGCACGTAGACGTGCGAGGCAGGGTCGTCGCCGACGAGAACCGTGGCGAGGCCGACCTGGGCTCCCAGCTCGGCGACTTCGCGCTTGACCTCGGCGCGAGCGCGCTCGGCCAGGCCCTTGCCGTCCATGAGCGTCGCCGTCACGCCGCAGGTGCGATCTCGACGCGCGTGAGGGTCACCGGCTCCTTCGGGTGGTCACTGCCGTCGCGGGGGACGTTGGAGATCTCGTCCACGACGTCCATGCCGTCCGTGACGCGGCCGAAGACGGTGTGCTTCCCGTCGAGCCACGCGCACTCCGCCGCGGTGACGACGAAGAACTGGCTGCCGTTCGTGTTCGGTCCACGGTTCGCCATCGCGAGGGCGCCGCGAACGACGGGCCGCCCGTTGGGCTCGTCTTCGAACTCGTAACCTGGGCCGCCCGTTCCGTCCCCACGAGGGCAGCCGCCCTGGATCATGAAGTCGGGGATGACACGATGGAAGACGAGCCCGTCGTAGTAGCCGTCGCTCGCGAGGCCGACGAAGTTCGAGACGGTTTTCGGCGTGTCGTCGTCGAAGAGCTCGACCTCGATCGCGCCGTGGCTGGTGTGGAGCGTGGCAGTCGTCATGGCCGTCACGCTACACGCTCAGCAGGGGGCCGCTCGGCTCGTTCAGGCCGTTCGGCAGACGAGAACGTCCTCGAAGAACTCCCCTGCGCGCCGGCCTGTCCGCCGGTTGACGTGACGCGTGACGCGCTCGTCGAGCTCGAGCCCGGCAGCCGCGAGGATGCGGGGATAGAGGTTGCGGGAGTCGTTGACGACGATGATCACCGGCGCGCCTCGCGGAAGCGCCTGGCTGGCGTTGACGAAGACCTGCGCTGTCGCGTCGACGTACCGATCGAGAGAGGGTCGCGCGGTTCCGTGCACGGCCGGGCCGATCTCGCAGTCACGCAGATCGGCCAGGCGGAGAAGCTCGTACGCGTACCGGTGCTGCTCGTGGTAGTCGATCAGCCCCGGGTAGGGAGGCGACGTGAGCACGCCCGCGGGTGGAACAGGCAGTGACACCGTCCGAGCATCGCCGTGGATCACGACGACGGTCGCAGGCGACCTGACCGCTGCGAAGGCCCGGAGGCGGCGCAGCGTGTCATCGGTGTAGCGTCGGAGGAACTTCTCCGCCTCCTCGACGGGCCGACAGGTTCTGCGGTGCTTGTGGCACCAGTACGGCTCCCGGACCGGCGTCCTCGGGAGATCAAGGTCGAAATGGGTCGTCAGACGGCACGAGCGCGCCGAGCGCGAGAGGATGACCTGGGCGACCTCTGCGGCAGAGGTATCGAGCGGAGCGATCGCCGCCCGATACGCGAGCAGCTCGCGAAGCGCCCTCGGCGCGTACCAGGTGCTGACCCAGGCACCGGGATCGTCTCCCGCCACCGTCTCCGCCCCGTTCCGGCGGGCGGTCTCGAGCGCGCCGCGGAGGGCGAGCTCGAGCGAGCCGAGCGCGTAGTCGCCGGTCTTCACCCGGCTGAGCAGGACGTTGAAGGACGAGACGTCGCAACCGAGCGCGTGCGCGCCGTAGGCATTGGCCTCGACGAGGGTCGTCCCCGAGCCGCAGAACGGATCGTAGACGCAGTCACCAGGGCGAAACGACCGGCGCAGAAAGACCTCGACGAGCTGCGGGATGAACTTCCCCAGGTAGGGGTGGAGGCCGTGGACGTGCTTGGTCCGCTCCGACTGGGGGAGGGCCTCCTCGGACCAGGAGAGCTCGAGGTCGATCCCGGCGTACAGCGCGCCCTGCGTCCTCGACGTCATCCGGCGGAGTCTAGGACCTCCGCCCGGACGGCCCACAGAGTTGACTGCCGGCCAGGCCGGGTTTCCACAAGGCGGCCCACGGCTACCGCCGGTACGCTCCTGCCGTGGGACAGGAGGTCCGTTGCCGCGCGACCATCGACGGTGCCGTGGCCGATGGCCGGCTGCTGCTCGAGTCCGAGGATCTGATCTTCCGCGGCGAGAGCCGCCTGCGCATCCGGTTCGCCGACGTTCGCCGAGTCGAAGCGGTCGACGGACGCCTCGAGCTGACCCATGCGACCGGCGAAGCGGTGTTCGAGCTCGGCGAGCGCGCCGCGCGCTGGGCCGACCGAATTCGCAACCCGCGAACCCTGATCGACAAGCTGGACGTCAAGCCCGGCTCGCGCGTCGCCCTGGTCGACGTCGGTGACCCGCAGTTCCTCGCCGAGCTGCGTGCGAGAACACCGCACGTCGTCGTCGGCAGGCCCGAGCCGGAGGCCGACATCGTCTTCGTCGCAGTCGACACCGCTGCGGACCTCGGGCTGATCGGATCCCTCGAGCCCGCGATCTCGCGCAGCGGCGCGATCTGGGCCGTCGCGCCGAGGGGACGCGAGGACCTGCGGGAGGCGGACGTGCTCGAGGCGGGTCGCGAAGCCGGGCTCGTCGACACCAAGGTCGCCCGGTTCTCCGACACGCGCACGGCTCACAAGTTCGTGATCCCCAAGAATCGGCGTTGACGGCCCGACAGGACCTGCGCGAGCGCTGGGCGTCCGGCCAGCCGGCCTTCGGAGCCTGGTCGGCGATCGACAGCGGGCTCTCGGCCGAGATCCTGGCGTCGGCCGGGTTCGCGTGGGTGTGCGTCGATCTCCAGCACGGAGCCGCTGCGCTCGAGCATGCGGGCCCGACGTTCCAGTCGATCTCGATCGGCGGAGCGCTGCCGCTCGCCCGTGTTCCCGCCAACGACCACTGGGCGATCGGCCGCTCGCTCGATCTCGGAGCCGGCGGGGTGATCGTCCCGATGGTCGATTCCCCGGACGAAGCCGCGCACGCCGTCCGCTCGTGCCTCTACCCGCCGCGGGGATCGCGCAGCTTCGGGCCGATCAGGACCACCGGTGAAGGCTCGGATCCACTCTGCATCGTCATGTGCGAGACACGCGAGAGCGTCGAGCGCCTCGACGAGATCTGCGGCCTGCCCGGCGTCGACGGCGTCTACGTCGGGCCGCGCGACCTCGCCCTCTCGTTCGGCCTGGAGCCCGGCCCGGCGCTCGACGCCGTCGTCACTCGCATCCTCGGAACCTGCCGGGACGCCGGCCTCCCCGCCGGCATCCACGCCCGCTCGGGCGCGAGCGCTCGCGCCTACGCGGATGACGGCTTCCTCTTCGCGGCCGTTGGGAGCGACCGGGACCTGCTCGCGCAGACCGCCCTGGCCGAGCTCACCGCGGCTCTCGGGCGTCCGCCCGACGCCGAGGCGGCGCCCGGCCCCGTCCTGCGGGCCGCGGCCCGTTACGTCTGAGGTGCCGACGCTCCGCCCGGAGGCGGTCGAGCAGCTCGCCGCCCGGATTCTCGAGGCTGCGGGCTCGCCCGCCGTGCATGCCGCCGTCGTCGCCGAGTCGCTCACGCTCTCGAACCTGAAGGGGGTCGATTCCCACGGCCTCGTCAGGGTGGAGCAGTACGTGGACGAGATCGACGCCGGTGTCATCCTCCCGGCCGCCGAACCGACCGCGGAGATCCGCGGCTCGGTCGCAGTCGTCGACGGCGGGCGCGGCTTCGGCCAGGTCGGAGCCCGTGAAGCCACCCGCCTGGCGTGCGAGCTTGCGCGCCGAGGGGGCCTCGGGCTCGCCGCGCTGGCCCGCGTCCAGCACGTCGGCCGGCTCGGCGAGTACGTCGAGCGAACCGCTGCCGGCGGCTTCGTCGGCCTGGCGTGGTGCAACACCGGTCCGCCGGGCGGCCGGGTCGCCCCGTTCGGCGGCTCCCGCGCGCTGCTCGGGACGAACCCGCTCGCCTACGGCGTCCCGACGAGCGGCGTGCCGCTCGTCTCCGACTTCTCCACCGCGGCGACGGCCGAGGGCCGCGTCCGGCTCGCGCGCCAGACCGGTGCCCGGCTGCCCGAGGGCCTCCTCGTCGACCGCTCCGGAGCACCGACGACGCGCCCGGACGACCTCTACGAGGGCGGCTCGATCCTGCCCGCCGGCGGCCACCGGGGCACGGCGTTGGCCCTCCTCGCGGAGCTGCTCGGAGGCATCGCCGCGGGCGCCGGAACCGCGTCGACCGGAGACGATCCCGGCAACGGCCTGGTGCTCCTGGCGATCGACCCCGGCGCCCTCCGCCCCGGCGGCGACATGACGGCCCGCGTCGACGACGTTCTCGAAGCCCTGCGCGGAACCCCTGCCGCGCCGGGCGTCGAACGCGTGCTCGCGCCGGGCGACCTCGAGCTCGAGACCGAGGCGAGGCGTCGCACCGAGGGGATCCCGGTCGCCGAGGGAACCTGGCGGCGGGTGGTCCAGGTCGCGGACAGGCTCGGCGTCGACGTCTGAGCCCTGCCCGACGGCCGGAGCGCCTCGAGTCCGGGAACGATCCAGCCAAGCGCTCAGGAAAACGGCTTGATCGCCATGTCGATGACCACCAGCACGAGCAGCAACAGCTCGAGGCGGGAGAAGACCAGGATCCGCTTGATCCGGCGCTGTACCTCCGGATCGGCCGCACCGCGCTCGTCGACGAGCTTGCCGATCCGCCCTGACTCGGGACCGAGGAAGAGGATGCCGCTGAGGAACGAGTACGCGAAGACGGCGATTCCGAAGACGACCCAGAACGGGTAGCCGATGTCCGCCTCGCTGACGAGGAGGAACCCGAAGACGAGGAGCAGTAGCGACGAGGGCGTGAAGACACGCGTTCCGATCCACTCGACGTCCTTCGCGAAGCCGGCGAGCCTGTCCGGGTCGCCGCCCTTGAGGATGCGGGCCGCGAAGAGCTGGATGGCGTGCGCGCCGCCGACCCAGATGACCGCCGTCAGGATGTGGACGGCCAGATACCACTGATACGCACTGACCGCGAGGGTCACGTCGCAATTCGACCAGAGCCGCCGGACGGGACCACGACCGGGGAGGCAGACCCCTTGCGGATTGCGATCGCTTACCGGACCTCCGCAACCGGCTGGCTCATCATCGGATGCGCGCAGTGGTCGCACGCCTCCTGGGTCGACGCCTCGTCCGGAATCGCGCGCAGCGCGGTGCCGAGCGCTTCGGAGAACGTCGGGAACTGCGCGATCGTGTCCTTGAGGACGGCCACGGGGATCTCGGCGCGGATCGCGAGCACCGCCGCGTGGATCCATTCCCCCGCGAGCGGGGCGACGGCCCACGCGCCGACCAGCACCTGGCGCTGCCGGTCGACGATCACGCCGAACGTCCCCCTCGGGTTCTCCTGGAACGTGTACGGGCGCGCGATCGCGGACGGCAGATCGATCGTCGACGTCACCACGTCGATTCCCTGCTCGAGCGCCTGCGCCTCGGTGAGCCCGACGGCTGCGACCTCGGGGTCGGTGAAGATGACGCGGGGCACCGCCCGGTAGTCGGCCTTCGCGGGCTGGCCCAGGATGTCGGCAACGGCGATCCGCGCCTGATACTTCGCCACGTGCGTGAAGGGCGCCAGGCCCGTCACGTCGCCGATCGCCCAGATGCCGACGCCGGCTCGGCAGCGCTCGTCGATCTCGATGCCTCGACGCCCCGGCTCGATGCCGACGGTCTCGAGACCGAGACCCTGGGCTCGTGGGCGACGACCTGTCGCGACGAGGATCTCCTCGCCGCTCGCCTCGCCGCCGTCGTCGAGCTGGACGATCTTCTCGCCGCTCGCGACCCGCACGCCGGTCGCGTGCACGCCGAGCCGAACGTCGATGCCGTCGTCAGCGAGGATCTCCGCGAGCGCGTCCCCGATCGCCGGCGGCTCCCGATCGGCGAGCCGATCGGCACCCTGGACGATGGTCACGCGGCAGCCGAAGCGAGCGAGGAACTGCCCCAGCTCGATGCCGACGACTCCGCCGCCGATGCAGACGATGCTCGCGGGGATCTCCGTCAGGTCGGTCGCCTCGCGATTCGTCCAGAAGCCGGCCTCCTGAAGCCCCGGGATCGGCGGCACGACGGCTTCGGCTCCGGTCGCGAGGATGATCGCGTCCGTCTCGAGGAGCCGGCCGCCGGCCTCGACCCTGCCGGGGCCCACGATCGCGCCGGTGTCCTTGATCACCGTGACGCCACGCTCCTCGTAGCCCGTGATGCGCTTCGCATCGTCGTGGCCGGAGACCATGTAGTCGCGGTAGGCGGAGAGGCGTGCGAAGTCGAGACCGGGTGTGTCGACGCCGGCCGCGTGCTCGGCCTCACCCTCGACCTCGGTGGGGCGCAGGAGCGTCTTCGACGGGATGCAACCCCAGTTCGAGCACTCGCCTCCGATCAGCGTGTTCTCGATCAGCGCGACGCGCTTGCCGGCCTTGAGGAGCGTGTTCAGGGCGACTTCTCCGCCTGGCCCCGCTCCGATGATCACCGCGTCGAATCGTTCCGTCATCGTTGGGCTCTCCTTCGGGAAGCTGATGCCCCAGAGACTCCCGACTCGAACGGGCGTTACAGCGATAGCCTGTGCGCGATGAGCGAGACGGCGATCCCCGACGACGTCGTCGCAAGGGATCAGGCCGCGATCGTCGCGGCGCTCCGCGCAGGCGACGAGCGGATGTTCGCAAGGATCGTCGACGAGTACTCGCCGTCGATGCTGCGCCTCGCCCGGTCCTTCGTCTCGAGCCCGAGCGTCGCCGAGGAGGTCGTGCAGGAGACGTGGGTCGGCGTCATCCGAGGCCTCGACCGCTTCGAGGGGCGCTCCTCGCTCAAGACCTGGATCTTCCGGATCCTCACGAACACCGCGAAGACCCGCGGCGTCCGGGAAGCGCGGACGGTGCCGTTCTCCGCACTCGCGACGGCGGGCGACGAGACGGCCGTCGACCCCGATCGCTTCCTCGACCGGTCCCATCCCACCTGGGCGGGACACTGGAACGAGTACCCGCGGTCCTGGCAGCGGATCCCGGACGAACGACTACTGTCGAGCGAGGTGCGTGAGCTCGTCGAGCGGTCCGTCGCCGACCTGCCCGAGAATCAGCGGACGGTGATCTCGCTCCGCGACATCGACGGCTTCTCGGCGGAGGAGGTGTGCGCCTTGCTCGAGATCAGCGAGGGGAACCAGAGGGTGCTCCTACACCGAGCCCGGTCGAGGGTTCGACGCGCACTCGAGGAGTACCTCGACCAGGCGAACTGACCGCCGTGCGGGCGTACAAGTTCCTCTCCTCGGGCGCGGTCGGCCTCTACAGCGGCTTCCGGTGGCCCCAGCCCGCTGGTGAGGCGCCCGGGGAATGGGTCGAGGCGGTGGGGCCGCTCGAGCCCTGCCACAGCGGCATCCACGCTTGCGGCGCCGGCGAGCTCGCGTACTGGCTCGACGACGAGCTCTGGGAGATCGAGCTGGAAGGCACGGTCGCGGCCGGGCACGGCGTGGTGGCGCGCCGTGCCCGCCTCGTCCGCCTGCTCGAGGGCTGGGACGCGGAGACCGCCTCGGCGTTCGCGCTCGCCTGCGCCGAGCGGGCCCGCGAGCTGGCCGAGCAGGCCCTCGAGCAGGACGGCCACCCGGTTCCGATCCCGCGTACGCGGGATTCGAGCGCGCTCCGCGACGTTCTCGAGCGCCTCGCCGCCGCCGAGGACGATCCGGCGGCGGCGAGGCTACTGTCGTACACGAGGGACGCCGCCGAGTACGCGAGCAACGCGACTACCGGCGATGCCGCCTGGGCGAGCTGCACCGCTTTCCTCGAGGCATTCCTCGCCGGCCTGGCGGAGTCTCGCGACCCCGGAACTGCCCGGCGGAGCGCTGCCTTCGCCGAGCGGCGGCGCCTCCAGTCGGACTGGCTCGCGCGGCGCCTCGAGCTTGACGGGGTCGCCCACGCGTAACGTTTCGTCTCGTCTCGTCGACTGGAAACAACGCCCGCCGTTCGGCCGTGGGCCGTTGAGACAGACGAATGACCGACGTGACGACGCGCGATCCGGACTGGTTGACCTGCAAGGAGCTGGTCGAGCTCGTGACCGCGTACTTCGATGACGCGCTCCCGACCCCCGACAGGCTGCGCTTCGAGGAGCACATCTCCGTCTGCCCCCCGTGCCGGACCCATCTGCGGCAGATGCGGACGACCGTCGAGCTTCTGGGCGGGCTGCCCGAGGAGAGCCTCGATCCAGTCGCCCGGGAGGAGCTTCTGCGCGCGTTCCGGGACTGGAAGCTGGACACGTAGGGTGACGAGTAGCCCTCGAGACGTCGAGGGGTTCGGGTCCGCGGAGGTCTGCGAGCTTCTAGGACTCTCGGTTTCGCCTTCGCGTAGCCTGCCGCGCGGGAGGCTACGCCAGGCGGCGTGGCTCGCGGACCGGCTGGCCCTCGACTAGAGTGAAGAGCCGCCTGCGGCTCGACCCGCGACCGAGCGCCCCGGCGAACTCGAGCTCGCCGCGCGACCAGGCCCGGTAGAGCGATCGGCGGCGCCGACGTCGACGGAGGGCGGAGAGCATGGGCCCGGCATTCGCCGGCGCCCTCCCCGCTCCTTCACGAGCGCGAAGGCGAACGGGTCCGGCCCCTACAGTTAGGCCGTGCAGATCTGCCCGGATTGCGGCGAGGAGAATCCCGCCAGGTTCCGCCTCTGCGGCTTCTGCGGGACCCCGCTCGCCCCGGCCCTGCCGCCCCACGAGGTGCGCAAGGTCGTGACCATCGTCTTCTCCGACCTCGAGGGCTCGACGGCGATGGCCGAGAAGCTCGACTCGGAGTCGCTGCGAGAGGTGATGACGCGCTACTTCGACTCGATGCGCGCGATCGTCGAGCGCCACGGCGGCACGTGTCGAGAAGTACATCGGCGACGCGATCATGGCCGTCTTCGGGCTGCCACGCGTGCACGAGGACGACGCGTTGCGTGGCGTCCGCGCCGCCGCCGAGATGCGGGACGAGCTGCAGCACCTGAACGACCAGCTCGAGGAAGTCTGGGGTGTTCGGCTGACGACGCGGACCGGCGTCAACACGGGTGAGGTGGTGGCCGGCGACCCGACCAGCGGACAGCGCCTCGTCATCGGAGACCCGGTGAACGTCGCAGCCAGGCTCGAGCAGGCAGCCCCGCCAATGGAGGTGTTGATCGGCGACCCGACGTACCGGCTCGTGCGAAACGCCGTCGCAGTCGAGGAGGTCGAGCCGCTGTCGCTCAAGGGGAAGGCAGAGCCCGTCCCCGCGTACCGCCTCGTGTCCGTCTCGGACGGAGAGGGCGTCGCGCGCCGGCTCGACTCGCCGCTCGTCGGTCGAGCGGAGGAGATCGGCGTGCTCGAGGACGCCTTCACGACGGCCGTAGCCACGTCGAGCTGCGTCCTCGTGGCGGTGCTCGCCGACGCAGGTCTCGGCAAGACCCGGATCACGGCCGAGCTCGCCGGTCGCCTCGAGGGAGGGGCACGGTTCGTCCGCGGCCGCTGCCTCCCCTACGGCCAGGGCATTACGTTCTGGCCGCTCGTCGAGGCCGTGCGCGAGATCGCCGGAATCCGGGACGGCGATGCCCTGCAGACGGCTCGCATCAAGCTGTCAGCGGTGCTCGACGACCAGGTCGCCGCCGACCGTGTGGCCTCGGCGGTCGGCCTCTCGCACGAGCAGTACCCAGTCGAGGAGCTCTTCTGGGGCGTTCGCAAGCTCGTCGAGGCGCTGGCGCGCGAGCGGCCGCTGGTGCTCGCGTTCGACGACCTTCACTGGGCCGAGGCGACATTCCTCGACCTCGTCGAGCACCTTGCCGAAACCGTCGAGGGCGTCCCGTTCCTCCTGATCGGGTGTGCCCGGCCGGACCTGCTCGACCAGCGGCCCGAGTTCGCCGCGGCGTCGCCGGCCCGGCGCCTGGCGCTCGGGCGCCTGTCCGAAGCCGACTCGGAGCGGGTCGTCGAAGCCGTCCTCGCAGACGCGGCCGTTGCGGCGGACGTCATGCGTCGCGTCGTGACGGCGGCGGAGGGCAACGCCCTCTTCCTCGAGCAGCTCGTGATGATGCTCCGAGACGAGGGTCAGCTGCGCCTCGAGAACGGTGTGTGGAAACCCACCGAAGCACTCGACGAGCTGGCTGCGCCACCCACGATCCACGCCCTGATGGCCGCCCGCCTCGACGCACTCTCCGACGAGGAGCGAACCGTGATCGAGGCTGCGTCCGTCGCGGGCCAGATGTTCCCGATCGAGGCGGTCGAGTATCTCGTACCGGACGTCCTGCGTGGCCGAGTACGCCCGCACCTGCGCCTCCTCGCCCGGAAGCGGCTCGTCGAGCCGGCGGCCGACGAGGAAAGCGAGGGGTTCCGCTTCGGCCACATCTTGATCCGCGACGCCGCCTACGGCGGGCTGCTGAAGCGCGCCCGGTCGACGCTCCACGAGAGGTTCGTCGACTGGGCCGATCGCAGCCCCAGCGACCGCGACGCCGAATACGAGGAGATCCGCGGCTGGCACCTCGAACAGGCCTACCGCTACCTCGCCGACCTTGGGCCGCTTGATCCACACGGGATCGAGCTCGGTGTTCGTGCGTCGCAGCGCCTCGCGTCTGCGGGACGTAGAGCGTTCGCCCGCGGCGACATGCCGGCCGCGGCGGCCCTGCTGACGCGAGCTGCCTCGCTCGTTCCCGAGCTCTCGCCACACCGGCTCTCGCTGCTCCCCGACCTCGGCGAGGCGCTCATGGACCTCGGCGAGTTCCAGGAGGCGGAGCGGGTGCTCGACGAGGCCATCGGCGCCGCAGCGCTGATCGAGGACGCGCGGCTGCTCGAGGACGCGCGGCTCGTCCGGCTGCTCGTCGTCCGGCATGCCGCCGAGCCGGAGGGCTGGGGCGAGGAGGTCATGCGGGAGGCCGAGCGCGCCAGGCCCGTGTTCGAAGCGGAATCGCGGCATTCGGAGCTCGCGCGCCTGTGGCGGCTCGTCGGCTACGTCCACGTGACGGCCTGCCGGTTCGGCGAGGTTGTCGCGGCGGCAGCGCAGGCGCTCGAGCATGCGCGCGCCGCCGGCGACGCGCGTCAGCAGGCACGGGCGGCGAACTGGGCGACCACGGCGGTGCTCCACGGCCCGACCCCCGTGGACGAGGCGATCCGCCGCGCTGAGGAGCTCGTGGCCGCCGATCTCGAAGACCGTCAAACGACGGGGCTCGCGCTCTGTGCCCTCGCCCAACTCCACGCGCTTCGTGGCGACGTGCCGCAAGCGCGCGAGCTCTACGTCGAGGGCCGGGCGCTCCTCGAGGACGTGGGCGGCCGCCTCGTCGCCGCCTCGACGTCGCTCGACTCCGCCGTCGTCGAGATGCTCGGCGGCAATCCCGAGGGGGCGGAATCGGACCTACGACGCGATCATGCGACCCTCGAGAAGCTCGGCGAGACGTACCTCCTTCCGACCATCGCGGCGATGCTCGCGCACGCCCTCTACGCGCAAGGTCGTTTCGACGAGGCCCTCGGCCAGAGCGTCCGGGCGGAGGAGCTCGGATCGGACGACGACGTCGACGCGCAGACGCTGTGGCGCGCCGCCCGGGCGAAGGTTCTCGCCCGCCGCGGACGCTTCGACGAAGCCGAGCGGCTGGCCGGTGAGGCCGTCGAGTTGCTCCGCGAGACCGATGCCCTCGTGATGAAGGCGGATGCTCTGGTCGACCTGGCCGAGGTGCTGCGTCTCGCCGGGCGTCGGGACGACGCGAGCGCGGCTCTCGCCGAGGCGAGGGCTCTCTATGCGCTCAAGGGCGCGAACGGCGCCGCGCAGGTTCGCGGCGCCGTTCGCCAGATCGTCTGAGATCAGCCGCCGCGCATCCGCGCGTCGATCGCCGACAGGACCACGAATCGCGTGTCGCGGGCGGGCATGAGCCGGCCCGCGGCCGGCCGCTGGAGCGTGCGCGACACGATGCACGGATCGGGCGAGGCGACGCCCGGGGTCGTGCACGGCTGGACGAGGATGCCGTTGTAGTAGAGCTTGGTGACCGTCCCGAACGAGCTGTCGAACGTGACGGTGATGGTGCAGGGGCTGGCGACCGCGCACGGCGGATGCTCGATCTCGGAGATGTCCGTCTTGCAGGCCTGGCCCACTCCGCACGCATCCGCCGGCCCTGCCGCCGGGACCTCGGCGACGGTCGCACAGGCACCGGCCGGCGTCTGGAGCGAGGTCGTCTGAGGATCCGTAGCGGTCGCGACGGAGCCGGTCGAGATCACCGCTTGCGCGCCGATGCAGCCAGCCTGGAAGTTCGGGTCGGCCGCCGGGCGAACCGCAGTGAGCGTGCACACCGTGTCGGTGAATGTGGTGGTCGCGCCGGTCTGCTTCCACGTGATCGTGCCGCAGCTCTGGAAGTCGCTCGAGGGCGCCGACAGGAAGACGGTCACGGTTGCGCTCGCGCCGGCCTGGATCTTGCCGAGGAGGCAGCTGGTCGTGGCACCCGACTGCGAGCAGGCTCCCTGACTCGGTGCCACGGAGACCAGCGATGCGCCGCTCGGCAGCGTATGCCTGAAGGTGACGTAGTTCAGCGGCTTGGTCTTCTGGTTGGGGATGTCGAACACGAGCCGCGCCGTGAGCCCGGCCGTCACCGGATCGGGAGAGTCCGCAACGGCGAACGGAACCTGGGGCTCACTTCCCCAGCCCGAGCCTGCGGTGATCGCAACGGCGCCGACGATCGTTGCAAAGGCCGCCGCGAGCACGCGTGCCCGCCTCCTCCTGGGACCCATCGTTGCTCCCTTCCTCGCGCTGACCTGGACCGACATCCTCCGGGCCAGCAACTGATCCGTCAAGCGCGACGCGGCTTCCCCGGTCGTCCGGAGCGTCTAGCTCCCGTCCGGGAGGTGCCAGCGACGAGGGGCGATCAGGTCGTCCACGGCCGCCGGCCCCCACGAGCCCGGCGCATAGGGCAGGACGGCAGGTGGGCGCTCCAGGAGAGGGGTCGCGACCTCCCAGAGCCGTTCGATGCCCTCCGCGCTCGTGAACAGCGTCCGGTCGCCGATCATCGCGTCGTGGATCAGGCGCTCGTACGCCTCGAGCTGGTTCCGCGTGCAGAAGGACTCCTCGTAGCGGAAGTCCATCCGGGCCGGGCCCAGATCGAGTGTGGGGCCCGGGATCTTCGCGAGGAAGCTGGCCGAGATCGCGCCCGGGCTCCGCGACCTCGAACACGAGCTCGTTCCGGCCGAGGCCGTTCGCGCCCGGGAACATCCGCGTCGCCGGCTCCCGGAAGGCGATCGTGATCACCCGCCGGCCCTGCGGGAGCCGCTTGCCGGTACGCATGTAGAACGGGACCCCGGCCCAGCGTGCGTTCTCGATCTCGATCTCGAGCGCGACGAAGCGTCTCCGTCTGGGAGTCGGGCTCGACGCCCTGCTCCTCGAGATAGCCCTCGTACTGGCCACGGACCACCCGAGCCGGATCGATCGGCCTCATCGCCTCGAAGACCTTGACCTTCTCCTGCACGAGCGCCGACGCGTCGAGCGAGGTCGGCGGCTCCATCGCGACGAAGCCGAGCACCTGGAACAGGTGCGTGACGATCATGTCGCGGAAAGCGCCGGTTCCCTCGTAGAAGCCCGCCCGGCTCCCGATCGACAGGGTCTCCGGAACGTCGATCTGGACGTGGTCGATGTGGTTTCCGTTCCAGACAGGCTCGAACATCCCGTTCGCGAAGCGCAGCGCGAGGATGTTCTGCACCGACTCCTTGCCGAGGAAGTGGTCGATCCGGAAGATCTGCGACTCGTCGAAGACCTGGTGCACCGCGGCGTTCAACGCGCGGGCGGACTCGAGATCGGTGCCGAACGGCTTCTCCATGATCACGCTGGCTCCGTCTGCGAGCCCCGAGTCGCCGAGCGCCGAGACGATCCCGGCCATCGCCTTCGGCGGGACCGACAGGTAGTGGAGCCGGCGCACGTCTCCCTCGCCGAGCTGGTCCTCCGCACGCGACACGGCCTCGGCGAGGGCGCCGGCGTCACCCGCGTCCGAGGGTGCGTAGGAGAGACTGCCGGCGAAAGCCTCCCACGCATCGTCGCTCCGCGTGGTGCGCCCGAACTCGTCGATGGCTGCACGTGCACGGCCACGGAACTCCTCGTCGGAGATCGGCTTGCGGGACGTGCCGACGATCCGGAAGCTCTCCGGGAGGAGCCCTGCCTCGTACAGGTGGAACAGACCGGGAAGCAGCTTGCGCTTCGCGAGATCACCGGTCGATCCGAAGAGGACGACAACGTGGCTGGTCGGCCTCGCCTCCTGTCGGATGCCGGGCCGGGAGTCGGGGAGATCGGTCACGTTCGTCGTCATCGGGAGCCTCACAGTCGGTTCGTCGGCGGCGGATCCAGTCGCCCGGGACATGCCCTAGAGTCGGCCCGGAGCGGGATCCGTTACGTCGGGCACACTCGGAGGACAATGGCAGGGTGAGCGTCGAGCGCGAGAAGCAACTGGCCGCCGAGGCGTCGGCCGAGCTCGTCGAGAGCGGGATGACGGTGGGACTCGGAACCGGGTCGACCGTCGCCTTCCTCCTGCCCGCGCTCGCGCGCCGCGGCCTCGACATCCGCTGTGTTGCGACGTCGCCGCGAACGGAGCAGGCAGCGGCGGAGCTCGGCCTGCGGATCGAGTCGTTCGACGCCGTCGAGCGCTTCGACATCGCGATCGACGGCGCCGATCAGATCGCCCCCGACGGCTGGCTCGTCAAGGGAGGCGGAGCAGCTCACACACGCGAGAAGATCGTCGCTGCGGCGGCCGACCGGTTCGTGGTGATCGCGGACTCGTCGAAGAGGGTCGACGCGCTGCAACCGCCCGTTCCGCTCGAGCTGCTCGCCTACGGCCTCGCCTCGACGCTGCGCCGGCTCGGCGCCGTGCAGCTTCGTGACGTTCCCCGGAGCCCGGACGGTGGCGTGATCGCGGACTACGGCGGCCCGATCGAGGAGCCAGGCGCGCTCGCCGCCCGGCTCGCGGCGATGCCCGGCATCGTCGAGCACGGCCTCTTCCCGGCGACGATGGTCTCGGAGCTCGTGGTCGCGCGCGGCGCGGAGGTCGAACGAATCGATCTCCGCGCCGCGCCCGGCTAGTCCGTCAGCTCTCGGTCATCGTGAACAGCCCGAAGGCCGCACCGGTCGGGTCGGAGAGCATCGCGATCCGGCCGACGTCCGGGATGTCCGTTCCAGGCATGAAGACGGTCGCGCCCAACTCGGTGGCCTTCACGACCGTCGCGTCGACGTCGTCGGTCGCGACGTAGGTCACCCAGGCGTTCGGCATCTGCATCCCGTCGGGCTTTGGCAGCATGCCGGCCGAGCCCTGGTCCTCCTCGCTCCGCTTGAAGATCGTGTACACGAAGTCGCCCATGTCCATCCCGTCCGTCGTCCAGCCGACGACGTCCGCGTAGAATCGCTTCGACGACTCGACGTCGTCGGAGATCAGTTCGTCCCACGCGAAGACACCCTCGCCGCCGGGACCCTCGGTCTCGGGCGTGTAGGCGGAGAAGACCGCGCCCTGGGGATCCCGGATGACGGCGATCCGGCCGACCTCTGGAATGTCCATGGGCGGTGCCAGCGCCTCGGCCCCGTGCGTCTCGGCGCGCCGGAGCGCCTCGTCGGCACTCTCGACCTGCACGTGGGCGAGCCAGTGCGACGGAACTCCTTCGGGAGCCGACTGGTAGTCGCCGTGTCCTGCCCCGTTCACGGTGATGATCGGGGTGTCCATCCCGCCAGGCTTCCAGACCTCGGTCTCCCAGCCGAGTAGCTGCGTGTAGAAGTCCTTCGCCTTCTCGACGTCGGATGTGTTGAGGGTGTGCCAGACGATCCGCCCAACCTGCGTCCCGACCGTGCTCATCGCTGCCTCCTCATTGGATGTCTCGCGCCGGGCCATCGTAGGATGGATGCTTCTTTTTTGCAAGTATCCAGTTCGTTACTCGAACTCGACCCGCTAGACTCGCCGCGTGCCCCGTTCGTACGACCAGTTCTGCGGCGTCGCTCACGCGCTCGACCTCGTCGGCGAACGGTGGGCGCTCCTCGTCGTACGGGAGCTCGTCCTCGGCCCACGACGCTTCACCGACCTCAGGGAAGGGCTGCCGGGGATCGGCAGCAACGTGCTCGCGACCAGGTTGAAGGAGCTCGAGCGGTCCGGTCTCGTCCGGCGGCGAACCCTTCCCCCTCCTGCGGCATCGACCGTGTACGAGCTCACCGGGTACGGCCGCGAGCTCGAGCCGATCCTGCTCGATCTCGGCCGCTGGGGACTGCGCTCGATGGGCCGGCGGGCGCCCGGGCAGACGCTGCGGTCCGGCTGGATCGGCGTCGCGCTCCGCGCCATGGCCGTTCCCGATGCGTCCGCGGGCCTGCGGGCGACGGTCGAGTTCCGCCTGGAGGACGGCGTGTTCCACGCACGCCTCGACGACGGTCGCGTCTTCGTCGAGGATGGCCCCACCGCCGATCCGGACCTCGTCATCGCCGGCGGCAACGAGCCCTTGCTCGCCCTTCTCGCCCGTAGCGTCGAGCCGGCGGCGCTGCTGGCGTCCGGCGGGCTCCGCCTCGAGGGCGACGAGGAGCTCCTCGCCCCGACGCTCGCGGTCTTCCCCTTCGCCCTTCCGGAGAACGCGACGTTCAGGCCTGCAGCGCGCTGAGCGCCGCGACCCCGGCGGCGATGGCGACGACGCCGGAGATCTGGAGCGGCGAGAGCCGCTCGCGGAAGAGGAAGAACGCGGCGACGGCCGCGAAGGCGGCGTACTGGGATGCGATCACCACGCTGACGGCGATGCCGTGCCGGGCTCCGAGGAGGAATGCCGTGAGCCCGGCGACCTCGCAGAGCGCGGCGACGGCCACGAGCGGCAGTGCCCTCCGGGTGATCCGGAGCCGCCGGGCCGCGATGAGCGGCAGCCCCACCGCGAGCGTTGCCAGGGCCCGCGTCGGGAGGAGCACCCAGGCGACGGGCAGGTCGTCGCCGACGAGACCTGCGGCGTAGAGGCCGATGCCGAACGAGAGCGCGGCCGCGCCGGCGAAGATCGCAGCGCGGGCGCCCCCCGCCGAGCTCGATCCAGAGCTCGGCGGGATGGACGCGAGGACGACGCCGAGGACGATCACCGCGAGCGTCACCCCGGCCCCGGGGGCGATGTGCTCGCCGGCGACGACCGCGATCAGGGCGGCGATGGCGCCTTCCGTCGACGCGATCGGGGCGACGACGCCGACCTTCCCGTGCCGGAACGCCGCGTAGACGAACAGGAGCCCGACGACGTTGCCGACTCCGGCGAGGGCGAGCCAGGCGCCGGCGTCCCAGCCCAGCTCCGCCGGGAGGCCGGCGACGGCAACGAAGGGAACCGTGACGAGGAGGCCGATGCCCATCACCCAGGCGAGGGTCGAGGCCGGGCCGATCTCCCGGCTGACACTCGACGTGCAGAGCGTCGCGACAGCCCAGGCGGCCGCAGCTCCGAAGCCGCCCAGGATTGCGATCAACGGCGTCTACTGCCGTCGCGCCACGACGGCTGCCCCGAGTAGGGCCGTCCGCTCGTTCAGGATCATCCGCACCGGGATTCGCTCGAGCAGGGACGTGAAGCGGCCCTTGCCGACGAACTCGCGCATGAACGTCCCGTCCTCGAACTTGGCCAGGTTCTTCGGGGCGATCCCGCCGCCGATCCAGACCCCGCCGGTCGCGAGCAGCTTGAGGGCGAGGTTGCCAGCCTCCGCCCCGAAGATCGCAAACATCATCTCGAGCGCATCGACGCAGACGGGATCGCGGCCCTCGAGGGCGGCGGACGCGATGGCGGCGGCCGGGTCACCCGTCGCCAGCTGCTCGCGCAGCCATTCGGGCTCCGGCGTCGCCCGGCGGCTGCAGAGGAACCCGTAGACGTTGACGAGGCCCATGCCGGAGCAGACGCGCTCGTAGCTCACGTGACGCAGACGTGCGGTCAGGTAGCGCAGAAGCTCGATCTGGAGCTCGGTGCGCGGGGCGAAATCGGCGTGGCCACCCTCGCTCGCGAAGACGTGGTGGCGCTCGCCGTCCCAGTAGAGGCCGGCCTCGCCGAGGCCCGTCCCCGCTGCGATCACGGCCTGGTTCCCGGAAGCATGCGGGTCTCCCTCGTTCAGGACCGCGACGTCGTCCGGCCCGAGCACGGTGATCCCCCAGGCGTTCGCCTCGAGGTCGTTGACGAGCCCGACTCGCTCGAGCCCGAGCGCTGCGGCGACCGACTCCGAGCGCACCGGCCAGGCCAGGTTGACCTGCCCGGCGTTTCCGTCGCTGACCGGCCCGGCGACGCCGAACGCGGCGCGGTCGATCGTCGCGCCGTGGTTCCCGAGGAAGACGGCCAGCATCTCCTCGAGGCCCCGGTAGTCGGCGCTCGGATAGGTCTCGCTGGTCTGCGGCTCTCTGCCGTCGCCGTCGAACAGCGCGAGGATCGTCTTCGTCCCGCCGATGTCGCCGGCCAGGATCATGGCGACGGTGTTGCCGATCGTCTCACGGGTCTCTCTTCAGAGTTCGGTATCTCCTGATCAGGGCGTTGGTCGACGAGTCGTGGGCCAGCTCCGGCTCGTCCGTCGACTCCAGCTCGGGCACGATCCGCTTCGCGAGCACCTTCCCGAGCTCGACCCCCCACTGGTCGAACGAGTTGACGCCCCAGATCGCGCCCTGCGTGAAGACGGAGTGCTCGTAGAGGGCCACGAGCGTGCCGAGCAACTCCGGACTCAGCTGCTCGGCGAGGATCGTGTTCGACGGCCGGTTCCCCTCGAACACGCGGTGCGGCACGAGCCAATCGGGAGTCCCCTCCTCCTTCACCTGCTGCGGGGTCTTCCCGAACGCGAGCGCCTCGGCCTGGGCGAACACATTCGCCATCAGGAGGTCGTGGTGTCGGCCGATCGGGTTGAGGCTCCGGCCGAAGCCGATGAAGTCGCAGGGGATGATCGGGGTGCCCTGGTGGATCAGCTGGTAGAAGGAGTGCTGGCCGTTCGTTCCGGGCTCGCCCCAGAAGACGGCGCCGGTCTCGTAGTCGACCCGCGAGCCGTCCAGCGTCACGTGCTTGCCGTTGGATTCCATCGTCAGTTGCTGGAGATACGCGGGGAACCGCTCGAGGTACTGCTCGTACGGGAGGACCGCCATCGTCTGAGCACCGAAGAAGTCGCGATACCAGACCGCGAGGAGGCCCAGCAGCACCGGCAGATTGCGCTCGAACGGCGCAGTCCGGAAGTGCTCGTCCATCGCGTGGAAGCCCGCGAGTAGCCGCTGGAAGTTCTCCGGACCGACGGCGAGCATCGTCGAGAGCCCGATCGCCGAGTCCATCGAGTAGCGCCCGCCGACCCAGTCCCAGAAGCCGAACATGTTGGCGGTGTCGATCCCGAAGGACTCGACCTCCTGCGCGTTCGTCGAGACGGCGACGAAGTGCTTCGCGACGGCGGCCTCGTCCTTCAGCGCCGCGAGCGCCCACGAGCGGGCGGTGTGGGCGTTCGTCATCGTCTCGAGCGTCGTGAACGTCTTCGAGGAGATCGACGAACAGTGTCTCCTCCGGATCCAGGTCGCGTGTGGCCTCCGCGAAGTCGGTTCCGTCGACGTTCGAGACGAAGCGGAACGTGAGATCGCGGCGGCTGAACGAGCGCAGCGCCCGGTAGGCCATCACCGGCCCGAGGTCGGAGCCGCCGATTCCGATGTTGACGACCGCACGGATCGGCTTGCCGCTCGCTCCCTTCCACTCGCCGGAGCGGACCTGCTCGCTGAACGCCGTCATGCGATCGAGCACCTCGTGGACGTCCTTCACGACGTCCCGCCCCTCGACGACGAGCGAGGCGCTCCTCGGCATCCGCAGCGCGACGTGGAGGACGCTTCGATCCTCGGTGACGTTGATCCGGTCGCCCCGGAACATCGCGTCCCGACGCGCGGCGACGCCTGTCTCCTCCGCGAGCGCGACGAGCAGCCGGATCGTCTCGTCGGTGACCCGGTTCTTCGAGTAGTCGAGGGAGACTCCGCAGGCCTCGGCGTGCATCCGCTCGGCCCGCGCCGGGTCCTGCCCGAACAGGTCGCGTAGGTGAACGCCGGCGATCGTGGCGTGATGTGCCTCGAGCGCCTTCCAGGTGGGTCGATCGCGCAACGGCACGGCCTTCTCGGTCGGCGCCGCCATCGTCATCGCCCCACGGCGGCGAGGTCGTCGGCCTTCCGTGTCAGGCACGACAGCAGCCCGTTCCACGCCGATTCGAACGACTCGGCGCCTTCGCTCTGGAGGTGTTCCGCGAGGGCGCCGACATCGATGCCCGCAGCAGCCACCGCTGTCAGCGTCGTCTCGGCGTCGCCCCCGTCCGGGGGCAGGAGCTCCCCGACCTCGCCGTGGTCGGCAAAGGCCAGGAGCGTCTGCTCCGGCATCGTGTCGACCGTGTTCGGAGCTGCGAGCGCCGACACGTACGTCGTGTCGGGAAGCGACGGGTCCTTCGTGCTCGTCGATGCCCAGAGCACCCTCTGCGGCCGCGCACCCTCCGTCTCGAGCCGCTGCCAGCGGTCGGAGTCGAGGAGAGCCCGATAGGCAGCATAGGTTCGCTTGCAGACGGCGATCCCGAGCGCGTTCTCGAGCTCGCCCGGGACCCGACCCTTGATCGCCGCGTCCCACCGGCTGACGAAGACGGACGCGACCGAGCCCACAGCCGGGTCGACACCGGCCTCCACCCGGCGCTCGATGCCGCGCACGTACGCCTCTGCCTGGGCGAGGTAGTGCTCGCGCGAGAAGAGCAGTGTCACGTTGACCGGAACGCCGGCGTAGATCGCCTCTTCGATCGCGGGCAGCCCTGCCTTCGTGCCCGGGATCTTGATGAAGAGGTTGCGGCGCCCGGCCCGGGCGTGAAGATCCTTCGCCTCTGCGATGGTCGACGCGGCGTCGTAGGCGAGCAGGGGTGAGACCTCGAGCGAGACCCACCCGTCGACGCCGTTCGTCCGCTCGTGGATCCCACGGAAGACATCTGCGGCAGCCCCGAGATCCTCGAGCGCGAGCTCGAAGAAGAGCTCCTCCCCGGTCTTCCCCTCCTCCAGCTTGACGGCGATCGCCTCGTCGTAGTCGCCGGTGCCCTCGATCGCCTTGTCGAAGATGGAAGGGTTGGAGGTCAGGCCGGTCACCGAGAGCTCGTCGACGTAGCGCTTCAGCGTTCCGCTCGTCAGGAGGCCGCGGGTGATGTTGTCCAGCCAGATCGACTGGCCGACCTCGTGCAGTTCCTGGGTCGGTTTCACACCGTCTCCTTTCCGGTCAGGCGCGCGCGCCGACGAGGTCGCGGGCGATGCCCACGACCGCCTCGGGCGTGAAGCCGAACTTCGTCTGCAGGTCTTTGAGCGGCGCCGAGGCGCCGAAGGTCGTCATCCCGATCACGCGGCCGTTCGCTCCGACGTAGCGCTCCCAGCCGAACGTCGAAGCCTGCTCGATCGCGATCCGGGCGGTCACGTCGGCGGGCAGCACCAGTTCGCGGTACTCGGCGGGCTGGCGCTCGAAGAGCTCCCAGCTCGGCATCGAGACGACCCGCGCCCGGACGCCGCCGGCGACAAGCTGTTCGTACGCGTCGACGGCGAGCTGCACCTCGGTTCCGGTCGCGATCAGGATCAGCTCCGGCTCGGCGTCTGCCGGGTCGGCGAGCACGTAGCCGCCCTTTGCGAGCCCGGCGGCCGACGCGTACCTCGTGCGATCGAGCGTCCGCATCGCCTGGCGCGAGAGCACGAGCGCGACGGGATCGTGCTGGAGCTGCATGATCACGCGCCAGGCCTCGGCGACCTCGTTGGGATCTCCTGGTCGCAGCGTGATCAGACCGGGCATCGCCCGCATCGCCGCGAGCTGTTCGATCGGCTGGTGGGTCGGGCCGTCCTCGCCGACGCCGATCGAGTCGTGCGTGAAGATCGTGATCGTCGGGATCTCCATGATCGCGCTCAGGCGGGTCGGTGTCCGCGCGTAGTCCGAGAAGATGAAGAAGCCGGACCCGAACGGGCGGAGCTTCGAGAGCGAGAGGCCGTTGATGATCGCGCCCATCGCGTGCTCGCGGATGCCGAAGTGCAGGTTGCGGCCGGTGCGGTCCTCCGCTGAGAAGTCCCCCGCGCCGTCGAAGGTGAGCCTGGTCTTCGTGGAGGGCGCGAGGTCGGCGGCCCCTCCGATCAGCCACGGGACGTTCACGGCGACCGCGTTCAGTACCTGCGCCGACGCCTCGCGGCCCGCGAGCCCCTTCTCGTCGGGCGCGAAGACCGGAAGCTCCCGGTCCCACCCGTCGGGAAGCTCGCGACGCTGCATCCGGAGCACCTGGTCGGCGAGCTCCGGATACGAGGCCCGGTAGCCGTCGAAGCGCGCCATCCACGCGTCGCGGGCGGCCTTCCCGCGCGCTCCGATGCCCGCGGCGAAATGCTCGTACACGCCGTCGGGAACGAGGAACTGGGCGTCCTCCGGCCAGCCGTACGCTCGCTTCGTCTCGCGCACCTCCTCCTCGCCGAGGGGCTCGCCGTGGGCGGCGCTCGTGTCCTGCTTGTGGGGCGCGCCGTAGCCGATGTGCGAGTCGACGACGACGAGCGTCGGGCGCTCGGCCTCCTGCTCGAAGGCGTCGAAGGCCGCACCCAGCGCCCCGAGGTCGTTGGCATCCGCGACCCGGGTGACGTTCCAGCCGTAGGCAGCGAAGCGGGCCGCGACGTCCTCGGAGAAGGCGAGAGCCGTGTTGCCCTCGATCGTGATGTGGTTGTTGTCGTAGATCCAGCAGAGGTTCGCGAGCTTCAGATGCCCTGCGAGCGATGCCGCCTCGCCGGAGATGCCCTCCATCATGCAGCCGTCGCCGCCGAGCGCGTAGACGGAGTAGTCGAAGAGCTCGAAGCCCGGCCGGTCGTAGGTCGCCGCCTGCCAGAGCCCGGCGATCGCCATCCCGACGGACGTGGCGACGCCGTTTCCGAGCGGGCCCGTCGTCGTCTCGACGCCCGACGTCCAGCGGTACTCGGGATGCCCTGGGCAGCGCGAGTCGAGCTGGCGGAAGCGCTTCAGGTCGTCGAGCGGAACCGAAGGCTCGCCGAGCGTCTCGTACGCGGGGTTCACCGCCTTGACACCGGTCAGGTGCAGGAGCGAGTAGAGGAGGGTCGACGCGTGTCCCGCCGAGAGCACGAAGCGATCCCGGCCCGGCCAGATCGGATCGTCCGGGTCGAAGCGAAGCCTCCGCTGCCAGAGCTCGTACGCGACCGGAGCCATCGCCATCGGCGTGCCCGGGTGACCCGAGTTCGCCTCCTGGACGGCGTCGATGCAGAGCGTTCGGATCGTGTTGACGCATAGCGCGTCGATGTCGTTCGGGGTCACCTTGGAACCTCCGGGTCGGGCTGTCGCGGCTCAGTGGGAACAATGGCAGCCGGCGTTACGGATCGATAGCTTCCTTCACGTGTCGGCGACGATTGCTGAACAGCCCTCGGCGGTGCTCGAGCACCTCCCTGCCGCCGGGGACGTGATCGTCGGGCTCGGGAACTCCGAGCCGCGCTCGACGATCGACGCGATCGAGGCCGCCGCCGGCCGTTTCACGGACCTCCGGCTCCACCAGATGCTCGCCCTCCGCTCGCGACCCTCGATCGAGGGTGCGATCGCAGGCGTCCGGCATGTCTCCTGGTTTCTCGGTCCGCATGATCGTGACGCCTTCCACCGGGGTGCGTGCGACCTGGTTCCGGCGAGCTTCAGCGACATCCCGAGACTCATGCGTTCGCTCGATCCGGCCCTGGTCGTGGCGGTCGCGGCACCGCCCGACCGGCATGGCTACTTCTCCCTCGGTACGAGCGCCGATTACCTCGCTCCGTTCATCGGCGAGCTGCCGTTCTTCCTCGAGGTCAATCCGGCGATGCCGCGGACGTTCGGCGAGAACCACGTCCACGTGAGCCAGATCGCCGGCTATTGCGAAGCGGAACGCGCGCTCGACGAGATCCCGCAGCGAGCTGCCCGCGACATCGACGCGAGGATCGCCGGCTTCGTCGCCGAGCGGATCCCGGACGGCGCGACCCTGCAGGCGGGGATCGGCTCGGTGCCCGATCTCGTCCTGGGCCTGCTGAAAGAGCATCGCGACCTCGGCGTCCATACCGAGCTCTTCGCGGACGGCTTCGTGGAGCTGGTCGAGAGCGGAGCCGTGACGGGGGCACGCAAGGTGGCGCACCGGAACACGATCGTCACGACGAACGCCCTCGGCACGAACAGGACGTACGAGTTCGTCGAGTCGAATCCGGGGATCGAGTTCTGGCCAGTCGACTACACGAACGACCCCGGTCGGATCGCGAGAGAGCCGCGATTCGTCGCCATCAACGCGACGCTCGAGGTCGACTTCCTCGGCCAGTGCGCATCCGAGTCGCTCGGGAGCGAGTACTGGTCGTCGTCCGGCGGGCAACCGGACTTCGCCCGCGGCGCGGTCATGGCGACGGACGGCCAGTCGTTCATCTGCCTCCACTCCACGACCGGCGACCGCGCCAGCTCGCGCATCGTCCCCCGGCTGCACCCGGGCGCCGCCGTGACGACCTTCAAGAACATCGTCGACAAGGTCGTGACCGAGTACGGCGTGGCCGAACTACGGGGCTCGACCATCCGCGAGCGGACGAGGCAGCTCATCGCCATCGCCCACCCGGCGTTCCGCGACGAGCTCGAGCGCAGCGCGCGGGACATGGGCTTCCTGACGTAACGAGCCGGCGCAGCACGAGGGCTCCTCTCGGTGATCGTCTTCCCGGGAGTCTCGCTGGGCTCCTGAAACGCGACCGAGGGGCCGCTCCTTCACCGCGGGCAGCTCCGCTGTCCGAGCCGCTGGTCCGGGTCGAGGCTCAGCCTGCCGGCGCCGCTACGCCGTCACCGTCGGAACCCGCTCCTTCACTTCGATCCCCCCGAGCACGGCCCAGAGGCTCATCCTGATCTCCGGCCCGTCCCCCGTCTGCGAGACCGCGACGCTACGTCCGCCGAAGAGCCCGAACCCGCTCATCGAGACCCTGGTGCCGGGGGCGACGATGATGTCGAGCCCGCCGAGCACGGCCACGGCGGTGAGCCGGGCGTCGGGCCCCGGCGGGCTGGCGGAGAGGTCGACGTCCCCGCCGCCGAGGACGGCGACGAGCGTCTCCTTCGTCCAGCCTGGAGCGAACGGTCTCTTGTCGAAGCCGCCGAAAACCGCAAGGTTCATCGCGTCTCCCTCCCTCGTGCTGTCCGAAGGCGCGAGCCTAGACGAATCAGACGTGTGACTTCGGGAACGCTACGCAGGGCCGAAAGCCTCGACCGTCATTCGACCCGATCGAGGACGGGATCCGGTCGCTCACCGAGGAACTCCACCCACTCTCTCTTCACGCAGGGGTAGTGCTTGGCAGCCTCGACGAGGTCCATGAAGCCGGCGACGGTGCCGTCGAAGCGCTCCTGGAGTCGAGGGTCGGCGATGCGCCCGCTGTCGTCGAAAGCAGCGTGCGCCTGGGCGAGCGAGAACATGTCCGGGAAGATCCGTGCGCCGAGGTGTTCGAACGGCACGCGGAGCGCCCAGAGACCCCGGTTGCCGCCGGCCATCGACGGAGACGCGGAGAGCAGCAGCCCGTGGCGCTCGTGGAACGGCTGTGGGCTCGACCGCGACACCCAGTCGACCGCGTTCTTGAGCAGCCCGGGCATCGAAGCGTTGTACTCCGGCGAGGCGATCACGAACGCATCGCTCGCCTCCAGGCGTCGTCGGAGCTCCTCGGCGCCCACGGGGATACCTTCTGAGCGTTCGACGTCCGCGTCGTACGACGGGACGTCGAAATCACGCATCGAGGCGTGATCGACCGTCCCGCCCTGCTTCTGGATCACTTCGACGGCGAGGCGGGCGAGACGCGTGTTGAGCGAATCGGCGCGCAGTGACGCGGAGAAGACGAGAAAGCTCACCGGCTCGCGATCTCGATCAGGACCGATCATCGGTCTACGTCCCTGCCGGCGCCGGCTGACCCTCGTGCGCGTCGGTCAGCCCGCGTTGTGGCCGCTGGCTCCTGTCCTCGGCGTCGGGCTGCGTGCCGTCGTCGGTCGTGATCGTCGTCATCGGCGCTCTCCTGGTCGGAGGTGGGCGATGCGGGTGAGCGGACACGAGTGCCGTGAGCCGCCCGAGGGTCGTGCGCAACGTCGCCAGCGATTCGTCGTCGAGGCCGATCGCGTTCCCGATGAAGGTGGGGACGGCCGCGGCGTCCTCGCGCAGCGCGATGCCTCTCTCTGTGAGCACGACCTGAACGGAACGCTCGTCTTCGAGCTGGCGGGTGCGGCGGATCAGCCCGGCGCCCTCCAGGCGCTTCAGGAGTGGCGAGAGGGTGCCGTAGTCGAGGCGCAGAACAGCTCCGAGATCCTTGATCAGGCACTCGCCGCGCTCCCAGAGCACCAGCATCACCAGGTACTGCGGGTACGTGAGGCCGAGCTCGTGAAGGAGCGGCCGGTACGCGTTGATCACCGCCCGGCTGGCCGCGTAGAGGGCAAACGAGAGCTGCTCGTCGAGCGCACGCGAGTTGTCGCGACCAGCGGAGGCCGCGGTGGCATCGGTCGGGTTGTCGGGCGTCTTCGTCATCGGGCGAGAGGCGTAGCCACGGTCCTCCGTAAACTAAATCGTACACGATCAAATCGCGTGCTAGGATACTTCTACCGCGAAGGCAGATCACGAACGCCTGAAAGGAGCTCACGAGATGACGGCTGATACAACAGAGACCTCGATGGAGAGTTCGACGCCCACATCCGAGCCAGGGAGCGCGACCGCAGATGTGGTGCCCGTCGACCAGCCCGATCAGTCCGTCGTCCACCGAAACCTCGCCGAGTGGCACGGAAAGAGCCTCATCGATCGGAACGGTGAGAAGATCGGCAAGCTCGAGGACGTCTACGTCGACGTGGAGACTGACGAGCCGATGTTCGCGACCGTGAAGGAAGGCCGTATCGGACGTCATTTGACATTCGTCTCGCTGCGCGGGGCCACGATCGGGCCCGACGACCTCCAGGTGGCGGTCTCCAGGGAACAGGTCAGGGACGCCCCGGACATCGAGCTTCACGGCGAAGAGCTTTCACAGGCGGACGAGTCGACCCTCTACCACCACTACGAGCTCAACTACACGGCTCCCGAGACGGAGAGCGGGCGACGGCTCGCTCGCCGTTGATCGGCCGCCGCTGATTCGTTCACAACCGGAAGCGTCGTCGTCAAAAGTCAGGAGCAACCATGACCGTGACCAACTCGACCAGGCAGGCTCCGCGCAAGACACGGGCCGCGGCACCTCAGGCGGCCAAGAGCTCTGCGAGCCGGATGAAGTTCGTGGTCTACGAGGACAACAGCGCACAGTGGCGTTGGCGCCTCGTTGCGACCGGGGGCAGCGTCCTCGCGGACTCCGGCCGGCGCTACGGGCGCCGACAGGACGCACTCGAAACCGTCCAGAGGATTCAGGCATCTGCCGCGGGCGCCGAAGTCGCGGCACCCTGATGCAGCGTCGGCGACGACCACGACCGACAAGTGAGGGAGGCGAGCCCCGTGGAAAGCGGTAGCGTCAGGTCCTTCAACGACCTCAGTGGTCACGGCTTCATCGTTCCCGACGAGGCCGGTGCCGATCTCTGGGTGCACCTTCGAAACATCGTCAGCGAGCCTGCGACCCTACGCGAGGGTGAGCGAGTCGCATTCGACAAACGCCAGGCCGGCATGGGCCCGGAAGCGATCAACGTTCGCTCGCTCACGTCGCCCGACGACAGCTCGAAAAGCTGATCCGCGCACGGAATGGGCACAGCGGCCCGGAGGCCCTGCGGACGTTGCACATGACGGCGGCCGAGCGCACCACGCTGATCGAGCGCTTCGTCCGACTCGACGCGCTCGGCAGCCTGCTGACCTACCTCGAGGCCTCGCACGGCTGGGGCGGCGGGCCGCTTCTCGACCCGGAGCTTCGAGAGGAGATCTTCGACGGGAGCCTTCCACCAAGCGCGCGCGCGCTCAGCACGCAGCTGGTCGACGAGCTATGGCCCGAGCAGAGTGACCAACTGGCCGCGGAGTTCATTCTCGCGACGACCCGCTCCGCCCTGCTGACCGCCGGGATCCTCCAGCAGCTAGCGCAGCACCCTGAACGTTGTGGTGAGCTCGCGCAGGCGATGACCCGCCGAGCGCAGCACGATCTCGAAACGATTCAACTCCAGAACGGCCGAGCGGGGACCGAGTCGGGACCTAGGAAAAACTGAGTAGTTGCGCCGCTTCGAGCAGGTGCTCACTCATCGCGTCGCGGCTTCGTCGGGATTGCCGGCCACGAGCGCGCGAAGCATCGGCTCGTGGCGGTCGGCGAGGTGACGCAGATCAGCGGCCGTCGCACGGGGCCGATTGATCGGCGCAAGCGATTGCCGACGCTCCTCGGCGGCAGCGATCAGGTGCCGCCCGAGGACGTCGCGTACCTCGGCGCAAGCTACGCCGACAGGTAGTTGTGCACCTCGTAGGTCGTCACCTCGGGCGGCCCCTCGAAGCCGGCCTCTCGGGTAAAGGGCTCGATCTGCTCCCTCGAGAACTGCTCGAACTCGGCCGCGGACTCCCAGACGTCGACGACCTTGATTCCGTCGTCGGTCTCCGCGACCCAGTGGAAGAGCGCGCCTGGCGGTGCTCCCTCGGCACTCTCGAGGCCCATCTTCTCCATCACCACGTCGTACTGATCGAGTGTCGCACCCGTGAAGCGCATCTCGAACGCAACTGCCATTACGAACCTCCTTCGAACGTGCGGGCCCGTGCGAGGAGATCTTGGGCCGCGCGGATCGAACCGTCAAGGATCCATGCCTCGGCCGGCACCCGCCGAGGCTAGAGTCACCGTCGTGTGCGGCCGGTTCCGACAGACGCAGGACTGGTCGGAGATCGAGCGGCGGTTCGGGGCGAAGCTCTCCGACCGGATGCGCGAGCGGTTCGAGCCGCGCTACAACATCGCGCCCACCGACGAGGTGATCGTGATCCGCCAGCGCGAGGAGCGGGAGGCGGGCTACGTCCGCTGGGGCCTCGTCCCGCACTGGTCGAAGGGGCCGGCGTCCGGCGCCAGGATGATCAACGCGAAGGCGGAGACCCTGGCGGAGAAGCCGGCCTTCCGTTCGCTCCTAGCGACCCACCGCTGCCTGATCCCGGCCGACGGCTTCTACGAATGGCGCACCGGCTCGGACGGCAGGAAGGAGCCGCTCGACATGTCTCTGCGAACGGGCGGCCTGTTCGCCTTCGCCGGTCTCTGGGCGGCGTGGAGGCAGCCGAACGGCGACTGGCTCCGCTCCTGCACGATCATCACGACCCGCCCGAACGAGCTCGTCGCCGACGTCCACGACCGGATGCCGGTCATCCTCCCCGTCGAGGCAGAGGACGACTGGCTCGACCCCGACCTCTCGGTCGAGCACGCCCTCTCGCTCCTCGAGCCGTTCCCGGCCGGCGAGATGCGCGCGGTCGACCTGTCGCCGCTCGTCAACAGCGTTCGCAACGAGGGGCCGGAGCTCCTCACGCCGGCCTGAGGGAGTCAGCACCTACCGCCCGAGCACGGCGTGCACCGGCATGACCTCCGGTGTGCCGGGCTCGATCCCGACTTTGCGAGGACGGGCATGAGGCGCTCTCGAACGCCCGGAGCTGCTCCTCCGAGCCCCAGATCTCGCTCACGCGGAGGTTGCCGTCCTCGCCGAAGCAGACCTGACCCCGCCGGAGCTTGGCGCTATGATCCAGGCGTCGACAAGGAGGCTCACATGGCGCTCGCACGCGTTGTCACGTTCGAAGGGGTCGGCAAGCAGCGGATGCAGGAGCTGCAGGAGGAGATCGACCGGGGCGAGCGGCCGGACAACCTGCCCGCGACGGAGATCATCGCGCTCCACGACGCGGACGCCGAGAAGTCGCTCGTGATCGTCTTCTTCGACAACGAAGAGGACTACCGCCAGGGCGACGCGGTCCTCAGCGCGATGCCCACCGGCGACACCCCGGGCCGCCGCACCTCGGTGACCAAGTACGAGGTCGGCGTGCGCGCCACCGTCTAGCCCGAGCGCCCGTCGAGTGATCACGGCCGAGGAGGTCTCGGCCGATGACATGCACCCATGCGGCGGTGGACGGCGACTGTGCTCGTGATCGGGGCTGCGGCAATCGGCGCGCTCGCCCTCGCGGGAACCGCGCTCGGGGCACAGGGCGGCAAGGCCGCCTGCTCGAACGGCATCCACGGGAGCGCGTCCGGCAACGCGATCACGGGGACCGCGAGCGACGATCAGATCCACGGCCACGGCGGCAACGACCGCCTGTACGGAAGGGCCGGCGCGGACTGCGTCCACGGCGGCGGGGGCAACGACGTCCTACGTGGCGGCGCGGGCGAGGACGAGCTCCACGGCGGGCCGGGCAGCGACGTCGTCCTCGCTGCCGACGGCGAGGCCGACACCGTCGACTGTGGCCCCGGCGCCGACACGGTGACCGCCGACGCGGGCGATCAGCTGACCGGCTGCGAAACCAGTGTCGCCCCACCCACGGCACAGCTCGGGAGCGGCGGCGGCGACATCACGACACGATTCGACAACCGCACGTCCTGGCGATTGCAGTGGGTCAGCGTCGACGACCAGCTGCACTGCGCGAACAGCGTCGACCACCCGTGGTTCGAGCCGCACTCGAGCGGCTCGACCAGCTTCGTCGCCTCGGGTCGGTACGGGTGCGCGTCAGCCGTCGCCGTCTGGGACATGACGCGCCCGGACGGGGTCGTCGTCGCGACCGTCACAGCAGGCTACGGCACCATCCCCGTGCCATACGGCGGCTTCATCGTCGGCTTCTTCTGGAAGTGCAACCTCCGGGCTCCGATCGCCGCCTGCACGACCTCCGACACGAACCTGGTCACCCTGGTCGAGCAGTCCTAGTCGGAAGCAGCCACAGCTCGACCGCCAGTACGACCTTCGTCGATCCCCACCAGCGGGCTCAGCTCAGATGCTCGCCCCGGCAGGCCGGCGAACAGCGTCCTCAGCCAGTGATGCTCCCGCTGCTCCCACACCCGAATGCGCGGGTGTACCGGGATATCGGCCCGACCACGACGCGGGTCGTGATCTGGCTCACCTCGCAGCGGGCTCCGCGGTAAGCCAGGGCCTCCGTCGAGGCTACGTCACCGACGCCCGGAAGGCGACCGCTTCGCCCCCGATCGCCGTCGCCTCCTCGATCGGAACCAGCGGCGTCGTGCGGAACGTCAGCCACGGAGTCCAGGGCGCCGTCGTCCGCGCAAGCGTCGCGGCGCTGTCCGCCTCGACGATCGCGACGCCCCCGGTCCCGTCCGCGAAGCCGTAGAAGCCCTGGAACTCGGCACCCGCCGGAGGCTGCCATCGAGCGAACACGTCGAGAGAGCGCCGCTCGGCCTCCTCGCTCTGGTCGGTGAACTGCCACATCACGTGGAACAACATCGCCGCTCCTTTCCTCGCGTGACAGGGAGCATTAGACATCGGGCTACGGTCACGGTCAATCGGAGAGGACCCGATCTCGAGCACGCAATACTCCCGTGCGCGCGTGCTGCCTGAGCGGATCGGTCACGAGCGCTTCCTCGACATCGCGGGAGCCGAGCTCGTCGCACAGGACGAGTTGGGCCGCAGACCCCTATAGTCCCCGAGCGTTGCGTCTGCTGACAGGTCGAGGCGGGTGATGGCACCGAGACTGCAAGAGCGTGTGGCGTTCATCTCCGGTGCCGGCTCCGGCATGGGTCGAGCGGCTGCCATTCGCTTCGCGAGCGAGGGCGCGCGGATCGCCGTCGCTGACATGAGCGAGTCCGGCGCTGAGGAGACCGCTAAGCGGATCGTCGCCGAGGGCGGCACCGCGCTCGCCGTCTGCGTCGACGTCACATCGGAGCCCGATGTGGAAGCGGCGGTGGAGGCCACGCTCGCCCGCTTCGGTCGGATCGACGTGCTGCTCGCCTGCGCCGGCGTGTCAGCTCCATTCGAGCCACTGACGAGGCTCACGGTCGATCAATGGGAGCACGTGATGGCCGTGAACGTCCGAGGCGTATTTCTCTGCGCGAAGCACTGCATCCCTGCCATGCAGGCGCAGGGCGGCGGCTGCATCGTCGTGATCGCGTCGGATTCCTCATACGTTGCCACGCCGAATCAGGCTGTCTACTGCGCGTCCAAGGGAGCGGTGCTGATGCTGACCCGAGCGCTCGCCGTCGACCACGCGGACGACAACATCCGGGTCAACTGTGTCTGCCCGAGCGTTGTCGACACGCCGATGGTGCGCAGCATCTTCGGCCCGGGCGATCTGGCCGATGCGGGTCTTCCGCAGGTTCACACTCCTGAGTCGATCGCCGAGAAGCTTCTCTTCCTCGCCTCCGACGAGTCGGCCGGCATCAGTGGAACGTCGCTCGTGGTCGACTTCGGCGGATTGGCGAGATCGACCTTCCCCGTGTGATCCACCCGAGATGCGAGCTCGGACGGTGAGCATGGGGAGGCCACCCGTCGGAACTCGCGCGTGACCTACTCCGAAAGCGTGATACAGACGGGTAAGGTCAGGAGCCCGCCATCACCTCGCGAGCGGGATCGCGGCTGACGGTCAGGACGACGTTGCCGGTCTTCTGCCCCGTCTCGACGTATCGAGTCGCCTCGACCACCTGCTCCAACGGGTAGCACCGGTCGATGACCGCGCGGTACTTCCCCGCCTCGATGAGGCCCTTCAGGAAGACGACGTCGTTCTTCGTGTACCGCGGGATCGGAAACCCCGCCTTCTTGTCTCCGATCCGCGTGACCAGCGCCAGGACGGGATTCTGGGCCAGGCGCCCCAGGTCAGTCGAGATGTAGATGCCGCCCGGCTTCAGCGAATCCTTGCAGCGGCCGAACGAGAGCTTGCCGACTGCATCGATGATGACGTCGTACGTTTCGCCCTTCTCGGTGAAGTCTTCCTTCGTGTAGTCCAAGACCCTGTCGGCTCCGAGCGATCTCACGGTCTCGAGGTTCTGGGTGTCGCACACGGCCGTGACGTCGGCATCGAAGTACCTCGCCAGCTGCACCGTTGCCGTGCCGATCGATCCGGACGCTCCGTAGACGAGGATTCTCTGACCGCTCCGGACGTTCGCCCCCCTCAGGAGGTTCAGCGCAAGGATCACTCCGTCGCAGACCGCCGCCGCCTCTTCGTCGATCATGCCGGCCGGTGTGTGTGCCAGCGGAGCGCTCTCCCGCATGCAGACGAACTCTGCATGGGCGCCGAACTCTCCCATGTTGACGCCGAAGACGCGGTCGCCGACCTCGAACTCGGAGACGGTCGCCCCGACTGCCGCGATCTCTCCGGCGAGCTCGCTCCCCAGGATCTTCCTCTTCGGTCGCACGAGGCCGCTGAAGAAGCGGACGATGAACGGCTCGCCCCGGAGAAAGCCGCAGTCCGTCCGGTTGAGCGTCGTCGCGTGGATCCTGACGAGCACCTCGTCGTCTCCGGGCACGGGTCGCTCGACGTCCTCGAGCCGCAGCACGTCGGGACCCCCGTATCGGTCGTGGACGACCGCTCTCATGCCAGCAGCTCTTCATGCGCACTTGACCGCGAACAGAGTGGAGCTCGGCCTGCGGAGGGTCCGGCCCGGGTACCCCCTCGTGGAGAGGACGGGTCCCATCGATCTCCGCCGCCGGCCGCCGCCCAGCGTTCGTCGCACGTTCTGCCCGGATCAGCTGGTGAGCCAGATGGTGACTTTGCTGGCGGTATCGCTGACGTTCCGGTAGATGCCAACACCGGTTTTCCCTTCGTATTTTCCGGTGCCGCCCGTGACCGTGAAGCTTCCGTGGGGATCGGGGCCAATGCGCGCGAAGAGGAACAGCGTGCCGTTCGGGAGTGTGACCGTGATTCGGCAGCGGATGTTTTCGAATTGCCCTCTGAACTTGCACAAGGCTCGGTCTCTACCGACGAGCTTCCCACCTTGGTATACGAGTTCGCTGAAGGTGAACCCATGGTGGCTCTCCGAGAAGCCTTCGTCTACGGAGATTGTCGTGAGGTGCAGACTGCCCCCTGGCGGCGCCGCTACCGCAGCACTCGGAACGGCTAAAGCGCCAACCACGGCCGCAAGAGCGAGCGCGTAACCGATCCTCAAGGCTCTCCCTTCCATTAGCAACGGGGGCGCCATCGTAACGCACGCACGACGTACCCCGGGAAGTAGCTGACCTCAACGACGGAGTGTCCTCGTTGGCAGGTGGGCGGAGCGTGACGTGGCGGAGAGGCACCGCCCAATCTACGTACGACCACCCACAGCGACGCGTCGGCGGTGCTCGATGCCACCCCATAATTGCGCTGTGCGATCGACCTCGAACGACGATGCCGCACGTGAGCTCGAACGCGGCCGTGACGCGTACGCGAAGCGGGCGTGGCGCCCGGCGTTCGACGCCCTGTCCCGCGCCGACCAGCAGATACCGCTCGCAGCTGAGGATCTCGAGCTCCTCGCCAGGACGGCGTACATGCTCGGCCGCGATCACGACACCGTGCAGCTCCTGGAGCGCGCCACGCGGGCGCACGTCGAGGCGGGGAACGAGGCGCGCGCCGCCTACTGCGCAGTCTGGATCGGCCTCAACCTCGCGGATCGGCACGAGCTGGGACCGGCGAGCGGGTGGTTCGCAAGGTCGCAGCGGCTGGTCGAGCGCCACGGCGGTGACTGCGCCGAGCAGGGCTGGGTGTTGCTCCCCCTCATGCTGCAACAGGCGGGAAGCGGTGATGCCGAGGCAGCGCATGCGACCGCCGTCGCGGCGGCCGACATCGGCGAGCGCTTCGCCGACGCGGATCTCCTTGCCCTCGCGACGATGGGTCAGGGTCTCTGCCTGATCGCGCAGGGGCAGGTCGGGACGGGCCTCCGCCGGCTGGACGAGGCGATGGTGGCGGTCACCGCGGGCGAGCTGTCACCGATCGTGACCGGGCTCATCTACTGCGGCCTCATCACCGGCTGTCACGAGGCGTACGAGCTGCGCCGGGCACACGAGTGGACGACCGCGCTCACCCGTTGGTGTGACGATCAGCCGGATCTCGTCGTCTACTCGGGCGAGTGCCTCGTCCACCGCGCCGAGGTGATGCAGCATCAGGGCAAGTGGGGCGACGCGCTCGCCGAGGCGGTGCTCGCCGGGACACGATTCGAGCCTCGCCTGAGCGCGAGCCGCTCATCAGCCGCCCAGGCGTGGTACCGGCAGGCCGAGGTGCATCGGCTGCTCGGCGACGCCGCTGCCGCCCAGGCGGCGTACCGTGAAGCCAGCGGGCTCGGCTGGGAGCCCCAGCCCGGGCTCGCCCTACTGCGGCTCGCGCAGGGCGACGTGCGGGCTGCGACCGCATCGATCACGCGTGCACTGGCCGAGACGGATGAGCCGGGCAAACGTGCCGGATTGCTGGCTGCACGCGTGGAGATCATGGTCGCCGCGGGCGAGCTCGAGAGCGCGCGGGACGCCTCTCGCGAGCTCGAGGCGGTAGCCGCGAGCTATCCGAGCGACATGTTGGCGGCGATGGTTGCACAGGCCCGTGGGGCGGTGCTGCTCGCCGGCGGCGACGCCTGGGCGGCGCTCGTCTCGATCCGGCAGGCGTACCGGGTGTGGCAGGAGCTCGGCGCACCGTACGAGGCGGCGCGAGCGCGCGTCCTGATCGGGCTCGCGTGTCGGGCGCTCGGCGACCTGGACGCTGGGAGGATGGAGCTCGACGCGGCACGAGCGACGTTCGTCGAGCTCGGGGCCGCCTTCGACCTCGCGGCGCTCGATACGTCGTTGCAAGCGGGCTCTGCTACGCGGGGTGGGCTCACGTCGCGTGAGCTTCAGGTGCTCGGGCTCGTGGCGAGCGGCAAGAGCAACAAGGCGATCGCCGCGGCTCTCGTGATCAGCGAGAAGACCGTCGCACGCCACGTGAGCAACATCTTCGCGAAACTCGGTGTCTCGTCGCGATCCGCGGCGACGGCGTACGCCTACGAGCACGACCTCGTCTAGCTCGAGGCCTACACAGAAATACCCACGCGCCCGACGACGAAGTTGGGTCGTTCGCCCGATGCGGCGACCGGTGCATCGCCCTAGCGTCGTCACGAGCACGTCACACGAACACGGAGATCGGAGGCGCGTATGCCGGTGCCATCGAGAGAAGCGATGTCGGAGAAAGCAGGAGTGGGCACATGACCGCCGTCTCCGTTCAGGCGAGCTCCCGAGCGAGACAGCACGAGCCGCTCACGCGTGAGCTCGAGGAAGCCCAGGCCGCCCTGCTCGCCCATCACGCGCCTGAGACACAGGTTCGTCGCGTCGCCTGGTCGGGCGGAGAGACGCAGGTGCTCGAGCTCGGCGAGGGGTCACCACTCATCCTCGTGCACGGTGGCGGGGACGCCTCGTTCGAGTGGGTGCCGATCCTCGAGGCGCTCGCGCGCCGCCACCGCGTGCTCGCCGTCGACCGGCCGGGGCACGGGCTGGCCGACCCGTTCGACTACGACGGCGTCGACGTGTTGGAGCACGGAGCCGAGTTCCTACGCGAGATCCTCGACGCGCTCGAGCTCGATGCGGTCGACATCGCCGGGAACTCGCTGGGCGGGCTCTTGTCCGTGGCTCTGGCGCTGGAGGCGCCGGAGCGGGTCTCGCGGCTTGCGCTCGTCGGCGCACCGCCCGGGGTGACGCGAAGGGTGCCGGTGATGCTCTGGGTGTTCGGCGTCCCGCTCGTCGCGCGGCGCGTTGCGCGGCGCCTACTGGCCAACCCGACGCCGGACGGCAGCCGGGAGTTCTGGGGAAAGCTCCTCGTCGCCCATCCCGAGCGCCTCGACGACACGTTCCTCGACGTGGACGTGGCGCACATGCGGCGAAACGCGGAGTCCGTGGTCGGCGTGATGACCGCCCTCGCGGGGCCTTTCGGTCGACGACTCCCGAGGCTAGGCGAGCGCTGGCACTCGCTCGCGGTCCCGACGCTGGCGTTGTTCGGCGAGCGAGATGTCTTCATGACACAGCGGCTCTGGTCTGCCTGGGCCGACATCGACGCTGGCAATCCCTCCATCCAGCTGACGGCAGTCCCCGAGGCGGGCCACCTGCCGTGGATCGACGAGCCCGGGCGCGTCGTCGACGAGCTCGAGCGCTTCTTCAGCACCACGAAACGGAGGCCGACATGACCACCCTCGCGCAGGACCAGGCACGCGAAGCATGGGAGGCGATCGCAACTGGCTACGACGAGCACGTCACGCCCACGCATCTCTGGCTGGGGAACGAGGCAGTCGCGCGGGCCGGTGTCGGTCACGGTCAGCGATTCCTCGACGTCGCCGCAGGCAGCGGTGCACTCAGCATTCCGGCGGCACGCCTGGGAGCGAGAGTGGTGGCGACGGACATCTCTCCCACCATGCTCGAGCGGCTCGCCGCGCGCGCAGCCGGCGAAGGGCTGACGGAGGTCGAGACGCGCGTCATGGACGGGCACGAGCTGGATCTCCCCGACGACAGCTTCGACGTCGCCGGATCGCAGTTCGGAGTGATGCTCTTCCCCGACCTGCCCCGCGCGGTCCGTGAGATGGCGCGCGTGACACGGCCCGGCGGACGGGTGCTCCTTGTCGTCTACGGGCCGCCGACCCAGATCGAGTTCATCGGGTTCTTCCTGGGCGCCATCCAGGCCGTCGTGCCGGGCTTCGAAGGGATCCCCCTCGATCCGCCGCCGCTGCCGTTCCAGGTGGCCGACCCCGACAAGCAACGCGCGGCCCTGGAGGCCGCCGGACTGCAGGAGGTGCAGATCGAGGTGATCACCGAGACGCTCTCGTTCAGCACTGGTCAGGAGATGTGGGGCTGGCTCGTGAGCAGCAACCCGCTCTCGGGCATGCTGATCGCCGACCTGACGGAGGAGCAACGAGGTCGCGTGCGTCACGAGCTGCAGGGGATGCTGCTCGATCGTGCGGCGGGGCACGACGCAGCGGTGCTCACCAACCCGATCCACATCGGAATCGGCACCGTCTGACGGGACCCGGGAGGAAAGGGACCCGGGAGGAAAGCACCTCGCACGCGCACGCACGCGTGTAGCAGAGCGATCGGGCTTCGCGACGACGTTGCTGAACTCGGAGACGTTCGTCGGGGACGGGGAGGTCGGCGAGAAGACTTCACGCAGCGGCGTACTCGTCGTGGAGGTTCCACCATCGGTATGGCGGAGTCTGTGGGTAGCCGTGCGGGGAGTCCTCCCACTGCTCTTGGCGTCCGAGCGCGGTGATGTCGAGGTAGGCCCAGGTGCTGCCCATCGCCTCGTCGCCACGTTTGTTGACGAAGTAGGTCCTGAAGACTCGGTCACCGTCGCGGATGAAAGCGTTGGTGCCGTGCCACTCGTCGACGCCGAAGTCCCCGTCGAAGTCGTCGGTGATCGTGTACCAGGGAATGTCCCAGCCCATCCTTGCCTTCCAGCGCTCGATATCGGCCTGTGGCGCGCGCGAGACGAATGCAAGCGTGGTATCGCGGGCGTTCAGGTGAGCGAGGTGCGCCACCTGGTCGGCGAGGAACGAACAGCCCCCGCAGCCTGCTTCGGGGAAGCGCTTCATGCCGGGGTCGTAGAAGAAGCGGTAGACGATCAACTGCCGGCGTCCCTCGAAGAGGTCGAGCAGGCTCACGCTGCCCGTGGGGCCGTCGAACGCGTACTCCTTCTCCACGGCAAGCCATGGCATGCGGCGGCGCTCGGCAGCGAGCGCGTCGCGGGCGCGGGTGAGCTCTTTCTCCTTAACCAGCAACTTCTCGCGCGCGGCCTCCCATTCCTCACGGGAGACGACTGGTGGTGTGTCTATCCCGGCCAGTTCGCTCAACGCTTCGCTCCTTTACTACGTGCCGCTGGTAGTCGTGCCCTCGGGAAGTAAGACCGGCGAGGAGACCAGAACTCATCGCCCTGACCGGGTCACCCCGCTCGCAGGAGCTCGTCGATCTGTCCGATCGCGGCCGCCATCCCTTCCTCCATCCCCATCGAGACCATCTGCTCCATGGCCTCCAGCGAGGGGAACGTGGTCTCGATGGCCATGCGTGTGCCACCGCCGGGCTGTTCGTCGAGAGCGACCCGGATGATCATCGTCGGCATGTTCGGGTTGGGCTTGCCCGATTCGTCGGCGAAGCCATCCTCGAACGCGAGACTGTGCGGAGGATCCACCGTGAGCACGCGCCACCAGCCATGTGGCTTGTCGCCCTCGGGGCCGGTCATGAAGTAGTTGACGGTCGCGCCGGGGGCGAGGTCGTGGTCGACGAAGGTCGCGGGGTACGTGGGCGGCCCCCACCACCTCTCGAGCTGGCGCGGGTCTTCCCACAACTGCCAGACGCGCTTGATCGACGCATCGAACTCCGCGGTGATGGTCATCGTCTTGGCTTCGGGGTCCTTCTGAACATTCGTGACGGTCATGGCGTCGCTCCTTCATCGGGATCGTCTTCATCGGGATGGTTGACGAGTACCTCGCCGAATCGGTCGATGCGGCTTCGCCACACCGCTTCGAGCTGTTCGAGCAGGCCGTACGCGTCACGCACGGTCTGGACGTTGCCGCGGACGAGTTGCTCGCGTCCCCGCCGCCGCTTGGTCACCAGCTCGGCAAGCTCCAGTACGGCGACGTGCTTCTGGACGGCGGCGAAGCTCATCGGGTAGAGGCTCGCGAGGGCAGAGACGGAATGCTCGCCCTGCATGGCGCGCCTGACGATGTCGCGCCGGGTGCTGTCAGCGAGGGCACGGAAGACCCGGTCCGTCCGATCCTGATCTGCCCTCTCCAGCTTCCCATTATCTACAACCATATGGTTGTAGATTAGCGAGATCGTCGGCCGAGTCAAGAGCCCGGAGTGAATTGCCGCCGGTTTACGGCGCAGGGCCGGATCGACAGCGTGGGCGGGAACCCGTCCGCGATCCGCTCCTGCTCGGACTCACCATCCCAGAGCGGGGCACCTGTATCCTTGAAGAGTCAAGGAGCACGGCGCGTGGGCTCGAGTAGACCAGGCAACGGTAGGACGAGCGTTACGAAGCCTGCGTGATGGTCACGGAGACCGTGGCGCCGGTCCGCGCACTCCACTCCCAGACCTTCCCTTTGCAGTCGATGAGCACGAGGTCACTCCCGGCCGCGCCGTCGACAAGCCACAGATACCCGTAGTAATTGCCGCATGGGAAGGCGCTCAGGCTGTCGGACTGGAAGAAGTCGAGGCGTACCATGGGTCCGCTAATCCCGGGAACAGCCGTCGCCCCGCCCTGTGGCCAGTAGCGCGACTGCGATGCCGCCGCCCACGGGCCCGCGTTCCCGCCAAAAGCGACCGTCCCCTGCGCGGCCCGGAGGTCATTGCCCGCATTACCGGGCACCACCCTCGCGAGCGCGGTCCCTGTGCTTTGGAAGTGTGCAGCCTCGACGAATCCGCAGTCTGCGGCGAGTCGGGCGAAGTCGATCGGGCTCGCCGGCTGGGTACACGTCGCGCGCCCGTCCGCTACGGCCGTGACCGTGATCGCTCGTTCCCGGTTGGCCAGGCAAGGGCCACCGACGCACTTCCCGGTCCACTCGCGGTACGTGTTCGGCGACGTCTTGTACCAGAAGGTCCCGCCGAACCTGTCCTCCCGTCCAATGCTGAGAGTGAACTCGCCTTTGCCACCTTTGTTCGAGCGCATTGTGCCGTCGAGCTGATCTCCCTTCACGGTCGCCTGGAGCTGCCACTTCCCGCCTGCGAAGGAGCCGGTGACTGTAGTCCCCTGCTGCGAGAGGCTCATCGTTCCCTTCACCCACTTCTGTGTCCCGTTGTTCAGCCCGATGTGCCGCCGGTAGCTCCACGTGCCCGCCCAGACAGCATCGGCGTCGCTCGGAGTTAGAGCGGGTCGCAGGGTGGGCCCGAAGGGGGAGTCGGGCGCCGTGGCCAGGGCCGGGGCGACGGCAAACACAACCAGAGCTGCGAGGATGACACCGACGGCCGCAGACCGCGTCACGCATCGAAAGATACTTGTGCCGCCGAGACTGTCAACGAACGCTTCGACAGCCCGAACGCGCCTCAGGGCCCAGAGTTGGCCGACCTCGCGATGTACTCATGCACGCCGACAGGGACGAGTTGATCGCCGGCATGCGCCTCGCCGAACAACGCCGGGAAAGAGTGACTTCGCGAAGAACACGCTTTTTGCGGGAAGAAGAGGCGACGAGCGGATTCGAACCGCTGAAGGAGTGACTTCGGGGGCCAGTCGTTACGTACGTCACACCACCTGGGAGACAAGGCAACAGACGACGGCGAGATCGTGGCTGACATACACGGCTGCCACCCCGTTACGCGTGGCAGAGGTTCTTCACGTGTCGAGCACGCTACTTTTCGCAGGTGATCGGCGTGCGCAGGGGAGCGAATGTTCAGGCGTTTCCGATCGCTGCCGCGGCCTCGCGCTTCTTTCAGGGACGCGGCACGCATCTGGCGGCGATGGTCGCCTACTTCGCGCTTGCATCCTTTGTACCGTTGATCTTTCTCGCGCTGGCCGGGCTTGGGTTGTCCGGACAGGTCGGTGCGACGAGCGCACTCGTCACGTATCTGCAGCAGATCTTCCCGGGCCAGTCGGTCGAACAGATCGTCTCAGTCGTGCAGACGGTTCAGGGCAACGCCAGGACGCTCACCATCATCGGCTCGATCGGGCTCCTATGGAGCTCCGTCTCGCTGTTCTCCTCGCTCGAATCGGCGTTCAACATCATCTATGGGCTGCCGAACCGGTCGTTTCTTCGCGGCAAGGCGGTCGCGGTCGTCTACATGGGTGCAGCACTGCTGATTCTCTTCGTCGGTCTAATCGTCGGCACGTTCGGATATGACCTGCTGCGAGAGTACGCGCCGACGGTTTTCGGGAACGGCGGGGTAGCGATTGCTCTGACTGTCGCGTTTTCGACGTTCGCGCTCTTCCTCTTCTTGGTCTCCGCCTACTATCGCCTAACCAACATACGGCTTTCCGTCCGCGAAGTGATTCCCGGAGCGATCATCGGCGCGGCGCTGCTCGAGCTGACGCTGCAAGCGTTGCCGTTGTTCGTCTATGTGACTGGCGACGTCGTCACACTTCAAGTTCTCGGCACGACGTTCCTTCTCCTCGTTTGGCTGTACGTGATGGCGAACATCATCGTCTACGGCGCCGCCTACAACTTCGAGCTCGCCTGTGCGCGCACCGGACGCGCCGTGGAAGAAGAGCATCTGAAGGGAACGCCGACCACGAGACGGACACCAACCAGCGAGGCGCCTGAACGACCCTCGTGAGAAGGGATGACGACCCGGGCTTGGGTATCGGGTTAGCGCATCAGCGCTCCCGGGCAGACACGCGGTACACCACTCGATAGAACGGAGACGCTAAATGGGCGAACCAGACCATTGGTACTTGCGGGTCAAGACCTTGAATGACAGCTTCCTCCTTGACGTGGGCACTGACGCCACTGCTGCGCGGATCGCGCTCGACCGGGCGAAACGGCTGATGGAGGAGACTGGAGCCGTCACGATCGCCGAAGGCCTCGTTGTCAACGCAAGCGATATTGAATCGATCGCGCTCCAGGACGCAGCCGCCGCCCAGTCGGGCGGGCACCCTGCATCCTGAGATCGAGGAAGCTAAGCGTCACAATGATGGTGGCCTGACTGAGAAGGAGGTTTCGTATGGCTGCGATCTCTAGGTCGAGCGGAAGGCCCGGACGTGCGTATCGCCTCTCGGTGTGGCTGGCATTCTTGGTCGCGCTGGCCGTAGCCGTTCCAGGAACGGCGTCGGCGATGCTCTCGAGGTTCAGCGACGAGCCGATGGCCATCCAGTCGGATGGCAGATCGGTGCTGACCGAGGGGCCCGTGGATTGGGAGCCCGGCGAGGTGAGGGCACTCTTCTTCGTGGTCGTCTTGCAGGGACACGTGATCGCGACCGGCGTGAACCGGCAACGGCCGCCAAGTGACGCCTGGGATGTCGTGGCACGGGTTCGCGGTTCCGGCCGGCTCGTCCCGGGCCAGGCAGAAGGCATCGGAACCGCCGTTGTCTTCCGGGCTGATGGCACGTTCGACACCCGGGTCTGGTCAGGGACGATCACCTTGCACTAGGAGCCGGCGCACGCGCAAGGAAGGCCAGGAGGCCCGCTTGTGGCCGGGTTTGGGCTCTTGGTTAGCGGGCCAGGACCCCTGATCGATTACGCGGCGGGATGGGACCCGGGGCGAACCGGTTGGCGTGCGTAACGCCTCGATCTCAACGACCAGCGAGCACTACATGCACGCCGACCAGGAGGAGTTGATCGCCGGGATGCGGCTCGCCGAACAACGCTGGAGAAAAGAGTGACCTCGCAAGAGGTCCGCTCTTTGCGGGAAGAAGAGGCGACGAGCGGATTCGAACCGCTGTACGAGGCTTTGCAGGCCTCTGCCTAACCACTCGGCCACGTCGCCGCGGGCGTCATGGTACCCAGCGGTCGCCCGAGGGCGTGATCTGCAGCTCGTGGGTCCAGCCGCGCGGCGATTGCGCAGCGAGATATGCGACGGCGCGGGCCACGTCCTCTTCCGAGGCCGACGAATCGGACGGCTGTCCGGCCAGGCGCCCGCGGGTCTTCTCGCTCTCGATCGAGGCGTCGACGATGAGCAGGGCGACGTGCACGCCGCGCTCGCGTAACTCGGCGGCGGCCGCCTGGACGAGCCCCCGGGTGGCGAATGCCGCGGCGGCCCAGGGGCCGCGTCCGGGGATACCGCGCCTGGCCGAGCCGCCGGTGATCTGGACGTAGGTCCCCGACCCCTGCCCGACCAGCACCCGCGCGCCGACTCGCAGCACGTTCGCGAGCGCGGGCAGAAGGTCGTCGAGGTACGGGGCGAAGGCCGCCGCGTCGGCGTCTGCGATGCCGCCACCGCCGAACGCCCGCCCGCGAGTCGAGGGGCTGATCGCGACGACGACGAGGTCGATCCGCCCGAGACGATCTCCCGCCTCGGCGAACGCTCGCTCGACGTCGTCGGCGACGCGGGCGTCCGCGACGATCGTGAGCGCGCCCGGGATCTCGGCTGCGAGCCGATCGAGCGAGTCACGGCTCGTCGCTGCGGCGGCCACCTCCCAGCCCTCGGCGGCCAGATGGGCGGCGATCGCACGGCCGAGATTCCGGGCCCCGAAGACGAGCAGCGAAGGCATCGACTTCGATCCTATCGTCGCGAAGGAGTCCAACCGCGTACGGCGAAACCCCCCATCGCGCCGGCCGGCGACTCAACGCAGTCCCGGGGTTGACGGCACCGCCGGCCGGCGTTCTCCCTTCGAACGGCGTGGCCCGGGTTCAACCCCCGGGCCACGCTGCTAGAGTTCGAGGCACCCGCGGATGTAGCTCAGTTGGCTAGAGCGTCTGCTTGCCATGCAGAAGGTCGTGGGTTCGAGTCCCATCATCCGCTCTCCGGAAAGCCCCGTACCTGACGGGGCTCTCCCGTTTCTGGCGGGCAGCCCGCCACCCTCCATCGCCGCTCTCTCGCATAATCCATGGCTCCGGGTACGGACAATCACCATCGACCCGACACCGAAGAGGGGGAGCAGTGGAGACGATTCTGACGTTGCCGGACGCCGCCGCGTTGCTGGTGATCGACGTTCAGGTGGGAGTCGACGACCCGCGCCGCGGGTCGCGCAACAATCCCGATGCGGAGGCGAACACCGCGCCGCTTGCTGGCGGCATGGCGGACGGCGGGCCGGCTTTGCGTCCATGTCCGCCACGACGCTCTGGACCCTGACTCCCCGTTCGCGCCCGGCCAGCCCGGCAACGCGATCAAGGAGATCGTCGCCCCGCTGGCAGACGAGTGGATGTTCGTCAAGAGCGTCAACAGCGCCTTCATCGGCACCGACCTCGAGGCCCGGCTCCGAGAAGCCGGCATCACGACCCTCGTCGTCTGCGGTCTGGTCGCCAACTACTGCGTCGAGACGACGGCGCGCATGGCCGGCAACCTGGGGTTCGACACGTGGGTCGTCGCGGACGCCACCGCCGCCTGGGACCGCACCGGACCCGACGGCACCCACTTCGCCGCCGCCGACATCCACGCCATGACGCTGATGAACCTGCACGAGGAGTTCGCGATCATCACCACCACCGACGCTGTCATCGCGGCGCTGGCCGCGCCCGTGGAGGCGCGCTGACGGCTCGTCGGTACGACTGAGGCCGCCGGCGCTGCTCCCCCATCAACGAGCCTGGTAGAGCTCGACGCATACCTCCCTGGTGCTGAGCCAGTGGAATCGTCTGAGCAGGCTCGCCGTCGCCCGGCGGGATGCAGGTTCGGCGGGCCCGGACGATCCCGAATGGGGCAACCGCGCAGCGGGTGCCTGCGTGCGTCCGCTACTCGGACCGGACGGGGCGCGAGACGTTCGCGACGAGCTTCTCTGAACTTGCCGAGATCCTCGGCGGTGCGATGCGCGAGCAGTACGCCGCCGACGATCAGGGCGATGCCGACCCAATCGGGGGCAGCGTCGAAGGAGAGCGAGAGGATCCCGACGATCGGGATGTACGCGGCGAGCGCGATGAAGAGCTCGCTCAGCGGCGGCGGCGGGTCGGTCGGTTTGCCGGCGGCCTGGAGGCTCTTCGCCTTCGCGACCTTCGGATACCAGATCGTGAACTGGATCGCGACGATCATCGCGCCGGTCTGGATGATCCAGCCGGTCCAGATGTTGTTCGAGTCGTCGAGGATCGCGTCGCCGATGAAACCGGAGATTGCGGCGACGACGAACGCGCCCGCCCAGAAGCCGGTGATGACGTAGTTCGTCCTGATGAAGACCGGGTTGTTCCAGAGCGCGGGCGAGACCTCCTCACGCGCGTACTCGAGCGTGAACGGCCGCCTGACCAGCATCGATCCGACGGCGATGACGACCAGGGCGACGTTGGAGAGCTCGCCCGCCCACGTCTCCAGCCAGTCGGTGACGCGTGCGCTCGCGAGCGCGCCGACGATGACAAGCGCGACGAAGAACACGACGTCGGCGATCTCGAGGAGCTTGAGCGAGCCTCCGATCAGCCGGTTCGCGATCACGAAGACCACGGAGGTGGCGAGCGCGAGGCCGACGGCGATCTCGAAGGTCGTCACGCCCGAGAGGATCGACATCACGATCCACGGCGCGATGCCTGCGATCGGGCTGCCGACGACCTTGCGAACCGCGCCCCGCCAGCCGTCGTCGAGGCTCGCGTGTGCCGCCTGCGGGACCTGCATGGGATCTCTATCGACGGCGGAGGAGTCGGACTTAAGACGGGAAAGGCCCCGCATCGGGGCCTTTCCGCGATCGATCTCTGGCGCTTCCTAGCGCCGGCGAGAGGTTCGCCGGGACGTGCGCCGCGCGACTCTGCGTGCTCCCATCATCTCAACCTCCAGATTCCGTGTCGTCGCCCGAATCGTATCTGCTGCTACGCGCTCTGGCCCTGCTCCATCGCGTGGAGCTCGGCGGCCTCCTCGGCCGAGACCAATCCGATCGCGATCAGGTCGAGCGGGCTGATGAACCCGTCGCTGATCCGGAAGCCGTTCGCCCGGGCGATCGCATCCCGCAACGGCACAGCCCAGTGATGCTCGATCAGGATCAGCGCCGCAGCCGAGTCGTTCGGGATCTCCTCGAGCACGTCCCAGGCATCCTCGTCCGAGAACACCTCGACACCGTCCGCCGCCGCCTCAGCACCCGCGACAGCACCAGCCTCGAAGCCCTCCTCACCCTCGATCCCGAGCCCGATCAACGCACCCACCTTGCTCCCGAGCTCGATCGCCTCTTCCTTCGACAGATTGCTCAAGTGCGCGACCTCGATCTCCCCGTCCGCGTCCTTGTGCACCGCCAGCGCGTCGATCACCCGCACCGTATCGCTCTCCCGCAGCCGCTCCAGCTCCTCGATGATCTCACCGTGGAACTCCGGGTGGCTGAAGCCGAGCACGATCAGCTGAACCGGTCCAATCGCCATGTCTCTCCTCTCGGTCGTCGACGGAAGGAAACACGAGCGCCGCCTCCGGCGCATCGTCCCGATGGGATGAACGCACGATCGTGGCGACCGGTGGAGCCGCGGAAACGGTCACGTCGTGGTGGCAGCGTCCTCCCAGTCGATCCAGGCGACTCCGGTCTCCTCGACATAGGTGTGCACGGCAAGGCCGATGGTCGGGAAGAAGCGGTCGGGCCCGATCTCGGCGACGAGCCCGTAGTGGTCGAGCCGGTCGCGGACGTGGCCTTTCAGCTCCGCGAACACGAGCTCGACCCCCGCAGACCTCAGCTCGGCGTTGAGCTCCTCGAGCATCTCGGCCGCCGTCGTGTCGACGTCCGTGATCGGCTCGGCGCAGACGACCAGCCACGCCACGGGCCGCTCCTCGTCCCGGACGAGCTCCCGAACGCGACCGCGGAAGCGGTCGGCGTTCGCGAAGAAGAGCGGCGCGTCGAAGCGATAGAGCACGAGCCCGGGAACCCGGCGCGCCGCCGGATAGCGGGTGACGTCGTGGTAGCCCTTCACATCCGGCACGCGGCCGAGCACCGCGTCGTGGGGGTCCCAGGCCCGCCGGATGAAGGTGAGGAGCGCGAGGACGATCGCGATCCCGATGCCCCACAGCACGCCGAGCACGGCGACCGCGAGGAAGGCGACGAGCGCGAGCCAGAACTCCGATTGCCGCATCCGGTGCAGCCTGCGGAGACCGGTGAGGTCGACGAGACTGATGACGGCTGCGATCACCACGGCCGCGAGAGCGGAGTTGGGGAGGTCGCTGACGAGCCCACCGGCGAAGAGCAGGAGCAGCGCCAGCAGCACCGCGCCGAGCAGGCCGGTGAGCTGGCTGCGCGCGCCGACCGTTTCGGCGACGGCCGTGCGCGAGGAGCTCGTGGAGATCGGGAAGCCCTGCAGGAAGCCGGTCGCGACGTTCGCCGTCCCGAGCGCGACGAGCTCCTGGTTCTGGTCGACCTCTTGCTTCAGGCGTGCGGCGTAGCTCCGCGACAGGACGCCGGTGTCGGCGAACGCCACGAAGGCGATGCCGACCGCAGCGAGAGCGAGCCGTCCGAGGTCGCCGGAGGAGACCGACGGGACGTCGAACGAGGGCAGGCCCTGCGGGAGGCTGCCGACCACGGACACGCCGTCTGCCGAGAGGTCGAACGCCGCGACCGTGACGGTCGCGCCGACGACGGCGACGAAGACGCCCGGGACCGCCGGCGCGAACCTGCGACAGACGCCGATGACCAGGAGACACGCGATGCCGATGGCGAGCGACGCGAGGTTCGTGGCGTCGAGCCCCTCGACGAAGCCGCGCGCTGCTGAGAGGAGGTCGTCCGCCTCGATTGAGAAGCCGAAAAGCTTCGGGAGCTGGAACACGATCACCGTCAGCGCGATCCCCATCAGGTAGCCGATCCGAACCGGCCGGGAGAAGAGATCGGTCACGAAGCCGAGCTTCGCCACGCCCGCAGCGACGCAGATGAGGCCGACGAGGATCGCAAGCATCCCGGCAAGCACGACCCGACCGTCCGGATCGACCGCGAGCGGGACGATCGTCGCCGCGATCAGCGGTGCGACCGCCGAGTCCGGGCTGACGATGAGGATCCTCGACGGCCCGGCGAGCGCGTAGACGACGAGCGGCACCATCGTCGCATAGAGGCCCGTGACCGCAGGGAGCCCGGCCAGCTCCGCGTATGCCATCCCTTGCGGAACGAGCAGCGCGGCGAGAACGACGGCCGCGACCAGATCGTGACGGAGCCAGCCGATCGGATAGCGACGGACGAGGGCGATCCCCGGTAACCACTTCGAGATCATCTCGCGGGATCCACAGCCTAGGACGCGAGCGCCCGCCGGGCCACCCTTCATCTGCGAGGATCTCGCCGTGATCGACTGCGACGTCCACCAGAACTTCAACTCGCTCCGCGAACTCGAGCCGTGGCTCGACCCAGCGTTCCGCGACTACGTCGAGGTCGGCGGCTACAACGGGTTCCAGCTGCCCAACTATCCGTGGGTGCATCCTTCCGGCTTCCTGATGGGGGATGCCGTCCCCGAAACCGGTGGGGTGCCCGGGTCGGACTACGAGACGCTTCGCGAGCAACTGCTCGACCGCTACGACGTCGAGTACGCGATCCTCACGGGTGAGGACATCCTCAACGTCTCGTGCATGGCGCACCCGCAGTTCGCCGCGGCGCTCGCGACCGCGTACAACCGGTGGCTCTGCGAGGAATGGCTCCCTCGTGACGCCCGCCTGAAGGGCTCACTCGTGGTCGCGACCCAGGACGCGGAGCGCGCGGCGGAGGAGATCCGCAGCTTCGGCCCGCATCCGGACGTCGTCCAGGTCCTGCTGCCGTGCGGGGCACGCGCGGGCTACGGCGATCCGCACTTCGCGCCGATCTTCGACGCCGCCGTCGAGGTCGGCCTGCCCGTGGCGATGCACGTCGGGGCGGAAGGCCTCGCGACGAACCCGCCGCCAACCGCGACCGGCTACCCGGCCTACTACCTCGAATGGCACACGCTGCTCCCGAGCTCCGCCATGAGTCATCTCGTCTCACTCGTGTGCCACGGCGTCTTCGAGCGCCTCAGGGATCTGCGCGTGGTCGTCGTCGAAGCAGGTGTCGTCTGGCTGCCCGGCGTGCTCTGGCGCCTCGACGCGAACTGGAAGGCGCTGCGCTCCGAGACGCCCTGGGTGAAGCGCCTCCCCTCGGAGCAGGTGCGCGAGCACGTCCGGTTCACGACCCAGCCACTCGAGCAGCCCCGGACGAAGAGCCAGCTCCGGTCTGTCCTCGAGGCGGTCGAGGGAATGGAGGAGATGCTCCTGTTCGCCACCGACTACCCGCACTGGGACTTCGACACCCCGAAGCTGATCGAGGCACGGCTGCCGGAGAGCTGGCGCGACCGCGTGATGAGCGAGAACGCGCGGGCGCTCTACGGTCTCGTGTGAGCGAGGGCGCTGCAGTCCTTCCCGCCGGCGACCTGCCGCCCGGCGCGCGCGCGAAGGTCGAGGCGTTCGGCACCGAGGTCGCCCTCTTCAACGTCGACGGGGCGCTGTTCGCAATCGCCAACGCCTGCCCGCACCACGGCGGCCCACTCTGCTTCGGCCGCGTCTCGGGGACACGGCTACCCTCCGAGCCGTACGAGCACCGCTTCGGTCGCGAGAACCGGGTGCTGACGTGCCCCTGGCACGGCTGGGAGTTCGACCTCGAGACGGGCCGTGCGCTCTTCGACGACGCGGTGCGTGCCCGTACCTTCGACGTCCGCGTCGAGGGCGATCAGATCGTGCTGGAACGACGAAAGGAGACGAGATGACGATCGACCATCCGCTCGAGGGTCTCCCTGCCCAGGAGCTCGTGAGGATCGACGGCTACGAGGTGCATTCGGACACCGGCGACAAGATCGGCTACGTCGACCTGATCTTCGTCGACCATGCGACGGGCACGCCCGAGTGGCTCGGGGTCTGGCGCGACGGGCCGGGGGGCGGGCGACGCACGATCATGCCGGTGCGCCGGGCGAGGCAGGTGGGCGGCGAGGTGCACGTTCCCTGGACGACGGAGCTCGTCGAGCGGGCCCCCGCCTACCACGAGGGCCTGCTGCACGACAAGCCGAAGGACGTGCACATCACCAGCGACATGGAGGAAGCGGCGTACGCTCTCTACGGCGTCGAGCCGATCACCGCACCCCCTGCCGACGTCGCCGAGCACCGGATCCGGCCGGCGGGATCATCTAGGGAAGGATGATGTCGACCCGGCGGGCGTTCGCGAGCTCCGGACCTTCCTCCTCTCCGTTCGCGCGGATCTCGTAGGCGACGTCGGCGTTCGGGAGTGCCTCCTCGAGCGCCGCCTGGACCGAACCGGCACGCTCGCGGGAGAGCTCGAGGTTGGCCGCCGCGTCCCCTGTGGGATCCGCGACGCCGACCAGTCGCACGGTAGAGCCCGCGGGGAGCGAGGCGACTTCGCCTGCCGCCTCGTCGATCGTCTGTTGTCCGCTCGCATCGAGATCCGAGCTGCCGCTCTCGAAGAAGACGACGTAGCCCGCCCGGTCGTACGCGGCCGCCGCAGCCGCCTCGCCGACCAGCCCGGCGAGGCCGAGGTCGGGCGGCAGGAGCACGAGATCGATCGGGTAGGCCCAGCCGCTGCCCGCCTCGAGTGGCGGCGCGAGCAGTTGCGCGTCGTTCACTCTCGCCGTCGCGTCCCTGGTGATCTCGACCCGTTGACCCTCGAGCGTCACCAGCTCGCCGGGCGCCAGCGCGTCCGGGGAGATCGACTCCGGGACGACGTGGTAGGTCAGCACCTGCTTCAGCGCCGTCGGGTCGGCCTCGAGCGCGGCGAGCACCTCCTCAGGCAATGCCGCGAACGCGTCGTCGGTCGGCGCGAACACGGTGAAAGGCCCCTCGCCCGCGAGGGTGCCGTCGAGCGTCGAGGCCTCGAGCAGCCCGGCCAGCGTCCCGAACGAGCCTCCGGCGGCGATCGCGTCGACCACGGTCGCGGGAGCGCCGGGCTCCCCGGTCGTCTCCGCGTCGGCGCTCTCGACCTGATCCGCTGGATCCACGGGCTCCGAGGCCTCGATCTCGGTCGTCGCCGCCTCGGTCGTCGCCGTCACGGTCGTGGCCGCCTCGGTCGGCGCCCCCGTCGTCTGGGGCGCCGCGACATCCTCGTCGCCGCCGGCACAGCTCGTGATCACGACCGCGAGGATCACGCCGAGAATCGCGAGGCGCCGCGATCAGGAAGGACACGCTGCGACGTCCGCCCTCCTCTTCCCTTGGCCTGTGCGGATCCCGCTCCCCGTCAACCGACGGCATCGAGCGCCTCGTTGACGAGCCGGTCGGCGAGCTCGTTGTGCTCGCGGCGAACTGCCGTATAGCGCACGGTGCCGAGCTCGCGCGCAAGCCTGGCCGCCTGGATCGAGAGCTCGCGCAGAGCGGCGTTCTTGACCCGGTACTCGCCCCGCATCTGCTTCACGAGCAGCTCGGAGTCGGAGACGACCTCGAGGTCGTCGATCCCGAGCTCGCCGGCCCTGCGCAGACCGGCGACGAGCGCCCTGTACTCGGCGACGTTGTTCGTGGCCACGCCGATCGCCTCGCCACGCGCGTCCAACACTTTCCCATCGTCGGCCTCCAGGACGTAGCCGAACGCCGCCGGGCCCGGGTTGCCGCGGGCGCCCCCGTCCGTGAAGAGCCGCGCCCTCAAGGGTCGAGCAACGGGTAGACGTCGAACGCCGGCTCCTCGTACGGATGCGCGGTGCGCAGCGCTGCGATCACGTCGGCATGGCGCTCCTCGGGATAGACGGTTTCGAGCCGTAGCTCGGCGACGCGCTGCTCGACGCCCGGACGACCGACCGCCGGCGACGTTCCCGTGCCCCCGAGGAAGGTTCCCGTCCCCTCGGTCGAGAACGAGCAGCGCGTGTAGTCGCCGATGCGCCCCGCGCCGGCGTCGAAGAGCGCGTTCCGTACGTCGTCCAGCGCTTCCCTCGGGACGAACACGACGAGCTTCCGCTGCGGGCCCACGCGCGTCAGTTGTTGTCGATCTGTGCGCGCTGGAGGCGCCCCGAGTAGTCGATGTACAGCGCCTTCCACTCCGTATAGAAGTCGAGGGCCGCCTGGCCAGCCTCCCGGTGGCCGTTTCCCGTCTCCTTCATCCCGCCGAAGGGAAGATGGACCTCGGCGCCGGTCGTCCCTGCGTTGACGTACGTGATGCCTGTGCGGAGGTCGCGCATCGCCCGGAACGCCCGGTTGACGTCCCGCGTGAAGATCGAGGACGAGAGCCCGTAGCGGACGCCGTTGGCGATCCGGATCGCATCGTCGACGTCCGTCGCCGGGATGATCGCCGTCGTCGGCCCGAAGATCTCCTCCTGGGCGATCCGCATGCCCGGATCGACGTCGGCGAATACCGTCGGCCGGTAGAAGAACCCGCGATCCAGGGCGCCCTCGGTCGCGATCTCGCCGCCGGTGAGCAGCTTCGCACCCTCGTCGCGGCCGATCGCCGTGTAGCCGTGGATCCGCTCGAGCGCCTCGGCGTTCACGACTGGACCCACGTCCGTCTCCGGGTCGAGCCCGTTGCCGAGCCGGAGCTCCTCGGCGCGCTCGACGAGGCGTCGCTGGAGCCTGTCGTAGACCTTCCCGGTCGCGATCACCCGACTCGCCGCCGTGCACCGCTGGCCGGAGGTGCCGAACGCCGACCAGAGGATGCCGTCGACGGCGAGGTCGAGGTCGGCGTCGTCCATCACGATCACCGCGTTCTTCCCGCCGAGCTCGAGGTGGACGTTCTTCAGCCGGGGCGCTGCGTTTCGCTGGACGCGAATGCCGACCTCGCGAGATCCGGTGAACGAGATGAGCGGGACATCCGGATGCTGGACGAGGCGCTCGCCGACGACCTCGCCGTCGCCCTGGACGACGTTCAGGACGCCCGCCGGCAGCCCGCACTCCTCGAAGATCTCGACGAAGCGCTCGCCCAGCAGCGGCGTGTCCTCGGCGGGCTTGAAGACGACCGTGTCTCCGCAGACGAGCGCGGGTGCGATCTTCCAGCTCGGGATCGCAATCGGGAAGTTCCACGGGGTGATCGCGCCGACCACCCCCACCGGCATCCGCACGCTCATCATGAACTTGTCGGGGAGCTCGGACGGCGTGGTGTGGCCGTACAGGCGCCGTCCTTCGCCGGCCATGTAGTACGTCATGTCGATCGCTTCCTGTACGTCGCCGCCGGCCTCGGCGCGCACCTTCCCCATCTCGCGGACCATCAGCTCGGTCAGCTCGTCCTTGCGCTCCTCGAGTCGCCCGGCGACACGGAACAGGAGCTCGGCCCGTTTCGGCGCCGGAACTCGCGACCACTTCTCCCACGCGCGTTTGGCGGCCTCGACCGCCGCGTCCATGTCGGCGGCGGTCGAGGAGGGGAAGACGCCCACCAGCTCGCCAGTCGCGGGGTCGCGCGACTCGAACGTCGAGCCGCCGGGCTCGACCCACGCCCCGTCGACGTAGTTCCGAGAGACCTTTCCTTCCGCCGCCATTCGCGGCATGCTACTGGGCGTGCTCCGGCTCTTCGACTACGGCCCCTCGGCGAACTGTTACAAGGTCCGCCTCGTCCTGACGCAGCTCGGGATCCCGTACGAGAAGGTTCCCGTCGACATCTTCGCCGGCGAGACGCAGACCGCCGACTTCCTCGCGAAGAACCCCGCCGGACGCACCCCCGTGCTCGAGCTCGAGACCGGCGAGTGCCTGCCCGAGTCGAACGCGATCCTCCTCTACCTCGTCGAGGGCACGCCGCTGATGCCCCACGATCGGATCGAGCGTGCGCGCGTCTGGCAGTGGCTGTTCTTCGAGCAGAACCTGCTCGAGCCGAACCTCGGAACGGCCACCATGTGGAGAAGGACGGGCCGGGCTGAACGTCGACCGGAGATCTACGCGATGCGGATCCAGGCCGCCCGGGATGCCCTCGGAATTCTCGACCGCCACCTCGCCGGCCGGCTCTTCCTCGTGGGAGACCGCTACACGGCAGCCGATGCGTGCCTGTATGCGTACACGCACAAGGCCGGCGAGGCCGACATCGAGCTCGGGGACTACCCCGCCGTCGAGGCGTGGCTACGCCGGGTCGAGGCCGAGCCGGGCTTCCTGAACGACCTCGAGCCGTACCAGCCGAACGCCATGGTCGGCGCCGGGGAGTCGATCCACGGGTAACCCCCGGTTGCCTAGCCGTCGGGCGGATCGGTCTCGAGGAAGGTTCCGGGCACCCGCGCGCGACGGCGGTCACGCGTCACCCGCTGGCCACCGTAGCTCGTCCCCTCACGGCGATCGGGGCCCGACCGGCGATCGATCACGACCTCGACATTCGGATTGTCACGGTAGTGCTCGACGAGCTTCGGATACAGCTCGTCGGCGAGCTCGCGCGGGACGACGCAGGTGATCACAGCCGCGGAATGTCCGGAACGGCGCGTCCGGCCGGATCGAGCGATCCGTTCCACTCCTGGAAGCGCGGGTCGAGGTCGTCGATCTCGTAGCCGCGCTCGGCGAGCCTCACCGTCTGCCCGGAGCCGAACGCAACCCGGTACTGGTACCAGGAGATGTCCCAGGCGACGGTGATCACGACCTCGTGGTTGGTGCCGGAGAGCGGAAGGAAGCTGACCCGCGCGTCGCCGAGGCTCTTCGCGATCCCGGCGACGGTCCGCTTGAACGGGCTTTCGTTGAAGAGCTCGGCTGCCTCGAGCATCGCCTGCTCGGGCGCCGAGAGCCGGCGGAGCACGGGCTCCGAGACGGCGGCCTCCTGCTCGGACTTGCGGCCTTCCAGGAGACCGAGGCTCGGAAGCCGCCGCTTGCGCCGCTTGCCCTCGGGGACGATCGGGGTCGTCGGGCTACCCTCGCGCACCCAGCCGTGCCCGTACGCCTCGTCGGTGCAGAGAGCGCAGACGTCGACCCAGTCGCCCTCGCCCGGCGAGAACCGCGTGGCCCGCTCGCCGAGGAGCAGCGTGCGGTGGCAGACGGCGCAGGCGCGGGAGACGTCCACCTTCTTGACGATCACGTTCTCGCCTCTTCCCGCGCCTTCTTCGCCTCGTCGATCACCTTCTGGGCGATGTGGGTCGGCACCTCCTCGTAGCGCAGGAAGCTCATCGCGTAGTCGCCTCGGCCTCCGGTGAGCGACGTCAGGGACTGCGAGTAGGTCAGGATCTCGGCCATCGGGACCTCGGCGTGGATGGTCGTCATCCCGCCGACCGGGTCCATGCCGAGCAGGCGTCCGCGGCGGGAGTTGAGATCGCCGTTGACCGCCCCGACGGTGTCGTCCGGAACCGTCGCCTCGAGCGCCATGATCGGCTCGAGGAGCACCGGGTCGGCTTTCGCGTAGGCGTCCTTGAACGCCATCGAGCCCGCGATCTTGAACGCCATCTCCGAGGAGTCGACGTTGTGGTACTGCCCGTCGACGAGCCGCACGCGGACCCCCTGGACCGGAGCGCCCGCGAGCTCGCCGTGCTGCATCGCCTCCTGGACGCCCTTGTCGACGGCGGGCCGGAAGCTCTGCGGGATGACGCCGCCGACGATCTTGTCGACGAACTCGTAGCCCTCGTGGCCCTCGAGCGGCTCGAGGACGAGATCGCAGTCGCCGAACTGCCCGCGGCCGCCCGTCTGCTTCTTGTAGCGGTGGCGCGCCCGCGACTCCTTGCGGATCGTCTCGAGGTACGGCACGCGCGGCTGGTGGAGGTCGACCTCGACGCCGAAGCGTCGCTTGAGGCGCTCGATCGCGACCTCGACGTGCATCTGGCTCATGCCGGCGAGCAGCTGCTCCCCGGTCTGCTCGTCGCGGCGCAGGACGAGCGTCGGATCCTCCTCGCCGAGGCGCCGGAGCGCCGTGGTCACCTTCTCCTCGTCGCCCTTCGCCTTCGGCGTGACCGCGAAGCTCATCACGGGCTGCGGGAAGTCGATCGGGTCGAGCTCGACGGCCTGCTCGCTCGCCAGCAGGAGATCGCCCGTCATCGTCTCCTTCAGCTTGGCGACCGCGCCGATGTCGCCGGCGGCGAACTCGGTCGCCTGCTGGTGCTCCTTGCCCTGCAGCGTCAGAAGCGCGCCGAGGCGCTCCTTGTGGCGGGTCCGGGAGTTGACGAGCGTCGCGTCGCCCTTCACCTCGCCGGAGACCACGCGGAAGACCGTGATCCGACCCGCGAACGGATCGGCGACGGTCTTGAAGACGAAGGCGGCGGAGCCGTCGGCCTCGCTCTCGGCCAGCTTCTCGGCAGGTGACGGGATACCCTCGACGATCAGGTCGAGCAGGGACGTCGTGCCGAGGTTCTGCGTCGCCGAACCGCAGGTGACCGGGAACAGCTCCCCGCGCGAGACGGCTCCCTCGAGGGCGCGTCCGAGCTCCTCCCCACCGATCTCCTCCCCCTCCAGGTAGCGCTCCATCAGCGCCTCGTCCGTCTCGACGACGGCATCGACGAGCTGCTCGCGGAGCGTTCTCGCCTGGTCTGCGACCTCCTCCGGGAGGTCGCCCGTCGCGCCCTCCCGTCCGCCTTCCGGCGTCGGGTACGCACGCAGGTGGAGAAGGTCGACGACGCCCGTCAGCTCGTGCTCGTGGCCGATCGGGATCTGCACGGCGACGCAGCGGTCGGAGAGCTGGCTGCGGATCTGCTCGAGCGCGGCTGGGAAGTCGGCCCGCTCGCGGTCGAGCATGTTGACGAACACGACACGGGAGACGCCGAGCCGGTCGCAGCGCTCCCAGAGCCGGCCCGTCTGCACCTCGACGCCGTTGACGGCGTTCACGACCACGATGGCGCCCTCGACGACCCTGAGCGCCGCGATCGCGTCGGCCTGGAAGCCCGCGTCGCCCGGCGCGTCGATCAGATTGATCTTCGTCCCCTGCCACTCGACGTGGCAGATCGAAGCCGACAGCGACATCTGCCGCCGCTGCTCGTCCTCGTCCCAGTCCGACACCGTCGAGCCCTGCTCGACGTGACCCAGCCTGTTGGTCGCCCCCGCCTGGAACAGCATCGCCTCGACGAGCGAGGTCTTCCCCGTTCCCCGGTGCCCGATGACGGCGACGTTGCGGATCGAGCTCGAGTCGTGACTGGCCAAGAGACGCGTCCCCCTTCCGTGTCTTCGGAGGGAAGAGTTTAGCCCGCTCGAGAGGGCGGGACGGCCTTAGCGCTCCAGCGCTGCACGCTTCTCGGCACCCACGAGACGCGCCTTCAGCCGCAGGATCGCCTTGGTGTGCAGCTGCGAGACCCGCGACTCGGTGACGCCGAGCACCTCGCCGATCTCCCTCAGCGTCAGCTCTTCGTAGTAGTAGAGGGTGATCACGAGCTTCTCCCGCTCCGGGAGGCCGGCTATCGCCTCTCCGATCATCTCCTTGATCTCGGTCGCCTCGATCTCCCCGCCCGGCTCGACCGCGTTCGGATCCTCCAGCGAGTCGACGAGCGAGATGGAATCGCCGGAGCCGGTCGAGCTCGACCAGAGCTCGTCGAGCGCGGCGATCGAGGAGCGCGAGATCTCGAGCAACGCCTCGTCGAGCTCCTCCTCGCTCATGCCCAGCTTCTTCGCGATCTCCTCGTCGGTCGGCGGCCGCAGGAGGCTCGCCTCGAGCGAGGCGATCGCCCGCTCGATCTGCCGTGCGCGTGCGCGCACCGAGCGCGGCACCCAGTCCATCGAGCGAAGCTCGTCGATGATCGCACCCCGGATGCGTGCGATCGCGTACGTCTCGAACTTGACGTCCCGGGCGGGCTCGTAGCGTTCGATCGCGTCGATGAGCCCGAGCAGGCCGTACGAGACGAGGTCGCTCTCGTCGACGTGCGCAGGCAGCCCCGCCCCCAGCCGCCCGGCCACGTACTTGACGAGCGGCGCGTACGTCAGGATGAGGCGCTCGCGGAGCGCGCGGTCGGGCGCGGCCTTGTACCGGATCCACAGGGTCTGGGTGTCCTCGACCTGCGCCACGTCAAGAGGATATGCGCGTCACCGGAGGCTCCGGAAGGCGAGCTCCCCGAGCCAGGCGCCGAGCGCTCCGGCGGCGACGGCGACGATCCACTGGCCCGCCAGCGCGGCCCAGACCGTCACCCCGACGAAGCCGGCGGCGAGCAGCGTGAAGAGGGCGCCGAGCGGTCGGCGTCGGGAGCGGGCCACGAAGCGAGTCTAGTGATCGGTCCCGCCGGTACAATCGCCCGAGCCGAGGGCAGTAGCTCAATTGGCAGAGCACCGGTCTCCAAAACCGGGGGTTGCAGGTTCGAGTCCTGCCTGCCCTGTTAGCTCAGTCCGGCGCGAAAAGGCCGCTGAGCAGGCGATTCATACCGTCGTCTGAGTTCCTCGGCGGCTAGTTGGTTGTGAGAAATCTCGGCCGAGGGCCAGCTCACCCGCGATGCGGACCATCGCACGACTATCGCACAGCCGCGTTTTCGCCGGATACCTGGGCGGCCGAGAGCGCTCGGACACGGAGTTTCCGCAGACGCGGGCGGGATCGGCTACGACCGAGCCTGCGAGGTCTGACCGGGTTCCGTAGGTAGGCATCGAGCAGCCTGGCGGCATGGGCTTCCGCCGCGGTCGTTTCGAACCGGCCCTTCGCGTTCTGAACACCGTTGAGACGCACGCGGCTTCCCCACCGCTCTTGATACCAAGGTCGCTCGCGCGTTGGGCCAGCCGACGATCAGCGACGTCCTGACCATTAGACGCCACAGGCCATCACAGTGCCTCGAGCCTCTAAATCCCAAGGTCGAAGGTTCGAATCCTTGACGGCCCATCGCGATTATTCCTGAGGAGGACAAATCTCAAGCTGCCGTGACTGCGCAAGGTCTCCCAGGGCGATGCGTGCTCTTGCCGCCGAAACGATGTTTCCCTTCTGGTCGAAGAGGCGGGCGGCCCCTTCGAGCGCGCTCGCAGCCTCCCCCACCTTGGCGGCAAGGCGAAGCACCTCGCCAAGGACTAGCAGCGCGTCGGCATGGTAGTCGATGAACTGTGTCGCGTCTGCGTGGCTCACCGCCTCCCTCGCGGCCGTCTCGGCATCCTCGAGACGACCCACCCGCGCTAGCGCGAGCGCGCGCGTGTACGGCCGTCTGACGACGATCTCCCAGTCCGGCGGAGAGCGGTGCCGTTCGCTCTCCTCAAGGATGCACAGGCACTCGACCGGGCGGCCTGCGTCACACACCACGCGAGCCAACTCGACCGAACAGGCTACGTAGAACCAGTTGTCGCCGATCTCGGATGAGTACGCGACAGCGGCTCGCAACGCACGCTCGGCTGCGTCGAGATCGTCGGCCAGGACCTCCACGCGCGCGGTCAACCCCTCGACGACGATCCGAAGGGTGCCGAGCCCGAACTCCTGCATCCCCGCTCGGCTGCACACGATGAGCTCTCGCGCGTAGTCGAGCCTGCCCTGCATTGCGACTAGAGAGGCGAGAAAGGCGCTCACCATCGCTTCCACTAGGGGATCCGTCTGGAGGCCGTTCAGAAGCTCTTCGCAGATGCGCACACCCTCGCTGACGGACGTCGGCCCATCGGTCAGCGAGTAGCCGAGGTGCGAGAGGCTCCAGGTCTCGTCGAGACGGCTACCCGCCCGTCTCGCGTGGTCGAGTGCCCGTTCTGCCGCTTCTTGACGTGCGGGCGCCTGTCCCGTGCATTGATAGATCTCCCAGAGCAGGTTCCAAGCGCGCGTGAGCGCAAGGTCGTCTCCGGCCTCCTGGAAGACTGCGAGCAACTCCTTGGCCACACGCAGCGTCGTAGCTAGATCGACCCGGTCGGGCTGGTTGTAAAGGAGCAACTGCTCGCGTACAAGCCAGGCGTGTTTCTCCGTCTGGTGGTCGCCGATCGCAGCTGCATGCTCGGTCGCTTCGCTGAGCACCGCCTCGGCTCGGGCAAGCTCGCCGGCCTGGAAGAACGCGAACCCGAGGTCGGGCGCGAGCTCAAGCCAGGCCCCCTCGTCAAGAGCGGGGAGCAAGCGGGCACGCTCGAGGAGGTTGATGGCCGCCCGCGCGTCGCCGCGCCGGAACGCTAGCCGCCCGGCCGAGCTCAGCCGCAAACGGGCTTGGTCGGCAAGCGCGAGGGCCTTGCCGTCGTTCGCACCGAGTTCAGCTCGATACCGGTAGGCCCGCTCCAGGTGGTAACCGAGGAGCTCCTCGAACTCGTCCGCCCGCTCGCCCGTTGCGTTCTCGAGCCAGGCGGCGCAGCGCTCGTGAAGGTCGGATCTCGTCTCCTTCGACAGTCCCTCGTAGGCGGCGTCGCGGATGAGCGCATGGCGGAAGCGAAACGCCTCCTGCCCCGGCAGGCTCCACCGTTCGGCACGGATGAGCTCCTTGCGTACCAGGCTCATCAGCCCAGACCTGACCCCTTGCGGCGCTTCTGAGGGCGTGAGTTCGGCGACGGCGTCGGCGTGGAACGTCTCCCCTTCAACAGACCCTCGTTCGAGCAGCCGGCGCTCGTCTGGCCTTAGCCGGTCAAGGCGGGCGGCGAGCAGGGCCTGGATAGCAGGTGGGACGGCCACCTCGCCCACACCTCCTTCGCGCTCGGCCAGCAGGGCGAGCATCTGCTCGACAAAGAGCGGGTTCCCCCCTGCGGCGTCGACGATCCGGGCCCGAGTCTCCGGCGCGAGGTCCGGGCCGGCGGGGAGCATCCCGATCAGCTCGGCGGACTCCTCGCCTGTAAGCGGCTCGAGCAGGATCGAGGTCGCGTTCAGCTTGCCTCCTCCCCAGGCCGCTCTGCCGTCGAGAAGTTCCGGGCGGGCAAGGCAGATGACCAGGACTGGAACGTCGCGGACCCAGTCGATCAGGTACTCGATCAGATCGAGCAACGTCGGTTCGCCCCAGTGAACATCCTCGAAAACGAGCAGCAGCGGCAACTCCCGGGCCAACGCCTCGACCAGCCTGCGAACGGCCCAGAACACCTCCTCCTTCACCGCCCCGCTTGTACCGGAGCCCATAGCGCTCTCCAGGCGCTCAGCAATGACTTCCAGATCCGGATCGCCCTGAAGTAGCTCGCTAACGTCCCGGCCGCCAGTTGCCTGCTCCACGATCTCCCGCACCGGCCAGTATGTGATGCCCTCTCCGTAGGAGAGGCAGCGGCCGACGAGAACCGTCGCCTCGCCCTCGAGCGAACGGGCGAGCTCCTGCGCGAGGCGGGTCTTGCCGATGCCCGCGTCTCCGAAGACGGTGACCAGACAAGCACGCTGCTCGCGGGTCGCACGACCGAAGGCCTGGCGGAGCTGACTCAGGTCATCGCCCCGCCCTACGAGAGGCGCGTCGACGAGCCGCTCGAAGGGAGGAGCGCCTTGCTCGAGCTCGAGCAGACGCCAGACGGCCATGTCCTCGCCAGAATTGGGTATCCGGATCGCGCGTGGCTCGACGGTGACCGCGTCGGGCACGAGACGGCGGGTAGCTTCACTGATCACGATCTCTCCGGCAGCGCTCGCCTGCTGGAGGGATGCCGCGCCGCCGATCGCGTTGCCCGTCACCAGCCGCTCCCCTGCCGCCGGGTCGCCAGTCAACACTTCTCCGGTGTCGATACCGGTCCGGGCGGCCTCGCCGTGTGCGGCGAGGTTCTCGCGTAGCTCGACGGCCGCCCGAAGCGCCCTCAGGGCGTCGTCCTCGTGGGTCGTCGGGACACCAAAGAGGCCCATGATCCGATCATCGAGAAACCGCTCGACCATAGCGCCGTGGCGCCCGAGTACGCGAGCGACCTCCCCGAACGAGCGATCGCCAAGTCGGCCGCGCAGTTCAGGATCGAGACCACGGTCGCGCGTCAACTCAGCGACATCGCTGACGAGAACGGTGACGGTCTTGCGAGCTCTCGGCAAGACACCACTTTGAGAGCCTTCGGGGGGAAGAGCTTCCGTCTCTTCCGCGGGGACAGTTGCTGCCGGAGCTTGTAACTCGAGCTCGGTGTCTTGACGGAGGATCGCCGCCTCGAGCTCTCGCAGGGGAGCCCCCGGCTCGATCCCGAGGTCTTCCACCAGGAGCCGCCGCGTCGCTTGGTAGACAGCAAGCGCGTCGGCCTGGCGGCCAGAGCGGTAAAGGGCGAGCATCAGCTCCAGCCGGAGGCGCTCCCGGAACGGATGCTTCTCGACCAGGATCTCGAGTTCGCCGACGAGCTCGTCGTGGCGTCCGAGGGCCAGGTCGGCCTCGATCCGGCGCTCCAGCGCAACCAGTCGCAGCTCATCGATACGAGCGATCTCACTCTGCGCGAAGGAAGCGTCGGTCAGCTCGGCCAGCGGCGGGCCCCGCCACAGGCCGAGGGCGTCGTGCAGCTTCTGCGAGACCAGATCCCAACGCCCCACGGCAGCGTCCTCGCCGGCCTCATGAGCGAGCCGCTGAAACCTATGCAGGTCGAGCTCGTCGCTTCCGACTCTGAGCTGGTAGCCGGGCGCCCGCGTCACGAGGATCTGCTCGCCCCCCGGCCCGAACGCCCTCCGCAGCCGAGTGACGTGCACTCGTAACGCCGAGGCCGCCGTCGCAGGACTCTGGCCGTCCCACAACTCCTCGATCAGCCGGTCACGGGAGACAACCTCGTTCGCGTGAAGGAGCAGCAACCCCAGCAGCGACCTCTGACGTGGCCCTCCCAGCTGGACAAGCTCAGCCGCTCTTCGAACCTCGAGCGGGCCAAGGATGCGGAACTCCATCCGATCCCCCTCCAGGCCAGCCAGCCTAACACGACTTCGTAACAACAATCGCGTAACGCAACGGTTGCGCCAGCTTTGCCGAACCGTTGCGGAACCCGGCGATCCTCCTCCGGTCCGACACCGACAAAGAGGGGATCAGATGCCAACCCAACTCGCAACGCACAACCCGACGCCCCAGCAGAACGCGGCCGGCCCCCTGAAGCTCACACCCCGCCTCACCACACCCAAGACCACCGGACGAGCGCACCTCACCAACATCCTCCGCACCGGACAAAGCTGCCTCGAACGAATCGAACGCACCGTCTTCGACACAGACGGCGACTGCATGCGCTTCTGAGACACACCGAACTCACGGACAACAAAGCAACCGGCCCGCCCACCCTGATGCGTTGCTCACATCCCCAAACGACGCGTCGCTACTGGAAGGAGGACACCGATGAGACGCACGATCGTGACCCTGCTCAGCCTGGCCGCGCTGGTCGCTGCTGGCACGGTTCAAGCAGCCCCCTCGCCCGCCGAGTTCACTGATCCGACCGGCGACGCCGGCCCCGGTCCCGACATCACACGGACCGTCGTGTCGGTCGATGACGCCGGACTGATCAGCTTCCGGATCGAGATCCCGAACCGTCCGACGCTGATCGACGGCCAGTTCGTGGCGGTCGAGATCGACGCTGATGCGAACGCCGACAGCGGAAGCTCGAGCGGCACCGAGGTGATCGTCCTCGGCGGCCCGGGCGGCTTCGGACTCGGACGCTGGAACGGCTCAGCGTTCGGTGACCCCGTCCGCCCCGCCTCACTCGGCTTCTCCTACAACGCTGGTATCGCCACCCTCACCATCAACCGGTCCGACCTCGGCCTGGCCGGTGACACGCTGCGCTTCTGGGCCGGCACTTCCGACAACACCGACGACCCCGCCAACTTCGACCCCGCCCCCGAATTCGGCCTCTACACCTACTCCCTGTCCGAGAAGCCCACAATCCGAAGCATCGTCGTGCCCGCCAGCGCACTCTTACCCCAGCCAGGCAAAACGGTCTCCGCGCGCGGGATCCAGCTTCGGCTCACCAACGACGAGATCGTCAACCCCGACACCATCACCTGCACCCTCAAAGTCGCCGGCAAGACCCTCAAACCACTCGCCGGCGGCTGCAAATGGAAGATCCCCGCCACGGCTGCAGGCAAACGCGGAACACTCACCGTCGAACTCACCTACGAAAGCGAAACCGTCACCCAGCGCTACCCCGTCAAAGTCGGCCGATGACAGGAGCGAACGCGATGAGCCGCCGCCGGGTCTTCAATCGCCCCTGCCATGCAGCGAAAGGAGGCTTCGATGTCCACCGAAGAGAACATCGCCATCGTTCGCCGCTACTACGAGGAATGCGCCAACGACGACGGTGACCCGGACCAGAAGCGTGCGATGGCAGTGGCCGATGAACTTCTAACCACCGACTTCGCCATGTACTACAACACCGAGACCGACGCTGAGGCGATGCGCGGCCTAGACACGCACAAGGAGTTCTTGTTGAACCACACGCGTGCCTTCGGGGGAGAGCGGTGGACGGTCGAGGCGATCGTCGCGGACGAGCAGACCGTGGCGTGCCAGTGGCGCATACGAGCGACGCACACCGAAACGGGCACACCGATCGACCTGCGCGCCGCGGACTTCTTCACGGTGCAGCAGGGTCAGCTCGCTGCACTCCATCGGTTCCTGGATTTTCGCACGCTCGAAGCCCAACTGCCGGCAACTCCGGCACAACAATCAGCCGGTGCGTGATCCTGTCGAGGACGACGCGCGCGCCCGCTGACGCTGCTCGGCCCTCGTCACGGCTTAGTCACTCTCGCCCCGTTCGTCGCACAACCTGATTAGTTGCCGCCCGTCAGGGTCGGAAGCCTGTCACCGTTCGACCGCTACTGAGGCGCCGGTTCAGTCTTCGCTTTGCACCAGGCGAGGACGTCGAGGAACCGTCGGTCGGCGAGTGAGCCGAAGAGCGGGTCCCGGGTCAGCTTCGCGCGGGTGGTCGCCGGGCTCGTGATGCCGGAGAGGAAGCGGGCCGGCTGCCGCGGCGTTGCCGAGCGGCGTCGGGTTGCGTCGAGCGCAGGTCGGCGAGGGCGCCGGCGTCGACGACGGTCTCGATCGGCGGTTCGGCTCGGGTTCGGGGAGCTGCTGGGCGCGTCCGGTCAGGCAGTGGCTGCAGTGCCCGCAGGGCTCGGCGCGCGTCTCGCCGAAGTAGGCGACGAGGGCTCGCACCTGGCAGCCGTCGTGGCGTGACGAGGGCGAGCACGTCTGCGATCCGCTCGGTCTCGGCGCGCTCGCGCCGCTCGAAGCGTTCGAGCAGCTGCTCGAGCGAGCTCGCTGCTGCGACGTCGGGGCGGGCGGAGCGTGTAGCGCTGTCGCACCTCGGCCGCCTCCAGCTCGACCAGGCCCTGCTGCTCGAGGTACTCGAGCGCGGCGACGATCCGGCTGCGCTCCTCGCCGAGCGCCGCGCGCCGCCTCGTCGGGTGCGAGCGTCGTCCAGGTGCGGCCGGTCTTGCCGCTGGCGATCAGGCGGCGCAGGAAGTCGGCACGCGACTCGTCGAAGCGGCCGAAGACGTCCTCGAAGCGACGCCGTCGCCGAGCGGACGCAGCCGGTAGCCGGCGTAGAACGGCGTCCCCTGTCGGAGGACGCCCGTCGAGCTCGAGGTAGGTGAGGGCGGTCCGCAGCACGAGCGGGCGCAGGTCGTGGCGCGCGGAGAGCTCGTATTCCGAGACGGCGAACTCGTCGCCCGGGGATGGTGCGAGCACGTCGCGCGAGCAGGCCGGCGAGCGCCTCGCGCGTCGGCGTGTCGCCGTAGGCGAAGTTCTCGAGCGTCGGCACGTCGTCGGGGCAGGCGAGCAGCTCGCAGATGCTCGGCTCGCCGTCGCGCCCCGCCCGGCCGATCTCCTGCCTGTACGACTCGAGGCTCTTCGGCAGGTTGTAGTGGTAGACGTAGCGGACGTCGGCCTTGTCGATGCCCATCCCGAACGCGATCGTCGCGACCACGATCCCGTCGCCGAGCGCCGTCCACCAGTCCTGCACGGCGACGCGCTCCTCGGTGCTCATGCCGGCGTGGTACGGCCGGGCCGGCAGACCGGCCTCGACGAGCAGCTCGGCGACGCGCTCGGCCGTCCTCTGCAGCGTGACGTAGACGATCGTCGAGCCGGGCGGACGCTCGCGCAGCCGCTCCAGCAGCAGCCGCGTCGCGCTCGGCCGCGGTGACCGGCGTGAGCAGCAGCGTCAGGTTCGGCCGGTAGAAGCCGGTCACGACCGCGTCCGCCTCGCGCGATGCCGAACCCCGCGCAGATGTCCGCGACCACGGCCGGCGTCGCCGTCGCGGTCAGCGCCAGCACGCGCTCGGCGCCGAGCTCGCGCGCCCGCTCGGCGAGCTTCAGGTAGTCGGGCCGGAAGTTGTGGCCCCACTCCGAGATGCAGTGCGCCTCGTCGACCGCGAAGAGCGCGATGCGCGTGCGCGCGAGCTGCGCGAGGAAGCGCTCGTTGTTGAAGCGCTCCGGCGCCACGTAGAGGAGCTTCAGCGCCCCGGCGCGGAGCCGCTCGACCGATCTCGCGCTGCTCGGCAGCACCGAGGCTCGAATCGAGCCGGGCCGCCTCGATCCCGCGCCGCGCAGGAAGTCGATCTGGTCCTTCATCAGCGCGATCAGCGGCGAGACGACGATCGTCACGCCCTCGAGCATCAGCGCCGGCAGCTGGTAGCAGAGGCTCTTGCCCGCCGCCGGTCGGGAAGACGGCCAGCGCCGACCTGCCGGCCAGCAGCGCCTCGACCACCCGCTCCTGCCCCGGCCGAAACGCGCCGAAGCCGAAACGTGCCGCGAGGACCGCGAGTGCACCTCCGATCCCAGCTGTGTGGCCGCTCACGCCCGCCGAGGCTAACCCTTCCCGCCCGTCCTTGGCAACGCGGAGTCCAAGACGTGCTCGTCTGCTGCGTCGACGGGCTGAAGGGCTTCCCGGAGGCGATCGAGGCCGTCTACCCCGAGGCGTGGGTACAGACCTGCATCGTCCACCTGCTCCGCCACAGCCTGCGCTTCGTCCCCGACAAAAGACCGCCGCAAGGTCGCCGCCCAGCTGCGGCCGATCTCCACCGCGCTCGCCCCGGACGAAGCTGTGGAAGCGCTGGCCGCGTTCGAGCACCAATGGGCGGGCCGCTACCCAATGATCGGCCAGTCCTGGCGTGACCAGTGGGAACGCGTGATCCCGTTTCTCGCCTTTCCGCCGGACGTCCGTCGAGTCGTTTACACAACGAACGCGATCGAGTCGCTCAACCGTCAGATCCGCAAAGCGATCAAGAGCCGCGGGCACTTCCCCAACGAGGAGGCCGCTCGCAAGCTGCTCTACCTCGCGATCGGAAACGCCCAGCTGAACTCGCGAAAGACCTACCACTGGAGCTCGGCACTGGTCGCTTTCAAGATTCACTTCGGAGATCGAATCACCAAATCATGAAAGAACCCGCTTACACGAAAACTCGGACACTCCCTTCGCGAACCAACACGAGCAGGCCCTTTTCTTCGGCGCCCAGGTCCGCAGATTGGGGAGTGACAACGCTCGCAACGCGACATATGTTGTGAGCACTGCGGCCAACCCCCACGGGAGGTTTCTCGATGCGCAAGGCACTCGTGGCTTTGCTCGCGCTCGTCACCGTGCTCGTTGTGGCACCGGCGGCGTTTGCGGCCCCTCCGGACGCCGTCGACGACCCCGTCTTCCGTTCGGGAAATAGCGTCCTCGCCAATGACAGTGACCCGGACGGGGATCCGCTGACGGTCGTCTCGTACACGCAGCCCGCCAGAGGAGCGGTGACGTGTTCACCCGCGGGGATCTGCGTCGTCGATCCTTACGCGAATGGCGATAACCCCTGTCCGCCGAACCCAGTGCCTGGCCCTGGAGCGTTCGACTTCACGTACACCATCTCCGATGGTCAGGGCGGCGAGGACACCGCGACCGTCTTCCCGCGGCTCATCATCGTCTGCGCGACGGTCCCAGGTGCCACGCTCGTCGTCGAGAAGGACTTCGTGCCGGACAGCCCCGGAACGACGGTGACCATCGAGGTCACGTGCACCTCGGGGTCTGCGAGCGCGACCGATCCGCTGGCCTCGGAGGGTGATCCGGCGAGCTTCGTGATCTCCGGTTTCACGGGGCCTGCGAACTGCACGGCCACCGAGCAGTCGGTGCCTGTCGGCTACGAGGCGAACCAGGCGGGCTGCGCGTCGGTCGCGGTCGCGCTCGACCAGACGTCGACCTGCACGATCGTCAACTCGCCCGCCGATGCCGACGGCGACGGCGTTCCGGATACGTCGGACAACTGCCCGGCGGTTGCGAACGCTGGTCAGGACGACCTCGACGGTGACGGGTTGGGGAACGCTTGTGACCCGGACGACGACGGTGATGGCGTCGAGGATGGCCCCGACAACTGCCCGGTCGTCGCGAACGCGGGTCAGACCGACGGCGACGCCGACGGGATCGGCGACGCCTGCGACCCGGCGGACGGTAGGGATAGCGACGGTGACGGGCTGTGGGACATTGTCGAGATCTGGCTCGAGTGCAACCCGTTCGATCCCGATTCGGACGACGACGGAGTGCTCGACGGCGTCGAGATCTTCTTCGGCACGTCGCCAACGAAAGCCGACACGAATCCGGATGACGAGTTCGGAGGCGACGGGGCGTACATCCGCCACCTTGTCGTGATCGCCTGCGGGTGCGAGCCGCCCGACGACGATGTCGACTCGGATGGTGGAGGAGCAATCGACTGGATCGAGCTCTACCTCGGCTCGAACCCTGACGACCCGGACGACGGTGGGGGTGGCTACTCGAGCGAGATCGAGTATCTCTGGCACCTCTGCGGCTGCGGCCCGGATGATCCCGACGGCAACGGCGTGCCGAGCGTCGTGGAGAAGTACTACGGCGGCGGCGGGTTCCTGCAGATCGTCCACGCCTGCGGCTGCCACCCCTGGCTGGGTGACGACCCCGATGGGGACGGGCTCTCGATCATCTTCGAGCGCTACATCGGCACGAACCCGAACGATCCGGAAGAGGACAGCGACGGTGACGGACTCGTGGACATCCTAGAGATCTATCTGGGCTGCAACCCGAACGATCCGGACACGGACGGCGACGGGCTCGGCGATCGCGAGGAGATCATCGTCCACGGGACGCTGCCGACCGACGACGACACCGACGGAGACGGGTTGAACGACAAACGCGAGATCGAGCTCGGCTGCGACCCGAACGACCCCGACAGCGACGGGGACGGCGTCCTCGACGGGCTCGACAACTGCCCGACGATCGCGAATCCGGATCAGGCCGACTCCGACGGCGACGGCATCGGAAACACGTGCGACGCGGTCGACGATCGGGACGCGACGCTGGTTGTGGAGAAGGACTTCGTCCCAGATGCGGGTGGCGAAGTCACGATCGAGTTGAGCTGTACATCGGGGACTGTCTCTGCCACGGACGCGATAGCGTCGGAGGCGGATCCGGCGGAGTTCGAGATCACCGGGTTCAATCCTGGGGCGACTTGTACGGCTACGGAGGCGGTGGTACCGGACGGCTACAGCGCGGCCGAGCAGAACTGCGCGGGCGTTGCGGTAGTTGACAACCAGGACTCTCGCTGTTCGATCGTGAACACCCGCCGGGATGCGGTCTTCACGGTGCGCAAGGACTTCACGAACGGGAATACGTCCGCGGTGACGATGTCCTTGCAGTGCTCGTCTGGTGACGTGACTGCGACGGACGCGTTCGCCTCGGAGGCGGATCCGGCCAGGTTCACCGTCTCGGGCTACTCGCCTGGTGCGACCTGCACCGCCGCCGAGGTAGTGCCGGCTGGCTATACGGCGAACGTCGCTGATTGTCAGGCGGTCGCGACCTCGGACGCTGACTGCACGATTGTGAACACGCCGAATGCGACCACATACAAGCTGAGCGTTTCCAAGAGCGGAACCGGAACCGGATCGGTGGTCTCCGACCCAGCTGGTGTGAACTGTGGCCCCAGCTGCTCTGCGTTCTTCCCCCTCGGAACGGTGGTCACGTTGACGGCGACGCCGTCACCCGGGTCGGTGTTTGCGAGCTGGTCGAACGGCTGCACCGGCTCCACCCCGACGTGCACGGTGACGATGAATCAGGCACGAAGCGTCACCGCACGCTTCAACATAATCCCGACCTACCGGCTCACCGTGACCAAGAAAGGCACCGGATCAGGTGTTGTGACCTCCACGCCCGTCGGCATTGACTGCGGCTCGTCCTGCGCAGCGATGTTTACCGCCGGCACGCAGGTGATCCTCACGGCTAACGCGGCTCCCGGCTCGGTCTTCGCCGGTTGGTCAGGTGCCTGCACGGGGACGAGCCCGACCTGTGCCACGACCATGTCTCAAGCTCGGAACGTCGCGGCGAGGTTCAACCCAATCCCGTCGTACCGGCTCACCCTCACCAAGCGTGGCACGGGAGCAGGTGTGATTTCGTCTAGCCCGCCCGGCATCGACTGCGGGCCCACCTGCGTTTCGACGTTCAGCTCTGGAACCGTCGTGACGTTGACCGCGTCGGCGAGCGCGGGCTCGGTCTTCGCGGGCTGGAGCGGGGCCTGTGCTGGCACGGCGCCGACGTGCACGGTCACGATGAGCCAGGCGCGTACGGTCAGCGCCAGATTCAACCCAAGCTAGCCGCATTTGGGTCGGGAGTCACCCGCGCAGGGTCGGGTGACTCCCGTCCGCCCTTCTCAAATCCCTGGAGTTGGGGTTGACCCGATTTCGTTGACGTCTTGATACTCGGCGTTCGCGTCGAGGGAGGGAGGTCAGCAGGGATGGGTCGTCCGTCGAAGTGGTCGCCGGAGTTCCGGGAGGAAGCGGTCCGGCTGCAGCGTGAGAGCGGGGAGTCGATCACCGCGGTCGCCAAGCGTCTGGGGATGTCGCCGGAGACGTTGCGCAACTGGGTGCGCCGGGATGAGGTCGAGCGGGGTGAGCGTGACGGGCTGACGATCGCCGAGCACGCCGAGATCCGTGAGTTGCGTCGCCAGGTGCGTCGGTTGGAGGAGGAGAAGTTGATTCTGCAGAAGGCGGCGGCGTATTTCGCGAGGGAGACAGGTCGGCTGCCATGACGTTCCAGCTGATCGATCGAGAGCGGGCGCACCACGCCGTCTCCTTGCTGTGTTCGGTGCTGAGCGTCACTCGCCAGGGCTACTGGGCCTGGAAGCGCAGGCCGCCGAGCTGGCGCCGCCAAACGGACGAACGGCTCAAGCCGCGGATCCTCGAGGCCTGGCAGGCGTCCGACCGAACCTACGGCGCACCGCGGCTGCATGCCGAGCTGCGTCTCGGCGACGAACTCCACGTCGGGAAGAAACGCGTCGCCCGGCTGATGCGCGAGCTCGAGATCCAAGGTGTCTCGCGGCGTCGCGGGCGGGTGCGTACAACGACAGCCGACAAGCAGGCGGTGCCGGCGCCCGACCTCGTCAACCGCAACTTCACCGTGACCAAGCCGGATCAGACCTGGGTCGCCGACATCACCTACGTGCCGACCTATGAGGGCTGGCTCTTCCTCGCCGCGGTGATCGACCTGTACTCGCGCAAGATCGTCGGCTGGTCGATGCGCGACGACCTCGAAGCACCGCTGGTCGTCGACGCGATCTCGATGGCGATCGCACGACGCAAACCCAGGCCGGGTCTCGTGCATCACTCAGACCGTGGCTCGCAGTACACCTCGATCGCGATGGGCCGCACCCTACGCGACTCGAAGATCATGGCCAGCATGGGCTCCATCGGCGACCCCTGGGACAACGCCAGTGCCGAGAGCTGCATCTCGACGATCAAGAACGAACTCGTCAAGCGGCGCACCTTCGCGACTCGCGACCAGGCACGGCTCGCGCTCTTCCGCTACATCGAGAGCTTCTACAACCCACTGCGCAGACACTCCAGCCTCGGCATGCTCAGCCCCAACGACTACGAAGCGAAGCATTGGACGGAGGCCGCGACGCCTGTCGCCGCCTAGAAAAAGAACGTCAACGGAAACGGGGCAACCTCAGCCGCCTTAACCCCCGGTGGCGACGCCCGCTGGTTTTCACACGCGCGCGCGCGTAGGCAACTCCCAAACTCGCAAAACGCTCAGGCGGACAGTCGCAAGACGATCGCAGGCCACAGCTTGCGCCGCCGTTTCTCCCTGCACCAAGCCAACTCGGCGGGCACCTCGGACATGGTCTCCAAAACCGGGGGTTGCAGGTTCGAGTCCTGCCTGCCCTGTTAGCTCAGTCCGGCCAAGAACGGCCGCTGAGCGGGCGATTCATACAGTGGCCGAGCCCCTCCACCGCTTGGCTGATTGCGATGAATGTCGGCCGAAGGCCGCCTCACCCGGGAGATCCCTGGGCAGGAAACCTGCACCAGCCGCCTGTTCGCGACGATGTGCTCCAACGCCTCCGCCGATTCACCCATACGGGGCGGCGGGTTTGGCCTCGGGATGCGAAGGAACACAGAGACAAATCCGAACAAAGCCGACCGCGCACATCAAGATTTGCTAGCCGAGAGATGGTCGCCTCTCAGCAGCATCCCCGTCATCGTCATGCTCATGCCGACGTGAACCGGGCCTGCGGAGCGATCTCGAAGTAGACGTTCTGGGGGGCCCCGCGCCCGGAGGTTCGCGGGGGGAGGGGGTGTCACGTCAGCCGTGGAACGTGCGGCACCCGCCTTACTCTCACGCGCGTGCGCGGGCGAGAGGTTGACGCAGGCGCCTCCCCCTGGGCCCAGGACGAGTGACGAGGCGACGGAAGCGGGTGCGCCCTACGCCAGGATGATCTATGCCCGCCCGAACGCCAGCAGCACCAGGTTCGAGAACGTGACCGTGCCGTCGTCCGAGGCCCTCTCCTTGACCGCCCCGAGGATTGCGTCCCAGGCCCTGTCCGGGTCATCCGGCGCGTGCTTCGCGATCAGCGCGACCAGCGGTGGGACTGTGTCCTTGACCATGGCGACAAACTCGTCGGCGGACTCCCACTCGAGGCTGACCTCGGTCTCCTCGACCTCGACCTCGGAGAACCCGCCGCCTTTGAGCAGCCCCCCCAGCGCCTCCGGTGTCGGGCGCGAAAGCGGGCCCGGCGTGCCCGGCGGGGGCGGATCGACGCCAAGCGTGCGCATCGCCGTCCCCATCGGAACTCCGATGAACGGCACCCGCTCCGGCGGTCCCCACGAGCTGATCACCATCCTCGACCCCGGGACCAGGAAGCCCCGCACCCGGGCGGCCGCAGCTTCCGCCTCGGGCTCGAAGATGATCCCGAAGCGCGATAGCGCCGCATCGAAGCTCCCGGGCGGGAAGTCCAGGCTGGCCGCCTCGGACTCCACGAACTCGACGTTCTCGAGGCCGGCCGCCGCCGCGCGCTCACGCCCGTAGGCCAGCATCTCGGGAGAGATGTCGGTGGCCACGACCTTGCCCTCGGCTCCGGCCACAGCCGCCGCCGTGAGCGACGGCTCGCCGTAGCCAGCGGCCACGTCAAGCACCCGGCTCCCGGGCTCGATGCCCGCTAGCTCCACCATGCGCCTGCTGACGTGAGCGGTCGCGCCATCGATTAAATCCGACCGCTTGCGCCAGCCCTCGGCGCCCTTCTTCCACTGCTGCCGTTGCCCGTCACGGAACTCAACAGCGTCTACTGTCTGCGACTCCATATCTCACCTCCGGATTGGGCCGGCGCCAACCATATGCGATGTCGCCTGGCGCTACGAGGACAACCTCAACAACGAGTCGCGCAACCTACGACTTTCGCCTCGAACGCGGGCGGGGTGGCACCCACCACCTGGGCTTAAGCGAGAGATCGTCGTGCCGGGGACACCCGTTCGATTGATCGCACCGTCGCCCCGATGTCCGAGTAGCTCTCCTACACGCGGGGCGTGCGCGTGCGACGTGCTCTGTGGTAGTTCCAGGGAGGTTGTTGAGCCGTGAGGCCGGCGAACAGACCAAGCTGCGACCGCTCGGACAGGTCCGATGGTTAGCGTGGAGCCTCATCCGGTGACCTCCTTGGTCTGGGTGGCTTCGACACCCCCAGCCTCCAAGGAGGCCCGGATGAACAACGTCCTCAGGAACTACACCTAGAGCTCGCCGTCGTAGTAGTCGAGGTTCTCCCCGCGGCGGACGCGCACGTTGTCCTCTGGGTTGCTCGAGTCGGTCCAGTGCGAGACCTTGTTCGAGTCCGGGTAGACGCAGTACCCGATCGGATCGTTGGTCGAGAACATGATCATGCGCACGGTCTCGGTACCGTGGTTGGTGGTCTTGTGAGCGCCCGCGGGACCGACCGGGAAGGCGGTGACGTCCCCCGGGCCGAGCACGTCCTCGCCCTTGGGGTGCCGGAGTGTGAGCCGGCCCTGGAGGACGAGCAGCCACTCCTCCTCGGACTCGTAGTGGTACGGGCACAGCGACTGGCCGGGCGGCAGCTCGTAGACCGTCGCGCCCATCCGGCTCGCCCCGATCTTCGGGCCGAAGCGGTTCATCCCGGCGGCGTAGGGCTGGGGGTCGGACGGCTCGTAGCTGATCGGAGCGTCGAAGACGTTGAAGCTGAGCATCCCCCCATTTGAGCAGATCCGGTGCCGTGCGCGGATCGCTCATGGTGGCTGCCTCGCCGCCTCGAGTCGATGGCCGATGCCCTTCGGACCGCCAGCCCGGCCCCCGTCGCACAACAATCGCACACACGCCCTGAGCTCGACGGCAACTCCGAGACAGACTGCGCTCGCTTACGAGACCCGGTCCTGCCGGTAGCAGTTGATGTAGTCCTCGTCGAGTTCCCACCCGAGCCCAGCGCCCTCGGGTAGCGAGAGCAGCCCGTCGACGATCTCGGGTCGGTTCGCGACCAGGTTCCACCAGAGTGGATCGCGGTCCGGGTGAAAGACCTCGACGAACGTCGCATGAGGTTGGCTCGCGAGGAGGTGAAGTGCGACGTGGGGCTCCTCGTGGTGCCCGACCTCGACCTCGTACACGTGTGCGACGGCGGCCATGCGCCTCCATTCCGTGCAACCACCGGACCACGATGCGTCGAAGTTGCAGACGTCGATGGCGCCTACCTCACAGAGGTCGCGACAGCCGGCGGCCGAGTGCTCGCTCTGGCCGGCACAGGTCGGGATGCCGCCGCGAGCGCGCACCTCGCGGAGCGAGCGCCGATCGTTTCGCCAGCGGCAGGGTTCCTCGAACCATCGGATGCCGAGACCGCGGACACGGTCGCAGAGCTCGAGCGCGCGACCGAGGGGATAGCCCTGGTTGGCGTCGATCGTGATCACGAAGTCGTCGCCCGCGGTCTCCCTGACGACCTCGACACGAGCAGCGTCCTCCTCCGGGCTGAGCTGTCCGACCTTGAACTTGCAGCCTCGGAACCCCATGTCGACCCACTCCGCCACCTCGTCGCGAATGCCGGCGAGATCCGCTCCGTAGTAACCGCCGATGATGTTCACGGGCATCTGGTCGGCGTAGCCGCCCCAGAGACGCCACAGAGGCTGGGCGCTCGCCTTGCCGACGAGGTCCCACAGCGCATGGTCGACGAGCGCGAGAGCGACCAGGCCGATCTTGCGGTCGCGGAGCTGATCGAACGTGACCGTCTGGGCGCGCGCCCAGCAGCGCTCGACAGCGAGAGCGTCCTCGCCGAGCAACGCCGGCGCGATCTCCTTCTCGACGACCGCCGCGATCTCCGGAAGCGTCCTGTCTTCGTCCCCGGCATACGCCTCGCCGATGAGACCCTCCGCGGTATGGATACGAATCACGATCGTCGCACGATTCGTCATCTGGTAGTAGCTCCCGCGAAACACGCGACCGAGCGGCGCGACGATCGGGATCAGCTCGATTCTCCGGATCGCAAGACTCGCGGACCGGGTCTTCGACCTGCGACTGACAGCCATCGTCAGCCTCAGGGGACGGTCGAGTAGACGTCCTCGAAGACCGAGGCGGGATCGGGAAACGGCGCCTCCTCCGCGACCGACCGACATTCACGAGCCTCCGTGGCCGCGTCGCGGTCGATCTCGTCGAGAGCCGCTTCGTCCCCGACCGCCCACACGAGCAGCGACTTGCGGAAGCGAGCGATCGGATCGACCCTCTGCCAGGCGCGGCGGCCTTCCTCGGGATCGGCACCGGCGGAGAGCGCCGAATGGCGCTCCCAGCGAACGGTTTTCGCCTCGACCAGGGCGGGCCCAGCACCCGAGCGCGCTCGATCCACCGCCTCGCCCACCGCGTTGCGAACCGAGAGCAGGTCGTTGCCGTCCACCACAGTCGCGTGCATGCCGAAGCCCCGCGCCCGGTCGGCGATGTCCGGGGTCGCCTGGCTCGCGGACGTCGGCACCGAGATCGCCCAACCGTTGTTCTCGCAGACCAGCACGAGCGGCACCTCCCAGAGCTGGGCCATGTTGAGGGTCTCGAAGAACTCGCCCTCGCACGCCGCGCCGTCGCCGAACAGGCACGCCACGATCTGCCCGGTGCCGCGCCGCTTGCATGAGAGCGCGACGCCGCCGGCGATCGGGATGTGGGCGGCGACGATCGCGTTGGTCATGATCAGCCCCCTAGCGGGATCCGAGAGGTGCATCGAGCCGCCCTTGCCCTTGCACACTCCGGTCGAGCGGGCCATCAGTTCGGCCATGATCGCGACGGGATCCATTCCGAGGGCGATCGCCTCCCCGTGCCCACGGTACGTCGCGAGCACGAGGTCGTCCGGGCCGAGAGCCGAGATCGTGCCGACCTTGGACGCCTCCTGCCCGATGCACGGATGTGTCGAGCCCGGGACGAGCCGGGCGTTGTACGCGTCGACGACCTGCTCCTCGAAGGCGCGAATCCGTGCCATCGTCCGATACAGGTCGAGGAGGTCCTCACTCGAGACATCGGCCGGACGCTCGCCTGGAGCCGCGTCAGCGACGGGCATCGGAAGCTCCTGCGTTGCGGCGGTCGGTGCCGCATCCGGCGGGCGCGCGCCTGCGCTCGCCGGCGCTCGTCTCGGGGCCCCTCGGGCGGTTCCCGGGTGCACGCTCGCCGCCGGCGCCGCGACGGCTGCAGCGACGACATCGATCTCGGCTAGGAGTGCGTCTACCAGGAGGATCGCCCCCTCAGGCGCCACGATGCGGATGCGGCCCGAGGCGGGGGCCTCCAACTGCACGGTCGCTTTGTCGGTCTCGACCTCGACGATCGGTGTCCCCGCAACGACGTCGTCGCCGTCCTGGACGAGCCAGGCGAGCAGGGTTCCCTCCTCCATGGAGATGGAGAGCTGCGGCAACGTGAGACTGGTCGAGGCGCCGGTCATCTGGCGAGAAGACGCTCGACCGCGTCGACGACGCTGGACGCGGTCGGATACACGTGCTCGAGCTCGCGCCCGCACGGGATCGGTACGTCCAGGGACGCTACCCGCTCGATCGGAGCGTCGAGGTAGTCGAACGCCTCCTCCATGCAGCGGGCCGAGAGCTCTGCGCCGAAGCCGCCGGTCCGGTGCGCGTCGTGGCAGACCGCGAGCTTGCCGGTTCGCTTGAGCGAGGCGACGATCGTCTCGAGGTCGAGCGGGGCGATCGTACGCGGGTCGATCACCTCGATCGAGACACCGCGCTCGGCCAGGATGTCTGCGGCCGCGAGCGCCTCGTCGACCATGTTCGATAGCGCCACGACCGTCACATCCGTTCCCTCCCGTGCGGTCCGAGCTACCCCGAACTCGATAGGCGCGGCGTCGATGTCGACCTGGCTTCTGCGGCCGTAGAGCCGCACGTTCTCAACGAACAGCACCGGGTTGCGATCGAGCAACGCGGCGCGCATCAGCCCGTGCGCATCGGCTGCGTTCGAGGGCATGGCGATCTTGATCCCGGGGACGTGGAGAAACCAGGCCTCGAGGCTCTGCGAGTGCTGCGGGCCGGTACCGAGACGCGAGACGATCGGCGTCCGGATCACGAGCGGAACCGAGAGCCGGCCGCCGGTGAAGTAGTGGAGCTTGGCCGCCTGATTGACGATCTGATCCATCGCAACGCCGACGAAGTCGAAGAACTCGATCTCGACGATCGCCCGGACGCCGGAGATCGCGAGCCCGATCGCAAAGCCGACGGTGCTCGACTCGCAGAGTGGCCCGTCGCGGACGACGTCGCCGCCGAATCGCTCGTAGAGCCCGCGTGTTACCCCGAACGTCCCGCCGTACGGGCCGATGTCCTGCCCGAGGTGCATGACCGGCTCGTCCCGCTCGAACGCCTCCGCGAGGGCGCGATTGATCGCCTCGCTCATCGTCAGCTCGACGGTCTGGCGTTCCGCGATCGCAGCCAAGGAGCCCTCCTAGCAAACAATACCGGTTACGATTCCAGCACCTTACCGCAAGGGCGTCGCGGGCGCTAAGACACGTCAATCGGCTGGCCGAGCATCGCATCGAGCCCGCCCGTGTTCCGTCGACAGAGCTGTCCCGACACCGTCCGGGTGCGCCGGTGCCTGGTCTACGTGAAGGGAAGGACGACGGCGAGACGGTCTCGGGGGATCTCGAGCGAGAACCGCTGACCGACGTCTTCGGGCGCCGCGTAGGGGCGGTGCACGACCGCGCGTTTGTACGGCTGGAGGAGCTCGAGCTCGACCGTCTGCGGCTCGGCGTCGAAGTGATGCAGCACGAGCGCATGCCGTGTCCCGGAGCTCGGCGGATCGACCCAGCTCTCGAGCGCGCCGACGCGAACTGCCCGACCGGGTCGGATGCGGGCGAACGTCGGCTGGACGACTCGGCTCAACCAGAGGTTGTCCCGGAGCTCTCGCCGCAGCCGGAGGACCTCCCGGATGTAGGGCGTGAGGTTCGGCAGGTCGGCGCAGGTGCCCCAGAGTCTCAGGGCTTCGACGGCGAGGATGTGCCCGAACCTCACGGAGTTGTTGACGAGACCGAAGTCGAAGTCTCCGCAGATGCAGCAGCTGGCCTTGACCTCCGGAAACGCGACCTCGCGGACCGGAACGTGGTCTTGGCCGAAGTGGCGGAGGTAGAGCGCCTCGGCGTACGGCATCAGCCGGTCCCACGCCGTTTCGAGCGCGAGCCGGATCGGCGGCGTGTGGCGGTCGAGCGTGTGGGCGAGCGTGCCCACGGCCTCGACGAGCGCCTGGTGGGCGCTGCTCGACGGCTCGCCTGGTGCGTCGGGGCTGAAGTCGAGATGGTGCGGCTCGCCGCAGATCAGCTTGTCGACGAGCATCGCGTCAGGAGCGAAAGCTGCAACCTTCTCCCACTCTGCGTGGATCGCGTCGCGGAAGCCGTCGTGCGCGAGGTTCCCCCCGACCATCCAGGGGGTGGTGTAGCCGAGCACGCTCAGAAGGCGGAAGAAGCCGAAGCCGATAGGGCGATGCGGCCGTCCCGAGGGATCCCGGTTGGCGTAGCGGAGGAGCTCGTCCGCCGACGGGTGGTCGTAGCTGATCTGGTTGGCGTTGGCCCAGAGGAGCACGCGCGCGCCGAGCTGCCGGCTCTCGCGAATTCCGCGCTCGAGTGCCCTGTGCCCGCCGAGCGACTCGCTCGGCGTCCCGAAGGACGGGTAGTTGCTGTCGAGCCCGCCCTCGTGCCAGCCGGCGATCATGATCGTCTCGATCCCGGCCTCGAGTGCGTCGCGCGCGATCGCTGCCAGGTCGTCGAACCGATGACGTGCCGGTGCATCGGGCGCAGCGAGGTAGGTGCACTGCCACGCGTCACTCTCGCCGAGGCCGTCAGGCCGGTACTCGACCCGCTCGACGTGCTCGTCGAACCACTCCCGGTAGAGGCAGGCTGCCTCCCACCAGGTTCCTTCATGAAAGCGAACGACGGCCGGCGGGCTCTCGTAGCGCATCCCTCCGCCCACGAACGGGAACTGGACCCAGCCGACGGTGGCGCCGATCGGCGTCCCGGCGCTCGCGCGCTCGGGGTGTGGCCAGAGCTCCGGTTTGGCCCGCCCTCCTGGGTTGGCGCGGTCTCCGGCGGGGTGCAGCTCTCCCCAGAGCGCCGAGAACGAGATCTGGGGGTTGTGGTTGCCCAGGTACACCGCGACCCGCCGTCGAGTGTTGTACAGCGAGCCCCACGGCATGCTGAGGTTTTGCTGCCAGTAGTCGATCGACGTCCCGGGATAGGTGAAGCAGAACGCCGGTCGCTCGAAGCCGATGTAGGTGCCCGGGAACTCGGCGTAGAAGCGCCATTCCTCCCCGCCGAAGACGCTGCTCGGAACGCAAAACCGCCATTCGTCCTGCTCCTGCCAGTCCGCGAGCCCGCCGAGGCAGAACGGGGCGACCTCCTCGATCGGGAAGCCGCTGTGGTTGTCGAGGCGCACCGTGACGCTCATCGCGTCGCCCTCGAGCGCGACGACCTGCACGAGCTCCAGGTCCAGAACAACGCCGTCGTCGGTGACGAGGGTCTCCCAGACGAGCGTCGCACCATCGTCGTCGATGGTGGCGGACGAGAGGGCCTGGCCTGGAGTCCCGATCCGGCGGAACCCGTCCGGGAAGTGAACACCGAGGCGCCAGTTCGCAGCCAGCTGGCGCTCCGACACGAGCGAGATCCCGAGCTCGTGGTGCCCCGCGGCAACGACGCGGCCGTCATTCGCGTCGAACGAGACGAACGCGCGGCCGTTGTCGAGAACGAGATCCGCGAATGATCCGGCTGCCGGAGAGATCGGCCTCACTCCTTGGAAGAATGACCGGAACCCCATCCTGGCAGGCGTGCCGAATGGCGGCGCGCCGCCATTGCCCTGGATCGGGATGGCGCTATACGATCCGGCGTCTCATGATCGTTGACAACGCTCCGCCTCATTGATGGGGCCACCGGTCCGGGTCGGAGTAATCGGCTGCGGGTGGTGGTCGTCGAACGCCCATCTCCCCGCGCTCAGCCGGAACGACAACGCTGTCATCGCCGGTCTCGCGGATCCCGACGCCGACGCCCTGAGAGCAGCGAGCGAACGCTACGGCGTCCGGGACGCGTTCCGCACCGCCGACGAGATGTTCGCAGCGATTGCTCTCGACGCCGTCGTGATCGCGGTTCCTCACGCCTACCACTTCGACGTTGCCCTGCTCGCGCTCGAGAACGGCGTCCACGTCCTCCTCGAGAAGCCGATGGTGCTCGACCCGCGGCACGGACGAATCCTCATCGACGAGGCTCGGCGGCGGGAGCGCGAGCTCATGATCGGGTATCCCTGGCACTACAACGCGCAGGTGCTGGCGGTGCGGTCTGCGATCGCCGAGGGAATGATCGGTGAGCTCGAGTTCGTGAGCTGCCTCTTCGCCTCGATCGTCCGGGAGCTGTACCGAGGCAACCCACGCGCGTACGAGAACCTGTTCGAGTTCTCGGCCTCCGCGACTCCCGGCAGCGCGACGTACTCGGATCCGACAATCGCGGGCGGCGGCCAGGGCCAGACCCAGGTGACGCACGCCGCCGCGCTGCTCTTCTGGCTCACCGGGCTGCGTCCTGTCCAGATTGCCGCATACGCCGAGCCCTTCGAGCTCGCCGTCGACCTTTGCGATGCCGTCGCGATGCGCTTCGACGGCGGGGCCGTCGGCACGCTCGCGAGCACGGGCTCAATGCTCCCGGGACACGAGGAGCAACTCGAGTACAGGTTGTTCGGGCGCGACGGCCACGTCCTCTTCGACGTCAACAACGCCGTTTGCTCGATCCACCGAAGCGACGGTACGAACACGCTGCTTCCTGAACTCGCTCCTGCCGACCGGTACCCGGAGGCCGCGCCGGTGGACAACCTCGTGCGGGTGTCCCGCGGCGAGGAGCGAAACGGCTCGCCGTCCGAGATCGGCCTGCTGACGGTCGAGTTCCTCGACGCGATGTACCGAAGCGCCGAGATCGGCGCATTCGTCGAGATCTGGCCGTCGGGGCCGCCCGGTTGACACATCCTACCGACGCCGATTACGATTCCGGAATCGTTTGCGGAAGCCGGGCGAAGGAGGACGAGACGATGGAGTGGACGAGAGGCATCCGACGTCATGGCGTGCTTCTTGCGGCCGCGACTGCCGCCGCCATCCTCGGACTTGCGGCTTGTGGCGGGTCCGACGACAGCGCGTCGACTGCGCCAGCCGAGACCGAGGTCACCGACAGCGCTGCGGCAAGCTCCGAGGCGGCGCCCGCCGACACAGGCGCAGTAGCGGAAACCTCGGCGGCTAGCCTGCCGGACGTCTGCCAGGGTCAGTCCGGCGAGGGGCTCAAGGTCGGCTTCGCGAACATCTCGGAAGAGTTCCCATTCACCGTGCAAGTCCGGGAGGGACTCGAGAAGGTCGCTTCTGAGTGTGGGCTCGAGCTGATCGTCGCTGACAACGACCTCGATCAGCAGAAGGTACAGGCGAACCTGCGGAACTTCGTCACGCAGGAGGTTGACGGCGTGATCCAGTTCCCGGTCGACGAGGCGAGCGGCCCAGCGACCTGCGATCTGATCGAGGGAACTCCGGTGATCACGATCGACATCAAGATGGATCCGTGCGCCATCTTCATGGGTGCTGACAACGCGGCCGCCGGACGCCTCGCGGGCGAGGCTCTCGGAACGTGGGCGCAGGAGAACTGGGATTGCGAGATCGACGCCTTCTTCCGTCTCGAGTCTCCAAGCGCAGGCGAGGTCAACACGATCCGCGTTGACGGGCAGCAGGAGGGATTCGAGAGTGTCTGCGGGCCTATCCCCCCGGACAAGATCAAGGTGATCGCCGGCGAGTCGATCATCGAGGACGTGCGCCGGCTGACCACGGATCAGCTGACAGCGCTTCCGAGCGCAGAGCGGATCGCCGTCGTGGCGATCGACGATGACAGCTCGCTCGGCGCGACCGCCGCGTTCGAGGCGGCGGGGCGTCTCGACCAGGCCGCGATCGTCGGCCAGGGCGCGGACGTCTCCTCCCGCGATGTCATCCGCGACGGCACATGGGTCGGATCGACGGCGTACTTCCCGGAGCACTACGCCGACTTCCTCGTCCCCAACATCATCCGGCTCATCAACGGGGAAGAGGTGGCAGACCCGATTCTCGTCGAGCACGTCTTCATCGATCAGAGCAACATCGACGAGTACTACCCTGAGTAGCCGAGCGAGCGCCGTCCAGGTGGGGACCCCCAGGTCCCCACCTACATCAGCATGACCGACGTCCAGCCCGCCGCTCCGGGCGAGGCTCGGAGCCCGCGCCAGCTGGTCGTGGAACGTCTCCGAGTGATCCCCCCGATCACCGCCGTGATCGGAATGGAGGTCGTGCTTGTCATCTGGTTCGGCCTCTCGTCGCCGTACTTCTTCAACACCGACAACTGGCTCAACATCCTGCTCGCGATGTCGGTGCTGGGCATCCTCGCCTTGCCCAACACGCTCCTGCTCGTCGGCGGCCAGCTCGACCTCTCGATCACCGCGAATGCCGCTTTCTGCGGGATGCTGTTCGCGCTCTGGTTCGGGGATATGTCGACCGGCCTCGCGGTCTTCCTGGCGATCTTGATCGGTGGCGCGATCGGCGCCTTCAATGGCGTCCTGATCACCAAGATCGGCATCAACTGGATCATCGCGACACTCGGAACCCTCGCTATCTTCCGCGGGCTGACACGACTCGTGTCGGATGGCGCTACGGTCCGGGTCGACGGCTTCGAGGGCCTCGGCCGGACCGAGATCTTCGGTGAGATCCCGATGCCGGTGGTGATTTTTGCCGCTCTCGCTCTGGTCGCGGCCGTGCTCTACCGATACACGGTGTTCGGACGGAGCATCCAGGCGGTGGGGTCGAACTCGGAGGCCGCGCGGCTCCAGGGCGTCAGCGTCGCCAGGGTGCTCTTCATCAGCTTCGTCATGGCCGGGCTGTGTGCGGCCCTCGCCGGGCTGACCAACGTCTCCCAACTCGGGGCAGCCTCGTCGAACGCCTTCCTCGGCGCGGAGCTCGACGTCATCACAGCCGTCATAATCGGAGGCACGAGCTTCTCCGGCGGCCGGGGAACGATCCTCGGCACCGTCCTCGGCCTCTGCATTCTTGCGACGCTCAACAACGGCCTCGTCCTCATCGGCGTGAGCCCGTTCTGGCAGGAGGTGTCACGTGGTGTAGCGTTGATCGTGGCCGTCAGCCTCGACCGTCTCCGTGTCCGACTCCAGACCGCGGCGGAGTAAATGAACACGCCGGTTACCCACGAGCCCGTCTCGGCACCGGAACAGGAACGCGTGCTCGAGGCCGTCGACGTGACGAAGCGATTCGGCGGCGTCCTCGCGCTCGAGAGCGTGAGCATCGCCTTTCCGAGGCGCACAGTGACCGCGATCGTGGGCGACAACGGGGCCGGCAAATCGACGCTGATGAAGATCTTCGCGGGTGCACATCCCACCTATGACGGCGAGATTCGCGTCGAGGGCCAACGCACTCATTTCCGCAGTCCGCTCGACGCGCGAGCCAGCGGGATCGAAACCGTTTACCAGGATCTCGCTCTGGCGCCAGATCTCGACGTCGTCGCGAACCTGTATCTCGGACGCGAGCTCACGTCCGGCGTGGGCGTGGGACGCCTGTTTCGCTTCATGCGCCAGAAGGCGATGCGCGCTGAGGCGCGAGAGGCGATGGCCGCCCTCGGGATCACGATCCCTTCCCTGTCCGTCGAGGCAAGAAGTCTCTCAGGTGGCCAGCGTCAGGGCATCGCGATCGCGAGGGCTGCGAGGTGGAGCTCGCGCGTCGTCATCCTCGACGAGCCGACCGCGGCGCTCGGCGTCCAGGAGACAGGAAAGGTCGAGGAGATGATCAGAAATTTGGCCGAGCGGGGTCTGACGATCATCCTCGTCACTCACAGGCTCGATCAGGTCTTCCGGCTCGCGGACCGCGTCGCAGTGCTCCGCCGTGGCCGCCTCGTCGGCATCCGGCGGACGGCCGAGACGGACGGCGACGAGGTGGTCAAGATGATCACAGGCCTGTCCCAGCTCTCACACGACGCCTGGGCCTGACCGTGGTCGCCGACGCAACTCACATGAAACTGGCGGGTCTCGATGGGCGAACGGCGCTGGTTACCGGCGCGGGCCGAGGCATCGGACAGCGCATCGCCGAGACCCTTGCCGCGCTCGGTGCCCGCACCGCCGGAGGAGACCTCGAGGCGCCGCGGCTCGACGGAGTGCTAGGCGTCGTGCTCGACGTCACGAGCGAAGAATCTGTCGACCAGGCGTTCGCCGCCGTCGAAGAGCGTCTCGGCGCAGTCGACATCGTTGTGCTGAACGCCGGTGTCTTCGAGATCGAGTCGTTGACCGACACGACGTTCGAATCGTGGCGCCGGACGATGGCGGTCAACCTGGACGGCGCGTTTCTGTGCGCCCGGAGAGCACTTCCGTCGATGCGCGAACGGGGATTCGGCAGGTTGGTCGCGATCGGGTCGTCCGCCGGAGTCTCTGGCGGCACCGCCCGCTGCGCCGCGTACGCCGCCTCCAAGGCCGGTCTGATGACGCTGATGAAGTCGCTCGCGACCGAGTTCGGGCCGCAGGGGATCACCGCCAACGCGCTCGCACCCGCGCTGATCGACACGCCGATGCTCGCCGGCATCTCGCACCTTGCCGACCGCATCCCCGTCGCGCGCGTCGGGGTTCCGGACGATGTCGCGGCCTGCGTCGCCTTCCTCTGCTCCGACCACGCGTCCTACATCACCGGGGAGGTGGTCGACGTCAATGGGGGGTTCCTCATCGACTGAGCCGGCGACCATGCGAGCTCACGAGCTCCGGCGGTACCGGGCGCCACTGCAGCCCGTGCGTCGACCGATTCCGGATCCCGGTCCCGGCGAGGTGCGCGTCCGGGTTCAGGCCTGCGGGGTCTGCGGCTCGGATCTCTTCCTCCAGGACGGAGGCTTCTCGTCCTCGCCGCTGCCGATCGTGCCCGGCCACGAGGCGGCCGGAGTGGTGGACGCCATCGGCGAGGGCGTCGCGGGGGTGACGACCGGCGACCAGGTTGCCCTCTACTACATCACGACGCCTCCCGGAGACCGCTGGGCCGCGGCTGGCGTACCGAACCGCAGCCCCGACGTTCGGCGCATGGGGGTCGACGTGGACGGCGCGTTCGCCGAGTTCGTCCTGCGTCCGGTCGAGGCGCTCGTCCGTCCACCCGCGACGGTCGATCCGGCCGTGCTCGCAGTCTTGACCGACGCGGTCGCGACGCCGCTCCACGCGCTCCGGCGGATCGCCCGGTTGGAGGCGGGCGAGACGGTGGCCGTCGTCGGGATCGGCGGGCTCGGCTCGAACGCCGTGCAGCTCGCGCGTCACTACGGAGCGCGGGTGATCGCCGTCTCGCGGTCAGCGCCGAAGCTCGAGCTTGCCGAGCGCATGGGCGCCGATCGGTGCGTACAGGCCGAAGAGGGGCGCGAGGTCGAGGCGGTGCGCGCGCTGACCGACGGCATCGGGGCCGACGTCGTGCTCCAGTGCGCCGACTCGGCCGAGGCGTACGCAGGCGCGGTTGCGATGGCCGGTCCGGGAGGCCGGGTCGTGCTGGTCGGGTCGACCGCAGAGCCGTTCCCGGTTCGCCCGATGGAGGTGATCTGGAGGGAGCTCTCGATTCTCGGATCGCGCGGCTTCGTCCCCGCCGACATCGCCGAGGCGATCGCTCTCTACCTGGACGGCCACGTCGTCGTCGACCATCTCCTGGACGCCGTCCGGCCGCTCGAGGAGGCGAACTCCGCGCTCGACGATCTGCGCGCCGGCCGGGTCGTGCGGAGCGTCCTCGTGCCGTGACGGGGCCGCGCGTCGCGCTGCTCTCGCCGTTCTGGTCGTTCTGGGAGCGGACGGTCACGTTCGACCTGCGCGCCGACCGGGCCGAGCTGGCCCGGTCAGTCGGCGTTGCCCTCGGGGAGCTCGTCGTCGTGGCCGACGAGTCGCTGGACTCCCGGGAGAGCGCTCGTGCCGCGGCGGAGCGAATCGTGGCCGCCAGGCCCGACGCGCTGCTCGTCGTCCAGTCCATGGCGGTGCCGCCGGCGTACACGTTCGCGGCGCTCGAGGCGCTGCCGGACATCCCCGTGGTCGTCTGGGCGGTGCATCGCCGCACCGACATCCCCGACGGGCTCGACCATGCCGACATCACGACCGAGGGAGCGACCGTCGGAACGAGCCAGCTCGCGAACGTGCTCGGCCGCAAGGGACGGAGGTGGCTGCTGGTGGTGGGGCCGCTCGACGACGAGCGGACCGCCCGCGACGTGCAGCGCGCGGTGCGTGCCGCGGCGGCCGCCCGGCGTCTGCGGGCCGCTCGCATTGGTCTCATCGGTGCCGCGCAGGATGGATATGAATGCGTCGAGTGCGACCCGGCCGACCTTGCCTCCGCGACCGGAATGATGATCGTGCCTGTCCTGCCGGCCGAGTTCCGTGAGGCGTACCTGGCAGCCTCACCGGTCCGGGCTGCGTCAATCGAGGAGGAGCTCCGCGCCGCGTTCGAGATCGATCCGGCGGCCGCGCGGGACGAGTGCCTCTCGAGATCCGTCCGCTGCGCTGTCGCCCTCGAGGAGATCGCTCGGAAGGAGCGGCTCGACGCTGGCGCGATGAACTGCCACGTCGCCGAGATCCGTCTCGGGCCGGAGCCGGGTATCGCACCCTGTCTCGCTCTCGGGCGGGAGACCTCGAGTGGGCGTCCGTGGACGTGCACGGGAGACGTTCCGACTGCCGTCGCCATGCTGACCGCCAAGCTGCTCGGCGTGCCCACGCTGTACCACGAGCTCGAGTCGATCGACTACTCGACCGGGGAGCTCGCGATCGCGAACACGGGCGAGCACGACCTCGGCTGGGCCGCGCCGGGCGAGCGCCCGCAGCTGATCGAGAACGCCTGGTTCGCATCCGACGCACGGAGGGGCGCCTGCGCATGCTTCGGGCTCCGGCCCGGCCCGGCGACGCTGGTCGCGTTCACGCCCCATGCCGACGAGCCGAGCGGGTTCCGCTTCGTCGTCGCCGAAGGCGAGATCACCGGCCGACGCTTCGGCGGCGCCGGGACTCCGAATGGAGCGTTCCGGTTCTCGGGCCAATCCGCCGTCGACGGGTACACCGCCTGGGCGCTCGCCGGCGCGAGCCATCACAGCTCCGTCAGCCCGGGCCTACTGGCGGGGGACGTCGGCCGGATCGCGGACTTCCTGGGAGTCGGCTGCCGCCGGGTCGGCGGCAGCGAGTAGGTGGCGGCCGCGCCTGGCGGTCGCTACTCGAATGCGTAGCGGGCGACGACCTCGTCGCGCACCTCGACTCCGAGACCGCCCTGCGGACGCACGTCGAGGAAGCCGTCGCGCTGGACCCACGGATCGGAGACGAGTTCGTGCTGCAACGGCGATTCGTGCGGCTTGAGGTCGAGGCACGATCCGTGTTTCGAGATCGCGAGCAGGTGCACGCTCGCAGCGGTGTTCAGGGCGCTGCTCCACGTGTGCATGCTGTAGGCCAGATTCGCCGCCTCCACGAGCTCGATCACCTGGAGGCAGCCCGTGATGCCGAGACAGCGGCCGGGATCCATCTGCACGACGTCGACCGCCTCCGCCTCGATCAGACGGGAATAGGTCTCGGGACTCCATTCGTCCTCGCCGGTGCCGATCGCCGTCGAGACTGCGCGCCGCAGTCGCGCATGACCGGCCAGGTCCCGCGGCAGCAAGGGCTGCTCGATCCACTTGAGCGAGTACGGCTCGAGGTCGTGGAAGCGCTGGATCGCGGTCGACGTGTCCCAGACGCCCCACCCGCCCGGCGTGTCGACCACCAGTTCGAGCTCCGGCCCGATCGTCTCCCGGATCCGGCGCACGAGCTCGAGATCCCGAGACCGCCTCTGCCCGAAAACGGCGTCTGGTCGCATCCCCCACCCGCCCTTCACGATCCGGTAGCCGGCGTCGCGCATCCACTCGAACTCGCCGAGCGTCCAGTCGACGTCGTCCAGGTCGAAAACGATCGAGCCCATGGCGGCGACGCGCGGCCGGAGCATGCCTCCCGCTAGCTGGCAGACCGGGAGCCCGAGCGCCTTGCCCTTGACGTCCCAGAGCGCCATGTCGAGCGCGCTAATGGCGAAGGCGCCGATACCCTCGGGGCCGTACCACCACATGCGGTCGAGCATCAGCTGCCACAGCCGCTCGACGTCCAACCCGTCCTCGCCGACGAGGAGCGGCGCCAGTCCGCGCTCGATCACGACCTTTGTCGCGATCGACGACTCGGGAAACTGCGAGATGCACTCGCCCCAACCGACGACGCCGTCGTCGGTCTCCACACGCGCCAGCGTCACGTAGCGCTCGATCCCTTTGTAGTGCGGCTCGGGGTACGCGAGCGGGAAGGCGTCGACCGTCCGGATGCGACCGCTCACGAGCCATCACCGTCCTGACGCGCGGTACTCGGCGCCAGGTCCGTGACCGTGATCCACCCGGGCGGCGCCGCGCGGACTCGCGCGATCGAGTTGGCGAGCACCGCGACCGATGTCTCCTGCGCACGGAAGCCCGGCCTAACCTCGAGCGTCAGGGGCACGCTGCCGTCGATCTGGATCGTGTCCTTCACGTCGATCCCGACGCCGTCCGGATCGAGGTGCCCGGTCATCCGGGCGTCGAACGCCTCATCGCCGGCCAGGACCCCGACGTAGTGCTGGACGAATCCGGCGGTACGACCTTCCGCAACCTCCAAGTGGTCGCCGCGGAACGGGCGCTCGGCGAACAACGGCTCGACGGTTCCGTCGACCCGTTCGAGCTCGAGGCCGAGCGCGTCGGCGACGAGGCGCATCGATTGGGGATAGCCGATGTGACCCCAGATCCGCCCGGCCGCCCTGCCCTCGGCAAACTCCTCGGCTGTGTACCCGACCCCAAGGCGGCCGAGCACGGTCGCGCTGAAGCGGGAAACGTTCACAACCCGGGAGATCCGGATGCCGGCGACGTCGGGCGCGGCGAGCGCCAGCGTCGCTACCAGCGTGTCGGAGATGAAGCCGGGATTCGCTCCGCTCCCGACGATGGTCACGCCGTTCGCCCGGGCAATCCCGTCGATCCTGTCGGCGAGCTCTCGGTCGACCGCCCACGGATACGCAGTCTCTTCTCCCGTGCAAAGGACGTCGTGACCCGAGGAGAGGGCTGCTTCCAGGTCGGGTGCGAGCTCGCGGAGGAACGACGTGGTCGCGACGACTGCGACGTCGGCACCCGCTCCAAGGGCCTCGTCACGATCGTCGGTCACGATGACCGAGGCGCCCTCGCCTCCGGCGAGGACGCCGAGATCAGCTCCCCGGTGGGAGGGGTTGCGACTCCAGGCGCTGACGATCCGGATGCCCTTCCTCGCCTGCAGCACGCGCGTCAGGTCGCAGCCGACACGGCCGATGCCGAGCAGGGCGACCGTGATGTCCTCGCCTGCGCCCGTCCGACCTACTTGCGGTTCGCGTCCGCTCATGGCATCGCCAGTCCGCCGTTGACGTCGAAGGTCGCGCCGACGACGTACGAGGCGTCGTCGCTGGTCAGAAACGCCACAACGTGTGCCACCTCCTCCGGTTCTGCGATCCGGCCTGCCGGAATCGTCCCGACGAAGGCGTCGAGGACGTCCTCCGGGGTCTCGTCGGTGATCATCGGCGTTCGCATCGCCCCGGGCGCGACGGCGTTCACGAGGATCCCTTTCGGTGCCGCATATCGGGCGAACGTCTTGGTGAACACCTCGACCGCGCCCTTCGTCCCCTCGTACAGCGCGGAGGTGATGCTGTAGCCGCCGACGTGGACGCCGACCGAGGTGACGTTCACGATCCTCCCCCAGCCCCGCGACTCCATGTCCCGGATGACCTCGCGACACAGGAAGAAGACGGAGCGGCAATTCGTGTCGAAGACGCGCGCGAACGACCCGGTGTCGGCGTCCTCTAGTGGTGTGCGGGCGAGGATCGCGGCCGCGTTGACGAGAATGTCGACACGGCCGAGCCGCGCGATAGTCTCGGCCACGACGCGCTCGCAGTCGGCGACGTCGGAGAGGTCCGCCTGGATCGGCGTCGCAGCATCGCCGATCGTCGTCGCCACGCGGGCAAGCCCGTCGGAGGAGATGTCGACGAGCGCGACCGGACCCCGCGACGCGAGCATGGTCGCCACCGCCGCGCCGAGACCACCGGCCGCCCCTGTGACGAGCGAGACCCGTTCGGGCATCTCAGTCCTTGCCTCCGCCGAGCTGAGGTGGTTTCTGCCGCCCGACCGCGTGGTAGTAGCGCTCCGGCACCTTCGTTGGATCCTTGTAGACGTGCCAGGTGCACTTCGCCTCGGCCGTCGAAGGATACGTCGGTGGTTCGACGACGCGAACCGGGTAGCCGAACGCGTCGATCGGCTTGAGCTGCATGACGACGCAGCAGTTCGAGCAGTAGTAGCAGACGCCCTTCGTGTTCCAAGCGAAGTCGTGCTCCTCCGTCGTTACGCCCCAGCTGTATGGCGGCTCCATGCGCGGCGGTGTCCCTTCCACCTCGTCGCCGCGGATCGTGTGGCCGCCGCTGCCACACGGATCGAAGCGGAACGTGAAGCGCTCGTCGTCCTCGAAGAACTCGAAGTTGCCCTTGCGGCCGGGACCGACGAGGTGCCCGCGCATCGCCTCCATCACGAGGTAGAGGTTGGTCCACAACGATTCATCCCACGAGTACTGGGCAATGTCGAACTTCGCGTACCGCGTGGCGAAGAGATCGCCGATGATCGCGTCCCACATCACGGCCAGCTCCCTCTCACCGAACCGTGACGCGATCTCGTGCATCAGTCCGTAGATGTGGTCGACGTCGCGGTCGTGCAGCTCCCGCCAGAGGTTCCATAGCTCGTCCAGTTGCGCCTGGCTCGCGCTCCGAGCGCCGCAGGCCGCCACGAACTCGCGGGTCTTGCCCTGGAACTCCGACCACAGGCGGCGCGCGTGAAAGGGGCGGCCGTCGGGCAGGTCGAGCAGAGCAAGGATGCGCCTGTTGATCGACGTCAGATCGTCCTCGCTCAGGCCCCGATCCAGCAGGAAGTCGATGAGCTGTGGGATCCAGCCGCGATAGATCCCGAAGATCACGCTCGCCTCGTCCGAGAAGAAGTCTCCGAGCTCCGCCGCTCGCCCGAACTCTCCAGCCGCGAGCGCCTCGGCGATCTTGTCGTACGTGGAGATCCGCTGGTCGGGAAGATCGCCGCCGCGGACCCGGCGTCCGAGGACCTCGGAGTAGGCAAGCACCCCCTCCTCCGGCGTGGCCTCCTGGTCGACTTGCAGCCAGACTCGCGCGAGCAGCTCCTCCGCCCGCCCACTCGCATCCTTCATCACTGACCTCCCGAACCGCCCCGGCCGAGACGGAAAACCCGCTCGGCGTTGACCGAGAAGAGCGCTGCCTTTTCGTCGTGGCCGAAGTCGTCGACGAGCTGCCGGTAGGCATCGACGACGTCGCCGTAGGACGAATACAGCCGATCGACGGGCCAGTTGGTGCCGAAGAAGGCACGGGCGGGCCCCCATGCATCGATGCACTCGAGCACCCAGGGCCGGAGCGAGTCGACGGTCCATCGATGGTCGGCCATGCCCAGGCCCGAGATCTTGACGACTGTGTTCTCGACGGAGGCAATCTCTCGCATCCGTCGACGCCACTCCTGGAAATACTCCGAATCCCTCCGCCGCGGAAACCCCGCGTGGTCGACGCAGTAGGTGATCCCGGGGAATGCGCGGGCAAGCTCTGCCGCGTCGGCCATCGCTTCGACAACCGGATCGTCGCAGCAGACCAGGCCGTAGCGCTCGAGCAAGGCATAGCCGCGCCGCCACGCCTCGTCCGTCAGGTATCCGTCGTAGCGGAGATCGCGGATGCCTCGGAGGTTCTCGTGTTCGGCGTGCCGGGCGAGGACGCTGCCGGCGTCGGCCGCGCCGAGGTCGGCGTAGGCCACGATGCCCTGCGGCACGCCGAGCCGGTCGGCGCGCTTCTGCAGCCAGACCGTTTCGTCGACCGGGTCGGGCGTCCCGATGGCGGCCTGGACGTGAACCACCTTGCTGACGTTCGCAAACCGCGTCTCTCCGAGGAAGTCCTCCGGTGCATATCGCTGGCTCTTGATCGCGTCGTAGTTCCCGAGATCGGGGTCTTCCCCCGTATCCGGCGCGAGCCACTCGTAGCGCAGGACGGGGTCGCGGAGATCCCAGAAGTGGACGTGGGCGTCGACGAAGTCGAGATCGGCCATGCCGCTCCTCCTCTACCGTGGCGGGCCGAGGTCCCAGACCTCGACCAGGGTCTCGGGCCAGCCGGTCCGCGGATCGGCGTTCGGGTACTCGAGGACGTCGGCGAACTGCGCCTCCCAGCGCTCGCCCACCGGATCTCCGCCGAACCGCTCGACCAGCAGGTCGTAGTCGTCGACCTCCATGTGGCTGAAGACCGTGTCTCCCCAGAGATAGATCGTGTAGCTCCGGACACCGACGTCCCGGAGCAGGCTCTCGAGCTCGGGCCAGACGCTCGCGTGCATCCTCAGGTAGTCGGCGCGCCGACCCGGCCTGACCTTCCAGACGTGCCCGACTCGCACGCTCAGTCCCAGGGAAACCGCTCCGCCTGGACCTCTGCCGGCAGCCCCTGCTGGACGCGCCGGAAGAGGTCGCGGAGCCGAACGGTCTCCGTGACGGTGTCTATTCGATCCATGTCGTTATAGGCGTCGCAGCAGTACTCGAGGCAGAAGAACCCGTCGAAGGCGCTCTCGACGAAGAGCCGGATGACCCGGCCGAAGTCGATCGACCCGGTGCGGCTCGAAGCCTGGAGGACGCCGGGCGCGCCTTGACGGCCGTGGATGTGGCCGGTCACGGGATGGAGCTGCTCGATCGCGGACTGCGGGATCCCGTGGTAGACCAGGTGGGAGTAGTCGAGCGAGACCGTCAACCCCGGCGCGCGGGAACAGAGCTCGAGCGCGTCGGCGACCGTCTCGGTCAGCGACTCGACGTGGGGCTCGAAGCCCACCCGAAGCCCGGCTCCCCCGGCGCGCTCGACGCGCCAAGACATCTCCTCGCCGGCACGGGCGAGCGAGGTCTCGTGCGTCTCTCCGGGCCAGTCCATACCGGGGATGATCGTGACGCCGTGCGCTCCGACGCCGGCCGCGAACTCGACCAGACGTGCGAACGAGTCCCTGCTCGCCGTGCGGGCGGCGTCGTCCGGGTCGTTGGGAGACAGCTCCCGGTACGACCCGAAGAGCCCGAGGACGTCGGCGACGCCGAGCCCTGCCGACTCAACGCGTCGTGCGATCACGCGCGCCGTTCCTGTCGGATCCGCGAGCACCTCCTGGGCCTGGACGTGCCGGCAGCCCGGAAAGAACAGCAGGTCGCAGCTCGGGATGTCGAGGTCGGCGATCAGGTTCAGCGCCTTCTCGTGCGGGAGTGCGTGAAACGTGAAGTCGGTGCAGCTCAGCTCAAAGGGCATGCGAGCCTCCTCCGGCCGTCGCCCCGTCGCCCGCACGCGCGTTCGGGTAGAGGCGCCGGGCCGCGTCCTCGGTGACGTAGCCGTTGCGCAGGTCGTCCTGCACGGAGGCGGGGTCGCGCGCCGAGGCGGGACCGTACCCGCCCCCGCCACCGACCTCGATCTCGATCGCCGATCCCGCCGGGACCGCACGGGCCGTGGTCTTGCGGAGGACGTGTTCCGATCCGTCCGGGAGCACGACGCGAAGCAAGTTCGGCCGGCCGGGCTCGCCGCCTCTGAGGCCCCACGGCGGCGTGCGGGTCCTCTCGATCGGACTCGTGAAGTGCGCGTCCTCGAGCATCCGGTAGCGGATGTCGAGGCCCAGGCCGCCGCGGAAGCGTCCCGCCCCTCCGGAGTCGGGCGCGAGTTCGAAGCGCTCGACCAGCAGCGGGTAGCGGAGCTCGAGGGTCTCGACCGGCGTGTTCCGCATCCCCGAGAAGGAGATGTGCATGAGCGGCGCGCCGCCGTCGGCGTCGGACCGGGCTCCCTGGCCGGTGACGTGGTCGGTCCCAGATGCCCAGAAGCTCCCATCCGATCGCCGGCCCCACCACACCATGCCGCAGAAGTCGCCGCCGCTCCCGGCCCGGACGATCTCGGGCACTCCGTCCGCCAGCGCGGCGTGGATCGCGTCGATCGCCTGGGTGGCCGGCCACCCGTACAGGTAGATCGGAGCCGGCGGCTCCGGGTGGAACATCGAGCCGGGCCTCGTTCGCACCGTGATGGGGCGGAAGTGCCCCTCGTTGGCCGACTCGCCGCCCCCGGCGATCGTCAGCACCGCCAGACGCGCCGCCGAGACCGTGGTGGGAAGCGGGCAGTTGACGGGCCCCGCCGTCGAGTCGGGGGCCGCCGTGAAGTCCACCACGACGTCGCCCCCGTCGATCTCGATCCCCACCTCGAACGGCACGAGCTCCTCGTCGACTCCGTCGTTGTCGAGCGCCCCGGCAGCGACGAAGCGACCCTCCGGAAGGCGGCGGAGGAAGCGTCGAACGGTGGCCTCGCCGTGATCGAAGATGCGCTCGACCGCGCCTCGGAAGGTCTCGAGCCCGTGGCGGTCGATCAGTCGGAGCACAGCCTCGTTGCCGACTCGCGCGGCGGCGATCTGGGCTTCGAGGTCGCCCGCGAGCGCGTTCGGCAGGCGAGAGTTCGCGAGCAGCGTTCTGTAGACGTCGTCTACGCGTTGCCCCTCCCGGTAGAGGCGAACGCCGGGGAAGATGACTCCCTCCTGGAAGTTGTCGGTCGTGTCCGTGCAAAACGGCTCCTTCGCCCCCATGTCCATGTGATGCGCCTTGACCGCGGCGTACGCGACGACGCGGTCGTCGAGGAAGGCCGGGACAACGACCGCGGCGTCCTGCGGGTGCGAGCCGATGTCGTACGCGTAGGTGGAGAAGAGCACGTCGCCCGGAGCGAGCTGCGACTGACCGCCGACCGCTCGGACGCAGGACTCGACGCAGTACCCCATCGTTCCGAGGAAGAGCGGTGTCGCCTGCGCCTGCGCCAGCAGCCTCACGTCCGGGTCGTAGAGCGCGCAGCAGAAGTCGATCATGTCGTAGACGATCGGTGAGAAGGCCGTGCGGCGAAGGGCGATCTTCATCTGCTCGGCGGCGGAGAGGAGGCCCTGGCGGACGATCTCGGTCAGCACGGGCTCGTGCCGTACCACCTGCCCGCTCGAACTGGTCTCCTGCCTGCCTGGATCCGCGCTCGCCGCTCGCGCGAGGAGGAGCGCGCCGGCGGGAGAGACCTCCGCAGCGAATCCGGCGTCCACGTACGTCGTCGAGGTGTCCTCGACGACGATCGCCGGGCCCGCGACACGTGACCCGGCCGGCAGCTCGGGACGATTGACGACGGTGAACTCGGTCTCGCGACCCTCGGAGAACGAGTACGCCAGGACGCTACGGGACTCGCGTCCGGGTCCGCCGTGCGTCGCCGTTGCCGGCGTCTCCTCGGCAGGGCGGAGCCGGGTGCGCGTCATCGCGCGAACCGCAGCCACCTCTACGGGCGCGTCGAGGACGTGGCCGAACGCGCGCTCGTAGGCTGACGCGAACGACGCCTCGACGGCTGAGGTGCTTGCCTCGACGTGCCCGGTCTCGGAGACGCCGATCGGGATCGTCAAGGTGTAGTCCTGTCCGCTGTAGCGAAGGTCGAGCGCAGCCTCGCGTCGCACAGGTGCGCCCGCCGAGCTTCGAGGCTCGAGCCGGACGAACAGCCCGTCGAGCACGGGACCGAGCTCGGCGAGCGTCCGACCCTCGAGACGCACCACCCAGCTCGTCGCCGCGCTTCGGACCAGATCCTGCTCGAGCAGACCCCGCGCCGAGAAGGTGCCGGGGTGGAGGGGAACGACTGCCTGGGCCATGTCGAGCTCGCGGGCCAGCAAGGTGGCGAAGAGCGGTCCAGCTCCGCCGAAGGCGATCAGCACCGCGTCACGGGGGTCGTCGCCCCGCTCTCCCGCGACCTCCCGGATGGCGTCTGCCATCCGCGAGCAGGCGATCGAGACGACTCCGGCGGCGACCGTCTGGGCCCCGAGGCCGAGGCGGTCGCACAGCGGCTCCAGCGACCGGCGGGCCGCTGCGCGATCGAGCCGGACGCCGCCCGCCAGATCTCCGTGCCCCAGCAGTCCGAGAACGGTCGCGGCGTCCGTTACGGTCGGCCGCGCTCCGCCAGCTCCGTAGCAGGCGGGACCCGGGTCGGAGCCCGCGCTCTCCGGGCCGACCCGCAGCAGCCCTTCCCCGTCGACGAACGCGATCGACCCGCCGCCGGCGCCGATCGAGCGAACGTCCACCCAGGGCGCCTGGACGACATGCCCCGCGATCCGACCTTCGTAGACGGTCGCCGGCCGTCCGTCCTCGATCAGGCACGTGTCGAAGCTCGTGCCGCCGACATCCGCCGCGACGCCGAAGCGGATCCCCATCGTGCGGCAGAGCTCGGCCGCTCCGACGGCTCCGGCGGCCGGACCGGACTCGATCGTCTCGAAGGGGCGAGCCTGCGCCTCGGCAAAGGTCATGGCACCGCCGCCAGATGTCGTCACGTACAGATCGTCGCCGAGCCCGCTCCGCCTGAGACCGAGCTCAAGGTTGTGCAGATAGGTCGCGACGCGAGGCCGGACGTACGCGTCGATGACGGTGGTCGACGTCCGTTCGTACTCTCGGTGCTCTCCCGAGGCGTCGTGTGAGAGTGAGATCTCGCCCGAGAATCCCGCCGCCCGCAAGAGTCGCGCGGCCTCGAGCTCGTGCGCGGGGTTGCGGTAGGCGTTCAGGAAGCAGACCGCCACGCAGTCGACCTCCTCGGAGACGAGGAGCGCCGCGGCCTCGGAGACGTCCGAGGTCGAGAGAAGCTGCTCGACGGCGCCGTCGGCTCTCACCCGCTCCCGGATCGGAATCCTCAGGTACCGCGGGACGAGCGGCGGATCGGGCACCCAGCGGATGTCGTACATCCGTGCTCGCTCGCCGCGCCGAAGCTCGAGCACGTCACGAAACCCGGCGGTCACGAGAAGCCCGACTCGTGCCCCGCTCCTTTCGAGCAGCATGTTCAGGGCGACGGTCGTCCCATGGACGAACATCGCGGCGTCGGAAAGCCCGTACCGCGGGCACACGGACGCGACGAGATCGAGGACGCCGTCCTCGATCTCCGTACGACGCGTCAGGCCCTTCTCAACGCGGACGAGGACTGAGTTCCTGTCGACAACAACGAGATCGGTGAAGGTGCCGCCCACGTCGACACCGATCCGAGCGGCCTCGAAGCTGTCCGTTCCGGCTTGGGACTCACCGGTCACAGCTTCGGCCCGCCGGGCGGCTCCTGGAGCAATTCGATCGAGATCCCGTCGGGGTCACGGAGGTACGCAGCCCACCCTCCCTCGTACGGTCCCCAGGGGATCCGTATGGGGTCGGGATCGCGGAAATCCGCCACGCCCCGGAGGCGCTCGAAGTCCGCGTGCAGATCTCCGGTGACGAGGCAGAGATGCGCGTTCCCGGCGTTGTAGGTTTCCATGTCCACCCGCCCGGGCTCGGGCTCGAGGTACTCGATCAGCTCAAGAATCGTGCCTCCCGGCAGGCGCCAGAAGGCACACTCGATCTTCACGCCGGGGTAGCCGACTATACGGCCGACGTACTCGACGTCCCAGACCTTGCGCAGCACCGGGCCGTCGCCGAGTAGCTCGGTATAGAAGCTGACCGAGCGATCAAGGCTCGAGACAGCGAAGCCGACATGGTCGAGGGCGGTGTAACGCATGGGAACCTCCGTGTGGGCCTCAGCTCGCGCCGGGGATATAGCCGAGGTGCTCACCGCCGTCGACGTCGAGGGAGACGCCGGTGAGGAAGCTCGCCTCGTCCGAGAGGAAGAAGAGAATGGCCGCAACGACGTCGTCCTCGGTCGCGTAGCGCCCGAGCGGCTGCGACGCCGCGATCGACGCGAGGACTTCCTCCTCGCTCTTGCCCGTCACGTCGACCTTCCAGGCGGTCAGCCCCTGCCCCATGCCCGTGGTCGGACACGCGCAGGGACACACGCAGTTCACCGTGACCTGATCGGCGGCGAGCTCGACGGCCAGCGACTCGCAGAGGCCCACGAGGCCGAACTTCGAGGCACAGTACGCCTGAATCCAGGGGTACCCCCGACGGGCCGCATCCGAGGCGATGGCGACGATCCGGCCCCTGCCGCTCGCCCGCAGCGCGGGCGCCGCGGCCTGGCTGACGAGGAATGTGCCTTTCAGGTTGACGTTCAGCGTGCGGTCCCAGTCAGCCTCGGTAACGTCCTGGAGCGGCTTGACGTGGATTACCCCGGCGCAGGTGACAAGCGTATCCAGCCCGCCCAGCTGTTTCATGGCATGGGATACCGCCTCATGCGAGGCGTCTGCGTCGGTCACATCGAGCTGCCGGATCTCGAGGCGCGGATCCCTGGCCCGCGCCTCGTTGAGCTGGGCTGCGTTGATGTCGGCGATCACGACCTGTGCGCCCTGATCGGCCAGGCTCCGGGCTACGGCGAGCCCGAACCCGGAGGCCCCGCCGGTGATCAGAGCTTTCCGGTCAGCGGCGATGCCCAACGAGTCCTCCTTGCCTGCAGACGATTCCGGATTCGATTCCAGCAGACACTAACATCGATCCCGCTAAGGTCGACCCGACTCGGCCTGTGCCGGGCGCTCGATCACCATCGATGAAGGGGGCGAGGGCAGCTTCCCGGATGCGCGGTAGTCCCCTGCCGGCAACGGAGTGTGCTCAGGAAACAGCGATCGGATCAGGTCGACCCCGGTCTCGACGAGCAGGCGGTCGCACTCCGGCGCTACCTGCGCCGGCAGTCCATAGGTCTTGTTGCCGTAGGAGGGCTCGTAGCCGCCGAGCGGGTACTCGCTCGCCGTCGGGAAGTACGAGATGCAGCCGTTCGTGTAGCCGGCGTAGAGTGTCACCTCAGCCGGCGAGCGCTCCTTCACCGCAAGGCCGATCTCGGTGAAGATCTCGCCCGGCCCCGTGACGACGACGCCATCGCCGATACGGACTGCGTGAACGCTCCCTTCCGCGGTCGTCCGCGGGGCGCCGCCGTGGATCTCCTGCTCGGTGCGGCGCGCCCAATTGAAGCCGTGGAAGCGCAGCATCCGCAGCTCGGATTCGCTGGCTCCGGCAGCCTCGGCCTCCTTCAGTTCTCGCTCTGCGCGCTTACGGAGCGCCGTGATCTCAGCGGCGGATGGCAGCGGAAGGAGAGGAAATGACAGCTTGCGCTCGGCCGTCGCGAGGACGGGATCGGCGGCGTCTGCCGACCGCCAGCGAAAGAGAAGGACGACGGTTCCCGAGCCGAAGCTCGTCTGTACGAGACGCCGTGGCCAGGCAGGTCGGTCCACGACCGCGTGGATGGCCTCGAGCGCGAGTCGTCGTCCGAGGCGTGACGGCTCGAGACCCTCGTTGTCAAAGGCAATACGGGGCATCACGTTCCCGCCCGCGCCTTGGATGAAGACGCATTCTCCACCCGTCACCGAGCGGATTAGATCGCGAAGGGGGCCAGGATAGTCGGGCGAGTAGCCGGGGAAGTCGATCCCCGTCGTGACCGTGTGGCAGCCATAGCCGACGACCGTGGCGATGGCGCTTCCATCAGCTCGCACCGACTGCAATACGGGGACAGAGAGGTCCACCATCCCGTCCGCATACCAGCCGATTCTCGTCACTCGACCATCGCGGTCCCGCTCACGACGGTTCACGGCCTCATCGGCGTACCCGAGGCCCCACCGTACGCCCGCCGGCTCGAGCCGTTCGCACGCGAGCTTGCACACCTCGACAATCCGCCCGTGGAGGTACTCGACGTACGCGGCCGTCGCGGAGTCAGGCTCGGGATCGCGCTCGCCGAAGGAGCCGTGGACGGAAAGCCCACCGGGCGGCGCGTGATGGGTGTGATTCCAGTTGAGGAGGATGCCCGCCGGATCCGCTCCCGTCGCCGCGGCGATCCGCCGTCGGAGCTCGTCGACCTCCGGCGACTGAATCGCGAGGGTGTCGACGCCGCAGAGGATGACGAGGCGATCGCCGGTTGCGAACGCCGCAGCGGTCGTCTCGAGCGGCCCGAGGCGCGTCTCGGCCGGGCGATCGCGTCGAACCACGCCCATCATCGGAAGCCCGAGCGGCGGGTCGATCGTCAGACCGGCGGCGCCTGACTGGAAAGTACTCACGGCGTCTCCCCGTTCCGAACGGTCGGATCCTCGAACCCGACGATGAGCGCGATCAAGCGATCCTGGCTGAGCTCAGTCGCATCCAGGTCCGCGACCTTCCGCCCGTGGCGAAGCACCACGACGCGATCTGCAAGGGCGAGGACGTGAGGGAGAATGTGGCTGATGATGATCACGGACGTCCCGCCTTCGCGCACGCGCTGGACGAGTTCGAGCACCGCTTGCGACTGAGCGACGCCTAAGGCGGCAGTCGGCTCGTCCATGATCAAGAGCTTCGATGACCAGACGATCGCCCTCGCGATCGCGACGCTCTGCCGCTGTCCTCCCGAGAGGCGTTCCATCGGCGTGCCCGCGATGCTCGGGATGCTGATGCGAAGCTCCTCGAGATGTCGTCGGGCATCGGCGCGCATACGGCGACGCGCCAGCACGCCAAGCAGGCCGAGACCTCCGGATACCTTCTCCTCGCGACCGAGATAGAGGTTCGTGACCACGTCGAGGTTCGGAAGCAGAGCGAGATCCTGATAGATCGTCTCGATCCCGAGGTCTCGTGCGTCCAGCGGGCCGTGAAGACGGGCTCGCTCGCCCTCGACGTAGATCTCGCCCTCGTCTGGGATGACCGCCCCGGACAGCATCTTGATCAGAGTTGATTTTCCGGCGCCGTTGTCGCCGACGATCGCGAGGATCTCGCCATGTTTGACGCTGAGATCGACGCCGTCCACTGCGCGGATCGTTCCGTAGTGCTTGCTCAGCCCGTGGGCCTCGACGAATTCGGCCCGTACCGGCTCAGCTTGGGTCTGGCTGCTCATTCTCGAGCCGCCTGTACGCGCCGTCTCAGCTCGTCGAGCACGATCGCGGTCAGAAGGATCGCTCCTACCACGACGGGCTGCCAGAAACTCGAGATGTTAAGAAGGGTGAGCCCGTTCTGGATCACGCCGAGCAAGAGGATGCCCATGAGCGTCCCGATCACACTGCCGCGCCCGCCCGTCAGTGCGGTTCCTCCGATGATCACGGCGGCGATGATGGTCAGGAGCTCGGTCGAGCTCGAGGCTGCGTAGATCCCTACCTGTCCGGCGTTTGCCGTTTGGACGATTCCGGCGATGCCGAAGACGAACCCGGCGAGCGTGTAGATCATGAATTTGACGCGGGTCACGCGGACGCCGCTCAGCCGTGCAGGGTTCTCACCGCCGCCCACCGCGAACACGTGGATTCCGAATCTCGTGAACCTGAGCAGGAAGAATGTGGCCGCGAAGACGGCGACCATCCAGACCGTGTCGATCGGGATCCCGCCCCAGATCTTCGATTGGCCCAGCTGGTTGAACGACTCGTTGACAACGTCCTGCGGCGTGCCGTCCGTTACGACGAACGCCACCCCCGTGAATAGAAACGTCGTACCGAGCGTGACAATGAAGGCGTTTAGCGCAAGGAGCGCCACGAGGGAGGCGTTGACCATCCCGATCCCCGTTGCTGCGGCGAGCGCGAGGAGGACGGTGGCCCAGATCGGGATGCCGACATCGAGACTCTCGGTGATCACGATCCCGGTCACGGTGATGACAGCGATCGGAGTCAGGTCGAGGCCGCCGCTGATCACGACCACAGTCAGGAAAGCCGCGGCGATCCCGACGACCGAGACCGCCTCGGTGATGTTGAGGATGTTTTGCCAGCGCCAGAAGTACTCCGACGCGAATCCCAGATAGATGCAGAGCCCGACAAGGATCAGCGGCAGACCGGCTTCGGGCCTGAGGGCCAGTGCCCGAAGCCGGTCTAGCGCCGTCGCCCTGGGTCGCTCGACGGCTGTTTCGGACGCCACCTCGCTTATTCGGCCGGGTAGTACTCGTCGATGTTGTCGATCGTGATCAGCGGGGTCGGGTTATTGACCTCCATCGGGACGGGATTCCCTGCAAGGACGTCTTCCAGCATCGCAAGCGACCACTCGCCATAGCGCTCAGGGAAGAACGCAAGCGAGCCAGTCTGCTTACCAGCGCGAATGGCCTCCTGGCCCTGCGGGTCTGCGCCGTTGACAATGATGATCGAGTCGTCCGCCCGTCCAGCCTTGTCGATGGCGTTGATCATCCCGTCCGCTGACGGATCATCGATCGTGTCGAACATAACGTGCTCGAAGTCCGGATTGGCCGTGAACCAGTCGGTCGTCACGGTTTCGTGTTTCCCGACCTTACAAGTCAGGTTGAAGATGTTCTCCTCAGGAATCGCGAACCCAGCATCTACCACCGCTGGCGGCGCGGTATCGAACATCGAGTTGACAACGGGTCCGTAATCAGGGTTCGTGCACTGCACGAGGGCGGTTGTTGCCGGGTCCCAGCCCTTCTCGAGCGCGATCTCGCCAAGCGATTTCCCTATGTCAGTACCCGCGTTCGCCCAGTTGACCCCGAAGTTGGGAACAGCCGTTCCGAACGCGTAGAGCTGCACAACCGGGATGCACCCGTCCTCCGCGAGGATCTTGTATTGCTCGTCCCACAGCGTCTGCGTCGCGGAGATGACCCCCTTGTCACCCTTGAGCACCGAGGCGTTCGCCTGGGTAAGCGGTTCGGTCTCCGATGGATACTTCAGGTTGTAGACGTTCAGGGTGAAGCCAGCCTCGTCGGCGAGTTGCTTGATGTTCTCGGAATTCGCGATGCCGAACGAGTCGATGTCGCCGTAATGCATGTAACCGATCTGGAAGTCCCCTTCGATCTTCCGCAGCGACGGTTCGTAGGTGGCTGGGTGGTCGGTCGTTTCCTCGTACGCGCAGGTTTCCGAGTTCCAGACGACCCATGGTTCCTTGATCGTCGCGACCTCCGGCGTGGCGATCACCTCGTCCGTGAGCTGTAAGCCAGCGCCGAACGCACTCGCCGTCGTTTCGGCGGGCGCTGCGGTTTCTGCGGCGCCCGTGGCCGGCGCCTCGCTCTCGGCCGGCGCCACGGTGGTCGCGGCGGCGGTTTCCTCGGATCCCGAACTGTCGCCTCCGCCGCAGCCGGCGGCGACGAGTGCGGTTGCCACGACGGCGAGTACGAGCGTGGCGAACAGCCCGCCTCGACGCGCGCGCCTGCTGGTGCTCATCGCGACCCTCCTGAAAAGGATTCTGCAAAGGTTTCCAAGTCGGGCGAGTATAGGAGCGAGCCCTCCCGACCGTCAAGACGGCTCGGTTACACCGGCGGCGGGACGATCGTCCGCTCGTCGACGAAGGCGACTCGCGCGTCTCCGAGGAACTTGGCGCGATCCGCGGCGAGGCGGCTTGCGAACGGCTCGGTGGCGAACGCGGCCTCCGCTGCCTCGATCGAATCGAACCAGAGCTCGCCGATACCGTCCCAGCCTTCAGTCCCGTCCGACCACCGATGGACGGGGTTAAGGCGGAGTCCGCGCAGGCCCGGGAGGTCGCGCACGATCGCGATGTGCGGGCCCGACCAGTGCGCGACGAACTCATCGTGCGTCATGCCCTCCTTGCGCCGGACGAGGCTCACCCGCTTGATCATGAGGACTCCGAACGGGGTGGCGCGCAGCTTTCGCGAGGGATGAACCGGGTGGGTATCGGCACCCGCTCAGGCTCCCCGCCCTGCATGAGACGCAGCAGCAGCGCCGCTGCCTCGTGGCCGATCTCGAGCGGCTCGCGCGAGACGACGGCGATCGGCGGCTCGATGAACTCAAGGAGACGCACCTCGTCGAACGTGACGAGTGACACATCGTCGGGAATACGGAGCTTTCGGGCGCGGAGGACCTGAAGCACGCCCGGAAGAATCTGGTTGCTTCCAGAGACGAGCGCCGTAGGCGGCTCGGCACGGTCGAGCAGACGCTGCGTTGCGGCTGCACCGTGCTCCGGGGTAAACGGGCCGATCTCAATCAGACCTTCGACCCCGTGCTTGGCACAAGCTGCTTCGAAGCCCCGGCGCACTTCCCGGCCCGGGCGTGTGTTCAGAGGACTGCCCACCATGCCGAGCCGACGATGGCCGAGCGCGATCAGATGCTCGGTCGCCTCCTGGAGGCCGCCGGCATGATCACAGAGAACCGCGCTGGCCTCCGGGAGGGATGCGATCTCTCGGTCGATCAGCACGTACGGCATCCGGAGCCTTGCGAGCTCCTCGAGCGTCTCCTCATGCGACTCGTCCGCGAGCGAAAGGAGCAGACCATCGACCCGCCGACGCCGGAAGAGCCGGATGTACGCCGCATCGAGCTCGGGCAAACCTTCGGAGTTCGTGAGCAGCATCGAGTATCCGTGACCCCGGAGCTCCGTCTCGGCACCCAGGACGATCTCGGAGAAGAGCGGGCTCGAGATATCACGAACCATGAAGCCGGCGGACATGGTCGAGCCACGGCGGAGACTCTGGGCGAGCAGGTTCGGCTCGTAGCCGAGCTCGTCCACGACCGCGAGCACCCGTTCCCGCATTCTCGGACTCACGTCGGGATGATCCGAGAGAACCCGTGAGACGGACGACATGGCGACGCCCGCGCGCTCCGCCACCTCGCGCAGGTTCAGTTTCTCGCCGTCTTCCGCCAAGCCTGCCTCCCGACTCCCAGAAACGTTTCCAGGCTACCACGGTCGGAGAACGCTCATCCCTGATCCGGGCCGCGGGGATCGCGAAGCTCGACACTGTGTCCGGGTAACGGAGCTGCGAAGCCGCTGACGCGGGATGCGGACCGTCGCACGACCATCGGGAGCGGCCGGCAGCGCCCGGCGCGGGTTGTGCGCTTCGCTTTAGAGTCGGTTGCTCATGTCGTACCAGGGCCGCGCCGTGCTTGTGACGGGTGCATCGCGCGGGATCGGTGCGGCCGTGGCGCGGGCATTTGCCGAGTCAGGCGAGCGTGTCGCGCTTCATTACGGCTCGCACCGCGAGCAGGCGCTGGACGTCGCGGCCTCGCTTCCCGGTGACGGGCACGTCGTCGTCGGGGCCGACCTCGCCGACCCGGATGCGGTGCACGACATGGTTGCCCAGGCCGCCGCAGCACTGGGTGGGGTCGACGTGCTCGTCAACAACGCCGGGGTTATCGAGCCGCACCCGATAGCGGAGACCTCCTATGCGCAGTGGCAGCGCGCATGGACCCACACGCTGGGCGTGAATCTCGTCGGAGCCGCGAACGTGACGTGGTGCGCCGTACAACACATGGGCCGCGGCGGACGCATCGTGAACGTCGCGTCTCGCGGCGCGTTTCGCGGTGAGCCGCGCCAGCCCGCGTATGGCGCCAGCAAGGCGGGGTTGGTCGCGTTCGGCCAGTCGCTGGCGCGTGCGCTGGGACCGGCCGGCATCGCGGTCACCGCCGTGGCGCCCGGGTTCACGGACACCGACATGGCGGCTGACGCGCTTGCCAGCGAGCAGGGTCAAAGGCGGCGCGCCGAAAGCCCGCTCGGGCGCGTCGCGACCCCGGAAGACATTGCGGCCGCGGTGCTGTTTCTCGCCTCGCCGCAGGCCGAGCTCGCGAGCGGAACCGTGCTGGACGTCAACGGAGCCTCCCACCTTCGAATGTGACCCGGCAACAGCGCGCTTCCGCGTCAGGAGCACGGCGGACTTCGGCTCGATCGGCCCGCGAGTAGCCGGCTCCCTGCTCGGAGCTCTCGGCTCGCCTACCTCCCGTCCGGACTAGGTGCCGAGTGGGAGACCTCCGATGAGTCGGCTGCCGGTCTCCTCGCCATCCCCGAAGAGCAGCCCCCGGACGACGCTTGCGACGAGATCCGGCCGGGTGTAATGCACCGCGTGCGGCTCCCGGGGGATGACCACGAGTCGCCCGTCCGGCAACAGGTTCGCGGCCTGCTCTGCCCATTCCTGGTCGACGAACCCGTCGTCCTCACCGCGCAACACCACCGCCGGCTGCTCGATCAGCGGGAGCCGCTCCTCGATCCGGTCGGCGAGCGCCGACCGAGCCGTCGCGACGAGCGCACGGATGCCGAATTCAGCCTCCTCGCGCAGAGCCAGCGCGAGGAGCGAGCGCGGCTCCCGCGCGGCGTCCCGCAGACCGCCGAAGAGCTGATGGCGCGCCGCCCGCCGGCGCGGGTCGACCGTCGGGCCGATCAGCAGCATCGGCCCGACACGCTCGGGCCTGCGCACGGCGAGGTCGGTGACGATCTGACAGCCCATCGAGTTGGCGACGAACGCCGGAGAGTCCAGCCCCACCGCGTCCAACCAGTCGGCAAGCGTGACGGCGAGCTCCGCGATACCGAGCGGGTGGCGCGGCTGCTGGCTGCGGCCGTAGCCAGGCAGGTCCGGCGCGAACACCGAGAAGCCCGAGACGAGGAACTGCGCGAGCGGGACCATGTACCGACTCGAGACGCCATACCCGTGTACGAGCACGACGGGCGCTCCTGCCCCACCCACCTGCGCGTGGACACGCAGTCCGCCGACCTCGACCCAGCGACTCTCGATCTGCCAGTCCGAGCTCTCGGGCCGATCGGCGCCAGTTACCTCGGTTACCGCCATCTGGGAAGCGATCCTTGCTGGCCGGTGTCGGTGAAGCGCGTCAACATCGCGTCGCCCGGGAGGCTACTGCGCTGGGGTCGAGGGCCGTCGAGACGGTCGACCGCGCGCCCGGAATCTCCCGAGACCGGCCGCTCACGTGCGAGTGCACATCGTCCACAGTGCGCATGTCATCCGGGGCGTCGAGGCGCGAGGGGGATCGTCGTTGGGTCGGAGGGGAATGTTCGCGAGGGGAAGACGCTCGTGCTCGACGCGCACGGTATCGCCGCGCAAGTGTATCCGCGATGCGGCCGCACGCGACCTGCCGGCTGTCCCGGCGCGGCACGTGGGAGAGCTTCCCTAGTTCGCCGAGACGATCGGGCGAAACGCGACCCCGTCCTCCCCGCCGTCGTCACGCACGAGCACGATCAACCACTGCTCCCAGCGCAGCACGTCGCCGACGACCGAGTAGAGGACATCCGGTGCGGACGCGGCAGGCAGGTAGAAGGCGAGCTCGGGGCTCGCCGGGCGGGGGGCCATTCACCCAGCATGGCCGCCCGGGCGCGCATTGTCGACGGCTGTGGCAGATCGGCTTCGCGCAGACGCTCAGCTCCCAGCCGCTTCGCTAGTCTCGCGGTACCACCCACGGAGAAAGGACGACGGCCATGGCCTACGAGGTTCCTCCGCTTCCGTACGACTACAACGCCCTCGAGCCGCACATCGACGAACAGACGATGCGCATCCATCACGACAAGCATCACCAGGCGTACGTCGACAACGCGAACAAGGCGCTCGACGGCACGGAATGGGCGGACAGGCCCGTCGAGGAGGTCCTTCGGAACCTCGACGCGATCCCCGAGGACAAGCGCACGGCAGTCCGCAACAACGCCGGCGGTCACGCGAACCATTCGCTCTTCTGGACGGTGATGGGTCCGGCGGCGGCGGCCAGCCCGCCGGCGACCTGGCAGCCGCGATCGACTCCGCCTTCGGCGGCTTCGACGCGCTTCAAGGAGAAGCTCTCCCAGGCCGGGATCACGCGCTTCGGGAGCGGCTGGGGCTGGCTCTCCTGGAACGGCTCCGGTCTCGAGGTCAGCTCGACCCCGAACCAGGACAGCCCGATCTCCGAGGGCAAGACGCCGCTGCTCGGAATCGACGTCTGGGAGCACGCCTACTACCTGAACTACCAGAACCGCCGGCCCGACTACGTCGCCGCCTGGTGGAACGTCGTCGACTGGGACGAGGTCGCGCGGCGCTTCGCAGCGGCCAAGGGGTAGGCGCCGACCCTGACGGGCCGGACAGGGGACGGGCCCTGACGCGCCCCTACACTGCTGACGCGCCCTTCGGGCGCGTCAGCTCGACCACGTTGCCGTCGGGATCGGCGACGTGCAGCGTTCGCTCGCCCCACGGGCGGTCGGTCGGCGGAGCGAGCACCGTGACGCCTGCAGCTGCCAGGCGCCGGTGCTCGGCGTCGACGTCGTCGCAGAAGAAGGCCACCTCGCCCTGCGGCCAGGGGACGCGACCCGCGGGCGCCTCGACGCCGATCAGCTCGGGGAGGCCCGAGCGGGCGAACAGCGCGAACTTCGCGCCCTCCGTCGTGAACTCCGCGTAGCTGTCGTTCGCGAAGCGGAACGGCAGCCCCAGGACGTCCCGGTAGAAGCCGATCGACCGGCCCAGGTCGGTGACGAAGAGGATCGCGTAGCCGACTCTCAAGCCGGTGCTGCCGTGCGCACCGGCTCGAGCTGGAACCCACGGCGGAGACGCTCCGCGCGGGCGCGGCAACGGGCCACGGCTTCCTCCCGCGTCTCCCCCACCTCGTCGAAGATGCACAGGCGAAAGCTCTGCGAGTCGTTGCGGCCCTGCTCGGAGAGGCGCAGGCCGGGCCGGACGAGCAGCTCGAGGCCGTCCTCGGGCCCGGGCACCGATCGGACGTGAGCGTCCTCGAACACGCGCAAGCAGTAGGAGACGGCGACCCCGCTCTGGCGGCCGGGCTCCCACCCGGGATCGTCCCCGCACGCGAGCTCGAAGAGGGCACCGTAGGTCGACCTGCCGTCGACGGCCTGGACGAGCGGCCAGAACTGGGAGGAGATGCGAGCGTTCACCTCGATGATCCTCGACGGGCCTTGCCGGGGAACGAAGAACTCCACGTTGAAGAAGCCACCGTCGAAGCCGAGCGCCGGCAGCACGCGCGCGACCACGTCGTGGAGCTCGTCCTGCCGGGCGACCGGCAGGGCCGACGGGTACTGGAAGCGCTCGAAACTGTTCGTCCCCGGATACTTGACCGAGTCCGTGACGCCGATCGTCACGACGTCGCCGCCGTGGACGTACCCCTCCAGCGTCACCTCCTCGCCGTCCAGCAGCTCCTCCGCGAGGAATCCGCGGACGGCATCCGGATGGAGCCCTGCGAGCTCCGCGATCCGCGCGTACCCGCTCATGTAGTCGTCGAGCTCGTCGAGGGTGCCGATGTCAGCTGGATCGTCGATCCGCCTCGCGCGCATCGAGAGCCGGCCGACGACCGGCTTGACGAAGAACGGCGGGCCGAACGGGGGGCGCCCGTCCAGGAGCGCGAACCGAGGCGTCGCCGCCGGGACGGTGGCACGCTCGAGCGCTCGGGCGGTCGGCTTGAACTGACAGGCGATCAGCGACCTCGGCGACGGCCCCGGGAGGCCGCGCCGCTCGGCGATCAGTGCGGCGAGCAGCGCCGAGCGGTCCTTCGAGCCGACGACTCCGTCCGCCGGGACCGCGTCGCACTCCTCGACGAAGCTCTGCGGGTCGAAGACGTCGACGGCGTCGAGATCGCCCCCCGCGTAGTGGATGCGGTATCGCTCGTCCAGGCCTGCCGCTTCGATGGCCTGGATGTCCCGCTCCTGCGGGCAGACGACGATGATGTCTCTCATGCCGAGGGCGGACCTTCCCGAAATCCTACAGGCCGAAACGTCCGTCTTCGAAGGCCCCCGGATCGTTACACGGCCGTAGACTCGGCGCGTGCTCGCCGCCCGGACCGACGTCGTCGGGAGCCTGCTGCGCCCGCCAGAGCTGCTCGAAGCGATCGGGCAGCACGCCAGCGGGGCGATCTCGGACGCGGACTTCAAGCTCGTCGAGGACACGGCGGTCGACCAGGCGCTGGCGCTCCAGGACGAGGTGGGCCTCGAGGTCGTGACCGACGGTGAGATGCGCCGGCTCTCGTTCCAGAGCCAGCTCCCGGCGTCGGTCGACGGGTTCGGCGAGTGGAGTCTCGATGCCTTCCTCTGGGGCGAGTGGCACTCGGACGAACTGGGCGACCTCGCGGTGGCTCGGCCACCGATCGCGATCGCCGGCAAGCTCCGTCGTCGCCGGTTTCCCACCGTCGAGGAGTTCGTCTATGCGAGGCGCCGGATCGACCGCGTCGTCAAGGTGACGTTGCCGAGCCCGAGCCTGTACGCGAACTTCTACGACCCGGCGCGGGCCCCGCCGGAGTACCCGACGCTCGAGTCGTTCCTCGAGGACGTGGCCGAGCTCCTGCGCGAGGAGGCAAACGAGCTCGTCCGCCTCGGGGCGACCTACCTCCAGCTCGACGCCCCGCAGTATCCGCTCCTCGTCGATCCGGCGTGGCGGGACTTCTACGCCAGCCGCGGCTGGCCCGCCGACCGATGGCTCGACCTCGGGCTGGCCCTCGACAACCACGTCATCGGCCACCGCCCGGGCATCACCTTCGGCTTCCATCTGTGCCGCGGGAACCAGCGCAGCCGCTGGCTCGTCTCCGGCGGCTACGAGTGGCTCGCCGAGCGCATCTTCCCGCGCATCGCCGCGGAGCGGCTGCTGCTCGAGTACGACGACGAGCGCTCGGGCGATTTCGCACCGCTCGCCCACGTGCCGGACGGAACCGTCTGCGTGCTGGGGCTCGTCACGACCAAGAGCGGCCGGCGCGAGACCGTCGACGAGCTCGCCGCCCGGCTGCTCCACGCGAGCCGCTACGTTCCCGCCGACCAGCTCGCGCTCTCGCCCCAGTGCGGCTTCGCGACCTCGATCGAGGGGAACTCCCTGACGACTGACGACCAGCGCGCGAAGCTCGAGACGATCGTCGAGACGGCGCACGCGGTCTGGGGATGACGGTCGTCCTCACGGGGCGCGACCTGACGCTCGACGAGGTCGTGCGCGTCGCGCGCGGGGGCGAGCCCGTTGAGCTTGGGGCTGACGTCGTTGAGCGGATGCAGGAGCGAAGAGCACTCGTCGACCGCGCGGTCGAGCGAGGCGACGCCGTCTACGGGACCACGACCGGCGTCGGCGTCCGGAAGCGGGTCCGCGTCGAGACGACACCCGAGTTCAGCCGTCGCCTGATCGTCGATCACCGCGTCGGTCAAGGGCCCGCGGTTCCCGAGGACGTCGTTCGTGCGACGATGCTGCGCCTCGCGAACGGCCTTGCCTCCGGCGAGAGCGCCGTCAGGCCGGAGCTCGCAGAGCGGCTCGTGCAGGCGTTGAACGAGCGCGCCCAGCCGTCGATCCGAAGCCTCGGGTCGACAGGAGCTGCGGATCTCGCACCGCTGGCCGACCTTGCCTTCGAGCTCTTCGGAAGCGCCGAGCTCGCCCCCAAGGAGGCGAGCGCGCTGCTCAACGCGGGTGCGTACTCGACCGCGCTCGCCTCGCTCGCGCTCGCTGACTGCCTGCGTCTCGCCGATGCCGTCGACGTCGCCGGCGCCCTCGACCTCGAGGCATTCGCCGGCAATCTCTCGATCCTCCACCCGCGCGTCGCCGAGGTGCGACCCTACCCTGGGCTTGCCAGCGCCGTCGCGCGGCTTCGGGCGCTCCTTGCCGGCAGCGCACTGTGGGCCGACGGCCGCGCGCGCAACCTCCAGGATCCGCTCGTCTTCCGCTGCCTGCCGCAGCTGCACGGGGCTCTTCGCGACGCGCTCGCGTTCACCGAGCGGCAGCTCGCGATCGAGCTGAACGCCTCGCAGGACAATCCACTCGCGCTCCCCGACGAGGATCGTTTCGTGTCCGTCGGCAACTTCGAGCTGCTGCCGCTCGCGCAGGCGCTCGACGTGGCGCGGCTGGCGCTCGCGCCCGTGCTGACGAGCGCGTGCGAGCGGGCGGTGAAGCTCCTGCAAGCCCCGATCTCCGGGCTTCCGGAGGGCCTCGCGGCGCGTCCCGGCCTGGGGAGCTGCGGGCTCTCCGAGTTCGCGTTCGCGATCCAGGCGCTGACGGCCGAGGCGCGGCTCCTCGCGTCTCCGGTCTCCTACGAGGTGGTCTCGACGACGCAGGCGGAGGGAATCGAGGATCGCATCACGATGGCGCCGCTCGCCGCACGCCGCCTCGCCGAGATGGTCACGCTGGGCGATCGGGTCGTCGCGATCGAGCTCGTGCTCGCATCGCAGGCCGTCGACCTGCGGCGCGAAGACCCCCTCGGGGCCGCGACCCGTGTCGCCCACGCCGCGGTTCGCGAGCTCGTCCCGTTCATGGACGAGGACGCGCCGATCCCGCAAGACCTCGAGCCGGTCGTCGAGCTAGTGCGTTCCGGTCGGGTGCGCTGATCAGGCCTGCACGAGGACCCGCCCGCCCTCGATCCTGGCCGGGTAGACCGCGGCGCGGAGCGAGCCCTCCTCGAGGCAGGCACCGGTCTCGAGATCGAACTCCCACCCGTGCCAGGGGCAGCGGAGCACCGTCCGTCCGGTGAGCGCGTACGCCCCGGGCGCGGCTCCCTCGATCCGGTCGAGCACCTGACCGAGACAGAGGGGCGCTCCATGGTGCGGGCAGCGGTTGCGAAGACCGCGCGGCTGGCCCGCCACGTCCATGAGGACGCCGATCTCACGCCCACGGATCCTGGCGACGACGCGCCCGTCCCGCTCGAGCTCCTCGAGCGAGCCGACGTCGTGCCACCCGGTCACGCGGGAACGAGGTTCAGCCGACTGCCGTAGAACGCCGCCGCGTTTCCGCGCATCACCTGGTCGCGCCAGGGCTCCGGCAGCCGCCGGACCATGAACGACGGATCATCGAAGTCCCAGTGCGGATAGTCCGAGGCGAAGCAGAGGATCTCGGGCGCGCCCGCCGCCTCGAGCATCGCGAAGAGCAGGTCGTCCTGTCCGTCCGTGTGCTCGAGCGGCTGGGTCGTGAACCGCACGTGCTCGCGCGCGACCTCGCTCGGCTTCCGGTCGAGCCAGGGGGTGTCGTCGCGCAGGGCGCGCCAGTTCGTGTCCAGCCGCCAGAGGATTCCCGGAAGCCAGGCGAGCCCGCCCTCCAGCAGGAGCACCTTCAGCGTGGGCAGGCGCTCGAAGACCCCGTTCACGAGCAGGGAGACGAGATGGGCCATGATGCTTCCCGCGGACCCGAGGGTGTGCCACTCGATGTAGAAGGTCGGCGCACCGGCGCCGCCCGGAGGGGCGGCGAGACCCAGGCCCTCGCCGCCCGAGTGGATCGCGACGGGCAGGCCGCATTCCGCGGCGGCCTCGAAGATCGGCAGGTAGCGCGGCTCCCCGTACGGGCGCTCGGAGCCGCCGACGAGGAGGACGTGGACGAAGCGCTCGTCCCCGGCCAGCCGGCGGATCTCGGCCGCCGCCGCGAGCGGGTCCTGGGCCGGGCACACGATCGAGCCGCGAGCACGGGGCTCGGCGTCCAGCCAGCGATCGCGCAGCCACTCGTTGTGGGCGCGGGCGAGCTCGGCCGCGCGGTACGGGCTCGCCATCAGCGAGACGGTGATCGCATCGTCCGCGTTGAGGATGCCGATGTCCGCGCCGATCCCATCGAGGACGTCGCGCCGCACCTCCTCGATCGTCGAGCCCGGATATCTCCCGGGCTCGTGCTCGACGTCGTTCCGGAAGAACGAGTGTGGATGCACCCACGGGTAGCCGGGCAAGCCGAGCGGTTGGGCCTGTGCGCGGAACCATTGACGCTGTGACGGCTCGACGTACGCGAGAACGTCCTCCACATCGCCGATCTGCACGTGGACGTCACAGTCGATCATGGCTGGGTACGGTAGCGGGCGTGCGAGTGGTCGTGATCGGGGGCGGCGTCGTCGGCATGTGCTGCGCCTACGAGCTGCAGCGCGGCGGCGCGGAGGTCGTCGTCCTCGAGCGGGGACGGATCGGACACGGAGCATCCCGCGGGAACACCGGATGGGTGTGCCCGAGCTTCACGTACCCCCTACCCGCCCCGGGAATTATCGGGGAGGGGCTCCGAGGAATGCTCCACGGCGGCGGGCCGCTCGTCATCCACCCGAGTCTCGACCCGACCTTCGTGCGCTGGTTGCTGGGGTTCCGCCGCAGCTGCACCCCGGAGCGCTGGGAGCACGGCGTCCGAGCCCTGCTCGCCCTCAACGCGCGCACCATCGAGCTCTTCGACATGTACGCGGAGACGGGCGTCGAGTTCGAGATGCATCGCTCCGGGCTCCTCCTCGTCGCGACGACGCGAGAGGGCCTCGCGTCCTACGTCTCGCTGTTCCGCGAGCTCACGGCGATCGGCTTCGGCGGCGAGATCGCAGAGCTCGGCCCCGACGAGGCGCAGGCGCTCGAGCCGGCGCTCGCGGAGGAGCGCCTCTCGGGAGGCGTCCACGCCCTGGTCGACCGCTACGTCCGGCCCGAGAGCCTGACCGGAGGTCTTGCTCGCTGGCTCGGGGAGCGGAGCGTCGACGTGCGCGAGCAGGTCACGGTGACCGGGCTCTCGAGCGGGAACGGCGGCGTCCGCGTCGGCACCGCGGCGGATCCGATCGACGCCGACCGCGTCGTCGTGTGCGCAGGTGCGTCCTCGCCGCCACTGCTCGCCGACCTCGGGATCCGGATGCCGCTGGTCGGCGCTCGGGGCTACAGCATCACGATCGCCGGAGGAGCGACGCGCCCGCGGCACGCGCTCTATCTCGCCGAGGCGAAGGTCGGGATCAGCTCCTACGACGACTCGGTGCGAATCGCGGGCGTGTTCGAGCTCGGACACTCGCGCGACACGCTCGACCGCGCCCGCCTCTCGGCCATGCTCTCGCGGGTCGACCCGTACTTCTCGGACTGGCGCCCGGCCGCAGAGGAGCCCCTCCTCGAATGGGCCGGGCTCCGTCCGATGACGGCGGACGGTCTGCCGCTGATCGGCCGTTCACCCGCTCTGCGAAACGCCTTCGTGGCAACCGGCCACGGGATGCTCGGGGTCACGCTCGCGCCGGCGACGGCCGCGGCGCTCGCTCCGCTCGTGCTCGAGGGCAGGGTCGCCCGCGAGCTACTGCCCTTCCAGCCCGAGCGGGCCGTCTGACGACGCGCGGGTTTCGCGCGTTTTCTGCGAAGCCCCTGTGACGGGGTCTGACCCCGGCTTAACACTCCGCCAGCACCCCCAGGCGGGAGTCCCACGCCTCCCCTGCGACTCCTGGAGCGTTCTGGTCACAGCCTCGGCGCAGATACGTGCATCTCGTTTCGACTATGCGTCGAAACCGACGGTTAAGGAGGGGTCAGACCCCGTCCTGAGAGCGGCACGGGTTCTGCGCGGAACGGAGGAGATGTCAGCCGAGCAGCTTCTCGTCGAACGGGTATGTCGAGAGGAGCTCGCACCCGTTCGCGGTGACCAGCACCTGGTCTTCGAGCTTGATCCCGAAGGGTGCGCCGACCTCGCCCGCGTAGCACTCGAGGCAGAGGACCATCCCCTGCTGGAGCTCCCGTTCCGGGATCGCTCACCCGGCCGGCGTCCACGTCCTCGGGATACGGGATGAACGGGCCCTCGTCCTCGAGACCGGCCTGGTGCACCTGGAACGAGTAGCGCTGCGCGCGGTAGCGTTCGGGGAGTCGCGGCGCGGCGTAGCAGAACTCCTCGAAGCTCATGCCGGGCCGAACGAGCTCCGCCATCCCGGTCACGCACTCGTGGGCCGCCCGGTATGCGTCCTGCTGCTCGGGCGTCGCCCGATCGCCGCAGAGGAACGTGCGCGAGACGTCGATCACGTATCCCTCGTAGCCGTTCGCGTCGGTGTCGACCGCGACCACGTCCCCGGGCTGGACGAGCTTGTCGTGGGCGTCGCGGAGCCACGGGTTCGTGTTCGTCCCGGACGCGACGAGGCGCGCGAACACCGCCTCTCCGTGGTGGCGCAGGAGGGTGTCCGCCAGGACGGCGAGGAGCTCGTACTCGCGGATTCCCGGCCGGATCGCCGCCTCGAAATCGGCGAGCATCACGTCGCCGATCGCGCCGTTGATCGTCACCAGCTTGATCTCCTCGTCGGTCTTCACCTCGCGCGCGTCGATCGTCGCCGGGCTCGCGTCGATGACCCGGATGCCCTCGTCCTGGAGCGCGAGCCAACCCGGCGTGTCGACCTTGTCGACGGCCAGCGGCTCGCCCTCGAGCCCGAGCTCACGAAGCGTGGATCGCATGCCGGCAGCCCAGCGACGTGCGACGTCGTGCGCTCGGACGCCTTCCCACTGCCACCACGGCGCCGGTCGCACGTCCTCGAGGACGTGCCCGGCCTGCTCCAGCGCGCCCTCGAACTCGAACAGGATCGGCTCACCATCGGCCGGGACGAGGCAGTGGCGCGTGAACGTCGTGGCCGCCCAGACGTCCATCAGCGCGACGCCGGTCGCGTAGCGGACGTTCGCCGGGTTGTAGAGGAGGCACACCGGAAGGCCGTGGCGGCGCATCGAGGCCTGGAGCCGCTCGAGTCGCTCCGTCCGTAGCCGCTCGAAACTCACCTCTCCGAGGTTCGGGACGCGAAGCCGGGACACCCGATCGCGCAGGCTCGCGCGCGAGGCATGTGCCACTCGCCGATCCTACTTCCTACGCGAGGCTGGCGAGCCGTGTCACCAGAAGCTCGACGAACCCTGCACGGTCGATCTCGGTCGCGACGGCAGCCGTCGGCTCGGCCCGGCTCCATCCGCGCATGTCGACGACGGTCTGGCCCCGCCCGAGCGTCGACTCGAAATCGACCACCACGTGGCGCCGGACGACCGTCAGGAGCCCGGGACTGACAACCTGGGCGACGGCGACCGCGTCGTGGACCGGAGCGCCCTCGCGGGTGGTGAACCCCGCGTAGCGCGACTCGTACGACTCGAAGAGCCCCGCGACGAAGCGACCTGCGCGCCCGGGCCCCAGGCGCGCGATCTCCCGACTCGTCACACAGGCCTGGAACGTGACGTCGAGCCCGACCATCGTGACGTCGAGCCCACTCGAGAACACGCGCGCCGCCGCCTCCGGATCGGTCCAGACGTTGAACTCGGCGAGCGGGGTCATGTTGCCCGCACCGATCGCGCCGCCCATCAGCACGATCCGTTCGAGCCGGTGCGCAGCCTCCGGGTCGAGCGCGAGCAGGAGCGCGACGTTGGTCAGCGGGCCGAGCGCGACGAGCGTGACCGGCGAGCTCGACTCGAGCACCCGCCGCGCGAGAAACGAGACGGCGTGCTCGTCGATCGAGGACCCGCGCACGGGCGGCAGGTCCCAGCCGCCGAGCCCACTCTCTCCGTGCACCTGGGCGACGACGAGGTCTCGAACGAGCGGTCGCTCCGCACCGGCGGCGACGGGCACGTCGTCGCGTCCGACCAGCTCGACGACGCGGAGGGCGTTGGCAGTCGTCCGCTCCAGAGTCTGGTTGCCGGCCACGGTCGTGACCCCCAGCACCTCGAGCTCGGGGCTCGCCAGGGCGAGCAGCAGGGCGATCGCGTCATCGACCCCCGGGTCGCAGTCGATCAGGACCGGCGTCGTCATCCGGGCAGTGCGACGACGCCTCTCCGCCCTGCCGTGACGGCGTCGTGCACGGCCTGGTAGAGCCTCATCGTCTCGACGGCGTCACCGATGCTGCAGAGCGGCTCTCGCCCCACGCGGACGGCGTCGACGAACTCGGCCAGCGCCGGCCCGTCGCCCGTCAGCTCTCCGACCCGCTCGTCGCTGTAGTTCTCGGTGAAGCTGTTCCCGGACTCGCGGTACGACCTGAGCCGCCAGAGGTCGTCGAGGACGAGGTAGGCGCCCTCGCCGGTCAGCTCGATCCGGTCGTAGTTGCGCCACCAGATCCGCTGGCTGTTGAGCTGCAGCGTGCCGACCGCGCCCCCTGCGAACGACAGCGCGACCGAGACGGCGGTGCCCTTCCCATCGTCGCTCGAGTAGACGGCCAGCTCCTCGACCTCCCCGGCGAGGTGGCGGGCGAGATCCAGATGGTGGATCGCGAAGTCGAGGAGAAAGGCCTCGACGTGGTCTTCGTACCCTGCGCTGCGCCGGGCGTCGTAGCGTCCGCTGCAGAACGAGCAGAGGAGTTGCGTCAACCTGCCGAACTCCGGCTCCGCCATCAGCTCGCGGGCCAGGCGAACGCCGTGGCTGAACCGCCGCTGGAAGTCCACCATCATGGTTCGCCGCGCGCGGGCCGCAGCGTCCGCGAGCTCGACGGCCTCGGCCAGCGAAGCCGCCGGCGGCTTCGGGCAGAAGACGTGGTAACCGGCCTCGAGAGCTTCGCGCACGACCGGCTGTCGCGCCCGAGGGCCCATGCAGACGATCAGCGCCTCGAGCTCCTCCCGCTCCCACATCTCGCGGTGGTTCGTGTACCACCGACCCGTGCCGAACTTCCCGGCGACGCCCCTCGCCCGGCGCTCGTCGAGATCGCAGACGGCACGCAGGTCGATCGGCGCGAGATGGAGCGCGGGATAGAGCGTCCAGGCAGCGAAGCTGCCGGCTCCGACGCAGCCGACGCGGAGCGGGTCGACGGTCGAAGCCTCCATCAGGCGGCAGGCGTGACCGAGGCCGCAAACGAGGCAGCGAGCGCCCCGATCCCGTCCCCTGCGGGCGTGAACGCCTCCGGCGGAGCGTGTTCTCGCGCACGCATGAGCAGCGGCTCGAGCGCCGGCGTTGCCGGCCGGCCGGCCCGGTCGAGCGCGAGTGACGAGAGAGCGGCGAGCATCGCGAGCAAGGCCACCAGGCAGCCGGCGGCGCCCTGCTCCTGCTCCCGGGCGAGGAACGACGGCGACGTCACGTCGTTCTGACCCGACCCGGCAGGCGGCAGCGCCGTACGCCGGGCGTGCCGCTCGGCCTCCTCCGCGTAGCCGACGGCGACCATGTCCGCCGGCGGCCGCTCGGCGCCCCGCGCGCCGAGCACCCCGTGAACGAGGAACTGCACGTGACGCTCCGCGAGCCGGCAGAGGTCGGCCCAGGAACCGGCGAGCGCGTCGAGCGCGGCCGGTGCCCGCGCGTTGTGGTAGCTGCCGTTCGAGAGGATCCGGCCGGTCGATCCGGGAAGAACACCGGGTTGTCGCCGACGGCGCGCAGCGACGACGACGCCGCGCGCTCCGCGTCGGCGACGATGCGCCGGGCCTGGCCGAGCACGCGCGGAAGGATCCGGTAGCTGACCGGCGCCTGGTACGGGCGCCGCTCGGCGCCGCCGCCGTCGAGAAGCCCGCGGAGCCTGCGAAGCGCAGCCGTCTCGTGCTCGTCGTCCCACAGCTGCTCGAGCTCCGGAGCGTAGGCCTCGAGCGGCGCCGCGACGGCTTCGACCGACAGGGCGAAGACCTCCTCCGCGATCGCCAGACGCCGCGGCGCCGCGACAGCGGCGTCCGCGATCAGCGCCGCAGCGCAGGGCGATCCGTTCACGAGCGCGATCGTCTCCTTCTCGGCCAGCTCCAGGCGACCGAGCCCGGCGAAGAGATGCCCGAGGGGGATGATCTCCCCCGAGCCTCCGTGGCCGTGCGCCGGCACCGGAGGGAGGGGCCCGTCGAGCATCGCCGCCACGGCCCGCGCGAGAACCGGCCGCACCGCGGCGTGCCCCTCGACGATGCTCGAGAGGCGCGCGAGCACGATCCCCCGGGCGATCCGCTCGGGCAGCGCCTCGCCGAACGACAGCCGTAGCCATCCCGGTCCCCGGCGCGCCTGCTCGCGACGTCCTGCCTCATCCAGCCGGATGCTCGCCCGGTCGCCGTAGCCGCTCGTGACTCCGTAGATCGTGAGCTCGGGATCGTCGAGTAGCAACTCGAACGCCGCTCGCGCGTCGGCGATCCGGGCGAGAGCGACGTCGTCCAGGCGGACCGGTTCGCCTCGCCATGCCACACGCTCGAAGACGTCGAGCGTCAGGTCGGCGCGGGACGAGAGGACGACGCTCATTCGGCCCGCGTCGCATTCCAGGCCGGCAGCCAGGCGACCTCGGCCGAGAGGCGCTCGCCGGCCTCGACGAGGTCCCTGACGAGCAGCGCGTGGCGGGACGGCGTCATCCGCGACGTGGGCACGCAGACGGTGAGCGCGCCCAGGATCGCTCCGGCACCGTTCGCGATCGGCACGGCGAGCGTGTGGAGCCCGACCGCGGTCTCCTCGCGGTTCTCCGCATATCCGTTCCGGCGCACGACGTCGAGGATCTCATGGAGCTCCTCGACGCTGCGCAGCCGCCGGCCGGTCGGCGTCACGAGCGGCCGACCGCCGTACTCCGCCGTGACGCCGGCCGGGCTCCACCCTGCGAGGACGACCCGCCCGCTGGCCGAGGCGAACGCAGGCGTCTTGGAGCCGACATGGGTGACCAGCCGAACGGGCTGGGACGTCTCCTCGAGCGCGATGTACACGGACTCGGCCCCGTCCACCACCGCGAGGCAAACGGTCTCGTCGTGGCGCGTGAGAAGGCCGGCGGCGACGCCGCGGAACGCGGTCACGATCGGGAGCTCGGACGACCTCGCGCCGAGGCCGATCGCACGGATGCCGAGATCGAAGCGCCCGTCCGCGTCGCGGACCGCCCAGCCTCGCTCGACGAGCACGGTGCAGACCCGATGCAGCGTGCTCTTGGCGACCCCGAGCTCGGCTGCGAGTTCGGAGAGCGTCAGCGGCCCGTCGGCGACGAGCGCCTCCAGCACGCTCAGCGCAGCGTGAACCCCGGGCGAACCGGCGCCCGCTCTCGGCGGCGCGACTACCCGCGCCATCTCGCCCCGGACACCCCGGCAACATTTCGCCCTGCCCGGCGTCCAAAGAGGATGCGGGCCATGACGTCATCCACTCGAAATCCGGGAGTCACGTCTCGTTCCATGGGGAGAAGGGTGTTTCCTCTGCTGAACCCGATCGTGACCGCCCGGCGTGGCGCTGTCAAGCCCGTGAGCCACGAAAAGCGCCGCTTGACAGCAAATCCAGCCTGTGCGATAACTCGCGGTTCCATGGTTTCCGAGAGGAACGGTCGTCCGCAGGAGGGAAGCGGACGGCGCCGGAACATGCACCGCCGTGGGTTGACTGCGCGCCGCGGCTGCGACAGGCTGGAGGTCGCGGCGAGATGCACGACGCCTTGAAAGGGGAGCCCAGGATGGACGATACGCAGCGACGAGTAGACGACGTCCGCAAGGACCGGAACGAGGTCGAGAACCACCTCATCGACGAGTACAAGGCCGGCAAGATCAGCCGGCGAGATTTCGTGCGTCGCGGAACCGTCGTCGGGATGTCGATCCCGTTGCTCTCGTTCCTCGCAGCCGCCTGCGGCGGGAGCAGCGACAGCGGCGGCGGCGAGGCCGAGGCCACTACCGCGGCCGCCGACACGGGCGCCGCCGCGCAGACGAGCGCCGCGACCACGGCCGCCGAGACCGCCGCCGCCGCAGACCGGGGGCACGGTTCGCATCGCGCTGATCCAGCCCACGACCGAGCCGAACCCGCTGCTCGTCCAGGACGAGGGCGGCGCGGGCATCCTCGGGGCGACGGGGGAGTTCCTCTCGTTCTCCGACGCGAACCTCGAGCTGCAGCCGCGCATCGCCGAGAGCTGGTCGCCGAACGCCGACGGTTCGGTGTGGACGTTCAAGATCCGCCAGGGCGTCACCTTCCACGACGGCACGCCGCTGACGGCGAACGACGTGGTCTCGACGTTCGAGAAGCTCCTCGACGGCTCGGTGAACGCGTCCTCCGCGCTCGGCGGCGTGCTTTCGGCCGGCAACACGACGCGCGCCCGACGACGCGACCGTCGAGTTCACCCTCGACGCGCCCAACGGCAACTTCCCCACGCTCGTCAGCTCGGCCAACTACAACGCGATCATCATCCCGACCGACCTCGACCCGGCCGACTGGGGCCAGACGTTCCAGGGGACCGGCCCGTTCAAGCTCGAGACCTTCACGCCGAAGGTCGGCCTCACCGTCGTCCGCAACGACGCGTACTGGGGACCGGCGCCGCTCGTCGACGGGCTCGACATCAAGTTCTACGACGAGGAAGGCCCGATGGTGCTCGCGCTCCAGGGCGACGAGGTGGACTTCCTGGAGCACTTCTCGGTCGCCGGAGGGAAGGCGCTCCTCGACGACCCGAACATCCAGCTGATCGCGGTCAAGGCAGCCACGCATCGACAGCTTTCGATGCGCACCGACAAGGAGCCGTTCACCGACAAGCGGGTGCGTCAGGCGATCGCCCTTTCCCTGGACCGCAATGCGCTGGTTCAGGGCCTCTGGGAGGGTCAGGCCGATCTGGGGAACGACAGCCCCTTCGCGCCGCTCTACCCGTCGACGGACACGGCGGTGCCGCAGCGCGAGCAGGACATCGAGCAGGCGAAGCAGCTCCTCGCGGACGCCGGCGTGAGCGGCTTGGAGGTGGAGCTGAACGGGTGGGACGGATTCGAGATGCCCGACCTCGCTCAGCTGATCAAGAACTACGCTGAGCAGATCGGAGTCACTGTCAGCCTCAAGATCACCGACGCAGCCACCTACTACGGCGACGGCGTCTTCGGTAAGTCTCCCTGGCTCGACGCTGCCTTCAGCCTCTGCGACTACGGGCATCGCCCGGTGCCCAACGTCTTCCTGACCGCGCCATTGACGAGCGACGGGCCGTGGAACGCGGCGCACTTCAAGAACACCCAGTACGACGACCTGGTCAAGCAGTACGTCGCGGCGCTCGACCTCGACTCCCAGCGCGCCGTGGCGAAGCAGATCCAGGAGCTCCTGCTCGACGAGACGCCGGTCATCTTCCCCTACTTCTACTACTTCCTGTCCGGCGCCAAGTCGACCCTGCAGGGAGCGGTCTCCGCGGCGACCGGCCAGTTCGACATGGGGCAGGCGTCCTTCACGGCCTGATTCGGAGCAGATGACGGCGGCCGGGGCCCTGTCCCTTCAGGCCTCGGCCGCCGCGGCAACGGAGGCGCGGCAATCGCACGGTTCCTCCTCAAGCGGCTCGGCCTCGCACTCATCACGCTCTTCATCCTGAGCCTGCTCGTCTTCTTCGGCGCGCAGGTCCTCCCGGGCAACGTGGCGCGTCGGATCCTCGGCCCGTTCGCCGACCAGGAGGCGGTCGACGCCCTCAACGCCGAGCTCGGGACCGACCGGCCGATCCTGACCCAGTACTGGGACTGGTTCTCGAACCTCTTCCAGGGTGACTTCGGTGAGTCGCTCGCGTACGGCGTGCCGGTCGGCGACCTCGTCGGCGACGCGCTCGTCAACTCGCTCGAGCTCGCTGCCTTCGCCTTCGTGATGGTCGTCCCGCTCGCGATCTTCGGCGGAGTGGTCGCGGCGCTGAAGCGGGACAAGCTCACCGACCGGGCGATCACCGTCGGCGGCATCTCGCTGACGGTGGTGCCCGAGTTCGTCACCGGCATCATCCTGATCCTCGTCTTCGGCCTCTGGCTCGACTGGCTCCCGGTCAGCGCCAACGCGCCCGAGGGAAGCAGCTTCCTCACCCAGCTCGAGTACCTGCTGCTGCCCGCGCTGTGCCTCGTCATCCTCCTCTTCGGCTACATCGCGCGGATCACGAGAGCGGGCACGATCGAGTCCCTCGACGCCGACTACACGCGGACGGCGTTCCTCAAGGGGCTGACACGGCGAACCGTCATGCGCCGGCACGTGCTCCGCAACTCGCTGCTCCCGACGATCGCGGTGGTCGCGACGCAAACGGGCTATCTGATCGGTGGGCTCGTCGTCGTCGAGACGCTCTTCAACTACCCCGGGATGGGGCGTCTGATCTTCACCGCCGCCACCCAGAAGGACTTCCCGCTGCTCCTCAGCTGCGTCCTGGTCGTCGGGATCATCTTCCTGATCGCCCAGCTGGTCGCGGATCTCCTCTACTCGCTGCTGAACCCCAGGATCCGCTACGCCACCGCCGAATGACGACGTTCGACGATCCTGCCGCCCCGATCGCCATCCCTGAGCACCCGGACGAGGCGAGGGTTGCTCGCCGCGAGCGGATGCGGCTGCTGCTGCGGTCGCCGAGCTTCATCGCCGGCTGCGTCCTGTTCGGGGTCTGGGTGGTCTGCGCGATCTTCGGAGAGCTGATCGCGCCACAGGATCCCCAGGCGGACGACATTCTCAACAAGCTCGCGGCCCCATCGGGCGACCATCTCCTCGGCAGCGACCGGCTCGGGCGCGACGTCCTGTCGCGGACGATCGTGGGCGCGCGCGAGATCCTGATCATGGCGCCGCTCGCGACGATCCTCGGCACCGTCCTCGGGACGGCGATCGGCCTCGTCACCGGGTACTTCCGCGGCCTCGTCGACGAGGTGATCATGCGCATCGCCGACGCGCTGCTGGCCGTCCCGCTGATCATCCTCGCCCTGCTCGCGATCGTCGCGCTCGGCCCGTCGCGCATCACGATGATCCTCGTGATCGGGATCGTCTTCACGCCGATCATCGCCAAGACGGTCCGGGCGGCCGTGCTCGGCGAGCGTGAGCTCGACTACGTCCAGGCGGCGCGCCTTCGCAACGAGCGGGCCCCCTACATCATGTTCGCCGAGATCCTCCCGAACGTAAGCGGCGTGATCATCGTGGAGTTCACGGTGCGCCTCGGCTATGCGATCTTCGCGATCGCGACGCTCGCGTTCCTCGGCTTCGGAGCCGACCCCTCGATCCCCGACTGGGGCCAGGACATCTCCGACCACTACCAGTTCATAAACGGGGGCGTCTGGTGGGCCGTCTTGTTCCCGTCGCTTGCGATCGCGACGATGATCATCGGCATCAACCTGATCGCCGACGCCATCGCCCAGACGTATGAGCGGTAACGCCGTTACGGCCAGCGGGGCTCCCGCGATCGAGCTCGACGACCTGGAGGTCGTCTACCGCGTCCGCGGGATCGACCGCCAGGTGCTGCGGGGCGTGTCTCTGGCGATCGGCCAGGGGGAGTCGTACGGGCTCGTCGGGGAATCCGGCTGCGGGAAGACCACCGCCGCGTTCGCCGTCATGCGCTATCTCCCGCGCAACGGCCGAGTCGTCTCCGGCTCGATCCGCGTCAACGGCGAGGACCTCCTCGTCATGAGCGATCCGCAGGTCAGGGCGCTTCGCGCGTCGACCGTCTCGATGGTCTACCAGAACCCGGGGGCTGCGCTGAACCCGGCGATCCGCGTCGGCGACCAGGTCGCCGAGGTCTTCCGGATCGGGGGCGCATCGAACGAGGAGGCGCTCGAGCGTGCCCGCGGGATGCTGGAGCGAGTCCAGATCTCGGATCCGCTCCGGGTCATGCGCCGCTACGCCCATCAGCTGTCCGGCGGCATGCAGCAGCGGGTGGTGATCGCGATGGCGCTCGCGTCCGACCCCACGCTCCTGATCCTCGACGAGCCGACGACGGGCCTCGACGCGACGGTCGAGGCCGAGGTTCTCGACCTCGTCTCGAACCTGCGCTCCGAGTTCGGCACGAGCGTGCTCTTCATCAGCCACAACCTCGGCGTGATCCGGCGGATGTGCGAGCGAGTCGGCGTGCTCTACGCCGGTCGCCTCATCGAGGAGGGCCGGACCGCCGACGTCCTCGCCGACCCGCGCCATCCCTATACGGTCGGGCTCCTGCGCTGCATCCCGCGCGGCGGCCTGCACAAGAACCACGATCGTCTCGACACGATCCCGGGCTTCCTCCCCCAGCTCGGGGCCGATCTCCCGGGCTGCGTCTTCGCGGGCCGCTGCCCGATCGCACGGGAGGTCTGCCACACGGACGAGCCCGACTTCCGTCCGCTCGGGAACGGCCACGCGAGCCGGTGTCACTTCCACGAGCAGGCCGCGACGCTCCCGAGAGCGGCTCCTCCGACGGTCGAGGCGCGGTCGAGGGCGAACGGCGACGGCGCAGTCGTCCGGCTCGAGAACGCGAGCAAGACCTTCCATCAGGAGGGCCAGGACATCCGCGCTCTCGTGGGGATCGACGTCGCCATCCGGCCGGGGGAGACGCTCGGCCTCGTCGGTGAGTCGGGGAGCGGCAAGACGACGCTCGCCCGCGTGCTGCTCGGCCTCACCTCGCCGGACGACGGCTCGACGATCGAGCTCGAGGGCCGCGCGCTCGCGCCCAGGATCGTGAAGCGCGACGCGGAGCAGGTCCGCGCGATCCAGATCGTCTTCCAGAACCCGGATTCCGCCCTCAACCGGCGGTTCTCGATCCGCCGGATCATCGGCCGCGCGCTGACCAAGCTCCTCGATCTGAAGGGGGACGCTCGGGAACGGCGCCTCCAGGAGATCGCCGAGTCCGTCCGGTTCGACACCCGCCTCCTCAGCGCGAAGCCCGTGCAACTCTCGGGAGGCCTCAAGCAGCGGGTCGCGATCGGCCGCGCGTTCGCCGGGGAGCCGCGCGTCGTGGTCTGCGACGAGCCGACGTCGGCGCTCGACGTCTCGGTGCAGGCTGCGATCCTCAACCTGCTCGCCGACCTGCAGGCGAACGAGGGCGTCACCTATCTCTTCATCTCGCACGACCTCGGCGTCGTCCGCTATCTCTCGGACCGGATCGTCGTGCTCTACCTCGGCCGGGTCATGGAGCTCGGAGACGCCGAGGCGGTCTTCGCCGGACCGCACCACCCCTATACCGAGGCGCTCCTCTCGGCAGTTCCCACGATCGAGGGCGGGGAACGTGCCCGCATCCGCCTCGAGGGCGAGATCCCGAGCGCTGCCGAGCCTCCGACGGGCTGCGTGTTCCACACTCGCTGCCCGCGCAAGCTCGGCGCGATCTGCGAGGAGCAGGAGCCGCCGCTCGCGGAGGTCGAGAGCGGACACCTGATGCGCTGCCACATCCCGATCGACGAGCTGAAGCGGCTCCAGCTGACGGCGCCCGACCGCGTCCCCACGGGGACGGCGTGAGGATCCGGGCAGCGCTCCTCCCCGAGACGGGCGCGGCACTGGAGGTCACGGATCTCGACCTGGCCGAGCCCCGGGCCGGGGAGGTCATGGTTCGAATCCACGCGAGCGGCGTCTGCCATTCGGATCTGAACGCGATCGACGGAACCGCCGAGACGCGGTGTCCGGCGATTCTCGGACACGAGGGAGCCGGAGTCGTCGAGGCGGTCGGCCCGGGTGTCGCGCTCGTGCCGGGAACGCATGTCGCGCTCTCCTGGATGCCCTCGTGCGGGCGCTGCGAGGAATGCCTGCGCGATTTGCCGCACCTCTGCCGGACCGCGTGGGCGGCCATGGGACACGGCGGGCTCCTGGACGGGACGCCACGGCTCTCGCGCGACGGAGAGCCCGTCTACCACTACTCGCTCCTGTCGACGTTCGCGGAGTGCGCCGTCGTGCCTGAGCGGTGTTGCGTGGAGATCCCCGAGGATGTCCCCTTCGACGTGGCAGGCCTCGTCGGCTGCGCGATCACGACCGGGATCGGCGCCGTCTGGCACACGGCCGGCGTCCGGCCGGGAGACCGGGTCTGCGTCGTCGGCTGCGGCGGCGTCGGCCTGTCGGCGGTCCTCGGAGCAGTGGCGGCCGGTGCAGAGCCGATCGTGGCCGTCGACCTCTCGGACGCCAAGCTCCGGACCGCGGTCGAGCTCGGCGCGACCGACGCCGTCCCCTGGGCCGGAACACCGGAGGCGACCGCGGAGGTCGTCCGCGACGTGACCCGGGGCGGAGTCGACGTCGCGGTCGAGGCAACCGGCAGGCCGGAGGCGGCACGGGCGGCGTTCCTCTCGACGCGGGCCCGCGGTGCCGCAGTGCTGATCGGGATCCCGCGCGCCGACGCCGAGGTCTCGCTCCCGGCGCTGTCGATCCCACGGCTCGAACGCCGTGTGCTCGGCTCGATCTACGGCTCCTCGCGCCCGGAGCGGGACTTTCCACGCATCCTCGCCCTGTACCGGACGGGCCGGTTGCCGCTCGACCGGCTGATCTCCCACCGGCTACCGCTCGACCGCGTCGCCGAGGCGTTCGAGCTGATGCGCTCGGGCGACGCAGTTCGCGTCGTGCTCGATCTGCACGCAACGAGCCGGCCGCAGGTCGGCTCAGCCGTGCAGGGGGAGCCGGCCGGAGGTCGGCGGTCACCACGCATCGACGGAAGGAGTACGTGAGCGATGGATCCACTGGACGGTCGCATCGGTGAGGCCTGGTCCGGGCAGTCGCCGAACGGCGCCCACATCAACGTCGTCGTCGCCCGGAGGGGATCGCCCACCGCCGCCGCGATCGTCGGCGCGCTCGCCTCACCGCGCCCGGGGCATCTCCCGTTCCTCGCCTGCGTTCGCCTCGGCGAGGTCGTCCGACCGACGACCGTGATCGTCAACAAGGCGACGCTCGAGGGTGACACGCTCCAGCGACTGACCTGGGGCGCGGCCCAGCTCGGCGTCGCGCAGGGAGTGCTCGACGCCGTCGCCGAGGGGACGATCGACCCAGGCGAGGCAGCCGAGCTCGTGCTGCTCGTCCCCGTCTGGGTGGACGCGGCCGCGACCGACGAGACGGCCGTCCGGCTGGCGAACCGGGCCGCCACACGCGAGGCGCTCGCGAACGCCGTGACGGCTCCGACCGCGGACGAGGTGCGAGCGCTCGCGGAGCGCCGCGAGTCGGCCTCGAACGCCTACTACACGGGCGCATGAGGATCACGGGGATCGAGACCCGGCGGTACGCGCTGCCGCTCGACCCGCCCTTCGCAGCCGCGTGGGATCCGATCCCGCGCGAGGAGCTCGCGGCCACGCTCGTGCTCGTCCACACGGACGAAGGCCTGACGGGCTACGCGAGCGGGGACGACCTCCCCGACGCCCCGCTGCTGGCGAAGGTGCTCTCGGGCCTCGACCCTCTGCGGACCGAGGTCGTACGGGAGATGTGCGAGACCGTCGACTTCCACGGCGGGCGGCCGTGGACTGCCGAGGTCGCGGTCTGGGACCTCGTCGGCCGCATTCTCGAACAGCCGCTCTGGCGCCTCCTCGGGGGCCGCTCCGAGCGTCTGGTCGCCTACGCCTCGAGCGGAGAGCTCGTCGATCCCGACGAGCGCGCCCGCAGGGTCGTCGAGCTTCGCGATCGCGGTGTGCGGGCGGTGAAGATCCGGTTCCACCAGGCCGACTGGCGAGACGACGTCGCCGTCGTGCGTCGCGTCCGCGAGGCCGTGGGGGACACGATCGAGCTGATGGTCGACGCGAACCAGGGCTGGCGGATGGCGGGCGATCGCGAGCCCCGCTGGGATGTCGCGACCGCGGCCCAGTGCGCCGCCGCCCTGGAGCCGCTCGGCGTCTACTGGCTCGAGGAGCCGCTGCGGACAGACGACGTCGACGGCTACGCCGCCCTGCGCAGGCTGACGAGCATCCGTCTCGCGGCAGGCGAGATGGCGAGAACCGCCGGCGAGGCGCGCGACCTCGTCCTACGAGGCGCCGTCGACGTGGTGCAGCCGGACGTCGTCCTCGCCGGAGGCATCGGCGGCTGCCGCCGCATCGCCGCGCTCGCCGACCTCTGCGGCCGTGCGTTCTCGCCCCACACCTGGACGAACGGGCTCGGGCTCGTGGCAAACCTCCACCTGGCCGCTGCGGTCTCGACCAGCCCGTTCGTGGAGGTGCCGCTCGACCCGCCCGCGTGGACGCCGGAGCGCCGGGACTACCTCCTCCCCGCCCCGCTCGAGATCGCGCCCGACGGCACGATCGCCCCCCCTCCGGGCCCTGGGCTCGGTGTGACGCCCGACCTGGACGCCCTCGAGCGGTTTCGCGTCGGGTAGTCTCGGCCGCGTGAGCCGGACGACGCCGATTCGCGCCGCGGTCTGGCGGAGAGCGCGCGAGCCGGGACGGGTCGAGGAGGTCGAGCTCGATGCCCCCGCGCCGGGCGAGGTGCTCGTCAGGGTCGCGGCCGCCGGCGTGTGCCACTCCGACCTCCACCTCGCCGACGGCCATCTCGGCGACGGGCGCTTCCCGACCGTCCTCGGGCACGAGGGCAGCGGTGTGATCGACGCGGTCGGTGAGGGGGTCGGCACGCTTGCCGTCGGCGATCGGGTCTCGCTCTGCTTCATCCCCGCCTGCGGCGAGTGCTCGAACTGCCGCCGAGGGCGGTCGAACCTGTGCGCTCCCGGGTCGAAGGCGTCGTTCGCCGGCACGATGCTCGACGGGACGACGCGCATCCGCTCGGCCGACGGCACGCCGATCAAGCACTTCCTCGGCACCGCTTGCTTCGCCGAGCGCTGCGTCGTGCCGGTCGCGTCGGCGGTCCGGGTGCCGGACGGGCTTCCGCTCTGGCAGGCGGCGCTCGTCGGCTGCGCGCTCGTCACGGGGCTGGGAGCGGTGCGGAACGCCGCCAGGGTGGCGGCAGGCGACAGCGTCTGCGTCGTCGGCTGTGGCGGCGTCGGATTGCACGTGATCGGCGCGGCGCACAGGGCCGGCGCGCACCCGATCGTCGCGATCGACCTTCGTCCCGAGAAGCTCGAGCTCGCGCTCGCCCGGGGCGCCACCGACGTGGTCGACGCGTCGAACGGGCGGACTGGCCGCGCGGTGCGGGAGCTCACGGGCGGCGGAGTCGACCACGCCTTCGAGGTGGTCGGGAGGCCCGAGACGATCAGGACCGCCTGGGACGCCCTGCGTCCGGGCGGGACCGCGGTCGTCGTCGGGCTCGCGCCGATCGGCGTCGAGGCGTCTGTTCCGGCCCTCGAGTTCCTGGACGAGAAGACGTTGCGCGGCTCGTTCTACGGCTCCGGGAACCCCGCTCTCGAGGTGGCGGACATCGCCGGGCGCGTCGCGACGGGGGAGATCGACGTCGCCGGAACCGTCTCGCACCTGACGGATCTCGACGGGATCGAAGACGCCTTCGACCGCATGCGGCGCGGCGAGGGCTCGCGCAGCGTTGCGATCCTCGATGCCGCCCTCGCCGGGGTAGAGTTGGCGCCGTGACCGACGCCGACGTCGTCGTCTTCGTCGAGATCCCCGCCGGCTCCCGGAACAAGTACGAGTTCGACACCGAGCTCGGCGGGATCGTCCTCGATCGGCGCCTCTTCACGTCCATGAGCTACCCCGCCGACTACGGCTTCATCGAGGGAACCCTGGGAGAGGACGGTGACCCGCTCGACGCCCTCGTGCTCGTCGGCGATCCGACCTTCCCGGGCTGTCGCGTCCGCGCCCGGCCGATCGGCCTGTTCTACATGACGGACGAGAAGGGGCCGGACGAGAAGGTCCTGTGCACGTCGCTGAACGATCCCGCGTGGTCTCGCGTCCACGACATCCACGATCTGCAGCCGGAGTACCGGGACGAGATCGAGCATTTCTTCCAGGTGTACAAGCAGCTCGAGAAGAAGAAGACCGCGACCCGGGGCTTCGGCAATCGCGCGGAGGCGCTTTCGGTGATCCAGGGCGCACGGGCCCGCCGCGCGGCGTCCTCCTAGCGGGTGAGTCGCTACGACCTCCACCAGCACCTCTGGCCCGAGCCCCTGGTCCGGGAGCTCGAGCGCCGCTCGGAGCCACCCCGTCTCCGTTCCGGCCGGCTCGAGCTCGCAGCCGAGGGGGCATTCGAGGTCGATCTCCGCGTCCACGACCTCGACGCCCGCGTCGCTCTGCTCGACCGCCACGAGCTCGACGTCGGCGTGGTCTCGCTGGCACCGACGATGGAGACGGACGGTCACGCCGATCTGATCGACGCGTACCACGAGGGCATCGCCGAGCTCGTTGCCGCCGCCGGCGGCCGACTCGCGGCGTTCGCCGCGGACCCGGCTCTCGACGGGTTCGCCGGCGTGTGCGTCTCGGCGGGACGGCTGGTCGGCGGGATCGACGAGATCCTCGGCCGGCTGGCAGAGGACGGCGGCCTCCTCTTCGTCCACCCGGGGCCTCCGGCCGGCGTGCCGGCGGGCGCGCCCGCGTGGTGGGCGGCCGTGGTCGAGTACACGGCGCAGATGCAGGCCGCCTACGCGACCTGGCTCTGGCGTGACGCGGCGCGGTTTCCGTCCGTCCCGGTCCTTTTCGCCATCCTCGCGGGGGGCGCGCCGATCCAGCTGGAGCGACTGGGCTCCAGGGGTGTCGGCACGGAGACGATCCTTCGACCGAACGGCTTCTTCGACACGTCGTCCTACGGGGCGGTGGCCCTCGGGCTCTGCCTCGACGCCTACGGCGCCACCCAGCTGGCGTTCGGAAGCGACGCTCCGGTGATCGAGCCCGGGCCGACTCTGCGGGCGGTCGCCTGCCTCGGCGACGAGATCGAGCAACTCGTGCTGCACGAGAACCCGTCGAGGCTCCTCGGCCAGCTCCCGGCGTGACGGCCGCGACGCCACTCGAGCTCGCCCCCGAGCCGCTCGCACGAGGACGGGTGCTCTATCTCAAGCGGGAGGACGTCCACGAGCTCGGCGCGTTCAAGTGGCGCGGAGCCCTCCCTGCACTCGAGGCGTACCGCGAACAGGGTCACGAGACCGTCGTGACGGCGTCGACCGGAAACCACGGGGCGGCGAGCGCCTGGGCGGCGCGGCGCCTCGGGATGCGCGCCGTCGTGTACGCGCCGCTCGACGCGACCCGGGCGAAGCTCGAGCTGATCCGCGAGCTCGGGGCCGAGCTCAGGCTGACCGGGCGGACGTTCGACGACGCGAAGGACGAGGCCGCCACCTATGCCCGCGCCGAGGGGCTGCCGCTCTTCGTCGACGGTGCCGAGCTCCCGCAGTACGAGGGCTATCGTGCGATCGCCTCGGAGATCGTCGACCAGCTCGACTGCCCGCCGGCCGCCGTCGTCGTCCCGGTCGGGAACGGGGCGCTGCTGGGGGGCATCGGACTGGAGCTGCGTGAACGCTCGCCCGAGACCCTGCGGATCGGCGTCCAGGCTGCGGGCGCACCGGTGATGGTGGAGTGCTGGCGCGCCGGGCGCGTCGTCGAGTCGGATCGCGCGGAGACCTTCGCCGACGGGCTCGCCGCGCGGGTCGCGGTGCCGCTCGCCGTCGAGATCCTCGCCAACGTGGCGAGCCGGATGCTGCTGGTGAGCGAGCGCGAGATCGCGCGGGCGGTCGGATCGTTCGCCGCTGCGGGCCTCCGCGTCGAGGGCGCAGCGGGCGCCGGGCTCGCCGCCCTCGATCAGCTCGACGACGCGAACGGCCCCGTCGTCGTCATCGTGACCGGGCGGAACATCGACGACGAGCTCTGGCGGCGCGCCTGCGACGCCCCCGAGACCTTCCCGGCCTGACGTCACCTCGCCTGGCGAAACACCACGGTACTTCGGCGACGGGGCGCTAGACGACCCAGGTGTCGCCCGCGTGCAGCAGCGCGTCCAGATCTCCTGCGCCCAGCTTCTCGCGCGCGAGCGCGAGCTGCTCGTCCATCGCCTCGCCGTAGACCGGGCGCTCGACGGCCCGGAAGATGCCGATGGGCGTCGGGCCGGTCGGGCGCTCGGCAAGGTGCGCGAGGGCGAATGCGAGGCTCGGGTCGTGGCGGTGCGCGTCGTGGACGAGCAGGCCGTCGACGCCGACGTCCGCGACCTGGACGACTTCGAGCCGGCCGTCCGGGCGCTGGACGACACCGCGCTCCCGGTCGGGGCCGAACGCGATCGGCGAGCCGTGCTCGAGCCGGATCTGATTCAGCGTCTTCGTCTCCTTGTCGGTCAGCGCATCGAAGGCGTGATCGTTGAAGACCGGGCAGTTCTGGTAGATCTCGACGAACGCAGACCCGCGGTGCGCGGCGGCTTGCCGTAGCGTCTCGGTGAGGTGCGCCCGATCGACGTCGAGCGTTCGGGCGACGAAGGTCGCCTCGGCTCCGAGGGCGAGCGCGAGCGGGTTGAACGGATGATCGAGGGCGCCGAACGGCGTCGACTTCGTGATCTTGCCGACCTCGCTCGTGGGCGAGTACTGACCCTTCGTCAGCCCGTAGATCTGGTTGTTGAAGAGCAGGATCTTCAGGGGGACGTTCCGGCGCAACGCGTGGATGAGGTGGTTCCCGCCGATCGAGAGGCTGTCGCCGTCGCCCGTGATCACCCAGACGAAGAGGTCGCGGCGGGCGACCGCGAGCCCCGTCGCCAGCGGAACCGCACGGCCGTGGATCCCGTGCATCCCGTACGTGTTCATGTAGTAGGCGAACCGTCCCGCGCAGCCGATCCCCGCCACGAAGACGACCTTCTCGGGGGGCATTCCGAGCTCGGGCATGAAGCCCGTCACGGCGTTCAGGATCGCGTAGTCGCCGCATCCGGGGCACCACCTTGGCTCCTGGTCCGACGCCCAGGCCTTCTTGTCCGGGGCGGCGACGGCCATCAGATCCTCCTCTCGATCTCGCGCTCGAGCTCGGAGACGGCGAATGGCACTCCCTGGACCTTCGAGTACCCCTCGGCCGCCACGAGGAACTCTGCCCGGATCAGGCGCACGAGCTGGCCCGTGTTCAGCTCGGGCACGAGGACGTGGTCGTAGGAGTCGAACACGTCGCCGAGGTTGGCGGGGAACGGGTTGAGATGCACGAGGTGAGCAGTCGCCACCGCACCGCCACGCGCCCTGACGCGCCGGCCCGCCGCCTGGATCTGGCCGAACGTCGAACCCCAGCCGAGGACGAGCAGGGATGCGCCGTCGGGGTCGTCGACCTCGAGCAGGGGAATCTCCTCCGCGATCCGGGCGACCTTGGCTGCGCGCAACCTGGTCATGCGCTCGTGGTTCTCCGGGTCGTACGAGATGTTGCCGGTGCCGTCCTCCTTCTCGAGACCGCCGACGCGGTGCTGCAGCCCGGGCGTCCCGGGAATCGCCCACGGCCGGACGAGCCGTTCGTCCCGGCGGTACGGCTCGAACTCATCGCCGGCGTTCGGCCCCGTTGCGAAGTCCGGCTCGATCGTCGGCAGCTCACCGACGTCGGGGATCAGCCAGGGCTCGGACGAGTTGGCGAGGAACGTGTCGGAGAGCAGGATCACGGGCGTTCGATACGTGATCGCGATCCGAGCGGCGTCGATCGCCGCGTGGAAGCAGTGCGACGGAGTGCACGGGGCGACGATCGGGATCGGCGATTCCCCGTGCCGTCCGTACATCGCCATCAGCAGATCGGCCGCTTCGTTCTTCGTCGGCATGCCCGTGGAGGGACCGGCGCGCTGGACGTCGACGATCACCATCGGCAGCTCCAGCGTGACCGCAAGGCCGATCGTCTCGGCTTTCAGATCCATCCCCGGCCCACTCGTTCCGGTCACGCCCAGCTGGCCCCCGAAGGCCGCGCCGAGTGCGAGGTTCGCGGCCGCGATCTCGTCCTCCGCCTGGAGCGTTCGCACGCCGAAGTTCTTGTGACGCGACAGCTCGTGCAGGAGCTCGGACGCGGGCGTGATCGGATAGCTCGCATAGAACAGCGGCAGCCCGCTGCGCAGGCTCGCGGCGATCAGGCCCCACGCGAGGGCCGTCGCCCCGCTCACGTTGCGATAGACGCCGGGAGTCGCGGGCGCGCGCTTGACCTCGTACTGCACGGCGAACACCTCAGTCGTCTCGCCGAAGTTCCAGCCTGCCCGGAACGCGGCAAGATTCGCATCGCGGATCTCCGGGCGCGAGGCGAACCTCTTGCCGATCCACTCCTCGGTCACGTCGGTCGGGCGCCCGTACATCCACGACACGAGGCCGAGCGCGAAGAAGTTCTTCGCGCGCTCAGCCTCCCGCTTGGTCACGCCTGCGATGCCCTCGGTCGATCGGATCGTCAGCGACTCCATCGGCACCCGAAAGACCTGATAGCCGTCGAGACTGCCATCCTCGAGCGGGTTCGCGACGTAGCCGGCCTTCTCGAGGTTCCGGCTCGTGAACTCGTCCTCGTTGGCGATGACGGTGCCGCCCTTCTCGAGCAGCGGCAGGTTCGTCCGCAGAGCAGCCGGGTTCATCGCGACCAGCACGTTCGGCTCGTCGCCCGGCGTCAGGATGTCGCGTGAGGCGAACTGGATCTGGAACGCCGACACGCCGTGGAGCGTGCCGCGGGGCGCCCGGATCTCCGCGGGGAAGTCCGGGAGCGTCGCGAGGTCGTTTCCGAGGATCGCGGTCGCGCTCGTGAACCGATCGCCGGTGAGCTGCATCCCGTCGCCCGAGTCCCCGGCGAACCGAACGACGACGCGGTCGCGTTCCTCGACTGATTTTGCCACTGTCGCAGAGTTGCCCGGACGGGGCCGGGCCTGGAACGGACCCTAGCACGATCCCCACACCTCAGACCGTCCGACGCGGAGGGCGAAGCGGCGACACCGGCGCGGTTTCAAGCAGCCCGGTAAACGCCCTCTCCGACGGTGACGAGGCCTTCCAGCTCCAGCGCGACGAGCGCCGCTGCAACCTTCTCGGCCGGCGCGCCGGCGCGGGCGGCGAGCTCGTCCACGCCGGCGGGCGACTCGCGCACGGCCGCGAGGATCGAGCTCGCGAACCCTTCGACCTCCGGCCGGGCCGCAGGCTCGATTCCGAGCGACGCGAGCACGTCGGCAACCCCGAGCAGCGGCGCCGCACCCTGGCGCAGGAGCCCGTTCGCGCCCGCCGACGTCGCGGCCGTGATCTCGCCCGGGACGGCGAAGACGTCTCGACCCTCGTCGAGTGCGAAGTCGGCAGTGATCAGGGCGCCAGACCGCTCGCGCGCCTCGACGACGACCGTGGCTCGCGAGAGCCCGGCAATGATCCTGTTCCGCGCCGGAAACCGCCAGGGCGCCGGCTCGATCCCGGGCCCGTATTCCGACACGATCAACCCGTTCTCGGCGATCCGCCTCGCAAGGCTCGCGTTGGCCGCCGGGTAGTCGCGGTCGACGCCGCATCCGAGCACGGCGATGGTGGAGCCGCGGCCCTGGAGAGCGCCCCGGTGAGCGGCGGCGTCGATCCCGCGGGCGAGCCCGCTGACGACCACCACCCCGACTGCCGCGAGCTCCCGGGCCAGCGACTGGGCGACCGCGGTCCCGTACCCGGAGCAGGCTCGGGCCCCGACGATCGCGACGCATGGCCCGGCGAGCAGGTCTGGCCGCGTGCCCCGCAGGTAGAGCTCTCGCGGTGGATCGTGAGTCGACGCGAGAAGCTCCGGATAGCCGATCTCGCCGATCCGGAGGGCAGGCCGGCCACTCATGCAGGCCCCGCGAGCTCCGCCGGAGCCCGGAACGACAGCGCTTCGGCGATGTGCTCCGCTGCGATCGCATCCGCCGCCGCGAGCGCCGCGACCGTCGCTGCGAGCCGCAGAACCCGCGCCCGCCCGCGCCCGGAGAGCGGCAGGCGGTCGACCGCGCGATCCAGAAGCTCAGCGGCTTCTCGCACGAGCGGCGGCGGCTCGAGGTCGAGGCGCTCACGTGCGGCCACGACCCGCTCGGCGACGGGCCGCGTCGCCTCGCCCGGCCCGCCGGCGAGCTCTCGGGCTGCCGCTCTCGGCGACAGCAGGACGAGATCGAGGCGATCGAGAAGCGCGCGGGAGAGCCGCGCTCGATAGGCGGCGATTCGGGCGGGCGAGCAGGAGCACTCGACCGCGGGGTCGCCACGGGCTCCGCACGGGCAGAGGTTCATCGTCGCGACGAGGAGGAAGCGAGCCGGCAGCACCGCACGGCCCGCGACACGGACGATGCAGACGGTCCCGTCCTCCAGGGGCTGCCGCAACGCCTCGAGGACCGGCCGCTGGAACTCGGGCAACTCGTCGAGGAACAGCACGCCGCGGTGCGCGAGGGTGACCTCGCCGAGCCGCGGGCCCGAGCCGCCGCCGACCACCGCTGCCGGCGAGGCGGAATGGTGGGGTGCCCGGAAGGGCGGGTGCTCGACCAGCGTGGTCCCGGCCGGGAGGATCCCGGCCACCGAGTGGATGCGCGTGACCTCGACGGCTTCCGGGCGATCGAGCTGCGGGAGCAGGCCGGGGAGCCGCCGCGCGAGCATCGTCTTGCCCGTGCCGGGCGGGCCGACCAGGAGCAGGTTGTGTCGGCCTGCCGCGGCGAGCTCGAGGGCGCGCCGGCCGCGTTCGTGGCCGCGGACGTCTGCGAGATCCGGGTGTGCGGGAAGGGCCCTCGGGCCGGGATCCTCGGGAACGCGGAGCTCGAGCTCGCCGCGCAGGTACGCGCCAGCTTCGGCAAGATGCCGAACCGGTGCGGGTCGGATGCCCGCGAGGGCGGCTTCGGACGCCGAGTCCGCCGGGCAGAGAAGCCGTTCGAGCCCGCTCCGCCTCGCCGCCTCGGCGCACGCGAGGGTTCCCGGCACCGGGCGCACACGACCGTCGAGTGCGAGCTCGCCGACCGCGGCGTGACGGGCGAGCCGCTCGACCGGGACCTGTCTCGAGGCAGCCAGGATCGAGAGGGCGATCGGAAGGTCGAAACCCGAGCCCTCCTTGCGGAGGTCGGCCGGCGCGAGGTTCACCGTGATTCGACGGAGCGGCCATTCCAGCTCGGCGCTGGTGATGCTGCTCCGGACGCGCTCCTTGGCCTCCTGGCACGCCTTGTCCGCGAGGCCGACGATGGCGAACCCGGGAACGCCTCGCTGGAGATGCGCCTCGACCTCGACGGTTCGCGCCTCGAGCCCGACGAGCGCGTGCGTGAGCGCCTTCGCCAGCATCCCTCGACGGTACGGGCCGAATTCGCACGGATGTCGCACGGGCGCGCCGGGTCTGCGCATCCGGCGTGCCGAGACGAGCGCTGCGGACGTGCCCTACGCCGCCCGTGCGCACAGCGACCGGCTCGAGGCCAGCCCGGATCCGCGAAGGATCGAGCCGAGGTCTTCCTCGGGGATCCTCCGGTCGTAGAGCGGGTTCTCGGCCGCGTGGGTCAGCAGCCAGTGGCACCGAGCGGCCGCCACCGGGTCGATCCGGACTCCCGGCGAGCAGAGGTCGCGCGCGATCGCCTCGAGGTCGCGCGCGTGCGCCGCCACTCGATCGACGAGGTAGAGGCAGTGGAGGCGGCTGGCGGGCCGGAACGCCTCCTTGACCATCGACCGCATGCTGCGCGCGAGCCGTGCCCGCGCGTCGGGGCTCGTCAGACGGTTCCCGTACGCCCGCACCTCGGGGATCTCGAGCGCCTCCGACTCGAGGGCGAGGCGCTCGAGCAGCAGCCGACGTCCACCGAAGACGAACGCCGCCCGGACGCCGAGGGCGACCGCGCCGACCCCGACCGCGAACGCGAGCGCCGCGGAGAGGGCGAGTGCGAGCGGAAGCGCTGCGCCCGCGGCGAGCGACACCGCCGCACACTCGATCGCCTTCGAACGCCTCGCGCGGATCTCGGAAGCAGCGTCTTCGAGGTCTCTGGCCGTCATTCGCCCTCCGGGGCGTCCCGGGCATCCGAGGCCCGGCTGAGAGCCTCGTGGACGCGGTCCGTTCAGTGTGCCAAACTGGGCCACGTGCACGCGCCATCAGGTCGCACGCTCCTCGCGCTGCTCGCTCTGCTCGCTCTCGCAACGGCGCTTCCGGCGCTCGCCGGCTGCGGCGGGAGCTCGTCCGAGCCCACGGCGACGACCGCAACGTCCGTCCCGGCGCCCCAGGGGGACGCCGCGAACGGGGCAGCGGTCTGGGAGAGCGCCGGGTGCGGGAGCTGTCACGCCCTGAAGGCCGCAGGCGCGAGCGGTTCGGTCGGCCCGGACCTCGACGACCTGAAGCCGGACAGCGAGACCGTCGTCGCACAGGTCACCAACGGCGGCGGCGGGATGCCGGCCTTCGCGGACTCGCTCAGCGAGCAGGAGATCCTGGACGTCGCCGCATACGTCGTCCAGTCGACGTCGGGGTAACAGCGCCGCGAATCGGCCGAAGGCCGAATCGCGGCGACCGCCGTCTCGGACGAAGCCCGATACCCGTCAGGGCGCTAGCGCCCTGACGGACTGACCGCGGCCTCGCGACGTCCCCTCCCGGCCAGCGGTGACGGCTTGACCCGGAAGACCCGGGCGACCCTCTCCGGCAGCCACCAGTTCCAGCGCCCGAACAGGGCCATCGCGCTCGGCAGGAGCAGCATGCGCACGATCGTGACGTCGACGAGGATCGCAACCGCGAGGCCGAACCCGAACTGCTGGAGCCCGAGAATCCGTCCGACCATGAAGCCCGAGAACGCGGCGATCATGATCAGGGCGGCAGCGGTGACGATGCGACCGGTCTTCGCCAGGCCGAGCGCCACGGCACGCTCGTTCGGCTCGCCCGCATCCCACGCCTCGCGCATGCGCGACACGAGGAAGACCTCGTAGTCCATCGAGAGGCCGAAGAGCATCGCGAAGAGGAAGACCGGGATCCACCCCTCGATCTGGTCGTAGCTCTGCAGGCCGAAGGGCGTGCCGGCGCCCCACTTGAAGAAAACGACCAGGAGGCCGTAGGCGGCCCCGATCGACAGGAGGTTGAGGACGATCGCCTTGAGCGGGAGGACGAGCGATCGGAAGGCGCGCAGCAGCAGGAGGAAGGTGAGCGCGAGCACGCCGAGCACGAGCCACGGGAACGTGCCGTAGGTCAGGTCGAGGAAGTCGACGCTCGACGGCGGGCCACCGCCCGCGTACACGCTGACACCGCTCGGGAAGTCGGACGCTGGCACGATCTCCTCGCGGAAGCGCTCGACGAAGTCCATCGCCGACCGCGTGCCGTACTCGCTGGCCCCGATCGCCTGCAGGCGGAGGTAGCGCCCGGTCGGGTCGACGCCCTGGGCTGCCGGCAGCGGCACCGTCGTCTGCACCTCCGGGTCGGCCTCGAGCTCGGCCACCATCCGGTCGACAGCCGCGAGGACGGCGGGGTCCCCGGCGCCGCCAGAACGGCCGGTGTCGATGACGATCTCGGTCGGAGCGGTCGCCCCGTCCCCGGCAGCGTCGCCGAGCACGTTCAGCGCGCCGTCGACTCGAGGTTCTGCGGGACACCCTGGTTCGTGCCCGGCCCGACCTCGAGCCAGAACGCCGGGATCGCCATGGCGAGCAAGAGCGCCGTCGACACCGTCGCGAAGAGAACGGGCCGGCGCATGATCGCCCGGGCGAGGCGCATCCAGAAGCCGGCGTCCGTGTCGCTCGCGCCGGGCGAGCCACTGCGGGGCACGAGGCGGCACGCGGTCGAGCCGGTCGGCAACCGTGGAGAGAAGCACCGGGAGCAGTGTCAGCGCGCAGATCACCGAGACGATCGGGATCGTCAGACCCGCGATCGCCGAAGCCGCGCATGAACGGCAGCGGCATGAACAGGAGCAGCGCCAGCCCGATCGCGACGGCGGTCCCGCTGAAGACGACGGCCCGGCCGGCGGTCAGCATCGTGACCACGACCGCCTCGTCCTTCTCCTTCCCGGCGTGGCGTTCCTCCCGGTAGCGGTACACCATCAGCAGCGAGTAGTCGATGGCGATTCCGAGCCCGATCAGCGAGACGAGCTGGGTGACGTACGTCGAGAGCTCCATCATGTTCGCGAAGATCCAGACGACTCCGAGCGTCGCCGGGATCGCGGCGATCGCGAAGACGAACGGGATCAGGAACGCGAGCGTGCCGAAGACCAGCGACGAGGATCACGAACGCGATCGGGATCGCGATCAGGAACTCGCCGCGCTGGAGGTCCTCCTCCTGGATCGGCTCGAGGTCGGTCTCGATCGCCGCCTGACCCGTGACCGAGAGAGCTCGCCCCGTCGACCTCGCCGAGCGCCCGGCGAACGTCGTCCGTGTAGCGCTTGGCGTCGGCCGGCTCGAGGTTCGAGACGATGGTGGCGCTCGCGACGTCGGCCGAGGCAGGGGTGACCGCGACGAAGGTGCCCGCTCGGGACCGCTCCGGCCGCCCGGCGGGCAGGCCTCCTCGAGTCGCGGGTAGCAGCGGCGCGACGTCCCCGCTCCGTGCCTCGGCGACGACGATGAAGGAGCCGGCCGAACGCTGGCCGAAGTGAGTCCTCGAGGATCTGCTCGGCCCGCCGGGTGTCCGTCCCCGGAAGGGTGAAGCGGTTCGTCAGGAGATCTCCGAGCCCGGACGCTGCCGCGAACGACGCCGCGACCACCACGATCCAGATGCCGATGACGGCGCAGCGCCAGCGCATCATGAGCCTCGTCCAGCCGCTCGAGCGCCCCGCCCCTGCCGATCGCTACCGATTCCACGCCGCTGAAGTTAGCGGAGACTAGCCAAGACCGTCAAACGGCCTCATTCCGCCCGGACACCGGGGCCTCCGGCCCCTCCACGGCAGATATCGGCCGCGATGCTGCGCATCCCGGCCGATTCTGCCTAGAGCGGGACTCGCTCGATGCGCCGCCCGCGAACGGCGGCCGCTTCGAGCGCCACGTCGAGCTCCGCGAGCTCCGGATGGCGCGCGAGGAAGCCCTCGGCCGCGCGCCGCACCCGGCGCTCCTTCTCCGGCGTCGACGGCTTCGAGCGGGTCGCCGAATCCCGGGCCCCGTGCGCAGTCTTCACCTCGCAGAAGACGAGGCGGCGGCCGCGCCGAACGACGAGTCGAGCTCGTTCCCGCCCGCGCGCGGCGTTCGCGGCGAGGACGCGGTAGCCCCGAAGCAGTAGTGGCGCCTGACACGCCGCTCGGCCTTCGGCGCCCGCCGGGTTCACGCGGCCGCGACGCCGCGCGTCCTCCGCGTAGCAGAGGGCGTTGAAGCTCCGGCGGTGGAGCGGGCACGGCCCGCGCTCGCGCACGGCCGCCGAATGCGCGGGCGTGATGTAGCCGACGTGGGAGGCGAAGCCGAAGGCCGGGTAGAGGGCGTCGAGCCGCCGCATCGCTCGGTCGCGCACGACCTTGGCGACGACCGAGGCCGCGGCGATCGCGGCGCTCTTCGTCGTCGCCGTCGACGACCGCCCGATGGGCGGGCGCCGCGGCCCCGAGCCGGAAGCCGTCGACGAGCCGCACCTCGGCGTCGGAGCCGAGCGCTTCGAGCGCGGCACCGAGCGCTCGGAGGTTGCAGCGGTGAAGCCCCGAACGGTCGATCTCCCCCGGTGAGACGACCTCGACCGAAACGCGCGTCGCGACCGCGACGGATCGCTGCGGCGAAGAGGCGCTCTCGCTCGCTCGTGGCTCGAGCTGCTTCGAGTCGTTCAGCCGGCCGAGCGTCGCAGCCCGGCGGCCGCGGAGGATCGCCGTAGTCGAGGAGCACGCCCGCCGCCACGAGCGGCCCGGCGAGGCTCCCGCGACCGGCCTCGTCGGCGCCCGCCACGAGACCGGACGCCGAGACCGCCGGTCGAACGCGATCAGCTTGCGGCCGCGCGTCGGCCGCCCATCGGGTCGCCGAGGATAGCGCCTAGCGCAGCTGCTTCTCGCGAACGCGCGCCTTCTTCCCCACCTTGCTCGCGAAGGTAGTACAGCTTGGCGCGGTTGACGTCACCGATCGGCGGCGACCTCGATCTTGTCGATCTTCGGCGAGTGGAGCGGGAACGTCCGCTCGACGCCGACGCCGAACGACTGCTTGCGAACGGTGAACGTCTCGCGGACGCCTGCGCCCTGGCGCTTGATGCAGATGCCCTCGAAGACCTGGATCGCGGCGGCGCTGCCCCTCGATGACCTGGAAGTGCACACGCACGGTGTCGCCGGCCTTGAACTCGGGGCACCTCGCGCAGCTGCCGCCGCTCGATCGTGCTCGATCAGGTTGCTCATCGGGAGGCGCGCGCGAGCGGGCCGACAGGACAATGCTAGCGGAAGCCGATCCGGTTGGGCGGCCAGTAGACGAAGAACACCGGGCCGACCAGATCGTCCCGGGTGATCGGACCCCAGCGCCGGCTGTCGCAGGAGAGCGCGCGGTTGTCGCCCATCATGAAGTACTCGTCCGGGCCGAGCGTGATCGGCGCCGAAGTCGGGGCCTCCGCGCCGTCCGGCGTCGAGGTAGGACTCGTCGAGCTCGCGTGCCGTTCGACGTAGACGACGCCGTTCTCGCTGGGCGATCCGGTCTCGCCGGGCAGGCCGATGATCCGCTTCACGTACGTGCCGCCCGCGCCGCACGCCTGCGATCACCTCGGGAGGCGGGTCGAAGACGACGATGTCGCCCCGCTCCGGGTCGCGGAAGTGGTAGATGAAGCGGTTCGCGATCACGCGGTCGTTGAAGCTCGCCTCGCAGCCGGGGCCGGGCTGCGCGCAGTGCAGGGTCGGCTCCATCGACGAGGAGGGAATCCGGTACGGGTTGACGACGAACGCCTTGATCAGGAGCACGGCGCCGACCGCGATCACGATCGTCAGCCCCCAGTCGACGACGGTCCGCCACGGGCTCGGCAGACCGAGCCGTGAGCCGGTCGATCGGCCCTCTCAGCGGAGGCTCCGCTCTCTGGCTGCGCTCCGCCGCCAGGCGTCGATCCGGGCGTGGTTCGCCGGAGAGCAGGACGCTCGGGCACCTGCCAGCCCCGGTACTCGGCCGGCCGGGTGTAGTGCGGGTACTCGACGCCCCGTCTCGAGCTCCGCGGAGAACGTCTCGACCAGCGAGACTCTCCTCGCGCCGAGCGCCCCGGGCAGCCGGCGCGCGATCGCGTCGAGCACCACCATCGCGGGGAGCTCGCCGCCGGAGAGGACGTACGGGCCGATCGAGACGCGTCTCGGTCGCGAGGTGCTCGACGACGCGCTCGTCGAAGCCCTCGAACCGCGCCGAGAGGAGCGTCAGGCGACCCTCGCCCGCGAGCTCCTCGACGAGCTGCTGGTCGAGCTGGCGCCCCTGGGGCGAGAGCGCGATCGACCCGCTGCGGCGGCTCGTCGCCGTAGACGGCGCGGAGCGCGGCGTCGACGACGTCGACGCGCAGCACCATCCCGGCCCCGCCGCCGTACGGCTCGTCGTCCACCTGACCTGCCCGCAGCGGCGTGAAGTCGCGGTAGCTGAAGCAGGCGCAGCTCGAGCTCGCCGTCCCGAGCACGGCGGCGACGCGGCCGCTGCTCGGTCATCCAGCGCGAACGCGTGCGGGACGAGCGTGAAGACGTCGATCTGCATCGAACGGGGAGGTTAGCTTCCGACGTAGCCAGCGACGACGACGACCCGACCGTGCCTCGAGGTCGACCTCGCGGACGCAGCTCCTCGACGAGCGGGAGAGCGAGCCCGGTGTCGAGCTCGAGGACGTCGTTCGCGACGCCCGGCGCGACCCGAGACGACGCGGCCGAGCCGTCGCCCGTCCTCGTCTTCGACCGCGAGGCCGACGAGCTGGAACGCGTAGTACTCGCCCTCGGGCAGCTCCGGCAGCTCGTCGGCTCGGGATCTCGAGCGGGACGCCGCGCTCGACCGGACGGTCGAGCCGTCACGACGAGCGCTCGAGCCGGCTCGCTTGCGCTCGACCACGGTCGCCGGCTCCGCCGCGGACGTAGACGCGCGCGCCGGCGCGAACCGGTCGGGATCGTCGCTCGCGTGCCTCGACGACGAAGCTCCCGTCGAGCCCGTGCGGCGCCCGACGCGGCCGACCGGTCACCACGACCGGGCGTCACTCGACGATCTCGAGCAGCCTGCGCTCGCCGCGCTTCGTCCCGCTCGCGCGGACGACCGTGCGCAGAGCGCCCGGACGACGCGGCCCTGACGCCCGATCACCTTGCCGAGGTCGTCCTCGGCGACGTGCAGCCGCAGGACGACCGCGTCCGTCGCGCTCGACCCGCTCTCGACGCGACACGCTCGTCGGGGGCGTCGACAGACGCCGGCCAGGTACGCGACGAGCTCCTCCACGTGCGTCCTGGGCGTCGTCCAGCGCCGATGCCGCTTGACTTCTGCATCAGAGCCGCTTGACCGGGTCGGTCGGCTGCGCGCCCTTCGCGAGCCAGTCCTTGATCTTCGCCTCGTCGAGCTCGATCGTGGACGGCTCGGTCTGCGGGTTGTAGCGTCCGACGATCTCGATGAAGCGACCGTCCCGCGGGCGAGCGCGAGTCCGCGACGACGACCCGGTAGATCGGGTTCTTCTTCGAGCCCACACGGGCGAGCCTGATCTTCGCTGCCATCCTTCTCCTTTCGGGCCGGCCCGTATCCGGGCCGTCACGTCTAGCGCCGCATCTGCGCCGACCATCGACTGCAGGTTCGGCGTCTTGCCCCTGCCCATCTGCTTCATCATCTTCTCCATCTGCTTGCGGCCGTTCAGCAGCTGGTTCACCTGCTGGACGGTCGTGCCGCTCCCGCGGCGCGATCCGCGCCCGGCGCGAGCCGTTGATGAGCTCCGGCCGCCGGCGCTCCTCGGGCGTCATCGAGAGGACGATCGCCCGCGCCCACTCGAGCGCGCGGTCGTCGACGTCGACGCCCTGCAGCTGCTTGCCCAGCCCGGGGACCATGGAGAGCACGCTCCGCAGCGGGCCCATCTTCCGCATCATCTCGTACGACTTCAGGAAGTCGTCGAAGGTGAACGCCCCGAGCGGAGGCGGCGCTCCATCTCCTCCTGCTCGTCGACGCTCGGCCGCCTCCTCCGCACGCTCGATCAGCGTGAGCACGTCGCCCATGCCGAGGATCCGCGACGCCATGCGGTCGGGGTGGAAGTCGTCGAGCTGGTCGAGCTTCTCGCCCGTCGAGGCGAGCTTGATCGGCTTGCCGGTGACCGCCTTGACGGAGAGCGCGGCGCCGCCGCGAGCGTCGCCGTCGAGCTTCGTCAGCACGACGCCGTCGAACGCGACCCGCTCGGCGAACGCCTCGGCGACGTTGACCGCGTCCTGGCCGGTCATCGAGTCGAGCACGAGCAGGACGTTCGTCGGCTTCGTCTCCTTCCGGACCGCGGCGAGCTCGTCCATCAGCTCCTCGTCGACGTGCAGCCGGCCGGCGGTGTCGACGATCAGAACGTCGCGACCCTGCGCTCTCGCCTGCTCGAGGGCGCACCGGGCGACGGCGACCGCGTCCTTCGTGTCGTCTCGGCGATAGACGGGGACCTGGATCTGGCGTCCGAGCTGCTCGAGCTGGTCGATCGCCGCCGGCCGCTGGAGGTCGCACGCGGCGAGCGCCGGCGCTCTGCCCTCCTTCTTGCGCAGGAAGAGGGCGAGCTTGGCGGCGGCCGTCGTCTTGCCCGAGCCCTGGAGGCCGCCGAGCAGGATCACGGTCGGCGGGCGGCCCGAGAAGGCGAGCTTCGAGCTCCCCTGGCCCATGAGGCTCGGTGAGCTCCTCGTGCACGATCTTCACGACCTGCTGGCCCGGCGTCAGGCTCTTCATCACCTCGGCGCCGAGCGCGCGCTCCTTGACGCGCGCGAGGAACTCCTTGACGACCTTGAAGTTGACGTCGGCCTCGAGCAGCGCGAGCCGGATCTCGCGCAGCGCCTTGTCGAGATCCTCCTCGGTCAGCTTCCCGCGGCCACGGAGCCCGCCGAGGGTCGCCTGGAGCTTGTCGGAGAGCGAGTCGAACATGAGCCGACGTATTGTAGGGGCCGGGTCGACCCCGCTCGACGGAACGCGAGCTGGGGCTCCGGTCACGGGACGCCTAGCCGGCGAACCCCACGTCCACCGTTCGCCCGTCGCCGGCGATGAACCGAACCAGGCGCTCCGCCTCACCCTCGAGCTCGCGGCGGCTCTCGGCGGGGAGAGCCCCGAACGGCTCGATGACGAGGGTGGAGGCGCCGCGACTCGACTCGACCTTCCACGCGCCGGCCACGAACCCGTCGGCGAGGAAGGTCGACCGCACGCGCAGGCCGGGGAGGAAGACCTTCGCTCGATGCTCGTCGGCGACGACGCGGGTTCGGTCGCGGTGCGAGAGCAGCAGGTTGTCGTACTCCGGCAGGAACCGCACGGGCGCGACGGCGCCCTCCCCCGGGCGGGGAGAGTCGGGGAGGTCGAACAGCTCTCGACCGCGCTCGTCCCTGAGCACGAGCAGCTCGTTCCGGAGCAGCCCGACCTCCTCCTTCAGGCCGGCGAGCCCCGACCAGGTCTGGATGTCGGCAACCGTCGCCGGCCCGAACGCCGCGAGGTAGCGGCGGACCAGGCCGCGCACGTCGACCGCCGAGGGAAGCTCAGCGCCGAGCCACGACTCGGCCAGAGCGAACCGAGGGTTGCCGGGGTAGCACCAGGCGGTGTCCGTGGGCACCTGGACCAGCGGCAGATGGGTGCGCACCGAGTAGCGCATCGCGCCAGGGTCGCCCTCCGGCTCCAACTCGACGAGCATGGCAGTGATCTCGGCGAACGTCCGGGGCGCTTCGCCGACGAAACGTCTCGCCGCCTCGACCAGCCGGTCGACGTCGACCGCTGCCCCTCGCCGCTTCGCGATCGACGCGGAAGCACCGGTCAGGACCGGCTGGAGCGTCGCGCGAAAGCGCCGGTAGTCGGCCGCCGACACGAGGTGGAGCGTCCCGCGCATCATCGTCGCCTTGACGATCGTCCGCTGCCCGACCAGGTCGGCGAGCCGGTTCCGATCGAACTGCGAGAGCCGCGTCCAGAGGCCTACGAACGGGGCGACGGGCTGCTGCGCCTGCAGTCCGACGAGCCGCTCGACCCCGTCCGAGACCGGGAGCGCCGCTCGTTCGAGCAGCAGCTGGCGGGAAAGCGTCGCCCGGTTCAGCTCCCGCCTGGTCATCCGCTCGGCCACAGACGGCCGCCGGGGGTCAGACGTCGTCGTCCGCGTCGCCCGTCACGAGGGCGCTCGCGAAGTCGGCGGCGTCGAAGGGCTGCAGGTCGTCGACGCCCTCGCCGACGCCGACGAGCTTGACCGGGAAGGCCGAGCTCGTGGCCGATCGCGACGACGATTCCGCCTTTCGCAGTCCCGTCGAGCTTCGTCAGCACGACGCCGGTCACGTCGACGGCCTCGTCGAAGAGCTTCGCCTGGCGAAGGCCGTTCTGGCCCGGTCGTCGCGTCGAGCACGAGCAGCGTCTCGTGCGGCGCCCCGTCGAGCTTCGATGGCGATCACGCGACGGATCTTCGCCAGCTCCTCCATCAGGTTCGTCTGCGTGTGCAGCCGCCCGGCCGTGTCGACGATGACTACGTCGCGTCCGCGGGCCTGCGCCGCGGCGATCGCGTCGAACGCGACGGCGGCCGGGTCGCCGCCTCGCGTCGAGCCGACGAAGTCGGCGCCGGCGCGCCCGGCCCAGACCTCGAGCTGCTCGTCGGCAGCTGCTCGGTAGGTGTCGGCCGCCGCCACGATCACCGAGCGGCCGGAGTCGCGGAGCCGGCTCGCGAGCTTCCCGATCGTCGTCGTCTTGCCGGTGCCGTTGACGCCGACGACGAGGATCACCGCCGGGCGCTCGTCGAGGCGCAGTCGGGGCGGCTCCTCCGGGGCCGCGAGCTCGACGAGGATCTCCGCGGAGGCCCTCGATCGACGTCCTCGTTCGTGCTTGCGGGCGGCGCTTCTCGAGCCGCTCGACGATCTCCTGCGTCGTCTCCACGCCGACGTCGGCCGAGATCAGCACCTCCTCGAGCTCGCTCCCACGTCTCGAGGTCGGACGGGTCGTAGCGCCAGCCGGTCAGCCCTCCGACGATCGCACGCCGGCTCCTCGAGAGGCCCCGAGCGAAGCCGGCGGAAGCGGCCGCCGTCGCTCGGCGTCGTCCTCGTCCTCGCCCGGCTCCTCGTCGCCGAGGAGCTCGGCCCAGGTGTGCGTCACGCGGAGGCGGCCTCGACGGCGTCGGGCACGCTCTGCCGCAGTCGCTTCGACACGATCTGCGAGACGCCGTCGCCGCCCATCGTCACCCCGTACAGGATATCCGCGGCCTCCATCGTCCGCTTCTGGTGGGTGATGACGATGAACTGGGCGCGATCGGCGTACCGTCGCAGCAGGTCGACGAAGCGCCCGATGTTCGTGTCGTCGAGAGCCGCCTCGACCTCGTCCAGGAGGTAGAAGGGGCACGGCCGGGCGAGGAAGAGGGCGAACAGGAACGAGAGCGCACCGAGCGCCTTCTCGCCGCCGGAGAGGAGCGAGAGCCGGGTCACCTTCTTGCCGGCCGGCCGCAGCTCGACCTCGACACCGGGCTCCTCGCCCTCCTCCTCGGGAACGGTCAGCCGCAGCCGGCCCTCTCCACCCGGGAAGAGCGCCGACGGCGACCTCCGCGAAATGCGCTCGACGGCCGCGTACGTCTCCTCGAACCGCTTCTCGACCTCGGTCGGTCAGCTCGTTTCGCAGGTTCGCGAGCTCCGCGAGCGCCCGTTCGAGGTCCTCCCGCTGCTCGGAGAGCTCGCCGAGCCGCTCCTTCTCGCGCTCGAGCTCCTCGGCGGCGAGCGGGTTGACCTGGCCGAGCGACTCGCGCCGCCGCTCGAGCCTGACCGCGCGTCGTGCTCGAGCTGCTCGCGCTCCGCGTCGGCGAGCAGCTCGGGCTCCACGTCCTCCGGCAGCCGGCCGCTGCAGGTCGTCTCGCTCCGCGCCGAGCTCGCGCAGCCTCGACCTCGAGTCCCGCCACCCGCGCCGCCGCCTCGGAGGCGGCGCGACGAAGCTCCGCCTCCCTGCGCCCCGAGCGCGCGCAGCTGCTCGCCGAGCTCGCCGCTCGAAGCGCCGCCCGCGTCGACCTGCGCCCGGAGCGGCGGCTCGAAGCTGGCTGCGGCCGCGACGGCCTCGGCAATCGTGCCGCAGAGCGCGCTCGGCCGCGTCGGCGAGGCGTTCGAGGAGCTCGGCCTGCTCCGGCTCCACGCTCGGCGGCATCAGGGCGACCGAGGCGCGGGCTCCCGTGACCCGCTCCCGGGCGGCGCGCTCCTCGGCGAAGACCACGGCCGCGTCCGCGCCGCCCGTGCGAGAGCGGCCGCCAGGGCTCTCGACCTCTCCGGCCAGCGCTCGCCGCCGGGCGTGGAGCTCGATGAGAACGCTCTCCGCGGCCTCGCCCGCGAACCAGAGCTCGCCACGCGCCGGGTCGAAGCCGTGGCCTTCGCGTGTCACGCCGACGCCGTGCTCGCACGCGTGGGAGGTCGTCGAGCTCGACGACCCACACGCTCGAGAGAAGCGCAGCTACCCGCTCGCCGCCGGGCAGCGGGCGCACCCGGTCAGTCAGAGCCTCGGCGTCGAGCGGCGGCTCCCCGCGCTCGAGATGCCCGACGGCCGGAAGGAGGACCGTGAGCGGCCCGAGGCCGCCGCGGCGCGCCTCGCTCGGCGAGCTCGAGCGCGTGCCCCGGCTCGTCGGCGAGCACGGCCGCTGCGCGAGACCCGAGCGCCGCGGCGACCGCGCGCTCGTAGCCGGGATCGACGTCGAGAGCCGAGAGTGCGAGCTGCTCGCCCGCGATCGGCGAGAGCGCGGGCGGCCGGAGGCAGGCCCTCGCGCTCCGCCAGGCTCCGGTCGAGCGCCTCGAGCCGCTCGGCGGCGAGGCGCTGCTGCGCCTCGAGGCTCTCCCGCTCGTGGAGGGCGGTCCGCGAGCGCAGCACCGGCCTCTCGAAGCGTCCGCTCCGCCGCCTCGAGCTCGTCGAGCGGCGCATCGTCGCGCGGAGCGTCGGCGAGCCGGCGCGCGCGCGTCGGCGTCACGCCGCAGCGCCACGGCCGCCTCCTCGACATTCTCGCGCCGCACCGCGAGGCGCTCGGCCGCGCTCCGCAGCCGGTAGAGGGCCGCGGTCGCCTGCTCGTGACGCCTCGCCGCGTGCTCGAGGCTCTCCTCTGCCGCTCGGCGCTCGACGAGCACCCCCTCGAGCTCCCCGTCCCACCGGCGCCGCTCGACGATCGCAGCCGCCGTGCGCTCCTCGAGCCGGCTAGGTCGTCCTCGAGGCGCGCAAGCCGCGCGGCGGCGAGCCGGACGCGGATCCGCTCGATCTCGTCACCCAGCTTCGCCGCCCGCTGCGCCGCGGTTGCCTGGAGCGCGAGCGGGCGGAGGCGCTTCCGGGCCTCCTCCTCGAGCGAGCGAGCCTGGTCCGTCTGCACCTGCACCCGCGCGAGCTTCAGCTCCGCGCGGTGGCGTCGCTGCTTGAAGCTCCCGAGGCCGGCAGCCTCCTCGATCAGCGCTCGCCGCTCCTCCGGCTTCGAGGAGAGCATCTGCTCGACCCGACCCTGGCCGATGATCGCGTGCATCTCGTGGCCGAGGCCGGCGTCGCCGAGGAGCTCGAGGACGTCCGTCCGTCGCACGGACGCCCGGTTGACGAGGTACTGGCCGTCGCCGCCCCGGTGGAGGCGGCGTGCGATCGACAGCTCCGCGTAGGGGAGCGGACCGTCGCCCTCGGCATTGTCGAAGACCAGCTCGACCTCGCAGTGATCCGCACCGCTGACGGCCCGCCGCGCCCGCGAACAGCACGTCGTCCGGCTTCTCGGCGCGCAGCGCGCTCGGCGCGAGGCTCCCCGCCGCCCAGACGATCGCGTCGGCGACGTTCGACTTTCCCGAGCCGTTCGGGCCGACGACGACCGCGACCCCCGGCTCGAGGCGGACTTCGACCGCGTCCGGGAACGACTTGAAGCCGCGCAGCTTGACCGAGCGCAGGTACACGAGCGCTGAGTCTGACGGCAGGCGCGGACGTGCAGCGTCGCCTCCCGGCCGCCGGAATCGGCGCCCCCTCCAGGAGCGCAACGATTCCGCCTACGAAAACGGGGCCTCCGGCCCCTCCACGGCGGATATCGGCGCCCCCTCCAGGAGCGCAACGATGCCGCCTGATGCCTCGCGGGCCGCGCTCTGCTCGGCCGCCTTCTTCGAGGTTCCCGTGCCCACGCCGGCGGTCGCCCCGTTCACCTTCGCGGCGCAGGTGAAACGTCGCTCGTGGGGAGGGCCGGAGATCTCCACGACCTCGTACGCGACCGACCGCCCGAGCCGGGCGAGCGCCTCCTGCAGCTCGGTCTTGAAGTCCACGTGGGTCGTCAGCGCGTACTCGATCCGCTCCTCGAACGCTCCGACGATCGCCTCCCGCATGCGCTCGAAGCCGTGCGTGAGATACAGGGCGCCGAGCGCAGCCTCGACGAGCGCCGAAAGGACGTTCCGGCTCGTTCCGAGACGACGGAGGTCGTCAGCCGACGCTGCACCGCTTCCCTCCGCCCGGAGCCGATCGCCGAGGCCGAGCCGGCGCCCGACGTCGGCACAGCTCGCGCGGCTGACGACGTTCGCCCGGATCCTGGTCAGATCGTCCTTCGGAGAAGTCGGGAAATCGCTCGTAGAGGGCCTGCGCGATCGCGAGCTCGAGGACGCTGTCGCCGAGGAACTCGAGGCGCTCGTAGGAACGCGATCGCTCGTCGACGAACGACGGATGCGTGAACACCCGCGCTCGCCGAGGTCGGGCGGCAGCGCGTCGACGAGCGTGACGAGCTCGCCGCCCGTTGCAGACCCCGCGCTAGCTGCGCGCCGAGATGTAGTCGACGGCCTGGCCGACGGTCTGGATGCCCTGGGCGTCCTCGTCCGAGATCTTGACCCCGAACTGGTCCTCGAGCTCCATGATCAACTCGACGAGGTCGAGCGAATCTGCATCGAGGTCTTCCTGGAACGAGGCTGCCTCGGTGATATCTCCTTCGTCGACGCCGAGCTGCTCGACGAGCACCTCCTTGACCCGCTCGAAGATTTCCTCGCGCGAAGCTGCCATGCGTTCTCTCTCCTGCCTTTCGTCGGTGCGCCAGCGGACGCAGGATGCTACCACGCCGGAGGGCACGCACCAGGCGGAATCGCTGCCCGGGCGCCGTACTGAAACCGGCAATGCCGGTTTCAGCGACCGTCGCGATATCGGGCTCTGCCCGATTCGCTACTGAAACCGGCAATGCCGATCACGCCGACGTAGTGGTCGCCCCCACTCTCGCGGCGAGGCGTTCCTCCATGCGATCCACGACCCGGTGCTCGACGCCGCGGGCCCCGAGCAGGATGGCATTCCGGATCGCCCGCCGCGACGAGTTGCCGTGCGCGACGACGGCGAGGCCCTTGAGGCCGAGGAGGTACCCACCGCCGTATGTGTCCGGGTCGAGGCGCCGCCGGAGACCGCGTGCGGCAGGCCGGATCAGCAGCCCGCCGACCTTGCCGCGCCTCGAGCTCACGATCTCCTCACGGAGCCCGTCGAGCACCGTCCGGATCGTTCCCTCGAGGATCTTCAAGGCCATGTTGCCCGTGAACCCGTCGCAGACGACGACATCCGAGCCGCCCTCGAGCAGGAGCCGCCCCTCGACGTTGCCGACGAAGCGGAGCTCGTCGTCGGCCGCGAGCAGCTTGTGCGCGTCGCGAACGAGCCGGTTTCCCTTCTCGGGCTCCTCGCCGATCGATAGCAGTCCCACGTTCGGGTCGCTCGACGCCGATGATCTCCTCCGCGAAGATCACGCCCATGTGAGCGAACTGGAGCAGGTGCTCGGGTCGGGCGTCGGCATTCGCGCCTGCGTCGATCAGAATCGACGGGCCCCGCCTCGCGGGAAGCGGCGCGGCAATGGCGGGCCGGCTGACGTCAGGGAGCCGGCCGATCTCGAGCAGGCCGGCGGCGAGCATCGCTCCGGTGTTCCCCGCCGAGACGACCACGTGGGCACGGCCCTCGGCGACCGCCTGGCAGGCGAGGAAGAGCGAGCTGTCGCGCTTCTCGCGCGCCGCGTCGGCCGGCTTCTCGTGCATCCCGACGACCTGCGGCGCCTCGACGATCTCGAGATCGGGCGCGAGCGGCGCGATCACCTCTCTCGGGCCGAAGAGGATCGGCGAGATACCGTCGCCGAGCGCCTCTCGCGCTCCGGCGATGATCTCGTCGGGCGCCCGGTCGCCGCCCATCGCGTCGACGGCGACTCGGACCTGCATCCCTACGGGGCCGGGCTCTGGAGCGGCTCGACCTCGCGGCCTCGATAGGTGCCGCAGGTCGGGCACACGTGATGGGGACGCTTCGGCTGGTGACACTGCGGGCACGCGACGAGTGCCGGCGTCCCCAGCTTGATGTGCGTTCGGCGCTTGTCGCGCCGGGACTTCGACGTCTTCTTCTTCGGTACGGCCATGGAACCGCGGCAGTATAGCTGTCGCCGGGGGCGAACCCTCCCGGCCCGCCTCGGAAGTTAGAGCCGCTCGCGCAGGTCCGCCAGCTTCGCCAGGCGCGGGTCCGGCGCAGGCGGCGGGCAGGTGCAGGCCGCGACGTTCAGGTCGGCGCCACACCCCGCGCACAGGCCGGCGCAGTCGTCGCGGCAGAGGATCTTCTCGGGGAGCTCGAGGACGATGGCGTCCCGGGCCCACGCGGACAGGTCGAGGCGATCGTCGACGAGATAGGGGGTCGTCGTCTCCTCCGACGGCTCGCCCACGGTCGCCTGGTACTCGCGGACGCGGATCGGGAGCTCCACCGCCGCCTCTTCCAGGCACCGGAAGCACGGGCCGTCGAGCGCGGCCTCGAGCTCGAGCTCGAAAAGGAGACCGGACGTGAGGCGCGTGATCTCGAGCGACGCCTCGGGGGCGGCGGGGACAGGTTCGTAGCGCTGGCCTCCGAGCTCGAGCGGCTCGAGCCCGACCTCGAGCGTGCCGCGCCACGCCTCTCCCGGGCGGAGCCTCGCGGTTCGCAGGTTGAAGGATCGTCATCCGACCGAGCGTAGCAACGAGCCCCGGCGGCGCCCTCCCGGCGGGTTCGTTTCGCGTATCCGCCTGGCTAGCTGAGGCCGGTCGTCCGGGGAGCCGGCGAAGACCGACTCCTGCGAGCGCTCGTGCAGCCGCTCGCGGCCGCGCCGGACGGCCCCGAGGAACTTGTCGAGGTTCGTCTCCAGCGTCGACAGGATCTGGTCGGCCCAGTCCTCCATCTCGAGCCGGGTCTCGCGGGCCGTCCGTTTCGCGTCCTCGACGATGTCCTGCGCCTGGCTCTCGGCGAGCTTGACGATCTCCGTCTGCGAGGCCTCGCGCACGGCCTGCTCGCGCGCCTCGCCGAGGATCCTGTCGGCCTCGCGCTTGGCCTCGGCGAGCATCTCCTGGCGCTCCTTGACGATCCACCTCGCCTGCTTGATCTCCTCGGGGATCGTGGCGCGCATCTGGTCGAGGATGTCGTAGATCTCCTCGCGGTCGATGCGAACCTGGTCCGTGAGAGGCACCGCCTTCGCGTTGTGCACGAGGTCGTCGAGCTTGTCGATCAGAACGAGTACGTCCATCGGCTGTCCAGTCTACTCCTGGGGACTGACGGGAGCGCCCGGCTTCGGGCGGGGGAACAACTCCTGGAACCGGCGCGCGACCGGCGGCGGGACCAGGTCGTCGACGTTTCCACCGAAGGAGGCGATCTCCTTCACGCTGCTCGAGGAGACGAAGCTGTACTGGGAGTCGGCGATCAGGTACATCGTCTCGAGCTCCGGGTCGAGCGTACGGTTCAGATGGTGCATCTGGAACTCCCATTCGAAGTCCGAGATCGCGCGCAATCCTTTCACCATCGTCCTCGCGCCCCAGCGCCGCGCGAACTCGACGACGAGCTCCGCGAACTCCTCGACGTCCACGTTGTCCATTCCCGTGAGCGCCTCCTGGAGGAAGCCGACTCGCTCCTCGACCGTGAACATCAGCGACTTGTGGGACGGCTCGCGAACGACCCCGACGACGACGCGGTCGAAGATGCTCGCAGCGCGGCGGATGATGTCGAGATGGCCGTTCGTGACCGGGTCGTAGCTCCCCGGGCAGATCGCCGTGACGGGTCGTCGAGTCGCTCACGCCTCGAACACCGTCAGGCGCGTCGCCCCGTAGCGCCTGCTCGTCCGGCGCTCGAACGGCAGCTCCGGCTCCTCCGCGGCCTTCGACTCCACGACGACGAGGCCGCGTGGAGCGACGATCGTCGGCCAGGTGCGGCGCGAGCCGGCGAAGGGCGTCGGTGAGCATCTCGTACGGCGGGTCGATCAGGACGAGATCGTAACGTCTGCCATCCCGGGCGTCGCCGGCGGCCCGCGCCAGAGCGTCCGTCCTGGACGATCTCCGCTCCGGCCAGGCCGAGCTTCGCCGACGTTGCGCTCGATGGCGTGCACCGCGCCCGGGTCGGACTCGACGAGGGTCGCGCGCGCGGCGCCTCTCGAGAGCGCCTCGAGGCCCATCGCGCCGGATCCGGCGTAGAGATCGAGCACGCGTGCCCCGTCGACGGGGCCGATCAGGTTGAAGGCCGCCTCGCGAACCCGATCGGGCGTCGGACGGGTCGCCGAGCCGCGGGGCGCGACGATCCTCGCCCCCTTACGCGAGCCCGCGATGATCCGCATCCCCGAACACCCGCTCGACCTCCTCGTCGAGCGGCCCCTCCGAGTCGACGAGCTCGGCCGCACGGCGCCGAGCCTCCTCGAGGAGGTCGTGGTCCGCCCGCAACCTGGCGAACCGGAGATCCGACAGCCCGGTCTGCCTCGTCCCGAGCAGCTGTCCCTCCCCCCTGAGCTCCAGGTCGATCTCCGCGAGCTCGAAGCCGTCGTTGGTGTCGACCAGCGCCTGGAGGCGCTCGCTCGCCGCCTCCGTCAGCTCCTCCTTCGGCCGTGAGACGAGCAGGCAGTACGACTGCTCCCTCCCCCGTCCCACCCGTCCGCGCAGCTGGTGGAGCTGCGCGAGCCCGAACCGGTCGGCCTCCTGGATGATCATGATCGTGGCGTTCGGAACGTCGACGCCGACCTCGATCACGGTGGTCGCGACCAGCACGTCGAGCTCGCCGTTCGAGAACTCTTCCATGACGGCTCGGCGTTCCACCGGTCGCAGCTGTCCGTGAAGGCAGCCCACGCGAAACCCTGCGAGCTCGCGCCGGCGGAGCCGCTCCGCCTCCGCCTCGGCGGCGCGCGCCTCGATCGCCTCCGAGGGCGAGACGAGCGGGCAGACGACGAACGCCTGGCGCCCGTCCTCCAGATGGCGGCGGAGTCGCGTGTACGCCTCGCTCGAGCGCTCGTGCGTCACCCAGCTGGTGATGACGGGCCTGCGCCCCGACGGTGGACGATCGATCTCGCTGACCGCGAGGTCGCCGTAGACCGAGAGCGCGAGCGTCCGCGGGATCGGCGTGGCCGTCATGTGCAGCCGGTGGGGTATCGAGCCGTGCCCGAGGAGCGCCGCGCGCTGCTCGACGCCGAATCGATGCTGCTCGTCGACGACCGCGACCCCGAGCGACGAGAGCTCGACGCTCTCCTGGATCAGGGCGTGAGTGCCCACGGCGATCCCGGCCCGCCCCGTCGCAAGCGACGCTCGCGCAGCCGCGTGCTGCGCAGCCGGCAGGCTGCTGGTCAGGAGCAGGCACGACACTCCGAGGGACGAGCAGATCCCGTCGATGGTCAGGAAATGCTGTTCCGCCAGAGTCTCGGTCGGGGCCATCAGCACCCCCTGATAGCCGCGTTCGAGTGCCCGCAGGAGCGCGTAGAGCGCGACGACCGTCTTGCCGGAGCCCACGTCACCCTGAAGCAGCCGTTCCATCGGAACCGTCTTCGCGAGGTCGTGATCGATCTCGGCGATCGCCCGTTCCTGGGCTTCCGTGAGCGTGAACGGCAGCGCGCCTCGATAGCGGGCTGCGAGCTCCCCCGGCGGGCCGAGCCCCGGCGCCACCGCCTCCGCGGTGCCGGCTCGGCGGCGAACGAGGCCGAGCTGGAGGACGAGCAGCTCCTCGAGAGCGAGCCGCCGCCGACCGAGCTCGGCGAGGCCCGGCGTCTCGGGGCGATGGAGCGCCCGGACGGCGTCTCTCTTCAGCGGGAGCCCGAGCCCGGCCCGGATCGAGCCGGGCAGCGGATCCTGGATGTCCTCCACGTGGTCGAGGGCGCGCAGGATCAGTTCTCGGAGGCGCCGCGACGAGAGAGCCTCGCTCGCCGGGTAGACGGGCGCGGGCTGCTCGAGCCGGCACTCGCCGTCCCCCAGGTCGTAGTCGCGGACGACGAAGCCGCCCGCCCGCTCGATCGCACCGCGCAGCCGGACGCGGGTGCCGGGCCGAAGGCGCTCGGCGACCCATGCCTGGTTGAACCAGACCGCGGGGATCTGCCCGGTCTCGTCGCGAATGCCGGCCTCCACGATCGTCAGCCCGCGCCTGCGGGCGGGCCGCGAGGAGACGCTCACCACCTCGCCGTCGATCGTCGCCTCCTGCCCGGCGAGCAGGTCGGCGATCCGCGCCGCTGGCGCGGGCTGCTCGTAGCGGCGCGGGCGGTAGAGCAGGAGATCGAGAATCGACGCGACACCGAGCGCGCGGAGGCTCGCACCGAGCTTCGGCCCGATCCCGGGAAGCGCCTCGACGCTCTCCTCGAGGCGCGCCGGGCGTGGGAGATGCGGGCCTGCACCCTCGGCGAGCAGCCCGGCGAAGCCGCGCTGCGGAGCGGGCACGCCGCGGCGGTCAGGAACTCCCACCGGTCGCCGCCCTGATCGCAGCCACGATCTCGTCCAGCTCGCGGTCCTTCGTGATGCACGAGACGGCGCCCGCTTCGAGCAGCGCATCGATCGCCGGTCCGTCGGCTGCTGCCGTCAGCCCCACGACCGCCGTCCCGGGGCAGGCCGACCGCAGCGCTCTCGTCGTCTCGACGCCGTCGAGGTCGGGCAGGCGATAGTCCATCACCACGACGTCCGGCGCGGCCGCGCGGCACGCCTCGACCGCCGCGGCTCCGTCGCCGACGGAGGCCACCACGCGGAGGTCTCCGCTCAGCCCGAGCAGCACCTCGAGCGCCTCCCGGAAGACCTCGTTGTCCTCGACCAGGAGGACGTCGATCACGGCGACAGTATCCCGTAGGCGCCGGACCAGTCCGGCCCAATGGCCCTAGAGAGCCTTACTGACCTTGCCGCTCTTGAGGCAGCGTGTGCAGACGTAGACGCGCTTGGCGGCGCCGTTCACGAGCACGCGGACGCGCTGCAGGTTCGGGTCGAAGCGGCGCTTCGTCGCGACCATCGAATGGCTGCGGTTGTGCCCGAACGACGGACCCTTGTTGCAGACGGAACAGACCTTGGCCATGGCCGGGTCACTATAGCTGCCGGCTGCTAGCGAGCCGACACCTTGATGTCGACGTCGACGTGGACGCCCTTTTTCGGACGGTTGACCCAGGTGTGGTGGTGGTTTCTCCGGCCGCAGATCGTGAGTGCCGCGACGTCGCGATCGCCCCCGTCACGGAGAACAAGCCTCCCGCTGCTGCCTATCTTGCACCCTGGGTCGTCGGACTTGACGACGTTCAGCACGAGAGTGAGGTTCCCGAGAACGTAGCGGGCGGCTTCGACACTCATCTTCAGGCGTTCGTCGTCGGCAATGACGTAGCGGTCTCCGTGTCGAATGGTTCCGCTCAAGTCGGTGATGCAGGGATAAAGGCGTTCGCAGGTTGTGTCGAAGGTGACCGTGCCCTCGCCTGCCAGCTTCGAGGTGGCCAGATCGAGCGAGACCGGGCCGCTCGTGGGCTCGCCGCTGACCGTCACGCTCCAGGTGACGAGCTCCAGACACGCCTCGGCCTCGGCGTTCGACCTCGTTGTAGGGCCACCCGCGGCGCAACTCGTAGGCGTCTCGCCGGTCGTCGTCCCTGTCGTCGTCCCGCCGGTCGACGTCTGCGAGGTGCTCGTCGCGGGGGCGGACCCGTCGCCGTCGAAATGGCCCGCGAACGTGCCGCTCCACGACCGGTTCTGGCCGCTCGTCGTGTTGTAGTAGCCGGCGAACGTCGTCGCCGACTTCAGAACGAACGTGAGGCCGTCGTCGAGGCCGAAGCCGTCGCTGTGATAGCTCCCGAGCAGGTAGGTCACGCCGTTCGACGTCACCGTGCACGCAGCGACGGGGCCCGAGTCGGAGCCCCGCGTGAACCGCCCGACGTAGTAGTCGGACGGCTCGGCGCAGACGGACGAGCCCGGGATCGCCGCCAGTGCAGCCTGGCCCTCGGCGTCGCCGACGAACCGCCAGCTGATCGTTCCCGAGGCCGGTGCCTCCTCGAACGACGTCGCCCAGTTCCCCGCGAACGGCCGCTCGGGATTGTGGTCCGCCAGGGCGGTCGCGGCCAGGAAGCCGCCGAGCCCGAGCAGAGACACGAGCAGAGCCAGCTTGACTCCGAGACCCGAAGGGAACCGCATTCCATCGTCCTTTCGTCGCTTCATCCCGTCGCGCCCACCCACTCGATCTTCACAGCCTCCGAGCTCGCGACGGCCCTGCCGCGCGCGCCCTTGGAGACCACGGCCCGGTAGGTCGCCGTCTTCGCCGCGTGGGAGATGAGCGCGTCCCGACACCAGGAGAACCAGCCGCAGAGCATGACGTTCCGCTTCCCGTCCTCGACGACCCTGATCACATAGTCGGTGCCGTGCATGCAGCCGTTCGCCTTCGCCGATACGGCGACGTGGCGGCCGACGGGGACGGAGCCCTTCGAGACGCGCAGCGTCACCGCCCACCGATCGGGCTCGGCGCAGGCCGGAACGTCGGGGAACTGCCACTTGATGACGACGGTGTTCGATCCCGTGCCCCGCACGTAGCCGCTCACCGCGTGGTAGACCACGGCCCAGTACTTCGCCTTGACGGTGGTGCCCGGCTCGCCTTCCGCCGGTGCTCCGACGACGTCCGTGCAGACCGTCTGACCCCCCGGGCAGTCGGTGTTGATGAAGGAGTTGCTCTCCATTCGGATCCGGCACCAGCTCGGGAGCGTGCCGCCCACCCGCGCGGTGAGGACGTACGTCGTCTTCGGGCCCGCGCCCTTCCTGTTCGCCGTGAGCCGGACCGCGCCGCCTTCGCTGCACTCGCCGACCGGCTGCTCGTCGGACGGCGCGGCCTCGTCCTCGGTCGACACCGGCACGGGAGGGCCGGCCGGAGGCGGCAGGTCGGAGGTCGTGGTGGCGGCGTAGGGTGGGATCGAGAGGTCGTCGGCGCCGTCCTCGAAGTGCCTGTCGAACGTCCCGTGCCAGCCGAACGACCCCGGCGCCCCGTCGACGGTGAACGTCCCGGTCCACGACGTCCCCGACGCGTCCAGGGTCAGGTCGATGTTGCCCGACCCACCGGAGCCGTTGCTCTGGTAGCGGCCTTTGAGGTGGTTCGGATCGTTGCCGACCGTGCAGCCGCGGATCTTGCCCGTGTCGACGAACTCTCCGGGAGGCAGCGCGGGAGGATGCGGCGTTCCGTCGGGCACCGTGTAGCCGCCAGCGAAGTAGTCCGTCGGCTCCGGACATGGCGTGCCGCCGATCTGCTCGAGCAGCGTGGCACCGTTCTCGTCCGTCTCGTGGCGGAACGCGAACCCGCCCGTGACAGCATCGGCGTCGTGGACGAAGTCCCACTGGCCCGCCCACTTCTGCGGGCCGTGGTTCGTTCCGGTTCCCAGGCTGACCGCTGCCAGGACTCCGGCCGCGCCGAGCGCGCACGCGAGCACGAGGAACCGAGCCAGGAGAGAACGAGAGGGCCGCACCTATTACCTCCGCCGCAGGTTGGTCGGAGTATGTTTCGGTCGGCGCTTGTCGTCAAGCGGGCGAACGGCGTGTCGAAACCGGCTCCGCCGGCGCGATTCGGCCGACCGAAACCGCTCCGCCGGTTCGAGGACGTTACGACGCCAGCGTCGAGCGGAGCTGGCCGAGCGACTCGACCATCTCGAGCGCCGAGCGCGCCGCCTCGGCGCCCTTGTTGCCCAGCGCGCCACCCGCCCGGGCCTCGGCCTGGGCGCGGGTGTCGCACGTGAGAACGCCGAAGGAGACCGGGACGCCGGTCTCGAGGCCGGCGAGCTGGACGCCGCTCGCGGCCTCGGCGGCGACGAAGTCGAAGTGCGGGGTCTCGCCGCGGATGACGCAGCCGAGCGCGAGCACGCACGAGTACCGGCGCGACTTCGCGAGCGCCATCGCCGCCAGGGGCAGCTCGAACGCACCGGGCACGGGCATCAGCTCGATCGCCTCCGCCGCGACGCCGGCGGCGTCGAGCTCGGCGAGGGCGCCGTCGAGGAGCCTCGAGGTGATCTCGCCGTTGAAGCGGCTGACCGCGATCCCGACGGAGCGGCGGGCTCCGTTCGGCGACGCGGAGAAGGTGCGGATGCCGAGCGGCAACCGGAGATCGCCCTCGGCGTGCTCGGGCACCGGAGCGGCGGGCTCCAACGGCTCGACCTCGGCCGCGACCGGCGGCTCCGGCTCCGCTGCGACCGGGTCCGGCTCGGCCGCGTCGGGCTCCTGCGCCGGCTCCTGCTCGACCTGTGGGCGTGGCGGCGGCGCGGCGACACGGGCGACGTCCGGCAGCGGCCTCGGCGGCTCGCCCTCGTGGTCGAAGATCCCGGGGCGCTCCGTCTCGCTCATTCGTCGGGCCTCTCCAGGTCGAGGTCCTTCAGCTCCTGGTGATGTAGCCGGTGACCGAGCTTCGCCCGCTTCGCAGCGAGGTAGCGGCGGTTCTCCGCATTGGGCGATACCTCGATCGGAACCTGTTCGACGACCTTCAATCCGAACCCTTCGATGCCGGCGATCTTCCGTGGATTGTTCGTGAGGATCCGGATGGTACTGAGGCCGAGGTCGGCCAGGATCTGCGATCCGATGCCGTACTCGCGAGCGTCCGCCGGGAAGCCGAGCTCGAGATTCGCCTCCACGGTGTCCATCCCGTTCTCCTGTAGCTCGTATGCCCGGAGCTTCGCAAGCAGTCCGATCCCGCGTCCCTCCTGGGCCATGTAGAGGAGCACGCCTCGATCCTCGTGCGCGATCCGCGCCATCGCCAGCTCGAGCTGCTCGCCGCAGTCGCAGCGCAGCGAGTGGAAGACGTCGCCCGTGAGGCACTCCGAGTGCACCCGGACGAGAACGTCCTGTGCTCCGCCGAGGTCGCCCCGGACGAGTGCGACGTGGTGCTTGCCCGTCAGGGTCTCGCGAAACGCGACGGCGGTGAACTCACCGTACGCCGTTGGGAGACGCACCGACGTGACCCGCTCGACGAGCTTCTCCGTGCGCCGGCGGTACTCGATCAGGTCGGCGACGGTGACCATCTTCAGGCGATGGCGGATGCAGTACGGGACGAGGTCCGGCACGCGCGCCATCGTCCCGTCGTCGTTCATCACCTCGCAGATCACCCCGGCGGGGTTGAGCCCGGCAAGTCGCGCGAGGTCGACTGCCGCCTCGGTCTGCCCCGCCCGCTGGAGCACGCCGCCCGGCCGCGCGCGCAGCGGGAAGACGTGACCCGGCTGGACGATGTCGGCGGGGCCCCGGGTCGGATCGATCGCGACCTGGATCGTCCGAGCCCGATCGGCGGCCGAGATCCCCGTGGTCACCCCGTCGCGGGCTTCGACCGAGACCGTGAACGCGGTTCCGTGGGGGGTCTCGTTGTGATCGGTCATCTGCCGGAGCCCCAGCTCGTCGCAGCGCTCGGCGGTCAGGCAGAGGCAGATCAGGCCCCGGGCGTGCATCGCCATGAAGTTGATCGCCTCGGGTGTCGCGAACTGGGCGGCGATCGTGAGGTCGCCCTCGTTCTCGCGGTCGGCGGCGTCGACGACCACGACGATCCTGCCGCCGCGAACGTCCTCGATCGCCTCCTCGATCGACGCGAATGGGGACTCGTCGACCCTCGATGCGCGTTCGCTCGCCATTGGGGAGATCGTAGCGCCGCTCATCCGCCCGGCAGCAGCCGCTCCACGTACTTCGCGATCACGTCGCCCTCGAGATTGACCTCGTCTCCGGGCGCGAGCGCCCCGAGCGTCGTCGCAGCGAGCGTGTGCGGGATCAGAGCGACCTCGAACGTCTCCGGCTCGATCGCGGCGACCGTCAGGCTCACGCCGTCGACGGTGATCGACCCCTTCTCGACGCAGTAGCGCAGAAGCGCGGAGGGCGGCTCGACGACGAGGCGTCGTCCTGCGCCCTCCGGGTCGACCCTTCGCACCCGTCCCACCCCGTCGACGTGCCCCTGCACGATGTGCCCGCCGAGCGGCTCCCCGGCCCTCAGGGCCGGCTCGACGTTCACGCTGGCGCCGGCCCTCAGGCGACCGAGCGTCGAGCGCGAGAGCGTCTCCTCCACGGCATCGAACCCGAGTGCCTCGACGTCGACCATGGTGGCGGTCAGGCAGACCCCGTTCACGGAGACGGAATCACCGACCGCCGCGAGCGCTGCGGTCGACGGGGCGCGAAGCCGGATGCGGACCGCGCCGTCCGAGCGATCGATCGCCTCGATGGTTCCCAGCTCGCGCACGATCCCCGTGAACACGTCCGTATCGTAGGTCGATGGCCGCCGATAGACGGTCGTTCGGTGCCGCAGTCGCGGTCTTCGCCGCCACCCTGCTCGGCTTCCTCAGCCTGGGCTGCGTCCTCCCGGTCCTCCCCCGCTACGTGACCGGGCCCCTCGGTGCGGGCGACGTGGCCGTCGGCGTCGCCATCGGCGCCTTCGCGCTCACGGCGGTCGTCTGCCGTCCGTTCGGCGGCGGCGAGGCCGACCGTCGGGGCCCACGCCGGATCGCGGTGATCGGCCTCGCGATCGTGGCCGGGGCGAGCGCGCTCCTCTTCGTGCCGGCCGGGCTGGCCGGCGTGATCGGCGCGCGGCTCGTGCTCGGGGTAGGCGACGCGTTCATGTTCACGGCCGCCGCCGCGTGGATCGTCGACCTCGCCCCGGTGGGCCGGCGAGGGCAGGTGCTCGGCCTCTTCGGCCTCGCGGTGTGGGGTGGCCTCGCAGCCGGCTCGCTCGCGGGGGAGCTGCTGCTCGACCACGCCGGCTACCGGGCGGTCTGGGCCTTCGCCACCGTCTGCCCGGCGCTCGGCGCCGTCCTGGCGCGAGCGGTCCCCGAGCCACCCCGGCCCGCGGGATCGTGGCCCGGTCGCGAGTGGCTTCCGAGGCCGGTGATCGTTCCCGGCGTCGCGCTGTTCCTGACGAACGTGGGCTACGCGACGGTTGCCGGCTTCGTCGTCCTGCTTCTCGGAGACCGGGGCGTCGGGCACGCGGGCACCGTGTTCACCGTCTACGCGTGCGCAGTCGTGCTCGCTCGGCTCGTCCTCGGACGGCTGCCCGACCGGTTCGGAGGAAGACGGACTGCGGCCGGGGCGGCGGTCGCGGCCGCGGCGGGCATCGGCGTCCTGGCGGTGGCGGGATCTCTACCCGTGGCGGCTCTCGGCGCGGTCGTCATGGGCATCGGGTCGGCCCTCGTCTACCCCTCGCTCGCCCTGCTCGTGATCGACCGGGTCGACCCGGCGCGCCGAGGAGTCGCGCTCGGCGCCTTCACGGGGTTCTTCGACCTCGGCGTGGCGATCGGAGGGCCACTCGCCGGGTTGATCGCGTCGGTCGCCGGTTACGGCGCCGCGTTCGGGGTAGCAGCGGCATGCTCGCTCGCGGCCGCGGGGGTGGCGCTCTCGTCAGGGCTCGTGCACGTACGCGGTCAGCAGCAGGTCGCCACCCATGGGCCGGCCCTCGAGCCGGGACAGCTCGACGGGCGCCGAAAGCCCGGCGAGAAGCCCGGGCCCGTCCCCTGAGAGCCGCGGGGCGACGAAGACGACCAGCTTGTCGACGAGGTCGGCTTCGAGGAAGGCCGAGGCCAGCGTCGGCCCGCCCTCGAGCAGCAGCGACTGGACCCCCTCGTCGGCGAGCGCGGGCAGCTCCTCGGCGAGCGGGCGGGAGCGCAGCTCGAGCTCCGAGCCGGGCGGGAGCGGGCCACGACCGAAGGCCAGGCGACGGGGCTGACGGATCACGGCAACGTCCCGCGCGTTCAGCAGCGGATCGTCGGCGCGGACCGTCCCCATGCCGACCGCGACCGCGTCGGAAGCGGCCCGCAGCTCGTGGACGAGATGTCGCGATGCGTCGTTCGAGATCCAGCGCGAGCCCGGGACGGTCACACGGCCGTCGAGCGTCGCCGCCGCCTTGTACGTGACGAACGGCCGCCCCCGCGCGACGGAGATCCGGAACGCCTCGTTCTGCACCCGGGCTCTCCATTCGAGCTCGCCTCCCGGGAGGACGACCTCGATCCCCGCCTCCCGCAAGCGCGCGAAGCCGCGACCGTCGACCCGTGGGTTCGGGTCGCCGACCGCCGCGACGACGCGTGCAATGCGCGCTGCGACGACGGCGTCCGACGCACGGCGGGACGGCACCGTGATGGGAGCACGGCTCGAGCGTGACGTAGAGCGTGCCGCCCCGAGCCCGCTCGCCGGCCTGTTCGAGGGCCAGCGCCTCCGCGTGCGGCAGCCCCTTCCGCTCGTGCCAGCCCTCGCCGACGACGTCGCCGGCGTGCGGAGACGACGACGGCGCCGACGATCGGGTTCGGCCGGGTCGTGCCGCGTCCCCTTTCCGCGAGCTCGAGCGCCCGCTCGAGATGGGCGAGCTCACCCAACGGCGCGGGCGAGCTCCGCGTACGCGCCGGCGATGTCGTCCTCGTAGAAGATGGCGCTCGCGACGACGATCAGCTCCGCGCCCGCTGCACGCACGGCGGCGATGTTGTCGGGCTTGATTCCTCCGTCGACCTCGATCAGGGTCTCGGCCGGGAGGAGAGCGCGGAGGCGCTCGATTCGCTCGACCGCCTCGGGGATGAAGGCCTGGCCCGAGTAGCCGGGGTGCACGCTCATCACCAGAACGAGGTCGAGATCGCCCGCGTGCGGGAGGGCCGCCTCGACCGGTGTCTCGGGCTTGATCGCCATGCCGACTGCGAGCCCCTGCGCGCGGGCCTCCGCGATCACGGCCGCCGGATCGCGGACGGCCTCGAGATGGAACGTGACGCCGTCGCCTCCCGCGGCCGCGATCTGTTCGAACTGACCGCAGGGATCGTCCACCATCAGGTGACAGTCGAGGCGCCCGCCGGCAGCGTGCACGAGCGGGGCGATCGACCGCACGACGACGGCTCCGAAGGTCACGGGCGGGATGAACCGGCCGTCTCCCACGTCGACGTGGAAGACGCGTGCGCCAGCGGCGAGCAGCGTCTCGATCTGCTCCCCGAGGCGACGGAAGTCCGCCGCGTAGATCGAGGGCTCGACCTCGACTCCCCGGATCCATTCTCGCCAGGCCACAGGCGTGATCTTACGGTCGAAGCCCCCGGAGGAACTCGGCGCCGCTCATGCGACGCCGCCCCTCCGGTTGCACGTCGAGCAGCTCGATCCCGTCGACGACGAGAGCCGAGTCGTCGGCCGCCGGGCGGGCGCGCCAGACGGTCATCGTGCGCCGGAGCACCTCCCCGCGCGCCCCGATATGAGGCGAGAGGGCGCGGATGCGGTTCAGGAGCTCGCCTGGCGGGCGAGACCAGTCGAGCTCGCGATCCGACGGAGTGATCTTCTCCGCGTACGTGACACCGTCGGGGCGCTGCGGCACGAAGACCGGGGTCGGGAGAACGTCGTCGAGCAGCTCGACGGCGATCTCGGCGGCCCGCTCGTAGACGGCCCCCGCATCGTCGTCGGCGCCGATCGGAAATGCCTGCTGAGCGGCGACCGGGCCCGCGTCGAGCTCCTTCGTCGTCCGGTGAATCGTGACGCCCGTCTCGGTGTCACCGGCCATCAGCGCGCGCTCGACCGGCGCCGCGCCCCGCCAGCGCGGCAGGAGCGACGGGTGGACGTTCAGCCAGAGACGATCGCCGAGCAGGGCCTCGGGTATGAGCAGGCCGTAGGCGCAGACGACGATCGTGTCCGCCTGGCCGGGGCTCTGGTCGAGCCTCTCGGGCTGGAAGACGGGGATCCCGAGCCGTTCGGCCGCCTCCTTCGCGGGCGGGGCCGCCGTCCGTCGCCCCCGCCCTTGCGGCCGATCCGGTCGGGTCACGAGCAACTCGACGGAGTGTCGTTCCGCGAGCCCCTCGAGCACAGCTGCGCCGAACGGCGCGGTCGCCGCGACGGCCAGGCGCACTACTGCGTCAGGAGCGGCCCGAGAACCGGTTGCGGGCGAAGCTGCCCGAGCGCGGCCCGGCGCTCATCGGGAGAAGTGCGATCGATGATCAACACGCCGTCGAGATGGTCGACCTCGTGCTGGATCACGCGGGCGATCAGCCCAGCCGCCTCGATCCGGATCTCGACCCCGGTCGGCGTCCGGGCCTCGACGACGACCTCGGCGGGACGCTCGACGTCGACCGTCAGCCCCGCCGCGTCGAGGGAGAGGCACCCCTCCTCCGTCGTGTCAGCCGTCTCGGAGCGCTCGACGATCCGGGGGTTGACGAGGGCGACGGGACCGGCGTTCTCGTCTGCCTGGTGGACGAGAACCCGCTGCAGCACGCCGATCTGCGGCGCCGCCAGGCCCACGCCGCTGGCGCCTTGCATGACCGCTGTCATGCGCTCCACGAGCGCCGCGAGCGCCTCGTCGTACTCGGCCACGTCGCGCGTCCGCATCCGCAGCACCGGATCCGGGTACTGGCGCACGTTTCGCAGCACGAAACGGCGGCGCGCCTCGCGCTCCGCCCGGTCGTTCGCGGTCTGCTCCTCGTTCGCGGTCGGTTCCTGCTCCGTCTCGGCCACGGCGAGAGTGTAGCCCGGCGGGGCCTCTTGCCCTCCACACGGCCGGCGGCCTAGACGCTCTGCGGATCGACGTCGATCGACACGGCGAGATCGTCGCGTCGCATCGCGCGCGACGCCCCTTCGAGCAGGCGGGCGGCCCGCGCAGCGGCAGGGCGGGGGTCGCGGGCCTTGATCAGGAGCTGAGCGCGGTGGCGACCGCGAAGCCGCAGCAGAGGCGCCGGACCGAGGAGGTCGCACTCCACCACCCTCTCGAGATCGGCGCGGAGCTCACCGAGGACGGCCATCGGCGCACCGGCGGTCGGTCCGGAGACCACGATTCGAACGAGGTGCCTGAAGGGTGGGTATCCGAGCTCGCGGCGGCGCTCGAGCTCCCCCGCGAGGAACTCGTCGACGTCGTGGCGGGCGGCGAGCGCGATCGGGCGCGCGTCCGGGTTGAACGTCTGCACGATCACCCGTCCGGGCCCGTCCCGACCGCTCCGCCCGGCGAGCTGGGTGACGAGTTGGAAGGTCCGCTCCTCGGCACGGAAATCGGGAAGGAGGAGCCCCGTGTCCGCGTCGATCACCGCCGCGAGGCGGACGTTCTCGAAATGGTGCCCCTTCGCGACCATCTGCGTCCCGAGCAGCACGGCGCGGTCGGCCGACGCGAACCGTGCGAGCGCCTGCGCGTGGCGACCGCCGTCGGCTGCGATGTCGGCGTCGATGCGAATGCGTTCGAGCTCGGGCAGCCGTTCGGCGAGCTCCTGCTCGAGCTGCTCGGTGCCGGCTCCGAGGCGGACGATCTCCGCCGATCCGCAGGCAGGGCATGCCTTCGGCGCCGCCATCGCATGGCCGCAGTGGTGGCAGCGCAACACCCGGGTCGAATGGAGGACCAGCGAGACGTCGCAGTCGGGGCAGCGCGGCGTCAGGCCGCACGCCCGGCAGTGGAGCGCCGGCGCGACTCCGCGCCTGTTGAGGAGGAGGATCGCCTTCCCGCCACGGTCGACGATCCGGCCGAGCTCGGCGAGCAGCGGCGCTGAGAGCGGGTAGCCGGCCTCGCGGCGGAGATCCACGATCTTCACCGGGGGGAGCGGACGCCCGATCCGCTCTCCGAGCTCGAGGCGCTCGAGCCGCTGCCAGCTCTCCGGCCGCGGGGTCGCGCTCCCGAAGACGGCGACCGCGCCCTCGAGCGCCGCCCGCGTCGCAGCGACGAGCCGGGCGTCGTAGCGCGGATCCGACTCCTGCTTGTAGGAGGCATCGTGCTCCTCGTCGACGCAGACGACGCCGAGGTCTCGAACGGGCGCGAACACGGCGGAACGGGCTCCGACCACGATCGTCGCCTCACCGGCGACGATCCGGTCACGCTCGTCACGGCGCTCGGCCTCCGTCAGCCCGGAGTGCAAACACGCGACCGCCTCGCCGAAACGGGCGCGAAAGCGCGCGAGCGCCTGGGGCGTGAGGGCGATCTCGGGAACGAGGACGATCGCCGACCGCCCCCTCCGGAGGGCCTCCGCGCACGCCCGGAGGTAGACCTCGGTCTTGCCGCTTCCGGTCGCGCCTCGCAGGAGGAACCTCCCGCCGGAGCCGATCGAGCCGACGATGCGCTCGAGCGCGAGCTCCTGACCGGCGGTCAGCGACGCCGGCGTCTCCTCGGCCGCGAGCACGGCCGTCTCCCCTTTCCGCCGTCTCGGGCCCCGCCTGATCCGACCCGGCGGGGCGACGAGCCCCAGCGCGCGCCCCGGTGTCGAGCCGTAGTACTCGGCGAGCCAGAGCGCGAGGTCGACCAGCGGCACGGGCACCCGGCCGAGCACTCGCTCGACCGGGACCGGGTCGACACCGTCGGGCACCTCGTCCTCGAAACCGACGACCACGCCGCGTCGGCGTGCGCGCCCGAACGCGACCGACACGACGTCCCCTTTCTCGAGCCCGTCCGCGAGGTACGAGAACGGACGCGCGAGCGCTCTCGTCGTCACGATCGGGTGAACGGAGGCGAACCGGGCCACCGGGCCAGCGTAGCCTCGGCGTCGCACGGCTAGAATCGACCTCATGGCGCAGGGTCACGGTCACTCGACGGACACCTACCTCGAGACGATCTACTTCCTGGCCTTCCCGGTCGGCGAGTACGGCCCCGTGGTCAAGGACTCGCCCGCCCTCGCAGCCCGCGTGGCCGACATGCTCGGCGTCTCCCGCGCGTCCGCCGGCGAGATGCTCAAGCGGCTCGAGGCGGACGGCCTCGTCGAGCGCGGCGAGCGCAAGGAAGTGATCCTGACTCCCGCGGGACGCGACGCCGCCGAGCGGGTGATTCGCCGCCACCGCCTGATCGAGCGGCTGCTCACCGACTTCATGGGCTACACGGGCGCCGAGTCGCACGAGCACGCGGACGCCCTCGCCGACACGTTCTCGGACGACATGATCGAGCGCATCCGAGAGCGCCTCGGCAACCCTGAGCGATGCCCACACGGCTGGCCTGTCGACCCGGCGGCCGAACAGGCGGAGAACCGGGAGTTGACCGCGCTCGCCGACCTGGAGCCAGGCTCCCGCGCCACGATCGTCCGTCTCGCGGAGCACGACGGCGACCTCCTGCACTGGTTCTACGATGAGGGCCTCGTACCCGGCACGGACGTCGAGGTGCGCTCGTCGCAGCCTGCCGCGGGACAGATGATCGTGCGGATCGACGACGCCGAGCGCGCCATCGGCGACCGCGCCGCCGCCGGACTGTTCGTCAGAGTCCCGTAGGGCTCAGCCGCGACGGTTCAGCCGGCGAAGCCGGCGTATCACCACCGGCCACGTCGCTACTCGGTCGTCGGCTCGCGCTCCATGAGGCTCGACACGAGCGAGAGCGGAGTGGCCCCGCGCAGCACCGCACCGACGGCGTCGATGATCGGCATCTCGACGCCGACGCGCCGTCCCAGCTCGTCGAGAACCGGAGCCGTCGTCAGCCCCTCGACGACCATCCCGATCTCCCGGGACGCCGCCTCGGGCGTGAAGCCTCGAGCGAGGAGCTCGCCCGCGCGCCGGTTGCGGCTGTAGCGGCTCCAGCACGTGACGATCAGGTCTCCCATGCCGGCGAGCCCGGAGAAGGTTTCCTGCCGCGCGCCGCAGGCCTCGCCGAGCCGCGCCATCTCCCGCAGGCCGCGGCTGATCAGCCCGGCCTTCGCGTTGTCGCCCAGGCGGAGGCCGTCGACGCCGCCGGCGGCGAGCGCGATCACGTTCTTCGCCGCGGCCGACAGCTCGACCCCGACGACGTCGTCGTTCACGTAGACGCGGAAGGTCGGCGAGATCAGCGCGTGCTGGAGGAGCGTCGCGAGCTCGAGGTCGGCCGAGGCGATCACGGTCGCGGCAGGCAGGCCCTGGGCGATCTCCTCGGCGTGGTTCGGGCCGGAGAGGACGGCGACCGGCCGGTCGTCGACGAGCTCGGAGAGCCGGTTCCCGGACGCCGGGTCGAGGCCCTTCGTGAGGATGAGCACCGGCGCACGGCCCGGGAGGGCGGCGAGCACCTCGGCGAAGGCGCGACTCGGGACGGCGAGCACGACGAGGTCCGCGTCGAGGAGCGGCGCCTCGTCGATCGTGACCGCACGGATCCCGGACAGGTCGACGTCTCGCACGTAGCGCGGGTTGCGGCCCGTCTCGGCGATCGCACGCACCTGCTTCGGGTCGCGGCAGGCGAGCGTGACGTCGTGACCGCGCGCGACGGAGCAGCGTCGAGAACACCGATCCCCACGAGCCTCCGCCGACGACGACGGCGCTCACGATCACGCTCCTCCGGCACGAAGTCGATGACGACGGGCACACCGGCGAGGCTGAAGCGCTCGCGGAGCCGGTTCTCGACCCAGTAGGCGTAGTCGCGCGTGATCAGCGCCGGGTCGTTGACGAAGAGCCGGAAGCGCGGCGGGCGCGACTCGACCTGCGTGCCGTAGAGGAGGTTGAGGCGGCGCCCGTTCCTGCGACGGCCCGGGCCGCTGCGCGCGGAGCTCCGCCGAGGAAGCGGTTGAGCTCGGCGGTCGCGATCCGTCGCGGTGTGCTTCGCGAACAGCTCCTCGACGCGGTCGAGCAGCCGGCGGAGCCCGCGACCGGTCTCCGCCGAGACGGCGACGATCGGCGGTCGCTGGCGGAGCCGCTCCTCGAGCCGCGGGCGGACGTCCTCGATCCCGACGGTCGCGACGTCCCACTTCGAGAGGACGACGAGCGTCGAGCAGCCGGCCTTGCGGGCGACGTCGGCGACGGCCAGATCCTGGTCGACGAGCCCCTCGCTCGCGTCGACGAGGACGAGCGCGACGTCCGCGCGCTCCGCGGCCGCGAGCGCGCGCAGCTCCGAGTAGTACTCGATCTCCTGGCGGTGGCGGCGCTTGCGGCGCAGCCCGGCCGTGTCGACGAGGACGAAGGTCGTATCGCCGCGGCGAGCACCGTGTCGATCGCGTCGCGCGTCGTGCCCGGGCACCTCGGAGACGATCACGCGCTCCTCGCCGAGGAGCGCGTTCAGCAGGCTCGACTTGCCGACGTTCGGACGGCCGAGGATCGGCGACGCGGATCGCCTCCTCGCCGATCTCGGCGCGCGGCGGCCGCCGCCCGCTCGAGCTCGTCGACGATCCGGTCGAGCAGGTCGCCGGTGCCGTAGCCGTGCAGCGCCGAGACGGGAACGGGTCGCCGAGCCCGAGGCGGTGGAACTCGAGCGCCTCCACGTCGCGGCGCGGGGTCGTCGACCTTGTTCGCGATCACGATCACGGGCTTGCCGCGCAGCGGCGCAGGATCGCGGCCACCTCCTCGTCGCCGGGGGTCACGCCCGCCTTCGCGTCGACGACGAAGAGGACGAGGTCGGCCTCCTCCGACGGCCCGCCGCGCCTGCTCGGCGACCTGCCGCGTGAGCGGCGAGCGGTCGGCGAGGTCGACGCCGCCGGTGTCGACGAGCAGGAAGCGCTTGCCGCGACCACTCGCAGACGACCTCCTTGCGGTCGCGCGTCACGCCGGGCGTCTCGAAGACGACCGCCGACGCGCGTCGCGGTCAGGCGGTTCACGAGCGTGGACTTGCCGACGTTCGGGAAGCCGACGACGGCGACCGTCCCGAGCGAGCGGCGCCGGCTCAGTCGGCGACTCGCGCTCGGGCGGAGCGTCGCGCGCGCCGGCGGAGCGCCCGTCGGGCCGGCCGAGCCGTGCATCTCGCCGAGGAATCGCCACAGCCGCCGGATCTCCTCCATGACCTCGTCGGTCGCTCGCCGGTAGCCCCGCGAGTTGCGCGGGTACTCGTCGAAGCGCATCGGCTCGCCGAACGCGACCGAGACGGGCCTGAAGTTCCAGTTCCACTCGAGCGAGCCGTAGACGGCCGCCGGGACGATCGGCACGCCCTCCTGGATCGCGACCATCGCGGCGCCCGGCTTCGCCTCGCCCGGGACGCCCGCTCCGCTGCCGCGTCCCTTCGACGAACATGCCGAGCAGGTCGTTGTCGCGGACCGCCTCGCGCATCCGGCGAAGCGCGTCGCGGTCGGACTCGCCGCGGCGGATCGAGAGCGTGCCGTGCGAGCGGATCAGCTGGCCGAGCACCGGGAACGCGATGTGCGCCTCGATCTTCGCCGCGTAGACGATCCGCCGCGGGCAGGCCGCACCGAACGCGGCCGGGTCCATGTAGTGGAAGTGGTTCATGGCGAGCACGGCGCCGCCCTCGCGCGGCACCCGCTCGCGCCCGTAGACCTTGAGCCGCGCCGTCGTCCAGGTGAGCGTGCCGAAGAGGCCCTTGCCGAACGTCCACCACATGAACGGGAACGAGCGACCTCGCGGACCCGGCGACGGTCGCTCACGCTCGCGCGGCCCTCGCCTCGACGAGCCGCTCGATCCGCGCGAACGACCTCGTCGACCGTCGAGGTCGGTCGTGTCGATCACGTCGGCGTCGGCGGCCGGCTGCATCTGCGCCGGCGTCGCGCTCGTCGCGCAGCGCGCAGGTCGGTCGCGAGGCGTCGGCGCCGACGTCGGGCCGCTCGGCCCGGCGGCGGCGCGCGCGCTCGTCCGGGTCGGCGACGAGCTAGACCTTCACGCTCGGCGTCCGGACAGACGACCGTCCCGATGTCGCGGCCCTCGACGACCGCGTCCCCCGCCTCGGCGAGCTCGCGCTGGCGGCTCCGCATGATCGTCGCGCACCCCCTGGTGCCGCGCGACCGCCGAGACGACGCGGTCGATGCGAGCCTGCCCGGATCGCTTCCGTCACGTCGCGCCCGGCGATCGCGACGCGACCGTCGGCCAGCGAGACCGGGCTCGCGGCGGCGAGCGCCGCGACGCGCTCCTCGTCGTCGAGGTCGACGCCGCGCTCGAGCGCGAGCCAGGTGACGGCACGGTACATGGCGCCCGGTGTCGACGTAGCGAAGCCGAGCCGCTCCGCGAGCAGCCGCGCGACCGTGCTCTTGCCGGCGCCGGCGGGCCCGTCGATGGCGACGATCATCGGACTGACCGCCAGCGAGCTCGAGCACCTCGAAGAACCCGGGGAAGCTTACTGCGACGCACTCGGCGTCTTCGACCTCGACGCCCTCGCGTGAGAGGAGCCCCGCGAGCGCCCCGAGCATCGCGATCCGATGGTCTCCTCCGGACTCGACCACACCCCCACCCTGAGGGCGGGAGGGGACCCCTCGAACCCGGAAGCCATCGTACGTGTCGACGTGATGCGCGTGCCAATGGCCTTGAGCGCATCCGTCACGCTCTCGATCCGGTCCGACTCCTTCACGCGCAGCTCCTGCGCGCCCCGGACGGCGCTCTCGCCGTGCGCGAGCGCCGCGCAGAGGCGCGAAGAGCGGCAGCTCGTCGATGAGCAGCGGCACCTCCTCGCGGCTCGATCTCGGTCGCCACGAGCTCGGCCGAGCGCCACCTCGAGGTCGGCGACCGGCTCGCCGCCCGCCGTCGCGCCGGTTGTAGACCGAGATCCGGGCGCCCATGCGCTCGAGCACGTGGAGGAAGCCCGATCCGGGTCGGGTTGACGCCGATCCCGTGCAGCGCGCAGCTCCGAGCCCGGGCAGCAGCGTCGCGGCGGCGAGGAACGGCGCCGCCGACGAGAAGTCGCCCGGGACGTCGAGCGAGAGCGGGCCGCAGCCGCTCGGCCGGCCAGACGCGACGCCCCGGAGGGCCGCCGCTCGACCCGCGCTCCGGCCGCCGCGAGCATCCGCTCGGTGTGGTCGCGGCTCGGCGCGGGCTCGACCACGGTCGTCGGCCCGTCGCTCGGCGTAGAGCCCGGCGAGGAGCACGCACGACTTGACCTGCGCGCTCGCGACCGGCAGGCTCGTACTCGGATCGCGTTGAGCGGCGCCGCCCTCGATGCGGAGCGGCGCGTGCCCGTCGGTCGTCTCGACGTCGCGCGCCCATCAGTCGCAGCGGCTCGGCGATCCGCTCGAGCGGCCGCCGCGACAGCGACTCGTCCCCGACGAGCTCGAACGCGCCGTCCTGGCCCGGCGAGGATCCCGGCGAGCAGGCGGATCAGCGTCCCTGCGTTGCCGCAGTCGACGGGCCCGCCGGGCGCGACGAGCCCGCGCAGGCCGACGCCGCCGACCCGCACGACGTCCCCGCCGTCCTCGACCGCCGCGCCGAGCGCGGCGACCGCTCCTGCGGTCGAGAGCGTGTCCGCCGAGCGGCCGAAGCCCCGGATCTCGCTCTCGCCGTCGGCGATCGCCCCGAGCAGGAGCGCACGGTGGGAGACGGACTTGTCGCCGGGCACGGCGAGGTCGCCGCGCAGGCTCGAGACGGCCGGCTCGAACCTCACCTCTCGAAGGCCGGTGCGACGATGACCGAGTAGCCCTGCGCCTCGAGGAGCTCGGCCGCACGGCGTGCCGCGTCCTCGCCGGTGACGAGGATCTCGAGCGTGCCGCCGCGCTCGGGCGTCATGTGGCGAACTCGAAGTCCTCGATGTTGATCCGCTCCGCCGCAGCGCCTGCGTGATCCCGGCGAAGACGCCGGGCCGGTCCGGCACGTGCACCTGCAGTCGCTGCAGCGCCCCAGCGTCCGGGTAGGCCTCCTCGAGGAGGCGCCGGCGGTTGCCGGCCGCCTCGCCGATCCAGCGCGCGAGGAAGCCCGCGTCGCTCGTCTTCGAGCGCGCGCTCGAGCTCCTCGACGCCGGCCGCGGTGCTCGGCGAGCGCGGCGCGCAGCGCCTCGGCGTTGTCGAGGAAGATGTCGACCCAGATGCGCGGGTTCGCGCCGGCCACCCTCGTCATGTCCTTGAGCGAGCCGCCGGCCGCGGCGAGCGCCTCGTGGCCGTTGACGCGGGTCGCGCCCGGCCTGGTTCAGGAGCAGGTTGGCGAGCGCGTGCGGGAGGTGGCTCGTCAGCGCGAGCAGTCGGTCGTGGGCGAGCGGGTCGACCGCGACGCGGTAACGCGCCGAGGGAGACGACGAAGCCGTGCAGGATCCGGTAGCGGACCGGCTCGGTCTCGGCGACCGGAGTCAGGAACCAGGTCGCACCCTGGAACAGCTCGCCGCTCGCGTGCTCCGGTCCCCGCGCCTCCGAGCCGCAGACGGGGTGGCCGCCGATGAAGCGCACGCGGTCCGGCGACGCCGCGCAGACGCCGCCCTTCGTGGAGCCCACGTCGGTGACGGTGCAGCTCTCCGGGCTCGCGTCGAGCGTGGCGGCGACCTCGCTGCCGGAGGGTCGCGACGGGCGCGGCGACGACGGCGAGCTCGGCGTCGTCGAGCGCCTCCTGGCAGGCCGTCCGCCGCCGGTCGACGGCGCCGCCGCTCGGCCGCGACGCCGAGCGCCTCGCGATCGGGATCCCAGCCGGAGACGCGCTCGACCCCGGCGCGCTTCGCGGCGAGACCGACGGAGGCGCCGATCAGGCCGGTGCCGACGATTGCGAGGCGGGAGACTGCCATGCCGGGAAAGCTTAGAGAGCGGGCGACCGCTACCGGCCGCCGGGAAAGGCGTCGCGCTCGCGCATCAGCTCGGCCACCCGGAACGCGACGTCGAGCGACTGGCGCGCGTTCAGCCGTGGATCGCAGAGCGTCTCGTACCGGTGCGAGAGCTGATCCTCGCTGACCGCCTCGGCGCCTCCGAGGCACTCGGTGACGTCCTCGCCCGTGAACTCGAGATGGACGCCGCCGGGCCAGGCTCCCGCCCGCCAACAGGCTGCGAAGAAGCCCTCGATCTCGTCCATGATCGAATCGAAGTGGCGGGTCTTGACCCCCGCGGCAGTGGTGATCGTGTTGCCGTGCATCGGGTCGCAGACCCAGACGACCGGGTGCTCGGCGGCCCGAACCGCGTCCAGAATCGGCGGCAGGAGCTCCTCGACCCGCCCTGAGCCCATCCGCTCGATCAGGGTCAGGCGCCCGGGGATCCGGTGCGGGTTCAGCCGCTCGCAGATCGCGATGACCTGCTCGGCCGTCGCGTCGGCTCCGAGCTTGCACGCGAGCGGGTTATGGACGCCGGCGAAGTACTCGGCGTGCGCACCGTCGGGCTGGCGCGTCCGCTCGCCGAGCCAGAGCAGGTGGGCGGAGCAGTCGTACCAGTCCCCGGTGAGCGAGTCGCGGCGGGTCAGGCCCTCCTCGTAGTCGAGGAGAAGCCCTTCGTGGCTCGTCCAGACGTCGACCTCGTGCAGCTGCCGGGTGGACTCGAGGTCGATTCCGCAAGCCGCCATGAACCGCAGCGCGCGCTCGATCTCACCTGCCAGCTGTTCGTAGCGGCGGCCCTCGAGCGAGCTCGCGACGAAGGCCTGGTTCCACTCGTGCACCCGCGTGATGTCCGCGAACCCGCCCTTCGTGAACGCACGGAGCAGGTTCAGCGTGGCCGCCGACTGGTGATACGCCTGCACCATGCGCGCTGGATCCGGCACCCGCGCCTCGGCGCTCGGTGCGTCGTCGTGGACGATGTGGCCGCGGAACGACGGGAGCTCGACTCCGTCGACGACCTCGACCGGGGAGGAACGCGGCTTCGCGAACTGACCCGCGATGCGACCGACCTTGACCACCGGCAGCATCGCGCCGTAGGTCAGGACGGCCGCCGTCTGGAGTATCATCTTCAGCTTCTCGCGGATCGTCACCGCGGAGAAGTCGTGGAACGACTCGGCGCAGTCGCCCGCCTGGAGGACGAACGCACGACCTGCCGCGACCTCGGCGAGCGCGGCCTGCAGGGCTCGGGCCTCCCCTGCGAACACGAGCGGGGGCATCGCTGCGAGCTGCGCGCGCGCCGCCTCGAGCCGGCCGGGATCCGGCCAGTCGGGCTGATGGCGAGCCGGGTACGCGCGCCACGACGACGGCGTCCAGGTGGAGTCGACCACTGCCATGCGCTCAGTGTAGTGACCGCCGTCCAGGCGACCCGACGCACGATAATCTCGCCCGACCGATGCGGATCCTCTCCGGCATCCAGCCGACCGGCGACAAGCACCTCGGCAACTTCTTCGGCGCGATCCGGCGCTGGGTCGAGCGCCAGGACGAGGCCGACTGCTACTACCCGATCGTCGACCTGCACGCGATCACGGTCCCCCAGGATCCCGACGAGCTCCGCCGCTCGACCCTCGACCTCGCGGCGCTCCTGATCGCCTGCGGGCTCGACCCCGACCGGTGCACGCTTTTCGTGCAGAGCCACGTCCCCGAGCATCCGCGACTGGCGTGGGTGCTCGAGTGCATGACACCCTACGGCGACCTGCGGCGGATGCCGCAGTACCGGGAGAAGTCGGCGAAGCAGGCGCATTTCGGAGTCGGCCTGCTCACCTACCCGTGCCTCCAGACGGCGGACATTCTCCTCTACCAGGCCGATCGCGTCCCGGTCGGCGAGGATCAGCGCCAGCATCTCGAGCTCGCACGCGACATCGCGCAGCGCTTCAACAACCGCTTCGGGGAGACGTTCACGATCCCCGAAGGGACGTATCCGGAAGTGGGCGCCAAGATCATGGACCTGCAGGAGCCGACCTCCCGCATGTCGACGTCCGCCGAGTCGGACGCCGGTGTGCTCCGCCTGCTGGACGAGCCGGCTGTCGTTCGCCGCAAGCTCCGCTCTGCCGTCACCGACTCCGGCCGCGACGTCGTCCGCTCGGCGGACAAACCCGGTGTCACGAATCTCATCGAAATCCTCGCCGCCACGCTCGGCGAGAGCCCCGAGGCCATCGAGGGGCGCTACGGCAGCGACGGCTACGGCACGTTCAAGGCGGACGTCGCCGAGGCGGTCGTGGCCTTGCTCGAGCCGATCCAGCGCCGCTTCGCAGAGCTGCGCGGAGACCCTGGCGAGCTCCAGGCGCTCCTCGCCAAGGGAGCCGGCAAGGCCCGCTCGGTCGCGGCCGAGACGTTGGCCCTCGCCCACGAGCGGGTCGGGTTCGTCTCCCCCTGAAGTGTCCGTCGGGTCGCGCGCGGGTTCCGCGCAGCCCGGACGCTCGGCCGTTCCGCGATATCGGATCGTCTGCTTCTGTCAAGATATTGCGCAGTTTTTGTCGAGAGACGACGGCAGGAGTCCGATAGATGAGCGTGGAGGCGAAGCAGGGCTATCTCCGGATCGGGGAACTGAGCCGGCGAACGGGCGTCAGCCCCGAGCTCCTGCGCGCCTGGGAGCGGCGCTACGGGCTCCTCCACCCGGACCGGTCGGCCGGCGGCTTCCGCCTCTACTCCGAGCGAGACGAAGCCCGCGTTCAAGCGATGCGAGACCACCTCGGGCAAGGGCTCTCCGCCGCCGAGGCTGCGCGCCTGTCGCTCGCGGGCGTCCGGGCGGACGGGCCGGAGGGCGCGCGCGGGCGGGGGCCAGAGCTGCCGGAGGCGTTCGCCCGGTTGCGAGCGGGCCTGTACGACTTCGACGACCGAGCGGCCCAGTCCGCGTTCGACGAGCTCCTCGCCGGATTCTCGGTCGACGCGCTCCTGCGCGAGGTCGTGATGCCGCTCCTCGAGGACCTCGGCGCGCGGTGGGCGAGTGGCGACGCGACGATCGCGCAGGAGCATTTCGCCTCGAACCTCGTCCGCGCGAGGCTGCTGGCGCTCTCCATGGGCTGGGGACAGGGTCGCGGCCCGGTCGCGATCCTCGCCTGCCCGCCCGGCGAGCAGCACGACGTGGCGCTGATCTCCTTCGGGCTCGCGCTCCGGGCGCGAGGCTGGAGCATCACCTATCTGGGAACGGATACGCCGATCGCCACCCTCGCCGAGACGGCGCGCGCCGTGAAGCCTGCGATCGTGGTTCTTGCAGCCGAGATCGAGGAGCACCTCGTGCGAGTGCGCGACGAGATCGCGGAGCTCGCAACGGCCTTTCCCGTCGCGATCGCCGGAGCAGGCGCGACCGCCGGAGCTCGGGCTCCGGACGGGAGCCCGAGCTGCTCCGCGACGATCCGGTCACAGCGGCCGACCGTCTCGGCACGGGAACGTCGTCGAGGCCAGAAGGATCGACGATCTAGCGGCGGCATGCCGCCCGGATGCTCTCGACCTCGGCGGCGGACAGCTCACGCCACTCTCCGGGGTGGAGCCCACCGAGGCCGAGCCCTGCGTAGCGACTCCGGTGAAGAGCGACGACCGGGTGTCCGACGGCCTCGCACATTCGCTTCACCTGGTGCTTGCGGCCTTCGTGGAGCACGAGTTCGAGTCGTGCGCCGTTCGCCTGCCGGCCGAGGAGCTGCGCCCGCGCGGGAGCGGTCGGCCCGTCCTCGAGCTCGATCCCCTCGCGCAGCCGTGCGAGATCGGCCTCGTCGGGGACGCCGTCGACTGCGACCTCGTACACCTTCTCGACGCCGTAGCGGGGATGGGCGAGCCGGTGCGCGAGCGTCCCGTCGTTCGTGAGGAGGAGAGCCCCGGTCGTGTCGGCGTCGAGGCGGCCGACCGGGACGATCCGGGCAGGGTAGTCGACGAGGTCGACCACGGTGGTGCGCCCGTACGGGTCGCGGGCCGTCGTGACGACCCCGGCCGGCTTGTGCAGGAGGACGTAGGCGAGCCGCTGCAGAGCCACTGCCCGCCCGTCGAGCTCGACGCGATCCCCGGAGCGGACGACATCCGAGAAACCGGCCGGCCGCCCGTTGATCGTGACGCGACCCGCGCGGATGAGCTCGTCCGCGCCACGCCGTGAAGCGACCCCCGCGCGCGCGAGGTAGGCATTGATCCGCATTTCGGGAAAGATTGTCCCGTGCCCGTGTACATCTCGCTGATGAAGTGGACGTCACCGGGGCTCGGCGGCCTCCCCGCCTGGCGCGACCGGCTGGACGAGGGCGAGCACGCGATCCGTCAGCGCGGAGGCCAGCTGATCGGCGTCTACGTGACGCTCGGACGTTACGACGTCGTGGAGATCTTCGAGGCCCCGGACGACGAGACCGCGGCACAGATCCTCGTCGCCGTCACGCGCGACGGAAACGTGACCACGGAGACTCTGCGCGCGTTCACCCGCGACGAGGCCGAAGCGATCGTCAAGGGGCTGTAGGAGCCCGAATCGTTGCTGTGTCGCGAATCGGGCAAAGCCCGATATCGCGACGATCGCGCAAACCGGCGGCGCCGGTTTGCGCACTGCGCACTGCGCCCTGGTCTCGACCGCCGAACGAGCGCTTCCCGGCGGCCGCCGGGAAGCGCGGCCGCCGCGATATCGGCCTCCGGCCGAGGCCTGCGCCCTGCACGTGCGTCGGCCCGGCTCCGCCGGGCAGCGATTCCGCCTACTACGCCCCGCGGCGATCGGCGACGGCCTCGAGCCGCGTCCGGAGCTCGGCGTCGTCGCCCGCGAGATCGTCGAGCGACGGGAGCTCGTCGAGGCTCGTCGAGCCCGAACACCCGCTCGAAGAGCGGCGTCGTTCGATAGCGCACCGCTCCGCCGTCGCCGTCGCGGCCGGCCTCTGCGACGAGCCCACGGTCGACGAGGCCCGCAACGGCGGAGTCCGACGCGACGCCGCGGATGCGGGCGATCTCGGGCCGGCTGACCGGGCCGAGATAGGCGACGATCGCGAGTGTCTCCAGCGCCGCCTGCGACAGGCCGCGCTGCGCGGGGCGCTCGACGAGACGGGCGCACGCCTCGGCGGCGTCCCGCGAGGCGCGAAACGCATAGCCGCCTGCGACCCGCTCGAGCACGATCCCGCTCCTGCCCTCGCGATAGCGACCGGCGAGCAGCCCGATCGCGGTCTCGACCCGCTCCTGCTGTTCGTGAGTCGCGCGGCACAGCTCCTCGATCGAGAGCGGCTGCGACGCGACGACGAGCAGCGCCTCGACGATCCGGGCGAGACGATCGACGGGGTTGTCGACGAGGTAGAGCTGACGCTCGGAGCGCACCTCCGAGCTCTCACCGAGCACGAACGACTCACCGGTCACGGACCCATCCCTTCGGGCACACGCTCTCCTCTCCTTCCGCGAGACCCTATCGGGCGAGTCGGAACCCGCCCCGTTCGGTTTCTGCGCCCCAGACGGTGATCGGCTCGAAGGGCGCGCTCTGCCCGAGTCGCGCGGTACCCGACTTGCACAGCTCGAGGATGGCGAGGAACGCGACGGCCTGCTCGATGCGCGAGAGGCCATCGACCTCCTCGTCGAAGGTGAACCGGCGGTGGCGGCTGAGGACGGCTCGGAAGCGCTCGAGGAAGACCGAGACGGGAGGAAGGCGCAGCGCGAGGTGCGCGAGCGACGGTGCCGGCGGCTCGGCTGCCAGGACGCGCAGTGCAGCGGCGAGCCGCCCGGCGTCCTGATCAGCGAGCGGTCGCACCGTGACCGGTGCCAGAGGCGCCGGCCCGAGCCGAAAGTAGCGATCGGACTCCGCGGCGAGGCGCTCCTCCAGCCAACCGGCGCCGGCCTTGACCCGCCGGTACTCGGCGAGCCGCTCGGCGAGCTCGGCTGCGGCCTCGTCAGGGTCGAGATCGTCGAGGTCGGGCTCGTCGTCCTCCGCGAGCAGGTCTCGGGCCTTCAGCTCGAGGAGGGCGGCCACGAGGACGAGGAACTCGCCGCATGCCTCGACGTCGAGCTCCTCGCGTTGCGCGAGGCGCTCGACGAACGCGACGACGACCTCCGCGACCTCGACGTCGGAGAGCGCGAGCTCCTCGCGGAGCACGAGCGTCAGCAGGAGGTCGAACGGTCCTTCGAACGCATCGAGATCGAGGTCGAGCTCACGGACGGCGACGGCGCCCACAGGGCCGCGATGCTACCCCGCTGCCCGGACGCCGACGGCGTCCGGGCCGGTCGAGACGGAGCGATCGCGCCGCTGCGTCCAGATGAAGCCGGCGAGCCCGACCAGGAAGACCCCGAGCGCGATCCAGAAGTTCAGACGCATCCCGAAGACCTCCTTCGACGGATCGATGCGGAGCTGCTCCTCCCAGGAGAAGCGAGCGAGCGAGTACCACATGACGTAGAGCCAGAACACGCCGCCCGGCTTGAACGCCCGCCGCAGGACGAGCCAGATCAGGACGGCGACCCCCGCGGCATCCCAGAGCAGCTCGTAGAGGAACGTCGGGTGGAAGGTCTCGGAGAGCTCGTAGCCCGCCGGACGATTCTCGGGATCGATCTCGAGCGCCCAGGGTAGCGTCGTCGGGGTTCCGAAAAGCTCCTGGTTGAAGTAGTTGCCGAGCCGCCCGATGCCCTGGGCGAGGAGGATGCCGGGCGCGACGCAGTCGGCGAGCAGCGGAACGTTGGCTCCGGCACGACGGGCGACGATCGCGCCGGAGACCACCCCGGCCGCCACCCCACCCCAGACGCCGAGCCCGCCCTTCCAGACCGCGAACACGCCCCACCACTCGTCGGGCACCTCGTTCCAGCTCGTGATCACGTGGTAGGCCCGTGCTCCGACGATTCCCCAGAGAACACCCCACATCGCGCAGCGATAGACGAGATCCCAGCTCCCACCCATGCGCGTCCAGAGCTTCCCGGCGACGAAGACAGCTGCCAGGATCCCGAGCAGCAGCATGATCCCGTACGCCCGCAGGGTCAGCGGGCCCAGCTCCAGGACGCTGTCCGACGGGCTCGGGATCGACGAGAGGAGGCCGCTCACGGCAGCCATTGTCGCAGCGCCACGACGCGCCGCGCAGGGAGGCGACGGGTACAGCCGGGAGCTCAGCAGCCCGGTGCGGCTACGGCTTCGCCGGACCGCGGTCACGGGTCGCGCCCGGCCGAGCCGGGCGTTGAGAACGGGCCGGCTCGCCGACCCTTCACGGCGGATATCGGCCTGGCCGCGAGCGTGGCCACGACCCCGTGCGGCTCCGCTTCGCCGGACCCGCGATCAGGGGTCGCGCCCGGCCGAGCCGGGCGATGAGAACGGGCCGGCTCCGCCGACCCTTCACGGCGGATATCGGCCTGGCTCCGCCAGACAACGATTCCGCCTGGACCTTCACGGCGGATATCGGCCTGGCTCCGCCAGGCAACGATTCCGCCTGGACCTTCACGGCGGATATCGGCCTGGCTCCGCCAGGCAACGATTCCGCCTGGACCTAGAGCAGGATGCGGACGGCTGTCTCTGCGGGGCAGCCGCTGCGAAGGAGGTCGGTAGCGCGATGCAGATCGACTTCGATCCGTTCCGCGAGCCGTCGGGCGTCACGCTCCTCGTACCCGGCCCGCTGGAGCTCGCGCATGCGCCACTCGACCACCCGGCCAAGCTCGGTCTCCATCACCAGTTCGGATTCGGTCGCGCTCACTGTCCCTCCGCGTCGCTTCTCATTCTGTTCGGAGGCGGGGTACCTGCGGATGGTACCTTGCGCCCGCTTAACCGACGCTTAACTGCTCGTTCGGCGTTCGGGTTGCGCTACGTTAGAGAACGGTCCGGACGGCGGCATCTGCGACCCTCACGAGACGAGCGTGATCCTGACGTCGACGGCGTCTCCGCCCTCATCGCTCCACTCGCGCGCGAAGACCTTGCAGCGACCGCCAGTGAAGCTTACCTCCGCGGCGTCGCCCGAACCACCGCGGTCGACGAGCGTCACGGTTCCCCGGGTGCCGACCCGGCAGCGTCTCGGGTCGGCTGACGACTCGACGCGGACGCGAAGCACGAGCGTCGAGGAGGAGCCTCCCGGCGCGGTCGCCTCGACGTAGTCGAGCTGCCAGCTCCCGACCTCGAGCACGACCGACCGCCGGCTGCCGGCGAGCGACCTCGCCACCCGCACCTGCCCGGATCCGCCGTGAGGCAGCGCCGGGTCTAGAACCCCCCTGCCGTCGATAGCTGCGCCGGTCGAACTGGCGGCGGCGACGAACCGGGCCCCTCGTGGCCCGGGATCGTCCGTGCCGCCCAGGGCCGGCGCGATCAGGACGGCGCCGGCGACCGACCCGACGACGACGAGTGCCGAGAGCCGCACCGCACGATCGTACTCCCCGGCACGGCCCGACGGAGAGAGGAAGCCCGGGCTACGCGACCGCGGCTTCGCCGAGGAGAGCCTTGACCTCGGCGAAGAAGTCCGGCTCCGGGCGCACGCGATAGCCCGGCCCGAACGCAAGCGTTCTCGGGCCGACGCTCGTCTCGAGCGCGACGAGGACCGGGGACTCCCCGGGGAACCCCCTGACCACCTCCGCGAGGTCCTGGATCAGGCCCGCTCGCGCCCGTCGCGCGTCGACGCGGAGGCGCACCTCACGCCGCTCCGGAACAGACTCGAACGCGGCGACCTCCAACGCCACCAGTTTCGTCTCGCCGTCCTTGTGATCCACCCGGCCCTTGACGAGCAGTATCCGGTCGACCTCGAGCAGCTCGCGGGCGGCAGCGTACGCGGAGTTGAACACGATCACCTCGACGGAGCCCGACAGGTCGTCCAGTCGCACGAACGCCATCGGATCGCCCTTGCGGGTCGTCAGCGAGCGGATCGCGCCGACGATCCCGCCGACGTTGACGACGTCGCCGTCGCGTCGCGCGACAACCTCGGCGACCGGGAGGTCGACCTTCCGCCGGAGCTGGTCGCGGATCCCGTGGAGCGGGTGCTCGGACACGTAGAGGCCGAGCGTCTCCTTCTCGAGCGCGAGCAACTCCGGCTTCTCGAACTCCTCGCTCGGGATCGGGGGATCGTGGCGCGGAGCTTCGGTGGCTGCCCCCTGGGCCCCGAGGTCGAAGATCGATCCCTGACCGGCGTTGCGGTCGGCATGGCGCTTGGCGCCCCAGGCGAGCGCCTGCTCGAGCATGTCGAGCATGCCCTTCCGGGAGGCGCCGGTGGAGTCGAGCGCCCCGCACTTGACGAGGCTTTCGAGCGCTCGCTTGTTCACGGTCTGGGGATCCACCCGATCGACGAAGTCCCACAGCGAGACCAAGGGCCCTCCCTCGTCCCGGGCGGCGACGATCGCGCGCACCGCCGACTCGCCGACGTTCTTCACCGCGCTCAGGCCGAACCGGATCTTTCCCTCCACGACGGCGAAGTCGAGCTTCGAGACGTTCACGTCGGGTGGCAGGACGTCGATGCCCATCTGGTCGCACTCCGCCACGTAGAACGGCACCCTGTCCTTCGTGTTCATGACGGACGAGATCAGCGCCGCCATGTACTCGGCCGGATGGTTCGCCTTCAGATAGGCGGTGCGATAGGCGATCAGCGCATAGCAGGCTGCGTGCGACTTGTTGAAGGAGTAGTCCTGCGCCTGCTCCATGTCCTTCCAGAGCTGCTCGGCGACTCCGGGCGCGACCCGACTGGCGACGCACCCTTCGATGAACTTGCCCTTCAGCGAGGCCATCAGCGAGTGGATCTTCTTCCCGATCGCCTTGCGGAGATCGTCCGCCTCCGCCGGCGAGAAGCCGGCGAGCTGCTTCGCGATCTCCATGTACTGCTCCTGGTAGATGCAGATGCCGTACGTCGGCTCGGTGATCGGGCGCAGCCGATCGTCCGCGTAGGTCACCTGCTCCTGCCCGGCCTTGCGGCGTGCGTACACCGGGATATAGCCCATCGGCCCGGGCCGGAAGAGCGCGACGAGCGCGATCAGGTCCTCGAACTCGGTCGGCCTCACCTGCCGCAGCGCCTCGCGCATTCCTGAGGACTCGAACTGGAAGACCCCCGTCGAGTCCCCGCGCCGGAGCATCTCGTAGGTCTTCGGGTCGTCGAGCCGGACCTCGGCGAGATCGAGGTCGGGCACGAGCTCGAGGGCCTCGTCGATGACGTCGAGGTTGCGAAGGCCCAGGAAGTCCATCTTCAGGAGCCCAAGCGCCTCGACATCCTGCATCGCGAACTGGGTCACCACCTCCTGGTCGGCGCCCTTCTGCTGGAGCGGGACCACCTCGACGAGCGGCCGGTCCGAGATGACGACGCCCGCAGCATGGATCGAGTCCTGCCTGACGAGGCCCTCGAGCGGACGGGCGAGCTCGACGACCTGCTTGGCGACCGGATCCGAGTCGACCGCCTGACGGAGCTCGGCTCCGGGCTTCAGGCAGTCGTCGAGGTAGACCTTCGGGCCTTCCGGGATGAGCTTGGCGATCCGGTCGACGACTCCGTAGGGGACGTCGAGGACCCGGCCCGCATCGCGCACGGCGGCTCGGGCCGCCATCGTCCCGAAAGTGATGATCTGCGCGACGCGGTCGCGGCCGTACTTCTCGGCGACGTAGTTGATGACCTGCTCGCGGCCCTCGACCGAGAAGTCGATGTCGATGTCCGGCATCGACTTGCGCCCGGGGTTCAGGAACCGCTCGAACAGCAGGTCGTAGCGAATCGGGTCGATGTCGGTGATCTCGAGGCAGTACGCGACGAGGGAGCCGGCCGCTGAACCGCGGCCCGGACCGACTCCGATCCCGTTCCGCTTCGCGAAGTCGACGAAGTCCCACACGATCAGGAAGTAGTCGGCGAAGCCCATCTCCCGGATCGTCTTGAGCTCGAACGCGAGGCGATCGCGGAGCTCTGGGGTCTCCGCTCCGTAGCGCCGGGCTAGGCCCTGGTCGCAGAGGCGCACGAGCTCGTCGAACGCATCGAGCCCGTCCCGCGTCGGGAAGCGCGGGAGGAGGATCTGCCCGAGCTCGATCGTCACGTCGCAGCGCTCGGCGATCTCGAGCGTCTGTGCCATCGCCTCGGGCACGTAGCCGAACAGCGCCTGCATCTCCTCGGGGGTCTTGAAGTAGAACTGGTCGGTCTCGAAGCGCCAGTGGTTCGGGTTCGCGAGCGAGTCGCCGGACTGGATGCAGAGCAGCGCCTCGTGTGCCCGCGCGTCGCCGTGGCTCAGGTAGTGGATGTCGCCGGTCGTGACCGCCGGGATGCCCGAGGATCGCGCCAGCTCGAGGAGCCCCCGATTGAGCTCCTGCTGGACCGGCAGCCCGGCGTCCTGGAGCTCGACGAAGGTCGAGTCGCGCCCGAAGATGTCGACCAGCCGTGCGAGCTCGGCCTCCGCGCCTCGCCGATCGCCCGTCTCGAGCACCTTGCACACGCGGCCGGAGAGGCAGCCCGAAAGGGCGATGATCCCGCCCGCGTTCGCCGCGAGCAGATCCCAGTCGACGCGCGGCTTGTAGTAGTAGCCCTCGAGATAGCCGGTGGACGACAGGCGGATCAGGTTCGCGTAGCCCTCGTTCGTCTCTGCGAGGAGCGTCAGATGGTTGAAGCCCTTGACCTGTGCCTTGTGGTCGTCGCAGACGTAGACCTCGCAGCCGACGATCGGCTTGACCCCCGCCTTCCGCGCCTCCCGGTAGAGCTCGACGGCGCCCGCGAGCGACCCGTGGTCGGTGAGGGCCACCGCCGGCATGTCGAGCTCGGCCGCCCTCGCGACGAGGTCGGGTACCCGACAGGCCCCGTCGAGGATCGAGTACTCCGAGTGGACGTGCAGGTGGACGAAGGGGGCGGCCACGGGGGACCGATTGTAGAGCCGGCCCCTGCTGTCACATCGTCCGGGGCGCTCAGCACCCGATCTCGCGGCGACCGTCCCGATATCGGGCGGGCGCACAGCGCCCGCCAACGATTCGGGACAACCCCGCCGTGCCGCGAATCGGGCTACGCCCGATCTCGCCGCCACCGTCCCGATATCGGGCGGGCGCACAGCGCCCGCCAACGATTCGGGACAACCCCTACACCGTCGAGTTCTGGGCCCCTTCGACCTGGAAGGGCGTCGCACCCGCCGTCGCCGCGTCGCCTGCGCGTCCGAAGATCACGAGCACGTGCCATCCGGAGGCGAGCGGAGCGGCAGGTGTCGCGACGACCGTGACGGCGTCACCCTGACCCCCGACCGTACCGGGCAGCGGCTCGCCGTCGAGCCAGAGGCCCGCCTCCTCGACCGACGCGTCCGCGGCGATCTCGACCTGGACGTTCGGCTCTGGATCGGCCGTCGTGCGTCCCGGCGCGGTGTTGGCCAGCCGGACAGGGTCGCCCAACTCGATGCGCCAGGCACCGTCCTCCTCGCGGAAGGCCGCGCCGTAGGCCGCGAACTCGAGCTCGCCGTTCCTGGTCCGATCACCCGCGATCGCGGCGACACCCCAGCCGCTTTCCGTCGTCACCGAGAGCACCGTCTCGAAGGGCGTGCCGGCGAAGGCCCCGACCCCTCGCTGGAACTCTCCGGCGTACTCGTCGGCGAACGCGGCCTGGGTCGGGCCCAGCTGTTCCCGGCTCCGGGTCGAGAGGAGCTGCCACATCCCGTGTGCAGTACAACACTTTGTGTGCGCCTCCTCTAGCGACGAGCTTAAAGAGCTGCATCGTGTATTACAGAATTGAAATTTTAATTACCTATTTTGTTATAATACAATTAACCTCACAAAGGCGGTGATATTATGACTTTCGGACTTATTCTTTTGGCCCTGATTATCTTGGCAGCTTTATGGGCGATTGGCATTTATAACAAGCTCATTAATCTGCGCAACCAGGTAAAAAATGCCTGGAGTCAGATCGATGTACAACTTCAAAGACGTTACGACCTAATTCCTAATCTTGTAGAAACCGTAAAGGGTTACATGAACTTCGAAAAAGGGACATTAGAAGCTGTCATCTCTGCGCGTAATCAAGCTGTGGCCGCTCGTGATAATATCGCGAAAAGCGGGGGTCCCACCGAAAGTTCATTACAACCCTTAATGGGTGCTGAAACCCAACTGAGTGGCGCCTTAACGCGCTTTTTTGCTTTGTCAGAAAACTATCCTGAGTTGCGTGCAAGCGAGCCATTGCAAAAGCTACAGGAAGAGCTTAGCTCTACTGAAAATAAAGTCGCATTTGCCCGACAGGCCTATAACGATCAAGCTTTAGAATACAATACAGCTCAACAGGTGTTCCCAACTAACTTTTTTGCTGGTGCTTTTGGTCATCATCCTGCTGATCTATACCAAATTGAAGAACCAGAAGCCAAAAAAGCTGTTAAAGTTGCCTTTTAGCGCTGTTGAACAGGAGTAAGTCGCTATGGCTATGAACTTCTGGGAAGCACAACGCAAAGCTCGCTCGAGAACGACCCGTTATGTCATTCTTTTTATCATTTTAACCGTAGCCGTAGCCATTTTTTCTGAAATAGCTATGCGCTATTTTGCAGAAGAGAGTTATCAACCAGATATTCCCTATATTGCTTTAACTTATATCATTATCACTTTCGTAGTAGCTGGTTATCAATACATGATGTTTTGCAGCTATGGTGGCGGCTATGTCGCAGAGTCAGTGGGAGCATGGGTTGTGGATCCTCAAACCCGCGAACCAGATCAAAGGCGTCTTCTCAACATAGTGCAGGAGATTGCTATTGCCTCATCAATGCCTATGCCTGCTGTTTATGTGCTAGAAGCCAATCAAATCAATGCGTTTGCAGCTGGAACCTCTCCTGAAAATGCCGCTATTACGATCACAACGGGCAGTTATAACACGCTCAACCGCGATGAATTGCAAGGAGTGATCGCGCATGAGTTTGGTCATATTTATAATGCTGATATGAAGATAAGCATGCGCATTGCAGCCATGGTCATGGGATTTTTCTTTGTTTTATATATTGCACTCAGAATGATGCAAGTGGCCAATTTGACCTCTCGCGACAGAGACCAAAACGGCAAAGGAGGCCTCAACCTAGTCATGTTAGCAGCCATGATATTAATGGCCGCCGGTGCTGTGACATGGTTTGGGGGCAGTCTCCTAAAGCTGCGATCAGCCGCGAAAGAGAATATCTTGCAGATGCCTGTGCAGTGCAATTTACGCGCAATTCCGATGGTATAGCTAATGCTTTGCGCAAAATAGCAAAAGAAACTTACGATGACATGCCACGGAGAGGTATGGCTTTCTCGCATATGTACTTAGACAATCATATGGGCATGAGTGCGCTCTTTGCCACCCATCCACCCATCGAAAAACGTATCGCTGCTATTGAAGGGCGTGAATATATGCCGGAAGAATGGATAAGGGAACTAGAAGATCAACCACAAAGGAAAAAAAATGATACAAGCCATTTATAATGGAATCATTGCCATTGGCAAGACGCTCCAATCGCCCTTGTTGCTACTGATGCGTTTATATTGGGGCTATGCTTTTTTCACCACTGGCTGGGGTAAATTAATGGATATTTCTAGTATAGCAACTTACTTTCAATCTCTACAGATACCTTGGCCGACTTTAAGTGCTTATCTAGCCGGAGGGACGGAATTATTGGGAGGTCTTCTGTTGATGTTGGGTTTATTTTCCCGTTTAGCCGCGATTCCTTTAGCCTTTGTGATGCTTACCGCCTTTGCTACGGCGGATGTTGACGCCGTAAAAAATCTGTGGACAGATCCTTACGGTATCGTGAGTCAAACCCCATTTACGTATTTGTTGTGCACATTGATTATTTTTGCATTCGGGCCAGGTTGGTTTTCTTTAGATCGTTGGTTAGGAATTGAAAAAGGCGAACGCAAATAGGAAAGCCAGAAGCCTACCGGATGCAGGAGTCAAGACTTAAACAGACACATCATTCTCAGGCTGAAGCGTCTGGCAGGAAACTTACCCATGTCGCTCTTACAGAGCTCAATCGACTTGACCTCAGTCACCCAGGGTGTAGCGCAGCGGAACCCTGGGTATGTGATTAACGTATCTAATGAGCTCTGTAAGAGCGGCATGAGCTTAGGTTTCCTGTCAGACTCGAAAGACTGATGTCTGACAACCGTTAAGTAGCCTAAGGCGTTGCCGTTGTCATTGTGCTATAACGCGGCAGCGTTAACAAAGAAGATGAAATCCTCAAAATTATAACTGAATTAATGAGTTAAATTTTAAATTCATGCTTTTTTAAAATATTAAAATTTGTTATTTTGCTTATTTTACAAGTTAAGAAAAGTAAAATGACAGATTCTATCCAATACTGTAAGCCATCTATATCTTCTCGAGCCTTACATACTCCATCCCAGAGCAATAAAGGCTTACATGCCTTATCTAAAGAAATTTTACTGATTATATTTACATACGTCCCTCCACCTGATCAGGGCAGCATAAGCCTAGTCTGCAGAACATTCAGGCACCTCTCAGCATGGGCATGTTTCGGATTAGTTAAAAGATATCTGCTGGACAAAACGGCTAAATTACAATTGAATATAGAACATGTAGGTTATTTCACGTCCGCTTATGTGCCGTTAATTAATAGACTGGCAACACAACATTTTAAAATACCTAGTAAAATTGATGCTTTATTAACAAGTAAAGCTGCGCATGAAAGAGGTCTGGGAGCTTATCTTCTCTCTTCTCTTGATTTCCCATCAAATATCCTCTTTCAGCTTTTAAGCTCCCCTAGTTGCCCATTGAGCGAATTATTAAGGGAATTTCTAGAGCTTTGTAAGAAGTCAGAAAAGGATCCAGAAAATATCGATTGGGTTAAAGTAAATCATTTTTTAAATATATTTTATAATGAAACACCTCTTGTATATAACATTTTTGCTAAATATTCTTTTGAAAAGCCTATAACTTCACATCTCGTAAACCTACTTGCACACCTTCCTAAAGCCGATTATGCAAAATACCCACTTCTAGCCTTTACTAAGGCCATTGTCTTAGAACAAAAACCACTAAACCGATATCAGAATACAGACCCTATTCCTGAACATCATCGTCTTCTAATGACCAGTATTAGGAATTACCCTACTTTTTATACCAAACTGCCTAAAAATCTTCAGAAGAATCCGCATATTGCTGGAATTGCTGTTAATCGTAATTTTAATATGACTCAATCTTACATCCCTAACGAGCTACTTGATAATCCTACTTTTTTATTAAGCATAGATTCACCTGATCATTTCTATAAACTCATGCAGCGAGCTTCTAGTTCCCTCAGAAATGCGATTGAATTTGCCGAGCTTAGCATACAAAAATGCGTTGGAAGTGTAATTTTTTTTAGTACTGCGATTCAGAGTCATCCTAAAATTGCATCATTAGTTCTTAAATATTATAGACGCCCGATACAAATAGCCAGCCCCGAATATGTTCTTCAGGCTGCCCGTGTATTGGAACTCGATAAATTGGATCAAAAGAATCCTGAACATCGTCTCCCTGCAGATACGACAATAGATGTTTTCGAGGAATATTTTGGTAGTGAGTTAAAACAGCAACGAGAGACTGTTGTAACCATAGATCCAAGAATACTTGTACCACATGCTCAGGTTGATGATGATACTGAAACGACCTCTCCGAAACGGCAAAAAAATCAGTCCTCCCATGTCCCTATTCAAGCAACAGAAATTCAGACCGAACAGCCCGTTTCACCTTTTCTTAATCCAGAAGTTTTGGCTCCCTTGGGAGGTCTCAAAATCCGCCTTAAACGCCGGAAGCGTGAATTCTAACCTTCTTGGAGGAATTTGTCGCGCACGCCTTGGGCGAAAGCGCTATCAGGTGCCAATTCTAAGGCGCGTTTGATATCTTTTAATGCATCTGTGCGATTGCCTAGTTTGTAATGCACGATGGAACGATCGACTAAGGCATTAGCACTATCTGGTACCAATTCCACTACTCTGCCTAAATCGGCTATAGCACGATGTAAATTTCCCATGGCGACATGGACATGCCCGCGTACTTTATAAGCGCGTGCCGATTTGCCATCCAGCGTGATGGCTTGACTTAGGGCATCTAAAGCTTGTTGGTATTGCCCCTTTTGTGCTAAAGCATTGGCTCGATAAATTTGATAAGTGGCAGGATCCAAATTTTGATTTTGCTCTGCACCGAAAGCAAACAATGGTATACTTAGTAAAACAAATAAACATTTCCTGTAATTTAACATTATAAACCCCATATAATTAATAATATATTTATAATAAAATTATAAATAATTACACTATAAATGTCAATAAATTTCTATAAACATAACGTTACTGCATTTCGATTTTTAGGTTGCTAAAAAGGGACCTAATTTGATTTAAGGAGCTTTTCGGGAGAGGATACATGCGCGAAGCGAAGTTTATCGATAGGATTAGCATAGTTATAGCGGGAGCGACAATGCTAGCGAGTTTTATCATTTTCTACCGAGATACAAACGTATTTGTAGGCAGTTTAGCAGCAGCGTTCATGACAGCTGCCTTAGTTTGGGCCACTTATGTCGTATTGCGTTGGTTATTATTGGCTAACCGCAATTGACTGACGTCGTTGCTTAAATCACCACCGAGCCACAGAGAACACTGAGGAAATATGAGAATTTGAGAGGGGAAATATCATGACATGTTTAGGAATGGCGCAAAGTATAATACAAAGCGACCTAACTCACCCTATCTCACTTCTGCTCTGTGATCTCACTGACTCAGTTGCGGCGAATTGTGCAACACAGTCCAATTGACGTCGAAATACACTTGATTTTTTTAACACGATGAGTTATTAATAACATTAGGCGGCTTATTTGCTTAAATGGCTAAGCTGCAAAGAATTAGAAGGATAAAATTGAAATGAGACATATTAAAAGTGAAAGGCTCAAAAAGCTAGAAATCGAACTTGATGATCTCAAGCGCTGGCTAAAGCTTGGTTTAGTGCCCAAAAAAGATATCGAAAAACACAATGAAGAGATCCAGACCATCCAAGCCAAAATCGATGAAGAAAAAGAGCGATTACAGTTCTTGAAAGAAAGTGGTGATGCAGAAGAATATACCACCCCTAAACGTCCAACTTCACGCTCTGGCTATACGGAAATGCCTACCATCCCCGACATTGACATCGGCGAAACAGCAGGCATGACTGATGCAGGTTTTGATATGGAAACAGATGCTGTTGATGTAGAATCTTCTGTAATTGAAGAACGGGAAGAAGGTGAAGAAGAAACCGCTGCTGAACCAGCAGAAGAAGAAGAAGACGAATCCTATTTTAGCGATCGCAACCGCTGGCGTCGCGGCGGGATTATTGACCCGGACGCTGATGAGTGGTAAGCCTCTATTTTCACGTTCCATTCTGTACCAAAAAATGTGATTATTGCCATTTTTACGTTCTTCCGGACAAGGAATCTTATAAACAACAGTTGATGCGTGGTTTTGCACAAGAGTGGCATCTGCGCAGTCCTATGCTCAAAGATAAACAGATTGCCACAGTGTATTTTGGCGGTGGCACACCAGCGTTATTTGGACCGGAGCGCATAGCTGAAATATTGCGCTGGATCCCAGCGCCGCTTCCTATTGAAATCACTTTAGAAGCAAATCCCGAAAATATCACCATGCCGCTGATGCAAGCTTATGCTCAAGCTGGAATCAATCGCGTCAGCATCGGCGTCCAAACGCTGGACAATGGCCTGCTGCACACTTTAGGGCGTCAACACCATGCCAATAACGCGATCGAAGCTATCCATCTCACAAAGGCTGCGGGTATTGAGAATATTTCCATCGATCTCATGTACGATCTGCCTGGTCAAACGTTGCACCATTGGCATGCTACACTGTCGACTATTGAAAAACTGCCAATCACCCATTTATCCCTTTATAATTTAACTTTTGAGCCCCATACCGTATTTTTCAAAAAGCGGGAGGTGCTGGAGAAGCTTGTGCCTGATGCTGAGAACAGTTTAAAAATGTATGAAGCGGCAATCACCTCTTTAAACCACATGGGCTTGCACCAATATGAGATTTCAGCTTTCGCACGGGAAGGCTGTCAATCTAAACACAATGTAGGCTATTGGACAGCACGACCATTCTTGGGATTTGGTCCATCGGCTTATAGCTATTGGGCTGGAAAGCGCTTTCGCAATGTAGCGCATCTAAATCGCTATTGCCGCAGCTTGGACAGCAATCAATTCCCTGTTGATTTTGAGGAACAATTAGATGCCGATGCCAGCAAACGAGAACTGCTAGCTGTCCAGTTGCGTTTACTCGAAGGCGTTGACTTGCTGGCCTTTGAACAATGCCATGGAAAACTTAGCGACGACACATTGCGCACTATCGCCGATCTTAAGTTAAAAGGCTATGTCGAGTCTCTGGCAAACGTGCTGAAACTCACGCGACGTGGCATGTTGTTTTATGATAGTGTCGCTGTGGAATTAATTTAGAGGCTTTTTAAACGCAGAGACGCAGAGACGCGGAGACGCAGAGGAAACGCAGAGAAAAAGCAGAAAGTAAAAGTCAAAACTTTTTTGTTGTTCTCTGCGCTTCCTCTGCGTCTCCGCGTCTCTGCGTTTAAAAAATTACAGCCTAATGAAATTGGAGCATTTCCAAAAGGAATAGGGAAAGGGGCACAAATTGATTTTTGTGCCTTTTCATGACGCGTGGGACCTCTTGTTTAGCTACCCAAGCAAGGTCTTCATATTCATCGCTAGGATCTAAAAATTCTTTCAGCACCGAATAGTTGACGATGATCTCTGCGCATATATCGTACATTTTCTTGGACTCATCATAAATTAAAGCCAGTGGACGGATCTCTTTCACTTCAGTAGCCGAAATTCCTGTTTCCTCAAATAATTCCACCTCGAACTGTTTAGATAAGTCGATCTTGTTATCTACCATAGAGCCTGGATCGATTCCCCCTGATGGAACTAATTCATAGCAACTTGGGTAGTTTAACACTGTCTCAGTCCGCTTGCCCATTAAAACCTTATCGATCACTGTAGTAATCCCGCTAACAGCTACTGTGCGTAATTCTAGTACCGGTTCAAAATTGGGATCGCGCAGCTGCGCCAAAAAATACTTGTAGTCCACAAACTCAGCGATCATTTTTTCAGACTCGAACGACACCACATTTAAAATTTGTCCGTTGAATAATCGGGTGGATTGCTTGCTGATTTCATGATTCCAGATATTCTCGATTAAGATCTTCTCATGGTCTGATAATGTAAATCCACGCGCGTAGGGTAGAACCTCTATCTCAAAATTAGGACTCATTTTATGTATTTGAAACGGGTTCATACCACTCATTAAATAAACGTTTTATTGCCTGCCAATCCTGGACATCCACCCCATTCGAAAAGGGCTGAATCTCAGAAATTGCAGGATTCAGACGAATGACAAATATCCCCGCTGCCGCGGCAGCCTGCACCCCACTAGGGGCATCTTCAATCGCCACAGCTTCCAGCGGCGTGGTGTTCAACTTTTTCAAAGCCAGCTGGAAAAGGGCAGGATCCGGTTTGCTGCGCACCACCTCTTTCGCTGTGACAATTTCATGGAAATAATGCCCAATCTTATAGTGCTGTAAAAAAGCCTCTACTAGATCCCGGTTTGCCGCTGTGACTATACATAACTTTAAACCATACGCTGCTACTTGGTCAAGCCACTCCAAAGCGCCAGGCAATGGTTTGGCTTGTTTGCCATAAAAAGTGCTTAATTGGCTCATGTATCTTTTTTGAAGCTGTTCATACGAATGATTCAAATGATAACGTTGCGCCAAGAGTTCGATCACCTGAGGCATAGACGGTCCATTTAACTCTTGAAACTCTTCTGGTGTGCCGCGTTTGCCATAATGCTCTAAAAAAGCACTGTAAACCTGATACAATTCTCCAAGAGAGTCTACAAGTGTTCCGTCAAAATCGACCAAAACAACTTTATAAGGCCCCATTAACTCCAATCCCCACGTTGAATGCCGCTTCCTAGAGGAATATTGCGCTTCGCTTTTTTGCCCGCAACAGTAGTGATATATTTAGGGTGAATGCCTAATGTCTGTTGGCCCGGCCTTAAGATAGCAATATTGCCATTTTCTTTGAGAACATCCCCTTTTTTTATCCCCTTAATCGCTTGTATTCCGCGTCGTGCAAATGCGCGCAATTCCTCTTCAGAAGGATCGATAGTTTTTATCGGATATGTCCGGAACATCTACAAGTATTACGTCGCGTACAAGCTTATGAGTGAGAGACGGGAGGAGGGACAAAAGGCCCGGGAGCAGGCGGCCTCCCGCCCCGGCGCAACCCGCGAAGTAGAAGACCCGGTCGATCCTTCCATGGTGCGAGGGGACGCGCAGGCGCTCCCTCACCCTATTTCCCCATGGACTGGAGCTTGGTGCGGAATTGCGCCCGGTCGGGCTCGGGCAGCTCCGCGTTGTCCGCGGCCTTCTTGGCAACGAGGGCGTCGGCGAGGAGGGATTGTCTGCGGATGGCCTTCATGATTCCGACCATTCTCTGGTGAAGTGGTTCAGTGGTTTTCAAGGCTTCAAATCCAGCTCTTTAAGTTTCTTCGCCGCCGTGCCGAACTGGCCTAGCTGGTAAACGGCCGCGCCCGCGGGCGAGAAGGTGAACGGCTCAAACGGTTCGGCGAGCATCTTGTCGAGGTAGTTCCGGGGTGCGAGGCCGGTGCTGACGTGCGGATTGAAATGCTCGCCGGAATTCTTTGGAACGAATGTCGAAACGTATTGGATCAGGAACGGGTCAATGACGGGATCGTCGGGCGTGGTGACGAACGCGGCCGAGGTTCCGGTTTCCACCGTGAATGGGGCCACGGCGGCAATCAGGTCCGCTTGCAGCTTGAGTAATTCCGGGGTCGGTTTCGCGACAATGCCCGAGAGGCCAAGGTCCTTGCTCGGGACGTAGTAGTATTTGAAGGCCTCCAACTTCATGCCGGTCACATTGGCGCTGGCGAGGACCTTGCCGGCGGCGGCATAGACCTTGTCGAGGTCCGCGGTACGGACGAAACGCTGGACCATCGTGATGTGCGGACGGTGTGTCGCATCCAGGGCGAAACCTTGCGGGTAGACCTTGAGCATGGCGGGCGTTGACGGCTTCGGCATGGCGGAGCATCGTGGCGTCCGGCTCCAGCAGGATGTCAATTGCGGTCACGCTACTGGCCTGGAATCCCAGGGCCAGTGCTGCGGCTTCCGCCTTGCAATCGCTCGTCGGTGGAACACCTTTGGCGCGAATCGCCGCGAATTCGGCCTTGGCCGCCTCCAGATCCGCGCCGAACGTGGGATCGGCGTGCAGCCGCGCCACGGTGGCCGCGCCCATGAAACGGCCCCAAACCACGTCGCTATACCAATGATGGTTGCAGACGATTCGGCTCTCGCCGAACGCCCGGCCCCTGGCGAGTATCTCATCGGCACGATCCGGCGCAATCTCGCTCAAGATGAGGGCAAACCCCCAACCGAGGGCGGTGTGCCCCGAAGGATAAGAAGGATCCTTCTCCAGGAAGGCTCGCGCTTCCGGAACGGCGATGGGTTCGCCATTCTGCTGGAAAGGACGCGTGCGCTTGTAGTAGTTCTTCGCGGCGTAGGTTGACATGGCCGATATCCGTGAACGAGCGTGACAACAACGTATACAGATACGGGGCGTTCTCCTTCGTGATCTGGACGTTGAGCGCGCAGGAAAAATCATTCACAAAGTGCGGCAGTTTCAGATCGTAGTCGGAAGCCGCCATCGCGAAGCGCGGAGTGTCGCGCAACGCGAAAGTACTTTGGGCGATCTCCACATCGAGCGCGAAGGCGGCCGAGCCAGGGGCGGGCGGCGGGGGAATCAGGACGAGACTGTTCGGGAGCGCCTTGGGGTCCAGATAACCCTGCAGCGCACCCAAACCGAGTTCAGGATGGAACTCGGGAACCGTGCCAAGCCGGGTCCGGGCCTGGGAGGTAGCAGCGTTTTGGGTCGCGCAGCCAGTGAACAGGCTTAGCGCCAGGACACCGACCAACAACACGTTGGGAAGTGTCCGACTGTGGCGAGTGGTTTTCAATATTCAATCCTTTCAGTTGTTAATGGGTTGGTTCACTTCAACGTCTCGACGTTCGGCGGAATCTTGGAAACAGGGCCGCACCCGGTTGCGACGGGTGCGGCCCTGGCGTCGATTTACCGTTTCCGTCCGCGCGGCGCTACAACCGAAGCGCCCCGCCGCGCCCGTGCTACTTCGATCCGCCGCTTTCCTTCAGCTTCTCCATCACTGCATCCAGGTTGAAGCTGTCCGCCTTCTGCCGCTGCGGGTACTCCTTGAAAGTTGCCAGGAACTTACCCACGTAGGCCTGCGCGGGGACCAACAGGAAAGCATGATCGATCAGCCAGTCCCAGTAAGTGTTCGACGTGATGTCGGCGCGCTCGTACGGGTCCATGCGGAGGTTGTACATCTTCGGGAGCCGCAAGGGGGTGAACGGGTTCGCCCAGATAAACATCGTTCCGGGGGTCTCCTGCTCCATGAACACGAGCTTCCAGTTGTCGTAGCGCAGAGCGACCAGTTGCTGCTCGTCGCTGAAGTACAGGAACGATTCCCGCGGGCTCTTCGCGACTTGCCCGGTCAGGTAGGGCACGAGGTTGTCGCCGTCCAGGTGGACCTTGTACGTCATGTCGCCGACCTTGTACCCCTTGAGCAGCTTTATCCTTCACTTCGGTGTCGCCGGCCATGGCGAGAAGGGTCGGCAGCCAGTCGTGGTGGGCGACGATCTCGTTGGACACCTGGCCCGGCTTGATCTTGCCCGGCCAGCGGACCATGGCCGGCACCCGGTAGGCGCCTTCCCAGTTCGTGTTCTTCTCGCTGCGGAACGGCGTCATCCCTGCGTCCGGCCAGCTGTTCATGTGCGGGCCGTTGTCGGTGGAGTACATGACGAAGGTGTCGCCCGCGATCCCCAGGTCGTCCAGCGCCTTGAGGACCTGGCCGACGTTCTTGTCATGGTCGATCATCGTGTCGTGGTACGGACTCTGGAAACGCCCCGACTGGCCGATGCTCTCCGGTTTGGTGTGAGTGCGGAAGTGCATGTGGGTGAAGTTCACCCAGACGAAGAACGGCTTGCCTGCCTTGGCCTCCCGCTGGATGAAGTCCACGGATCGCTGGGCGAAGTCGTCGTCGATGGTTTCCATCCGCTTCTTGGTCAGGGGACCGGTGTCCTTACAGACCTGCTTGCCGACCTTGCCGAAGCGCGGGTCCACGGTCGGATCGTCCGTGGCCGAAGCCTTGCAGTCCAGCACGCCGCGCGGGCCGAACTTGGCAAGGAAACCCGGATCCTTCGGATAGTCGGGCAGTTCCGGCTCTTCGCTGGCGTTCAGGTGGTATAGGGCGCCGTAGAACTCGTCGAAACCGTGCACGGTGGGGAGGTATTCGTTGCGATCCCCAAGGTGGTTCTTGCCGAACTGGGCGGTGGTATAGCCCTGTGCTTTCAACAATTCGGCAATCGTCGGGTCTTCCTTCTGCAACCCTACCGCAGCGCCCGGCAAGCCGACCTTGGTCAAGCCGGTGCGCAAGCCGGACTGGCCGGTGATGAACGACCCCCGGCCGGCGGTGCAGCTCTGCTCGGCATAGAAGTCGGTGAACATCATCCCTTCCTTCGCAACACGGTCGATGTTGGGCGTCTGGTAGCCCATCAGCCCGTGCGAGTAGGCGCTGATGTTGCTTTGCCCGATGTCGTCGCCCCAGATGATGACGATGTTCGGCTTCTTGTCCGCCGCGGTCGCCGGCGAGGCGGGAATCATGGCGGCGCACACCAAGGCAACCATCGCCACTGCTGCAAACCACCGTTCTTAGCCAATTATTCCTTGTGATCGCATCTTCCCCTCCTGTTCGTTGATACGGGTTGAACCAACCGTTTTGCTTTTCCCAATCCAGCACTTTAGGTAGGTTTCTTCACAATACCGCTATTTCGGTTTACGTTACGATT
>CAVPKC010000005.1:0-394210 GCA_963705605.1 uncultured Thermoleophilia bacterium
CGCCCCGGCGGCGAGTGCGACGGTCGCCCCCTCGACGCCGAGCTTGACCCAGGACGCCTGGATGTTCGTGATCTGCGGATGGAGTGCGAGCCTCGCCACGGAGTGCATCAGGATCGCCTCCCGGAAGGTCGGCCCGGGGCGGGCCAGGCCCTTGAGGTAGATCGGCGCCTCCATGTGCACGAACGGCAGCGGGACGAACTCCGTGAAGCCGCCGGAGTGGACCTGCTGGTCGCGGAGGGCGAGCAGGTGGCGCGCCCAGCTGCGCGGCCCCTCGACCGAGCCGTACATGATCGTGGTCGTCGAGCGCAGCCCGACCCGATGGGCGGCGTCGTGGACGTCGAGCCACTGTCCCGTCGAGACCTTGTCCGGGCAGAAGATCCGGTGGACCTCGTCGTCGAGGATCTCGGCGGCCGTCCCGGAAGCGACGCGAGGCCGAGGTCGCGGAGGCGTGCGAGATAGTCCTCGAGCGGCTGCCCGAGCGTCGCCGCGCCCTGCCAGATCTCCAGGTGCAGAGAAAGCGTGGACGTGGAGGCCCGGGAGCTCGCTCTTGACCGCGTCGCAGATCTCCGCGTACGTGTCGCCGGTAAACGACGGATGGATCCCGCCCTGCAGGCAGACCTCGACCGCCCCGCGGTCCCAGGCCTCCCGGCAGCGGCGCACGATCTCGTCGACCGGCACGAAGAAGTACCGCGGGCCGCGGAGATTCTCGGCGAGCTTGCCCTTCGAGAACGCGCAGAAGCCGCACCGGAAGTAGCAGACGTTGGTGTAGTTGATGTTGCGGGTGACGACGTAGCTCACCGTGTCGCCGCAGACCTCGCGGCGGAGCGCGTCAGCGGACCGGATGACCGCCTCGAGGCTCGCTCCGCGGGACTCGAAGAGCCGCGTGACGTCGTCCTCGTCGAGCGGGAGCCCTCGGCGACCTTCGCGAGCGTCGCCGCAACCCCGGGATCCAGCCGTGACTTGCGTGCTGTCGGATGGCGTGCTCCAGCGGTTTTGCCATTCTTGGAGGTTGCAACATAGATCCAGACGTCCGGGATCCCGCCGGTCGAGCCGGCGCTCCAGCGATCGTCGCGCGCGAGGCCGCTGGCATCTGCCGAACGGCGCACCGCCGTCGCGACGCTGGCCTCGCACCAGCGATCGACCTCGGCGACGAACTCCGGGTAGACGGGAAGGCGAGGGGCGAGCTCGAGCCCTCGTCCCCGGGTCGCCGCGGCGAGGCGCTCGACCTCCGGCCAGGGGGCCTCTGGGTTGACATGGTCGATCGTCAGGCGCGTACGCTCCCCCAGCCGTTGATGCCGGTGTTGAGCAGGGCCGGAAAGTCCGAGTACGAGAGATTGGTACTGGATGTTCATCTCGGGCCCCAGGAGGATCCTCGCGGCGGCTGCCGTCCAGAGGAGCTCGTCGAGCGGCGGCTCGGCGCTGGCGGCCATCTTCGTGCCCGGCTTCGCGCGGAAGTTCTGGACGATCACCTCCTGGATGTGGCCGAAGCGATCGTGCAGGTCGCCGATCGCCGACAGGGCCTCGAGTCGCTCCTCCCGCGTCTCGCCGATCCCGATCAGGATTCCGGTGGTGAACGGGATCTCGAGCTTGCCGGCAAGGCGAAGCGTCTCGAGCCGCGCCGCAGGACGCTTGTCCGGCGAGCCGAAATGCGGGCCTCCGCGTTCCGAGAGGCGTTCGGAGATCGTCTCGAGCATGATCCCCTGCGAGGCGGTCACGCCGCGTAGGAGCTCCAGCTCGTCCCGGGACATGACGCCGGGGTTCGCGTGGGGGAGCAGCCCCGTCTCGTCGAGCACCAGCCTGCACACGCGAGCCAGAGTCGCATCGTCGTCTCGCAGCCGAGGCCTGCGAGCTCCTCCCTCGCGACGCGGTAGCGCAGCTCCGGCTTGTCACCGAGGGTGAACAGCGCCTCCCGGCAGCCCGCAGCAGCCCCTGCGCGGGCAATCTCCAGCACCTCGCCCGCGCTCAGGTAGGCCCGCTGACCCCGCCGCGGGGGCTTCGCGAAGGTGCAGTAGTGGCAGACGTCCCTGGTATAGGGTCGTCAGCGGGATGAAGACCTTCGGGGAGTAGGTGACGAGCGTTCCGGTCCCCCGAGCGCGCAGGCGGGAGGCCTCCGAGCAAAGCTCTTCGGGCGACGCGTGCAGAAGTCGGTCGTGGCTCATCGAGGGTCGAGCCGATAGTCTGCCGACGCCGCGAGGGCACGGTCGAGGAAAGCGGCAGCGTGCGTGCCGGGGCCGAGCTCGAGCACGCGCTCCACGTCCTCCGGGCGATCGACGTCGAGCGCGAGCAATGGATCGTCGACCACTGCGACCACGACTCCGAGCCGCTCAGCGCGCTCGACGAGCACGCTCGCGCCGTCGAGCACGCCGAACGCGGGCTCGAGGACGTTTGGCGGTCGCAGCGCATGCGTTCGTTCCTCCGTCCTGAGCCGGGGCGACGGCGACCGGGTGGGCCGAGTCGCAGAGCAGGTCGAGCGTCTCGGGCCGAACGAGCGGGCAATCGGCCATCACGACGAGGGCGCCGTCGGCCCTGCATTGCCGCGAGCGCCACGGTGACTGCCGCGGCGTGGCCGCGCCCCGCGTCGACGATGACCTCGACGCCGTCCGGTGCCAGCGTGGGGTCGGGTGTCACCACGAGGACGCCCTCGACGGAGTGGCTCTCCTTGCATGCGGCGACGACGTCCGCGAGCATCGCCTGTATGAGGCCGGCGCGCAGCTCGACGGTGAGAAGGGAAGCCAGCCGCTGCTTTGCGGAGGTCGGCGAGTTGACCGGAACGATCGCGAGCATCGAAATGAGCATACGCTGGCCGGGCGCCTGACGGTCCTCTGCGGGGGCCTCGGCGGCTCCCGGCTGGTCGACGCCCTCGCGGCTTCGGCCGGTCCGGGAACGGGTGACGGCGATCGGCAACGTCGGGGACGATCTCGAGACCCTCGGCCTCCACGTCTCGCCGGACCTCGACACCGTCCTCTATACGCTGGCCGGGCTCCTCGACGAGGCCCGCGGCTGGGGGGTGCGCGACGAGAGCTATCGCGCGCTCGAGCAGGTCGGGAAGCTGGGTGGCTCGGCCTGGTTCACGCTCGGACCGGATCTCGGCCTGCACCTCGCGCGCACGGAACGGCTTCGCCGTGGCGAGGCGCTCTCGGCCGTGACCGCGGGGCTCGCGCACGAGCTCGGGATCGCCGTCCGGCTCCTCCCGGCGACCGACGACCCCGTGCGGACGAAGATTCTGACCGACGAGGGCGAGCTCGAGTTCCAGGAGTGGTTCGTCGGCCGCCGGCACGCGGACCCTGTGCGCGGGGTGCGCTACGTCGGCGCCCGATCCGCTGCTCCCGCGCCCGGGGTGGTCGAGTCGATCGCCGAGGCCGATGTAGCTGTCATCGCGCCCTCCAACCCGTTGGTGTCGATCCGGCCGATTCTCGCCGTTCCAGGAGTCGAGGAAGCGCTCCGCGCCCGCACCGGGCCGGTCGCGGCCGCTGCCGCTGGTCGGCGGCCGGGCGATCCGGGCCCGCTGGCCGGGATGATGGACACCCTCGGCTGCGAGCCGACGGCGATCGGCGTCGCGCGGCTCTACGCGGGGCTCGTCGACGTGTTCGTGCTCGACCACGCCGACGCCGAGTCCGCGGACGAGGTATCGGCACTCGGCATGCGTCCGGTCGTCTGCCAGACGGTTATGGTTGACCCGGGGAACGCGGGAGGGGGTCGGACGGCAGGTGCTCCAAGGGGTGCTCGGATGATCGGGATCGTCGGCGGCAGCGGAGACTTCGGCCAGGGTCTCGCGGCCAGGCTCGGAGATCGCGGCCACGAGGTCGTTCTGGGCTCGCGAACGCCGCGCGACGTCTTCGTCTCGAACGCCGAGGCGTGCGAGGCGAGCGACGTGATCTTTCTCTCGATCCCACCCGCGAGCGTCGAGGCGATGGGTCGTGAGCTGGCTCCGCACCTCGCCGGCAAGATCGCGGTCAGCGTGGCCACTGCCGTCGTCTTCCGGGACGGCAAGCCGATGGCAGACAGTGGGCCGATCTCGATTGCCGAGATGCTCGCACTCGAGGCGCCGGGAGCCCGGATCGTCTCCGGCTTCCACACGGTCAGCTCGAAGGCGCTCGTCGAGACCGGTCGGCGCCTGCGTGAGGACGTGCTGCTCTGCGGCGACGACGACCTCGCGAAGGCGGAGGTCGCGCGGCTAGCCGAGCAGGTGGTCGACGGCCGATGCGTCGATGCCGGCCCGCTCTACGTCTCGCGCTGGCTCGAGACGCTGACCGTCGTCCTCCTGCACGTCAACCGGCGCTACAAGGCCCACACGGGGATCGCGATCACGGATCTGCCGTGAGCGAGGTCCGGATCGTCCCGCTCGGCGGGATTCCGGAGCTCGGCGGGGGCGACGATCTCGCCGGCCTACTCTGCGAGGCGATCGCCCGGGTCGGAGGGCTCGAGCGAGGGGATGTGCTCGTCGTCGCTCACAAGGCAGTGTCCAAGGTCGAGGGGCGGGTCGAGCGAGTGCCTCCCGAGCAACATCTCGAGGCGATCCTGCGCGAGTCACGCCGTGTGCGACGGCGCCGGAGGAGCTCGTCATCGCCGAGACTCGGCACGGCTTCGTCTGCGCGAGCGCGGGGATCGACCGCTCCAACGCTCCCGGTGACGACTGGATCGTCCTGCTCCCGCTTGATCCGGACGGATCGGCGCGGCGCCTGCGCGAGGCGATTCGCGCGCGGTTCGGCGTCGCTCCGGCCGTGATCGTGACCGACTCGTTCGGGCGAGCCTGGCGGCAGGGAACGACCGACGTCGCCGTCGGCGTGGCGGGGATGGCGCCGATCCTCGATCTGCGCGGGAGCAGAGATGCGCGCGGGCGGCCGCTCGAGTCGACGATGATCGCCGTCGCGGACGAGCTCGCCGGCGCGGCAGAGCTCGTGACCGGAAAGAGCCGCGGGGTGCCCGCAGCGCTGATCCGCGGCTACGAGCCTCCGGCCGGCGACGGGCGCGCGACCGACCTCGTCATGCCCCCTGACCGGGACCTCTTCCCGTAGTAACAACCAGCAGGCAGCGGCCATCATGAGGAAGCCAGCAAGCATCATATGCCTGCTAGAGTGCCCGCAATGAGCCGAACCACGGTCGACATCGACGACGAGCTGATCGAGCGGGTGATGCGGATCTTCGGGCTGGAGACGAAGCGCGCCGCCGTCGACCTTGCTCTTCGCGAGCTGGCCGAGCGGAAGAGCCCGCACAAGCTTGCGATCGAGCTCGAGCGAAGCGGCTGGGAAGGAGACCTCGGGGAGATGCGGTTCGCGCCGGCTCGGCTCGTGATCGTCGTCGACAGCTCCGTCTGGATCGAGCTCCTCCGCGCACCCGGCTCCCGGGGCACCGGACCCTGCGCGTGCTGCTGGAGCGCGAGAGCGAGCTCGCGGTGACCGAGGTGGTCGTGCTCGAGCTGCTCGCCGGCGCGCCATCGGAACGAGCCGCCCGGAAGCTGCGGTCGATGCTCCTCGCCTGGCCGGTGCTGTGGCTCCGCGGTCTCGACGGGTACGAGGCAGCTGCCTCGCTCTGGCGCGCCTGCCACGCCGCCGGGGAGCCCCTGCGGACGCACACAGACTGCCTCATCGCCGTTCCAGCGATCGACGCCGGCGCGTCGATCCTGACGCTCGATCGCGACTTCGAGACGATCGCGCGACACTCGACGCTCGACGTCGAGCCGCTCGTCCCGGAGTAACGTCAGGCGCTTCGGAGCACGCCGTCGCGTTCGAGCTGCTGGATCTCGGCGGGGCCGTACCCTGCCTCGCGGAGGATCTCGACCGAATGCTCGCCCAGCGCCGGCGGCCTCGAGCGATGCGAGACACGCTGGTCGTCGACGGAGATGGGGAGGCCCACGAGTCGCAGGTCGTCGATGGTCGGGTGGGGCAGGGGCTGGAGCAGGCCGAGCGCCGCGGTCTGCTCGTCGGCCACGACCTGTGCGAGGTCCTGGACCGGCGCCGCCGGGACGCCGGCCGCGGCGAGGCGGTCGAGCCAGGCCTGCGACGGCTGCTCCCGGAAGCGCTCGGCGATGATGGCCGAGAGGGCATCGCGGTTGGCGACCCGGTCGGGATTCGTGCGGAAGCGCTGATCCTCGGCGACGTCCGGCACGCCGAGCGCCTCGCAGAGCGAGGCGAACTGGCGGTCGTTGCCCGCCGCGAGCATCACCCAGCCGTCCTTCGACGCGTACGCCTGGTACGGGGAGATGATCCCGAGAGCCGTGCCCATCGCCCGGGGAACCCGGCCGCTCCCCAGGTACCCGGCGATCTGGTACGGGAGCCAGTTGACCGCGGTCTCGAACAGCGACAGGTCGACGACTTGCGCTCCCGCAGCTCCCTGGTCGCGTGCGCGCAGAGCAGCGAGGATCGCGATCACCGCCCACATCCCTGTGCCCTGATCGACGACTGAGACGCCGGCGCGCACCGGCTGGCGCCCGGGCTCCCCGGTCACGCTCATGACACCGCCGGCCGCCTGCATCAGCGGGTCGTAGCCGGGACGGGTGGAGAGCGGGCCGACCTTGCCGAAGGCGCCGACGGAGCAGTAGACGACGCGCGGGCGGCGCGCCGAGACGGCGTCGAAGCCGAGCCCGATCCGCTCGGCGAGGCCGGGGCGCAGGTTCTGCACGAACACGTCGCAGCCCTCTGCGACGCGGAGTACGGCCTCGAGCCCGTCAGGGTGTTTCAGGTCGACCGCTAGCGAGCGCTTGCTCGCGTTCGCCGCCAGGTAGGTGGCGCTCTCGCCGTCCCAGAACGGCGGCCCCCACGCGCGCGTGTCGTCGCCGCGGTCCGGGTGCTCGACCTTGACGACGTCCGCTCCGAGGGCGCCGAGGATGAGCGTGCAGTAGGGGCCCGCGAGCGACGTGGTCACGTCGAGGACGCGAGTGCCGGCGAGCGGGGAGAACACCGGGCCCCGCTACTCGGGTGCGAGCATGCCCTGCGCCAGATCTGGCAGGAGCCCCTGGGCGACGGCGCGGTTGGCCGCGCTCGCGACCGCGCGAAGCGACGCCGTGACGATGCTCGGATGGAGGCCGACACCCCAGAGGACGCGGTCGCCGACCGCTGCCTCGATGTAGCAGGCGGCGCGCGCATCGGCGCCTGCGCCGACTGCGTGCTCGTCGTAGTCCAGCACGCGGATGTCGATGCCGAGCCCGGCGAGGGCGTCGACGAACGAGGCGATCGGCCCGTTGCCCGTGCCCACGGCGGTCCGATCCTCACCCTGGAGGCGGAGCTTCACCCGGAGGCGCTCGTTCTCCTCGCGCTCCGAGATCGACTGGTGCCCGATCACCTCCACGGGCCCGGGACGGAGGTACTCCACCGCGAAGCAGTCCCAGATCTGCTCGGGCGTCACCTCGCCGCCGTATGTCTCGGCGACCTCCTGGATCACCCGCGAGAACTCGATCTGCAGGCGGCGCGGCAGGTCGAGGCCGTGCTCTGCCTTCATCAGGTAGGCGACGCCGCCCTTTCCGGACTGGCTGTTGACGCGGATGATCGCCTCGTACGTACGGCCCACGTCCTTCGGGTCGATCGGCAGGTACGGCACCTCCCACACGCCGTCCCGCTGGCGGCGATCGCGTCTGCCCTTCTCGACGTGCACATGCGGGCGCCGGAGTCGCAGAGGCCGTCGAGGTCATGCCCTTCTTGATCGCGTCCTGATGGGAGCCGGAGAACGCCGTGTAGACGAGCTCACCGACGAACGGATGGCGGATGTGCACGGGCAGCTGGTTGCAGTACTCGACGACGCGGCGGGCCTCGTCGATGTCGGAGAAGTCGAGGCCGGGGTCGATTCCGTGCATGAACAGGTTCAGCGCCAGGGTGACGATGTCGACGTTGCCGGTGCGCTCGCCGTTGCCGAACAGCGCTCCTTCGACGCGCTCGCCGCCCGCGAGGAGTGCGAGCTCCGTGGCGGCGACGGCGCAACCTCGGTCGTTGTGCGGATGGATCGAGAGGATCACGGAGTCCCGCCGGCTGACGTTTCTCCCGAACCACTCGAACTGGTCGGCGTAGACGTTCGGCGTCGTCAGCTCGACGGTCGCTGGCAGGTTCAAGATCACCTTCTGGTCGGGCCGGGGCTGCCAGACGTCGAGCACCCGCTCGCAGATCTCGAGAGCGAAGTCCGGCTCGGTGCCGGTGAAGCTCTCGGGGGAGTACTCGAAGCGGATCTCGGTCTCGGGCAGCCGGTCGAGCGCATCGAGGCAGAGCTTGGCGCCGGTGACCGCGATGTCGACGATCCCCTGCCGGTCCTCGCGGAACACGACCCGGCGCTGGAGCTCCGAGGTCGAGTTGTACAGGTGGACGATCGCCTTCTTCGCACCTCGGACGCTCTCGATCGTCCGGTCGATCAGCTCCTCGCGGCACTGTGTGAGCACCTGGACCCAGACGTCGTCCGGGACGAGGTCCTCCTCGATCAGGAGGCGCGTGAAGTCCCAGTCGGGCTGGGACGCAGATGGGAAGCCGACCTCGATCTCCTTGAAGCCGAGCCGGACGAGGAGATCCCACATCGCCTTCTTGCGCGCCACGTCCATCGGGTCGATCAGCGCCTGGTTGCCGTCGCGCAGATCGACGGAGCACCACGTCGGCGCGCGCGTCAGGAGCTGCTCGGGCCAGGTCCGGTCCGGCAACGCCGGCCCGTACGGATACGGCCGGTACTTGTGGATCGGCATGCTCATCGCTCTGGCGTAGGTTACCCGTGCCGCCGTGCTGATCCTGCACGACAACGCCCGCTCGCTCTGCGCCCAGCGCGTCAGGCTCTTGCTCGCAGAGCTCGCCCTGCCGTACGAGCGGCGCACGGTGCCGCTCGGCCCCGACCGGCCCGGCTGGCACCTCGCGGTGAACCCGGCCGGAGGCGTTCCCGCGCTCCTCGACGACGGGTTCGCGCTCGCCGAGTCGGTCGCCGTCCTGCGCTACCTCGCCTCCCGGGAGAGGCGGACCGACCTCTACCCGGACGGACCTCCGCGAACGTGCGACGGTCGACTGGCTACTCGACGCCGTCGTCTCCGAACTCCGCCCTGCCGTCGTCGAGATCTCGACGGTGGCCTACGGGCTGCGCGTGGGGCGGGGGATCTTCGCAGAGGAGCCCGAGCCGGAGCGCATCCCGGCAGCCTTCGAGGCGCAGCACCGCCGCTTCGGGACGGTCTCAGCGCTGCTCGGCTCCGCGCCGTGGGCCTGTCTCGACAGGTTCACGATCGTCGACGTGACCGCGGCCCCGATGCTCTGGCGCTTCGTGCGCGCCGGAGACGGAAGCGGCCTTCGGCCCTATCCGCGGCTGGCGGACTGGGCAGAGGCCGTGTGCGGGCGCCCGGCCTGGCGAGACGTCGTCGCACCCGAGACCGGCGTCTGACTCAGCGGCCGGTCAGCTCGGCGAGCATCGTCGCGATCACGTCGTACGGAAGGAGGTGTCCTGCTCCCTCGACCACCTCGAGCCGCGAGCCGGGGATCCGCTCGTGGAGCAGCTCCGCGTGGCGGAGCGGGACGAGGCTGTCCTCGTCACCGTTCCAGAGCACGACCGGGATCGCGATCTCGGCGGGGTCGAAGCCCCAGGGCTCGCCGTAGATCCGGTAGTCCTCGGCGACGCCCCGAGCGCCCTGCTCGAAGGCGTCGAGGAAGAACCGCATGTCGGCGAGCTCACCCCGGTGGCGGTCGAGGGTGCGGCGCTCGGCCGCGGAGAGCTGCTTCGCGGTCCACGACTGGGTGAGGCCCGGAGCATGCCGGGCCGCGAGCGCCGAGACGGCGAGCACGGCCCGTGCCGCCGCCGGCGAGCGCCGGCCGAGCTTCACGATCCGGCGATCCTGCGGATTGAGGTCGCCCATCGCGCCCGGCCAGTCGAGCGGGCACGCGCCGGCGACCGACCCGACTGCCGAGAGACTGCCGGGGATCGCGGCCGCGCAGGCGAGCGCGTACGGCCCACCCGCGGACCAGCCGAGGACGGCGAAGCGCTCGAGGCCGAGCGCCGCCGCGAAGTCCGTGACGTCGCGAGGGTAGGAGAGCAGTGTCCGGCGGGGCTGGAGGGTCGACGCCCCGATCCCCGGTCGATCGAGCGCGAGCGCCCGGACTCCGAGCTCGCGCGCCGGCCCGTCCGCGAACGACCAGCCGATCGCCGCCTGCGGTGTCCCGTGGAAGAGGAGGACGGGCTCGCCGGACCGGTCACCGAGATCGTAGAAGGAGAGCGTGCGCCTGTCGGCGAGCCGAATCGAGGCGGGAGCGGGGCCCATGCCGCGATCGTAGAGGTCGGGTCCGCCGCCTGCTCGAACGCGCGGCCGAGGAGCTCCTTCGAGGGGTCCCGGGAACGTTCTCCCGGAACAGGCTGGCTGCCGCAGCCGGCAATGTCGCTACAAGACGATACTTACGAGTCGCTACATTTAGCGGGGATGGAAGTCGGCATCAGGGAGCTGCGCGCCGACCTCAGCCGCTGGCTCAAGCGGGTGCAGGCGGGCGAGGAGGTCGTCGTCACCGACCGCGGCAGGGCGGCGGCGCGCATCGTGCCCATCGCCGTCGAGCGACCGCTTGATCGGCTGATCCGGGAGGGGATGGTCGTTTCGGCTCCGCGGCCCTGGCGCGGGAAGCTGCCGAAGCCGATCGAGGACGCCGGGCCGCTGAGTGACATCGTGCTCGAGGATCGGCGCTGATCGTCTACCTCGACGCGTCGGCCTTCGTCAAGTTGCTCGTCCGCGAAGACGGTACCTGGGAGGTCGCGACAATCTGGCTCGCGGCCGACCGGCGCGTGTCGTCGTCGCTTCTCTATCCCGAGGCGCGGGCTGCGGTCGCGCGGGCGTGGCGCATGAGCCGTTTCGATCGGCGCGACCTCGGACCGGCGCGCCGCCGGATCGAGACGCTCTGGGCAGCGGTCGATCGGATCGAGCCGACGGCTGCGCTCCTGCGTGGTGCGGGCGACCTCGCCGAGGAGCACGGCCTGCGAGCCTATGACGCGGTTCATCTCGCCTCCCTGGAGCAGATCGCGGACGCGGAGACGGTGCTGGTCGCGGCAGACGGGGACCTGCTGGCGGCTGCACGGTCGCGGGGATTCACGACGGCCCAGCTGGGGTAGCCGACGTCGTTGCAACAGCCGAACCGCGCGAAACCGGCACAACGGGTTTCGCGCACTGCGGCCGCTCAGCTCCTTGGGCGTGACCGGGCCCCCTCGGGGCCCTCTCCGGCGGATATCGGCCCGGCCTTCGGCCTGGCAGCGATTCGAAGGGTGCGCTCCCGCTCCGCAGGAGCGCGATCGGGGGTCGCGGCCGGCCGAGCCGGCCGCTCAGCCCCTTGGGCGTGACCGGGCCCCCCGGGGCCCTCTCCGGCGATATCGGCCCACCGGCTCCGCCGGTGGGCAGCGATTCCGCCTAGTACGGGTGCGCTCCCGCTCCGCGGGAGCGCGGTCGGGGGTCGCGGCCGGCCGAGCCGGCCGCTCAGCCCCTAGTACGACCTCGGCATGCCGAGCACGTGCTGGCCGAGGTAGGCGAGCACGAGGTTGTTCGAGACGGGGGCGACCTTGTACAGCCGCGTCTCGCGGAACTTCCGCTCGACGTCGTACTCCTCGGCGAAGCCGAAGCCGCCGTGGGTGTCGAGGCAGGCGTTGGCCGCCTGCCACGAGGCCTCGGCGGCGAGGTACTTGGCCATGTTCGCCTCCGGCCCGCAGGGCTGCCCCTGCTCGAACAGCCAGGCGGCCTTGTAGCGCATCAGGTCGGCGGCCTCGAGCGCAGCGTACGCCTGGGCGATCGGGAACTGAACCCCCTGATTCGCGCCGATCGGTCGGCCGAAAACGACGCGCTCGGAGGCGTACACGGTCGCCTTCTCGGTGAACCAGCGCCCGTCGCCGATGCACTCCGCTGCGATCAGGATCCGCTCCGCGTTCATCCCGTCGAGGACGTACCGAAACCCCTTTCCCTCCTCGCCGACCAGGGCGTCTGCCGGCACCTGCACCCCGTCGAGGAAGATCTCCGTGGTCGCGTGGTTCATCAGCGTCTTGATCGGGCGAATCGTCATCGTGGCGGCTTCGAGGGCCTGCTTCATGTCGACGATGAACGTCGACAGGCCCTCGGTCTTCTTCTCGACCTGCTCGAGCGGCGTCGTCCGGGCGAGGAGCAGCATCAGATCCGAGTACAGCGCCCGCGACGTCCAGATCTTCTGCCCGCGGATCACGTAGCCGTCGTCCGTGTGCTCCGCCGTGGTCTGGATTCGGGTCGTGTCCGAGCCTGCGGTCGGCTCCGTCACCCCGAACGCCTGGAGTCGCAGCTCCCCGGAGGCGATCTTCGGCAGGTAGCGCCGCTTCTGCTCCTCCGAGCCGTGGCGCAGGATCGTGCCCATGATGTACATCTGCGCGTGGCACGCGCCGGAGTTGCAGCCCATCGCGTTGATCTCCTCGAGAATCACGCTCGCCGCGGTCAGCGACAGCCCCGCGCCCCCGTACTCCTCCGGGATCAGGGCGGCGAGCCACCCGCCCTCCGTCAGGGCCTCGACGAACTCCTCCGGATACCGATCCGGCTCGAGCTCGCGCCAGTACTCGCCGGGGAATCCCTCGCACAGGTCGCGAACCGCGGCCCGGATCTCCCCGAGGTCGTCGGAAGGCGTGAAATCCACGGGCGGGAGTCTAACGTCAGACTTTCGGCCGTCTTCCTCACCGCGACGACGAGTATCTTCTTCGGGCTCGGCGAGTACCTCTATCCGGAGCAGTTCGTACCGCCTGGGCGTCGGCGCCTGCGCCGCCCGGGCGCCCGGTACGGCACGCGCTAGGCTGCCGCATGCTGTCGATCCTCCTCGCGCTGCTCGCGGCGCTGCTCTTCGCGATCGGGACGGTCTTCCAGCAGAAGGGGGCGATGGAGGAGTCCGACGACGAGGCGCAGAGCGCAGGCTTCTTGCTCACGCTCCTCCACAAGCCGGTCTGGCTGCTCGGCGTCGCCGCCAGCGGCCTCGGGTTCGCCGCCCAGGCCGCAGCGCTCGGCGTCGGGCGGCTCGTGGTCGTCCAGCCGATCCTCGTCGCGAGCGTCGTCTTCGCGCTCCCGCTCGGCGCTCGCTACACGGGGCAGCACGTCGGTCGCCGCGAGATCCTCGGAGCAGTCGCCGTCGTCGTCGGCATCGCCGGTTTCCTCCTGATCAGCCAGCCGTCGGAGGGCAGGGACGACGCGCCCGTGGTCGAGTGGCTGATCGCCGGTGGCATCCTCGGCGCGATCACGGTCGCCCTCGTGCTCGCCGCCAGGGGACGCCGCCCCGGCCTCAAGGCGGCCTTCCTCGGAACGGCGGCCGGCATCCTGTTCGGGCTCATCTCCGCCTTGACGAAGTCGACGGTCGACCGGCTCGAGGTCGGGATCGTCGACGTCGTCGCCGACTGGCATCTGTGGGTGCTGATCGCCATCAGCATCGTGGCCTTCACGATCCTCCAGTCGGCGCTGCAGGCGGGCGCTCTCGCGCCCGCGCTCGCCACGTTGATGTCGTTCGAGACGGTCGCCGGCGGAGCGATCGGCGTGATCCTCTTCGAGGAGCAGCTGAGGTCGTCCCCTGCCCAGATCGTCGGGTCGGTGATCGTGCTCCTGATCGCCCTGGCCGGCCTGATCCTGCTCTCGAGATCGGAGGGCGCCGCCCAAGGCGCGTCTGTCCAGGCGCTCGCGGCCGAGCCCGAGCCCGAGCCGTCGGCGTAGCTCAGGCGCGATCGGCCGCGTCGGCCCAGCCGACGCGGAACACCTCGACAGGCTCGCTCCGCCCCTTCAGCCGGCGCGCGCCCGCGGCCTCGGCGTCCGGCCACGCGCATCGACCTGCCGTCTCGGCCGAGATCAGGATCTCGCCTGGCCCCGCCTCGCTCTGGAGGCGCTGAGCGACGTTGACCGCGTCGCCGATCACCGTGTAGTCGAACCGGCCGGCTCCGCCGACCGTGCCCGCGATCACGAGGCCGGTGTTGACGCCGATGCCGATCTCGGTCGGCGGCTGACCGGCCGCCGGCGCTTCGGCGTTCAGGAGCGACTGGCGGCGCTGCATGGCGACCGCGCACGAGATCGCGCGGTCGGCGTCGCCTGGCATCGGCTTCGGCGCTCCGAAGACCGCCATCACGCCGTCGCCGGCGAACTTGTCGAGCATGCCCCCGTGGGCGCGCACGACCTCGGCCATTGCCGAGGCGTGCCGGCCGACCACGTCCGCCACCTCCCGTGGAGAGAGCTGCTCGGCGACCGTGGAGAAGCCACGGATGTCCGAGAAGAGCACGGTCGCCTCGATCTCCTCCTCGAGAGAGAGCGCGGAGGGCGAGGCCTCGATCAGCTCCGCGACCCCGGCCGGCAGGAACGAAGCGAGCGCGCGGGCGAAGAGAGCGCGCTCTCGCAGCCGGTCGAAGTACGCGCGGCGCGCACCCGTGTAGAGGCCGAGCGCGGTCACGATCGCGATCCCGATCACCGTCACGATCACGTTGTCCCAGGTGGGAGCGCCGAGCCAGATCGCGTGCCCCGCGAACGCGAGCGCGATCGAGACCAGTCCGGCAAGGATCGCCTGCCGCTGGGGCAGGCGAGCGGCCGCTGCGTGAAGCGCGAAGGCACCGAAGAGCGCTGCGTAGGGAAACGCGGCGAGCGTTGCCGCCAGGGCGATGCCGAGGACGGCGACCGGGCGCCTGCGCCGCCACCAGAGCGTGACGACCGACGGCAGGAACACGACCGCCACGAAGTCCCGCACCTCCCACCGCTCGCCGATCACCTGCGCGGTCCCGTCCGCGTCGTCGAAAATGATCACGTTCCCGGCGAGCATCCCGGCCCAGAACAGGGCGGCGAGGACGATCAGGATGAGGTCCGTGACCCGGGGTGGGATCGACCGGGGGGCTCGGGGAAGATCCTGCTCCTGCGCACTCGCCATCGCGACGCAGTGTGGCAGGCGGATGTCGCGCGTACTACCGGGTCATCTCGAGCAGGAGTTCGGCGTTCTCCGGGGACGCGCCCGGTGGATCAGGGGGCGTCAAGCGAGCGCGGCGCAGACTGCGAGGAGGTCGGCTCGGCGCAGGGCCTTGAAGACGATCCCGGCCTGACCCTCGCTGTCCTGCGTGCGCTGCAGGTTGATCGACACCGTCGCCGAGCGGCTCCCGTCAGAGCTCGCTGCCATGAACTGGGTGTACCCGAACGTGTTGCCGGTGTGGCCGTAGACCGTGCCGCAGGCGCGTCTTGTAGCGGAATAGCGCGAGGCCGGCCGCATTGACCCCGGGGCCGCGGGGCTCGGATCCGCCGCCCGGGACGAACACGCGCTGCTGGGCCTGCACGCCTGGGCCGAACAGGGCGCCGCCGACGTAGCCGCGAATGAACCGGTTCAGCTCGAGCGGCGTCGAGACGATGCCGCCGGAGGCCCAGGCCCAGCCCGATGCGAAGATCTCGCTGACGTCCTCGGGCGCGGCCGTGCACCGTCGCGGTCGTAGCCGTGGATGAACGGCGCCGGCAGCTCGGGGCCGGCCGGGAGGCTGGTCCGGGTCAGGTCGAGCGGCCCGTAGACCTGCTCCTGCAGCGCCTCCTGGTACGTCTTCCCGGTGGCCGCCTGAACGATCAGGCCGACGACGATGTTGTCGGAGTTCGAGTACTCGTACTTCGACCCGGGGGTGAAGACGAGCGGCTCGTCCTTCGACGAACTCGAGCAGTTGCTCGGGCGGAGGGGCGACCGTCAGCGAGGCGACGACGGCCTGCTGGAAGGCCGAACTCCTCGTGAAGTCGGGGACGCCGCTCGTGTGGTTCAGCAACTGGCGGAGCGTGACCGCACCCCACGCGGACGGCAGGCTCGGCAGTCGCTGGCCGATCGTGTCGTCGAGGGAGAGCAGGCCCCTTCGCGACGAGCGAGAGGGCGGTCGCACCGGAGAAGGCCTTGGCGGTGCTCGCGATCCGCATGTGGTCGGTCGCGCGCGGGCGCGCGCTTCGTCTCGACGTCCGCGTAGCCGGCCGCGTGCACCCGGACCTGGCTTCCACGCTGCACGACGGCGATCACCCCGGGCGGGCCGCCGGGCATCGCGACGAGCCGCTTCAGCGCGCGATCGAGGGCGGCATCCGCCTTCTGGGCGGGGGTGGCGGCCGCCGCAGCCCCTGCACCGACGAGAGACGCGAGCGCGACGACTAGGGCAGCGCGGAGCGAACGAGGCACGGACGTCTCCTTTTCCGGACGAAAGCCGGGCGAACCTAGCAGACCTCTGAACGCCCGGTCAATCTCCGGTGCGCTCGAGCAGGCGTCGGGCGATGATCAGCTGCTGGATCTCGTTCGAGCCCTCGCCGATGATCAGCAGCGGGGCGTCGCGGTAGTAGCGCTCGGGGCGGTACTCGAGCGAGTAGCCGTAGCCGCCGTGGATCCGCATGCAGTCGAGCGCGTTCTCCTGCGCCGCCTCGGTGGCGAAGTACTTGGCCATGCCCGCCTCGAGGTCGGCTCGCTCGCCCGAGGCCTTCTTCCGCGCCGCCTGGATCGTGAGGAGCCGCGCCGCCTCCGCGCGGGTCGCCATCTTGGCGAGCATCAGCTGGATCGCCTGATGATGGCCGATCGGCTTGCCGAAGGCCTCGCGCTCCTGCGCATAGCGGAGCGCGTCGTCGAGCGCCGCCTTCGCCACGCCGACGCCCCGGGCCGCGACGTTGACGCGCCCGACCTCGATCCCGCTCATGAAGTACTTGAAGCCCTGGCCGATCCCCGTCTCGCCGCCGAGCACGCTCGACGCGGGCGTGCGGAAGCCGTCGAAGACCAGCTCGGTCGACTCGACCCCCTTGTAGCCGAGCTTCTTCGGCCCGGGCATGGGGATCGTCAGCCCGGGCGAGCTCCGAGACCTCCGGGGGCTTCTCGAGGATGAAGCCGGTCATGCCCGTGTGCGGCGGGTCGGCGGACGGGTCGGTCTTCGTCAGCAGCATGACGATCGACGACCGCCAGCCGTTCGTGACCCACATCTTCTGACCCGTGATCACGAACTCCTCGCCGTCACGAACGGCGACCGTCCGGATCGACTGGACGTCGGAGCCGGCGTGGGGCTCGGTCATCGAGAAGGACGAGCGGATCTCGCCGCTCGCGAGTCGGGGGAGATACGTCTGCTTCTGCTCCTCCGTACCGTGCGAGCGGATCATCGTGCCCGCGATGAAGCTGCCGTTGAGGACGCCGGAGAGGGTCACCCAGCCGCGGGAGAGCTCGGTCACGATCAGCGCGTAGATGTCGAGCCCGAGCCCGAGCCCGCCGTACTCCTCGGGCACCGTGACGCCGAAGAGGCCCATCCGGCGCATCTCCTCGACCAGCGCCGAGGGGAACTCGTCGGCGTGCTCGAGGTCGGAGGCGATCGGGACGACCTCGCGGTCGACCCACTCGGCGACCGCGGAGACGATCTCCGCCTGCTCCTCGGCGGAGACCCCGTCTCCGCCGAGGGAGGGCGTCGCGCTCACCTCCGCGCCACCTCCACCGACGTGAGCGGGGCCAGGGCCTCCGCAACCCCGGGTTGCTCGTCGAGCGTCAGCAGCGCCTCCTCGAGCGCCTCGACCGACGCGGCCGAGAGCGCAAGCGTTGCGTTCCCGCGGAACTTCGCGCGCACCTCTTCCGCCGAGAGCGGATTCTCCGGCCCGCCCTTCTGGTACGGGAAGTCCGCCTCGAGCAGTTGCCCGCCGGCGAGGCGGATGCGCACCCCGCCGGGGAAGGCCTGCGGGTAGGAGGGGTAGTCCTTCGCCTCGTAGCGCACCTTGCGAGCGATCGAGAGCACGGCGGGATCGCCGATCGCCTCGCCCGTGTAGTCGGAGACGCCGACGTGGCCGCGGGCGAGCATCGCCGCCGTCGAGTACTGGAGGGAGAACTTGCCCTCGTACTCGCTCCGGGGCGCGACCTTCGACTCCGCGGGCTCGAGCACCAGAGACACCCCGGCTGCGGGGACGGTGACCACGACCTCGTCGATCTCGTCGACCGAGAAGGTCCGCCCGCCGACGGCCTCGGCGGTCGCGCCGAGCGAGCCGTGCATGAAGTGACAGGCCGGATAGGGCTTGTAGGCGATCCGAGGCGTCTCCCAGCGGGAGCCGAGGTCCGCGATCTGGGCATCGATGTCGATCTCGTCCCGCTCGGCGCCGAGGAAGGCGTGGTAGAGGCCGAACTTGCCCTCGAGAATCGACGCGGGGCCCTCGCCGCCGTGCGCCGCGAGCCGCGCGGCGAGCAAGGCACCGTGCGCGGCCCAGGCCGGGTGCAGCGGCTTCGTGGCCGTTCCGTCCTCGAGATAGGCGAACAGCCCAGACGCCATCGAGCCGGCAAGGCCGAAGGCCCTGGTGGCAGTCTCGGCATCGAGGCCACCGAGTCGCGCGGCGGCGGCCGTCGCACCGAAGATCCCGCAGATCGCGGTCGGATGGAAGCCCCGCTTGTGGAACTGGCCAGAGGCCGCCATTCCGATCCGAGTCACCACCTCGTTGGCGGCGACGATGGCCGTGAGAACGTCGCGGCCGCTCGCGGATTCGGCCTCGCCGACTGCGAGCGACGCCGGGCACGTCACCGTGCTGACGTGGCTGACCGAGTCCGAGTGCGTGTCGTCGAAGTCGAGCCCGTGGCAGAGCATCGCGTTGGCGAACGCGGCGCTGGCCGCGGGCAGGGCGTGGTCGAGCCCGATCACGGTCGCCTGAGGCTCCCCGCCGAGCTCCACCATGGTCGCCCGGCCCTCGGTCGCGACGCCGAGCGCGTGCGCCGCGAGGCCGCAGCCGATCGTGTCGAGGAGATGCAGCTTCGCCGCCTCTGCGACCTCCGAGGGGACGTCCTCGGCGCGCAGGCCGGTCGTGAATTCGATGAAGCGCTGTGCGGCGGTCATCACACCGTCCAATCGTCGTCGGTCGCAGGGAACGTGTCCGTCACCTCGGGAGCGTCGCGCTTGTAGACCATGAACGTCCGCCTGAACTCGATCACGACTTCTCGGCGCTGGTTCACCCCACGGCAGCGCATCGAGACGATGCCGACGTTCGCGTTCGATTTCGACTCGCGCTTCTCGAGGATCTCGCTCTCGGCCCAGAGGGTGTCGCCGACGAAGACCGGCTTGGGGAGCTTGATGTCCGTCCAGGCCAGGTTGGCCGTGGCGTTCTCGCTCGTGTCCGGCACGGTCATGCCGGTGATCAGCGCGAGCGTGAACGCCGAGTTGACGAGCGGCTTGCCGAAGCGCGTCCCCTCGGCATAAGGCGTGTTGAAGTGCATCTGGTTGGTGTTCAGGGTCAGCAGGGTGAACCAGACGTTGTCCGCCTCGGTGATCGTGCGCCCGAGGCGGCTCTGGTACAGGTCGCCGACGTCGAAGTCCTCGTAGAAGCGTCCCCGCCAGACCTTCGGCGCCTGCTCGGCGACGCTCGTCTCCTCGCTCATGTGGTCTCCCTTCCGGCCGTCTCCAGGATCCGTCGTGCCCGCTCGGCGACGGGCCGGTCGATCATCTCTCCGTCGAGCGCCACTGCCCCCCGGCCCTCGCTGACGCCCCTCTCGTACGCCTCGACCGCGGCTCGGGCCCACGCGAGCTGCTCGTCGCTCGGGCCGAACACGCGGTTGACCACGGCCACCTGCGCGGGGTGGATGCAGAGCTTGCCCCCGAAGCCGAGCGAACGGGCCAGCAGCGACTCCTCCTCGAGCCCTGCCTCGTCGCGGGTGTCGAGGTGGACGACATCGAGCGGCGGCCGGAGGCCCGCGGCCGCCGAGTCGACGACGAGTGACGAGCGCGCGAAGAGGATCTCCTGGCCGTCGGAACGTGGCTCGAGGCGCAGCTCGGCGCCGAGATCCGCCGCCCCCAGCGCGAGCGCGACGACCCGCGGTGAGCTGGCCGTCTCGAAGGCGAGCCGGAGGCCGATCGCCGTCTCGACGATCGCGATCACGGGCGGTCCCGATTCCCCGAGCGCCCGTACGGAGGTCGGGGAGGCCTTGGGCAGCATGATCGCGTCCAGGTCGAGTCCCGCCAGAGCAGCGAGATCATCCTCCCAGAACGGGGTATCGGTGCCGTTGATGCGAACGATCCGCCTGCACCGGGTCTCGCCTCCGGCGAGAAGGCGGACCGCGAGCTTGCGGGCCGGAGCCTTCTCGCCGGGCGACACTGCGTCCTCGAGATCGGCGATCACCGCGTCGGCCTGGGAGGCGAGCGCCCGAGCCAGCTTGCGCTCGTCGGAGCCGGGGGCGAAGAGCAGGGAACGGAGAGTCGCAGCGTGCACCGTGGCCAACGCCGTTTGTATGTCAGACATTCGGCCTTGTCAACTGCCCTCGGCAGACCGAGCGAGAGCACGCGCTTGACAGCCATTCGGAAGTCAGACATAACCTCGAAACTCGGTCCAGGCGCAGGGGAGGTCGATGGCGTGAAGGCGGTACGGTTCCACGAGTTCGGGCACGCGGACGTTCTGCGGTTCGAGGAGGTCGAGGATCCCGTCGCGGGCCCCGGGGAGGTGAGGATCCGGATCCGCGCCGCCGCGTTGAACCACCTCGACGTCGACATGCGCGAGGGCATCTCCCGCTTCCCGATCGGGCTCCCGCACATGCTCGGGATCGAGGTCGCCGGTGAGATCGAGCAGGTGGGCGACGGGGTCGAGGGCTGGAGCCCGGGCGACCGCGTCAACCCGTACATCATGGCACCCTGCGGCGAATGCCGGTACTGCCGCACGGGGCGCGAGTCCCTCTGCCTGGCACCGGGCTTCATCAGCATGTCGACCGGCGGCGGGTACGCCGAGAGGATCGCCGTCAAGGCGAGGCAGCTCGTGCGGATACCTGACGGCGTCTCCTTCGAGGACGCCGCAGCCCTCCAGGTCGCGTTCGCCACCGCATGGCACATGCTCTTCACGCGCGGCGGGCTCAGGGCGGGCGAGACCGTCCTGATCAACTCCGTCGGGAGCGGCATCGGCTCGGCGGCGGTCCAGCTCGCGAGCATGGCGGGCGCCTACGTGATCGGGAACGCCTCGAGCGACGAGAAGCTCGAGCGCGCCGGGGAGCTCGGCATGCACGCCGGCGTCAACCACGCCCGCGAGGACGTGGCGGCGCGGGTGCTGGAGCTGACCGACGGCCGGGGCGTCGACCTCGTCTACGAGCACGTCGGCGGCAAGCTGTTCCAGGCCGGGCTCGACTCGCTGACCAAGGATGGCCGCCTCGTCATCTGCGGCGGCCATTCGGGCGAGGTCGTCGACTTCGACATCATCCCCTTCTTCCGCGCGCAGAAGAGCGTGATCGGCTCGTTCGTGTACACGCGGGAGGAGGTCGAGCGGTGCTTCGACCTCGCGGCCCGACACCAGATCAAGCCGCTCGTGCACGCCACCTTCCCGCTCGAGCAGGCGCGCGAGGCGATGGAGCTGATGGAGCAGCGCGCGCATTTCGGGAAGATCGTTCTCGTCCCGTGAGGCAAAGGAGTCGCGTGCGATGAAACGTGTCGGAGTCGACGTCGGCGGGACCTTCACCGACCTGATCGAGGTCGACGACGAGACCGGCCAGGTTCTCGTCCACAAGCTGCCGACGACGCCAGAGGATCCCTCGCAGGGAACCGTCCAGGGCATCCGGGAGATCACGGCCGAGGCAGGGCTCGAGCCGGCCGATCTCGACCAGGTCTTCCACGGCACGACGATCGCGACGAATATCGTCATCGAGCACAACGGCGCGAAGGTCGGGATGGTGACGACCGAGGGCTACCGGGACATCCTCCACATCGCGCGCCACAAGAAGCCGCTGAACTTCTCGAACTACCAGGATCTGCCGTGGCAGCGCTATCCGATCGTGCGCCGCCGCTACCGGCTCACCGTGCCCGAGCGGGTGACGCGCGACGGCTCCGTGCTCGTCCCGCTCGACGAGGCGAAGGCTCGCGCGCAGGTGCGACGGCTGAAGGACGAGGGAGTCGAGGCCGTCGCGGTCTGCTTCCTCTTCTCGTTCCTGAACGACGAGCACGAGCGCCGCGTCGCCGAGATCGTGCGCGAGGAGTTCCCCGAGGCGTTTCTCTCCGTCTCTTCCGAGGTGCTGCCCCAGTACCGGGAGTACGAGCGCTTCTCGACGGTCTGCCTCAACGCCTTCATCGGCCCAAAGGTCGCGACCTACGTGCGCCGGCTCGAGGACGAGCTGCGCGGGATGGGCGTCGCGACCGGCATGCACCTGATGACCTCCGCGAGCGGTGTCGCGACCGCCGAGGGCGCGGTCCAGCGCCCGGTCAACCTGCTCATGTCGGGCCCGGTCGCCGGCGTCGTCGGTGGCATCTGGGCGGGCAAGCAGGCCGGCTATGGCAACGTCATCACCCTCGACGTCGGCGGGACCTCGGCCGACATCGGGCTCGCTCAGGAAGGCCGCTTGCGGATGAAGCACCTCCTCGACACGCGGGTGGGCCCGTACCAGGCGATGATCCCGATGGTCGACGTGGACACGATCGGCGCCGGCGGCGGCTCGATCGCCTACGTCGACGGCGGTGGCATCTTCCGGGTCGGCCCACGCTCGGCCGGCGCCGATCCCGGGCCCGCGGCCTACGACCGGGGCGGCACCGAGGCTACCGCCACCGACGCGATGGTCAACCTCGGGTGGCTCCGGCCGGAGGCGTTCCTCGGCGGCGGCATGGGCCTGCGGGCCGACCTGGCGCGGGCCTCGTACGCGGACGGGCCGGCGAAGGCGCTCGGGATGTCCGTCGAGGAGGCGTCGATGGGGGCGGTGCAGATCCTCACCCACTCGATGGTTCAGTCGATCGAGGAGAACTCGGTCCGCAAGGGCTTCGACCCACGCGACTTCGCCCTCGTCGCGGAGGGCGGCGCAGGCCCGCTCTTCGCCGCGCAGATCGCGCTCGAGGTGGGAACGCCCTGGGTGCTCGTCCCGCCCTATCCGGGCGTCACGGCCGCGATGGGGCTCCTCGCGACGGACATGGTCTACGAGGAGGTGTCGACGGCCTACCAGCGCCTCTCGACACTCGACCGGCCGGTGCTTCAGCGCCATTTCGAGACGCTCGAGGAGAAGGTGCGAAGCCAGCTCGAGAGCGACGGGGTGCCCGCCGACCGGATCGTGATCCAGCGCATCGCGGATTGTCGCTATCTCGGACAGGGCTACGAGCTGAGGGTGGACGCCCCGTCGGGGCAGATCGACGACGCGTGGATCGAAAGAGTGCGGACGGACTTCCACGACATCCACGAGCGCGAGTACTCACGCCGCTTCGAGGAGTCGGATATCGAGCTCCCGAACGTCAGGGTGCGGGGGATCGGTCTGATGCCGCCACTGCAGACGGTCGAGGTCACCCGCGGCGGCGAGTCGCCGGACGGGGCGCTTCGCCACGAGGGGACGGCCTGGTTCCGAGTCGAGGGCGAGCTGCAGGAGGTTTCGACCCGTTACTACGACCGTGCCGCGCTCGCGGCCGGGAACCGGCTCGCCGGACCGGCGATCGTCAACCAGTACGACTCGACGACCGTGATCCCGCCCGGCATGGGCGCCCACGTCGATCGCTTCGGGAACATCGTGATCGAGGTGGGGGAGTCCGAGGAGGCACGGGCGATCGCGGCAGGAATGGAGGTGGGCGCCCGATGAGCGTCATGGAGTACGAGGTCGGGCGCAGCCCGGGGCCGCCGGCCCGTGCTCGCGTCGTCGTGGACCCGATCACCCTGCGCGTGCTCGGAGGCGCGTTTCACGCGATCGCGAAGGAGATGGCTGGCGTTCTCTTCCGGATGAGCTACTCGTCGATCATCCGCGAGTCGGAGGACCTCGGCGCCGGGATCTTCGACGCGCAGGGCCGGGAGCTCTGCGAGTCCGATTCGACACCGATGCACATCGGGTCGCTTCCCTGGTACATCCGCGGCTTTCTGCACCGCCTGGGCGACGACATCGAGGAGGGCGACGTCATCGTCCACAACCACCCCTATCTCGGTGCGTCGCATTCGCCTGACGTGGCCGTCGCCGTGCCGATCATCCACGAAGGCGAGCTGCTCGGGTTCGCCGCGGTGACGGCGCACGTCCTCGACGTCGGCGGCTCGTTCCCCGGGATCAACGCCGACGCGTTCGACGTCTACGCGGAGGCGAAGATGTACAACGGCCTGCGCTGGTATCGCCGCGGCGAGCTCAACACGGACGTCGACCGGATGATCTTCGACAACGTCCGGACCGAGACGATGAACCGCGGCGACATGAACGCGATGCTCGCAGCCTGCCAGCTCGGCCGCGACCGTTTCCTGCGCCTGGTGCAGCGATACGGCGCCGAGGTCGTCATGAGCTCCGCCTACGAGTGGATGGACTACTCGGAGCGGATGCTGCGCGCGGAGATCGCCAAGATCCCGGACGGCGAGTACGGGCCGGTCGTCGGCTACCTGGACGACGACGCGAAGAACCGGGGCGTCCGCCTGAGGGTCGAGACGAAGGTGATCGTCGCCGGAGACGAGATCACGATCGACCTGACCGGCTCCAACCCTGAGGTCCCGACGGGGTTCAACGTCCCGTTCGAGGGGTCGCTCCTCGTCGGCGCCTACTACGCGGTCCGCACGATCCTGCTCGACGAGGTCACCTTCCCCGAGCACGTGCCGCAGAACGACGGGGTCTTCCGGCCCGTGAACGTCGTGGCGCCGAAGGGCACGATCTTCAACCCGAACTTCCCGCGCGCCTGCTTCTCTCGCTTCACGCAGGTGCAGCGCGTCGTCGACAACACGATCCTCGCGCTCGCCGACGCGCTTCCGGACAAGGTCACCGCGGGCAACTCGGCCGGAATCCACTTCTGCGCGTACGCGGGCTTCGACGAGTCGATCGGCCAGTACTGGCTCTACCTGGAGGTGAACGAGGGCTCGTACGGCGGACGCTTCGGCAAGGACGCCATGGACTCCGTCGACAACCTGATGGCGAACACCCGCAACAACCCGATCGAGGAGCTCGACATGCGCTTCCCGGTCCGTTGCGACCAGTACGAGCTCCGGCCCGAGCCCGCCGCACCGGGGAAGTGGCGCGGCGGCATCGGCATCATCCGTCGCAATCGGTTCCTCGTCGACGGCACCTACTCGTGCGAGGGCGACCGGCAGACCGATCCGCCGAGGGGCATCTTCGGCGGGTGGGACGGCCTCGTCGCGTCGTGCCGGAAGAACCCGGACACGCCGCGCGAGGAGCAGCTTCATGCGAAGGTGACCGGGATCCCGTTCGGCGCGGGCGAGTTCATCGAGTTCCGCGAGCCGAACGCCGCGGGCTATGGCGACCCACTCGAGCGCGAACCGGCGATGGTGCGCGAGGACGTGCTCGACGACTTCACGACGGTCGAGCTCGCCCGGGACGCCTACGGGGTCGTCTTCTCCGACGAGCGGACGTTCGAGGTCGACGCCGACGCGACCGACGCGCTTCGCGCCGAGCTCCGCGCGAAGCGCGACGGCAACTCTCTGACGGCCTACTTCGAGGGCCGCGGGTTGCCGCCGTCGTCCTCGCCGGCCTCGCTCGCCGGCAACCGAGAGTTCGGCATCGAGTGAGCGCGCGCCCGGAACCCGAGCGGATCACCGTGCTGCGCGCGATCGAGCGCCCGCCCGGGCCGGTGCCCGTACGGCGGGTTCGCAAGGCGTACGAGCAGGTCGCAGATCAGCTCCGAGAGCTGATCATGTCGGGTGAGCTAGCACCCGGTGAACGGCTTCCCAACGAGACGCTGCTCGCCCGCGAGTTCGGCGTCAGCAGGGCCACGGTGCGGGAGGCGCTTCGCGTGCTCGCCGCCCAGAGCCTGCTCCGTACCGCGAAGGGCGCCGGTGGCGGAAGCTACGTCACCCTGCCCACCGTCGACCACATCTCGGCGTTCCTCCAGTCCAACATCGGCCTCCTGACCGAGTCGCGCGATCTGACGCTCGAGGAGCTGATCGAGGCGCGCGACCTGCTCGAGGTCCCGGCGGCCCGCCTCGCGGCGGAGCGGCGCTCGGAGCTCGATCTCGAGAAGCTCCGCGCGTCGATCCCCGGCGAGCCCACGAAGCTCGACAACCAGGAGCAGTTCGCCTTCAACAAGGACTTCCACTCGGTCCTGATCGGCGCCGCGCGGAACTCGCTGCTCGCGATCGCCGCCCAGCCCGTCTTCTCGGCCCTGCACACGAAGCTCGCGCGCTACACGCTGGGGCGCCGCTTCCATCGAGGGATCCACCAGCAGCACCAGCAAATCGCCGAGGCGATCTCGGCGGGCGACGGGTACGGCGCTGCTGCGGAGATGCGCCGCCACCTCGAGTTCCTCGTTCCGTTCTACGAGCACGCGTGGCGCGACCTGCGTCGCGACTCTCCGGCTCGCTAGGCACCCCGGTGTCGCTGCCACTGGCCGACGTCCAGGTTCTCGCGATCGAGCAGTACGGGGCCGGCCCGTGGGCGACACTCCAGCTCGCCGATCTCGGCGCGCACGTGATCAAGATCGAGGATCCCGCCTCGCGCGGAGACGTCGGACGCTACGTGCCGCCGTTCCAGGAGGGCGAGGACTCGCTCTTCTTCGAGACCTTCAACCGGAACAAGCGGAGCGTCTCGCTCGACCTCCGACACCCCGAGGCCGCCGGCGTGCTGCACGACCTGGTGCGCCGGGTCGACGCGGTCTTCTCGAACCTTCGAGGCGACCAGCCGCCCAAGCTCGGGCTCACGTACGGGCAGCTGAAGGACGTCAACCCGCGCGTCGTCTGCTGCTCGCTCTCGGGCTTCGGAATGACCGGGCCGCGATCCGCGGAAGGCGGCTACGACTACATGATGCAGGGCCTTGCGGGCTGGATGAGCCTGACGGGCGAGCCCGGGGGGCCGCCGACGAAGAGCGGCCTCTCGCTGGTCGACCTCTCCGCCGGGTACGTCGCGGCGATCGCTCTGCTCTCCGGCCTTTGGCGCGCGCGGCGGGACGGCGTCGGCTGCGACTGCGACGTCTCGCTCTTCGAGACTGCGCTCGCCGAGCTCATGTACGTCGGGACCTGGGCGGCGACAGCCGGCTACGAGCCCGTACGCGTCCCGGACTCCGGGCATCCGTCGGTCGTGCCGTTCCAGAACTTCGAGACAGCGGACGGCTGGATCGTCGTCGCCTGCCCCAAGCCGAAGTTCTGGGAGGCCCTGTGCGACGCGATCGGCCACCCGGAGCTCGTTGCGGACGAGCGCTTCGCCGACTTCGCCTTGCGTGACCGCAACCGCGACGAGCTCCTCCCGCTCCTCCGGGAGGCCTTCCGCTCCAGGACGAGCGTGGAGTGGCTCGAGGCGCTCGGGGCAGCGGGAGTCCCAAGCTCGGCCGTCAACGACGTCGCCGGAGCGCTGGCCGATCCGCAGACGGTCGCCCGGGGCGACCTCGTCGAGCACGAGCACCCGCGCTTCGGGACGGTCCGGACGGTCGCCTCGCCGCTGCGCGTGGCGGACGGCGAGCGGCCGGTGCGGCGCGCCCCGTTCCGCGGCGAGCACACGGCGGCGGTGCTCGCCGACGTCTGCGGCTACGACGCCGAGCGCATTTCCCGGCTGCGCGACGACGGGGTCTTCGGCGACGTCGCGAGGATGGCGTCGTAGCGGACGCCGTCACTGTGTATGAACCGAGGATGGTATGGTTGCTGCGCGTATGGGAGTGCTCGTCCAGATCCGAGACGTTCCCGAGGATGTTCACCGCACCCTGAAGGCGCGCGCTTCGGCCTCAGGGCTGACGCTCACCGAGTACCTGCGAGGTCTTCTCGCTCGCGCTGCTGCCCGGCCGACGTCCGCTGAGCTCGCGGCCCGGATCCGGGCGCGTGGTCCTGCTCCGCTCGAGGAGCCCAGCGAGATCGCGGTTCGTTCTCTGCGCGACCGCGGCGAGTGACCGTCGTCGACACGTCCGCCGTCGTCGATTTCCTCCTCGGCATCGGCGTTGCGGCCGATGTCGAGCGGCTGCTGGAGCGGGAGGAGCCGCTCGCGGCGCCTGACGTGCTCGTGTTCGAGGTGCTCGCCGTGCTCAGGCGCGAAGCCCTCCGCGAGGTGGTGCCGGAGCCGCGTGCGGCGGCCGCGGTCGAGGATCTGGGTGACCTGTCGATCGACCTCTTCCCGAGCCTGCCGCTGCGCACCCGAGCGTGGGCGCTTCGCCGGAACCTCACCGCCGCTGATGCACTGTTCGTAGCGCTGGCCGAGGAGCTCGCCGAGCCGCTCGCGACCAAGGATGCTGCGCTGGCGGCCGAGGCGTCGAAGCACGCAGGCGTTCGAGTCGTGCAGCTCGTCGAAGCGGTCTGACCGACTGGTCTCGCTCCGCATTTGCCGGCCTCCTGCTACCAGGGCACGCGGTAGAAGTCGACGCCGTCGCAGGTAGCGCGTGCCGCCAGTCCGTCGATCACGTCCCCGAACTCGATCCGCGCGGGGCCTTCTACGTCGTCCTCGAGCCGGAACGACGCGTCTCCCGCCGCCGTGAGCGGGAACTCGGTCGCGCCGGGGAAGCGGAGGAGCAGCGAGTCGCCGCGGGCGAGGATCCAGAAGCCGGGCGCCCAGGGGCTGTGCGAACGGTAGTGGCCCGCGAACGCGACGAGGTGGGGCGTGGCGTCGGTCGCAGGCTCCGGCTCGGGATCCTTGGCCGCGTCGTCGAGCCCGCCGGCCCACGGTGCGGGACCTGGCTCACCACCGTCGCGAGCGGCCCGGAGGACGGCGTGCACCCGCTCCGCGATCACGCGAGGCGGGGACTCCGGGCCGACATCGCCGAGGCTACAGACGGCGACGACGGCGAGGCCCGCATCCAGGTCGACATCGAGCCAGGCCGTGAACCCGACCGTCGACCCGGAGTGGCCGATCCAGACGGGATTCGGAGGGCGCTCCAGCGTGAGGCCGTAGCCGTACCCGATGCCGTGCTCGTCGAGAGCGGACGCCGACGTCACCATCGCCTCGAAGCTCTCGGTCGAGACGACCCCGTGTCCGCGGGCGAGGAGTAGCCGGGCGTACGCCGCGAGGTCGGACGGCGTGCTCGAGATGCTGCCGGCTGCCGAGTCCGTCTCGACCCAGGGCTCGGGGGCGAGCGGCCGGCCGGGCCGCCAACGGCGCATCGCATCCGCCGGGCCGTAGCCGACCGCCGAGCGTGAGCGCAGGTCGTTCGTCACGCGGGCCTCGCTTGCCTCCATCCCGGCGGGCTCGAACACCGACCGGCGCAGCACCTCGTGGATCGGCCGACCCGTGACGCGCTCGAGCACGAGCCCGACGATCGTGTAGCCGACGTTCGAATACCGGAAGTCGCCGGGAGGCCCACGCTCGACCCGGGCGAGCGCGAGCACCTCGCCGACGGACGAGGGCGTCGAGTCCATGCCGGGAGGGAGGCCCGATGTATGCGAGAGGAGGCCGTGGAGGGTGATCGCTCGCTGATCATCCGAGCGCAGGCGGAGCCATGGCAGGTACTCGGTCACCGGCGCACGGAGGTCGAGGCGTCCGGCCTCGACCTCGCGCATCACGGCGAGCGCTGCGAACGACTTCGAGACGGAGCCGATCTGGAAGAGTGTCTCCGGTGTGGCCTTCGTGCGTGCGTCCAGGTTTGCGAAGCCGACCGTCGTCTCGAAGACCGTCCTGTCGCGGTCGGTCATGGCGAGTCCGAGGGCCGGGAGATCGAGGCTCGAGACGCCGTCATCGATCTCCGCACCGAGACGGGCGAGGACGTCGTTGCCGGTGGTCATGCGGCGAGTCTAGGGGCCGGACACAGCGCCGGCGGTGTGGGAAGATCCTTCTCGCAGGCGACGAGTGGAGGCCAGATGCGGATCAAGTACGTCATCCCGTTCCCGTTCGACGAGGAGGGCATCGCGAATCGCGCCGCGCAGATCCCGCAGGAGATCCTCGGGCCGGACACGGTCGTCGAGTGCGTCGCGGTGCGGAACAGCTGCACGATGCTCACCGACTACTACGAGGCGATGATCTTCGACATGTACATCGCCGAGGCGGCGTTCCGCGCAGAGGAGGAGGGCTACGACGCCGTCATCATGGACACGGTGTCCGACTCGGGCCTCTATGCCATCCGCTCGCGGCTGAACATCCTCGCGATCGGGCCCGGGCTGATCTCGTACGCCGTCGCGACCATGCTCGGCAAGCGGTTCTCGATCATCACGATGTGGGACCGCTGGCGGCACCTCTACGAGAAGAACCTCGACACGTACCACCTGTGGGAGAAGTGCGCCTCGATCCGGGCCGTGAACATCCCACCCGACGTCGAGGCCCTCTTCGCGGGCAAGGAGGAGGAGATGTTCGAGAAGCTGACGGCGGAGGCGCGCAAGGCGCTCGACGAGGACGGGGCCGACGTGATCCTGCTCGGCTCGACGACGATGCACCAGGCGGGCGACTACCTGGCCGCGAACCTGCCCTGCCCGGTGATCAACCCGGGCCCAGTCGGCATCAAGATGGTCGAGACGCTCTTCCAGCTCGGCCTCCGGCACTCGAAAGTCGCCTTCCCGAGCCCGGAGACGATCCAGGACGAAAAGTTCTTCAGCCTGATCGGCGTGGACGGGACGACGCGGGCGGTTTCGTGATGGGCGATCTGCTCGCCCCGATCCCCGGCGCGGACCACCACGACGTCGCCGGCCTGGCGGTCGACGTGCAGAAGATCGGCAACGGACGAATGAAACGCGTCGTCTACCCGCCTGGCTGGCGCTGGTCGACCCACATGAAACCCGTCACCGGCACCGAGTACTGCATGCACACGCACGTCGGGTTCCTCATGTCGGGGACGCTCCGTGGCGTCTACGAGGACGGCTGCGAGTACGAGGTGACGGCCCCCGCGTTCGCGATCGTCGAGGCCGGGCACGACGGATGGGTCGTCGGCGACGAGCCCGCCATCTGGATCCAGTGGGATTCGGAGGAGGGGACGGCGCGCCGCTTCGGCCTGCCCGAGCGGCACGAGCACTGAATCAGTCCTCGACGATCGCGACTGCCCGCACCGGCGAGCCGGCCGCCGGGGCTCGAGGCGCAGCGGGAAGCCGTAGAACTCGAAGCGCTACGGTTCACGACCTCTTTCAGGTCGTTGAGGTTCTCGTAGTGGGTCAGCCGGCGCTCGGCGCAGGCGCGGTGGACCGGATACTCGTCCGTGAGGTAGACGAGATCGGGGCTGATCGTCTCGACGCCGAAGATCTTCACGCCTCGGTCGGCCATCCAGTGAACGGCGCTTGGCGTCGATGCCGGAGAACCCGTCCAGGAACGCCGGCGTCCCGGCTGTCCGGTTGTAGTGATCGGTGCAGAAGAGCAGGATGTCGCCGTCGCGGACGTCGAGTCCTCCTGCCGCGAGCGCCTGCTCGAGCTCCGCGGCTGTGACGCCGTGACCCCGCGGATACTCGCGCAGGTCGACGCAGATCGCCTCGCCGCAGAACGTGTCGAGCGGCATCTCGGCGATCCGCGGAGCATCGGGGGAGGGGTCGTAGTGCGCGAACGCGTCGACGTGCGTCGCAGCGTGGTTCGAGGTGACGATCACTTCGGCCGAGAACGACGGCCTGCCCGGCGGCGCGTCTGAGTGGACGATCTGGCGCAGGATCTGAACCGACGGGAAGAACGGGTGGAGTTGGGTCTCCCGGCCGAGCGGCTGGCTGAGGTCGATCACGCGGCGCGCCATCACGCCTCCTTTCCGCTGAACTCTCTGGCGACCTGGACGATTCGCGGGACGAGCGCCTCGACGATCCGCTCGCCGGTCTCCCGGCGTGGCCCGCGTCGCGTCGCCGACGACGCCGGAGGCGGTGATGTCGCGCAGCATGTCCATCGGCACGATCACCTTCGGGTCCGGCGTGGCGCATCCCGTACTGGCCCGAGCGACGTCCACGGCAGGCCGGCGTGCCTCACCGCCTCGCCGCGATCGTAGGCGTCGCGCGTCGCCTCCTCCATCAGCACGCGCTGCCCGAGCGCGAGCGCGAGCGACGTCTCTGCCTCCTCGGCGTGGATCATCGGCCCCTCGATCGGGCGCGAGGACGTCGGCGGCGAGGTCCCACCACTGGACGAGGAACACCCGGCGTCCGGTCGTCTCGAGGTAGTGGTTCACCGCGACGGTCAGCGCGGCGATGTTCCCGCCGTGGCCGTTCACGGCGATCAGGTGCTCGAGGCCGTGGTGGACGAGCGAGTCGCAGACCTCCCGGAAGACCTGGAGGAACGTCGTCGTCGACAGCCGGATGCTGCCCGGCGAACTGCATGTGGTACCAGGAGAGGGTCACGTTGAGCGTCGGCGCGACGAGCAGGCTGAGCGCCGTCTCGCTCGGCTGCCTCGGCGGCGCGTGCGCAGAGGCTCGCGCGCGATGACGCAGTCGGTGTCGAGCGGCAGGTGGCGTCCGTGCTGCTCGGTCGTTCCGATCGGGAGCAGGACGGCGTCGACCCCGGCGGCGAGCCGCGCGTCGACCTCCGGCCAGGTCATCCGCTCGAGTAGGTGCTCCGTCACTCGTCCTCCGCCCCGAGGCACGCGGCGTTGACGTATCCCGACCGGAAGGGCCGCTCCGCTCGCCGTTTCCGGGTCGTAGGCATGCCGCCAGACGCAGCCGGTGTCGTTCGTCAGCAGGTGGATCGAGACGGACGCCTCCGCGGACGTCGTCCGGACGCGGTGGATGTCCTCGGCCGGCGGGATCAAGGGCGTAGAAGTCCCCGGGGCGAGCGAGCGCCGCGTCGCGAGGCGGAGCTCGAGCGAGCCGCTGCGCTCGAAGACCTCCTCGTCCTGGATGCCGCGATAGAGGCCCGACGAGGCCCCAGGCGAGGTGGTCGTGTACCGGCGTCTGGGCTCCCGAAGGGACGACGAGGCTGAAGAGCGAGAGCGAGCCGTCGCCGGCGCGGAGCAGGAGCCACTGACCGATGCCGCCGCCCATCCCGCTCTCCGGGCCGGTTCCTGGAGCGCAGCAGGGAGCCAGCCCTGGTCCGCGAGGAGCTGCGCGAAGGCCGGGCGGATGCGCTCGCAGGCGTCTGACGGGCTCGTGGCGGCTGCGATCTCCACCCGGGCGAGGGCGACCAGCTCCCGCACCGGGCGCGTGTCGAGCGCGTACTCGTCGGCGCCCACCGGTCGAGTCTCGACTCGCTCCGCTGCGCCATGCAATTCTGGTTCAATGGGCTTCAGCCGGTGTTCGACTCCCTTCTCGACGTCATCTCGTCCTCACCGTGGACCTACGGCGTCGTGTTTCTGTTCGCGTTCCTCGACGTCGTCTTTCCGATCGTCCCGAGCGAGACCTCGGTGATCACCGCCGCAGTGCTCGCCGCGACGGGCGACCTGCAGCATCGCCCTCCTGATCCTCGCCGCGGCCGCCGGCGCGATTCTCGGGGACAACACTCGCCTACTGCGCTCGGACGCATGTTCGAGAGCCTCGTGCGACGACGGTTCTTCGGAGGTGAGCGTGCCCGCCACCTCGATCGCGCCGAGCGCGCGATCGACGAGCGAGGCGGCTACCTGATCGTCATCGGCCGCTTCATCCCCGGGGGCCGGACGGCGATCACGTTCGCCTGCGGCATGCTCCAGTACCCCTGGGCCCGCTTCATCCTGTTCGACGTCGCGGCCGGGCTGCTCTGGGCGAGCTATGCGGGCTTCGTCGGGTATTTCGGCGGCAAGGCCTTCGAGGAGAGCCCGCTGAAGGGGATCCTGCTCGCGCTCGGTATCGCGTTCGCGGTCGCGGGCACGATCGAGGGCTACCGGTGGATCAGGCGGCGCAGCGGCCGCCGGGGAGCGGCGGCAGCGGACGGTGTCGATCACCGCTGATCTCGAGGCGCTCGGCCGCATCGGCGGGGTGGGAACGTCGGTGACGCGCTACGCCTGGTCGCCGGAGCTCCAGGCCGCCGGCGAATGGCTCGTCGAACGGATCGTCGAGCTCGGGCTCGAGGCGGAGATCGACGCGGCCGGGAACGTGGTCGGGCGGTGGAACGCCGGTAGCGGGACGGCGGTGCTCGTCGGCTCCCACCTCGACACCGTCCCGAACGGAGGCCGGTACGACGGCGCCCTCGGCGTGCTCGCCGGTCTCGATGCGCTCCGCTCGCTGCGCCGGGCCGGGATCGCGCCGCGCCGGCCGGTCTGGCTCGCGTCGTTCATGGACGAGGAGGGCAGCCGCTTCCGGACGGGCATGCTCGGCAGCCGAGCGTTCGTCGGTGACGACCTCGGCGGCCTCGACACCCGCGCCGGCTTCGACGGAGCGACGCTCGGGGAGGCGATGGCCGCGCTCGGCTTCGAGTTCGACCGCATTGGCGAGGCGAGCGCGGTCGGCGGCGTCGGGGCCTATCTCGAGCTCCACATCGAGCAGGGGCCCCGCCTCGAGCGCGCGGGTGTCGACATCGGCGTCGTCACGGCGATCGTCGGTCTCCTGAGCTACCAGGTGCGACTGACGGGCGAGGCGAACCACGCCGGGACGACGCCCATGGAGTCGAGACGGGATGCTCTCGTGGGGGCGGCGAGGGCCGTGGTCGCGCTGCGGGACGAGGCGCGGTCGGGCGGCGACATGACGGCGAACGTCGGCATGATCAAGGTCGAGCCGGGCGGATTCAACGTGATCCCGGGCGTCTGCGAGTTCACGATCGACGTGCGGTCTCCCACCCTCGAGGGCTTCGCCCGCATCCAGCGCTTCGTGCGAGAGACCCTCGAGCGCATCGCTGTCGAGGAGGGGCTCGACCTGATCCTCGAGGAGACGCACCGCCTCGAGCCGGCGCCGATGGACGGAGCGCTGGTGGAGCTCGTCGAGGAGGCGGCAGCGCTCGAGGGCGCGAGCTCGATGCGCCTCGTCAGCGGTGCCGGGCACGACGCGATGGTGCTTGCGCGGCACGTCCCGTCGGTCATGCTCTTCGTGCCGAGCCGCGCGGGCGTCAGCCATTCGCCCGACGAGTTCACCGCTCCCGGCGCCTGCGAGCTCGGCGCTCGGGTGCTCACGCGGGCAGTGGAGCTGCTCGCAGCCCCGGCTCTATGATGCGGCGGTGATTCCCGAGGCGCCGTTCGAGCGAACCGAGGACGGGCTGGTGCGCGCCGGGGATGGATGGTTCGTCCTCAACGCCCGTGAGGCGCGGTGGCGTCATCGCGATGGGCGAGGGGAGAGCCTACGCTTCGCGGGCGAGCAGGACTTTCCGCAGGTCGGCGTCCAACTCTACGTGCTCGGTCCGGGCGAGCCCATCGGCATGTACCACTGGGAGGCCGACCAGGAGGACTTCCTCGTGCTCTCCGGCGAGGCGCTGCTCCTGATCGAGGGCGAGGAGCGGCCACTGCGGCGGTGGGACTTCGTCCACTGCCCGGCCGGCACGAAGCACATGATCGTCGGGGCCGGTGACGCGCCGTGCGCCGTCCTGGCCGTCGGTGCCCGCGAGCACCAGGGGACGGCGGGCTGGGGTGCCTACACGGTCGACGAGGTCGCGCTCCGCCACGGCGCGGGGATCGAGGAGGAGACGACCGACCCGGAGCGGGCATACGCCCGGTTTCCAGAGCCCGAGCCGGCGCCCTACCGCGACGGCTGGCTCCCAGGCTCCTAGCCCCCGGGCTCCCGGGCGCTCAGATGTTCTGCACCCAGGCGGCGAGCGCCGGATTCTCCGACGAGACCACGCCTCCCGCGTCCTCCTCGGTGACGACGAGGCCGCCGACGTCGCCGTCGACGTGGAACGCGACCACGCCCGGATCGTTGCCGAGGATCCCGGCCGAGATGACCTTGTCTCCGACGACCGCCCAGAGCTGATAGGTGCGGTCGGAGGGGAGCGGAGCGAGGTTGTCGTGGACGAGGTAGCCGGTTCCGTCGGGGAGGAGGATGGCGTCGACCGCCGTCGCGCCGTCCTCGGAATGCAGGACGACACGCTCGGCGCTTGCGTCCGACAGCGCAACTGAGGCAGCCGTCTCGAGGTTCACCTGGGGCGCTACCGTGGGCTGGCTCAGCCGCTCGATCTCCCGCCCCTGATCGACGACCTTGACCGTGAGCACGGCGATCGCGGCCGCCGCAGCCGCGACGGCGAAGCCCGCCGCTGCCCGGAACGTGTAGCGGCGGCGTCCTCGGCGCTCGGGCCTGGGGGCGGGGGGCTCCAGGCGCGGCTCTTCGACTGGCCGTGGTCTCGCGTTCGAGCGAGCCCGAGATGCGGCCCCAGAGCTCGTCGGGGGGCTGGGAGGCTCCGTGCCCGAGCATCGCGGCGGTCTCGACGATGCTGATCGACCTCACTCCGGCACCGTGGACAGCCGGCGAGGTGGCGCTCGATCTCCGCGCGCTCGTCCGCGTCGACGGCGTCGAGCGCGTACGCGCCGAGGAGCTCCTGCGCCTCCGAATGAGTGAGCTGCCCGGTCACGATCCGCCGATTCCGGACTCGGCGAGCTCGCCCCGCATCCGGCGAAGGCCCACGCGAATCCGGCTCTTGACCGTGCCCTCGGGCTCGTCGAGGATGGCGGCGACCTCGCGGTACGTGCGCCCGCCGAAGTAGGCGAGCTCGATCGCGCGGCGCTCGTCCTCCGAGAGCGTGTTCATCGCGTCTCGAACGCGCTCGGCCACGGTCAGATCCCAGACCTCTCGTTCGAGGTCGTACGACGGCTCCGGGGTCTGTATCGCGTCGCGCTCCTCGCGAGCCCGGCGGGCGCGCTCGGAGCGCAAGAGGTCGACGGACCGGCCGTGCGTCTGGGCGAGAAGGAAGGAACGGAGAGAGCCGCGCTGCGCGTCGAACTTCTCGGGGCTTCCCCAGAGGCGGAGGAAGACCTCCTGGACGACCTCCTCGGCCAGGGTCTGATTGCCGAGCAGGCGCCGTGCGAGACCGAGGACCGCCGCCGCGTGGCGGCGGTAGAGCTCGGCGAGCGCTTCCTCGCGCCAGCGCCCGACCGCGACGACGAGCAGGGCGTCACTGGCTCCGTGGATGTCGACGTGCAGCTCATCCCTCTCATGTTCGCCACGCCCGGCGAATTTGGATGAGTTGAGCTTTTGTCTAATCATTGTCAAGAGTTTAGCCACCCGTGGGCTCGGCTGTCCAGAGATCCCTTCATCCAGGGAGGCGAACGCGCCGTAGAAGGGCGGAACCATCCCCGTCACGAGGAGGACTCGATGAAACGAATCGCAATCCTGGCAGTTGCTGCGGCGCTCTCGGCCCTGGGCGTCGCCGGCGTGGCCGCCGCCGGTCCGTCGGCGGCGAGCGGGGGCGACGAGACGATCACGCAGATCGCCGCGGGCAACCCGAACTTCTCGACGCTCGTCTCGCTGCTCCAGGAAACCGGGCTCGACGAGGTTCTGAACGGCACCACCAAGTACACGGTCTTCGCCCCGACCAACAAGGCGTTCGCGAAGGTGCCGAAGGCGACCCTCGACGCACTCGCGGCCGATCCCGAGCTGCTGAAGCGCGTGCTGCTCTACCACGTGGTCAAGGGCGAAGTCACCTCCGACGAGGTGGTTGCCCTCAAGTCGGCGAAGACCGTCGCTGGCCCGAAGGTCAAGATCTCGGTCAAGAAGGGCAAGGTCTTCGTCAACAACGCCCAGGTGACGACGGTCGACATCGATGCCTCGAACGGCGTCATCCACGTCATCAACAGGGTTCTCATCCCGCCGTCCAAGTAGCGCGACCCGGAGCAGGACCTTGCGAGAGCCCCGGCCCGCCGGGGCTCTCGCGGCTCCGTCCCCGTTATGCTCGGCGCGATGAGCGCGACCGCGAACCTCGGGCTCGCCTCGAGCCTCGACCGCCTCGGGACCGAGACCGCCTTCTCCGTTCTCGCCCGGGCGCGGGAGCTCGAGGGGCAGGGACGCGACATCCTCCACCTCGAGATCGGAGAGCCCGACTTCGACACCGCTCCGCACATCTGCGAGGCGGCCTTCGCAGCGATGCGTGCCGGCGAGACTCACTACTGTCCGAGCGCCGGTATCGCGGAGCTCCGAGAGGCGGCGGCGGCGGAGCTCTCGGCAACGAGGGGCGTGCCGGTCGATCCGGCCAACGTCCTCGTGGCGACCGGGGCGAAGCCCTTCCTCTTCTTCACGATCCTGGCGGTCTGCGATCCGGGCGACGAGGTCGTGTATCCGGATCCCGGGTTCCCGATCTACGAGTCGGCGATTCGCTGGATCGGTGCGACACCGGTTCCCCTGCCGCTGCTCGAGGAGCGGGACTTCTCGTTCGACCCGGCGGACCTCCAGGCACGGCTCGGGCCCCGTACCAAGCTCGTGATCCTGAACTCTCCGCAGAACCCGACGGGCGGAGTTGTCTCGGCGGACGACCTCGCCGAGGTGGCGTCGGTCCTCGCAGCCTCGCAGGCGTGGGTGCTCTCCGACGAGGTGTACTCGCGGATGCTGTACGAGGGTGACTTCGCATCGATCGCGAGCATCCCGGGCATGCTCGACCGGACCGTCGTCCTCGACGGGCTGTCGAAGACGTATGCGATGACCGGCTGGCGCTGCGGGTATGCGGCCGTGCCGCAGCCGCTGGTCGAGCCGCTGGTGCGGTTCTTCGTCAACTCGACGTCATGCGTGCCGCCGTTCGTGCAGAAGGCGGGGGTCGCCGCGCTGACGGGGCCCCAGGATGCTCCGGCGGAGATGCTCGAGGAGTTCAGGGCCCGTCGCGAGCTCGTCGTCTCCGGCCTCAACGGCCTCCCTGGGATCTCTTGCCGCCTGCCCCGCGGAGCGTTCTACGCCTTCCCGAACGTCTCCGAGGTCCCGATCTCCGCCGAGGAGCTGGCGTCGCGGCTTCTCGAGGAGGCGGGGGTGGCGGTGCTGGCCGGCTCGGCTTTCGGCCGGGTCGGGGCGCCAAACCTTCGCCTCTCCTACGCGAACTCGCGCGAGAACCTCACGAGCGCGCTCGAGCGGATGCGCTCCTTCCTGGACGCGCTGTAGGCGGAATCGTTGCCGGGCGGTGCGCAAACCGGCACCGCCGGTTTGCGCGGTCGTCCCGCAATCGGGCGGTGCCCGATTCGGGACAGGGCGGGGCCGATATCCGCCGGGGAGGGCGGCGGAGCCGCCCGGTCTTGGGCGGAATCGTTGCCCGGCGGAGCGCAAACCGGCACCGCCGGTTTGCGCGGTCGTCCCGCAATCGGGCGGTGCCCGATTCGGGACAGGGCGGGGCCGATATCCGCCGGGGAGGGCGGCGGAGCCGCCCGGTCTTGGGCGGAATCGTTGCCGGGTGGTGCGCAAACCGGCACCGCCGGTTTGCGCTACGGCCGGAACGGCTCCGCGCTCGGCGCTCCACTGGCGGCGCTCGCGCGTTCGGCGTAGAGCTTGGCAAGGGCGGCACTTGCCGTGCGATCGTTGATCTCGGCGTTCGCGATGTCCCAGTACCAGTAGGGATAGCTCTGGACGAGCTGAGTGCGCTGCACGGCCATGGTGTCGTGGAGGAACTCCTCTGGCGTGCTCGTCGGGTCGAGCGAGCGCACGACGAGGAATGGTCCGAAGACCCGGGTCTCGAACGTCGCACCGGGGGAGCGCTCCTTGATCTCCAGGTAGCGCGACCAGTTGCTGACGGTCCGGGAGCCGTCGCTTCGATCGAGCACCCAGACGCCCCTGCCCAGCGGCTGGGGCGCATCGAGCAGGGCGTCGAGCGCGAGCTTTGGATCCGCCCTCGGCACCACGGTGTCGCCGACGTCGGCCCCCTTCTCGCGCGCGCCGAGGAAGAGCGGGTCGTACCCGAAGAAGACGTCCGTCGGCCGACTGGTCGCGACGAGCCAGTCCTCCGCCGCCGCGCGCGCCGCGGCGCGCTTGGGCGGCTCTCCGGCATAGAGCGTCGGGGTCTTCTCCCAGCCCCATGCGAGCTCGGCCGCCACCAGGGTGGCCACGGAAAGGGCGAGGACTGCAGGAGCCCTCGCGCCGGCAGGCCGCACCGCGCGGAGGATGCCCGCCGCGACGATCACGGCGAAGAACGGCAGCGCGAAGATGAGATGGCGGGTCTCCGGCGCGCTCTCCGAGCCGCTGGCACCTGCGAGCGTCAGGCCGATCGCGGGGACGACGAACACGAGGCCGACGAGGACCGCGGCCATCCCGCGTTCCCGCGCGAGTGTCACGACTCCGAGCGCGGCGAGGGCGCAGACCACCGCGAACACGGCGACCCAGCCGGCGACGAAGTCTCCCAGGGCGCTGCGCAGGTACTCGAGCACGGGCAGAGGGCCGCCCAGCTGCGTCCCGGTGCCGACCGCGACGTCGAAGCGGCTCGCCAGGACGAGCGTGCTCCGCCAGACGGGAATCGCGCACACGAGGACGGCTGCGAGCGCGACCACGGCGGGAACCAGCCGCGCCTGGCCACGCATGCGGGCGATCGCCAGGTAGAGCAGTTGGATCGCAAGGACGAACAACCCGTACTGGTGAGTCGCGACGGTTGCAAGCATCGCGAGCGGCCCAGAGCGCCCAGCTGAGCCGGCGGTTGTCGTCGATCGCCCGCAAGAGCGCCAGGAACGAAAGGGCGCTCACGAACAGGAACAGGCTGTACATGCGGCCGTAGATGCCGTGGAACAGCGTCACCCAGCTAGCCGCGACGATGATGGTGGCGACCAGGGACGTTCGGCGGTCGACCAGTCGCGCGAGCAGGATCGCGACGACCGGGATGCTCGCGACCGCGAACAGCACGGAGAGCAGCCGGAGCGCGGTCAGCGTTGGGGAGATCCCAGCGACGACGTGCACCAGGAGAAAATGAAGCGGCGCGCCTCCGCGAGCCCCGAGCACGGTGTCGAACATGTCGCCGAGCGAGCGCTCCCCGATGAAGAGCGCGAGGGTCTCGTCCTCGTGCGGAGGCCATGCGTGGAGCTGGGCGAGCAGGAAGGCGGCGACACCGGCGGTCGCACAGGCGACGCCGACCCGAAAGGCTCGGACGGACACCCCCGACTCCACAGTGGTCGAGAGTAGCAGCGGGTCGGACGAACAGGAGTTGGCACTTGATGGGCGAGAGTGCCAAGACCGTCGGACACCGTGCTAGGATCGAATTGGTGCCGACCTACGACTATCGCTGCCCGAAGGGGCATGTCTTCGAGCTCTTCCAGCGGATGTCCGACCCGCCGCCCGAGATCTGCGACGTCTGCGGCGCCGCACCCGTGGAGAGGGTGCTGTCGCCGGTCGCCGTGCATTTCAAGGGATCCGGCTTCTACGCTACGGACTACGGTCGCGGGAAGAAGAAGGATGCTGCGAAGGAGGGCGAGACCAAGGCCGCCCCTGCGGAGAAGCCGAAGGAGTCGTCGGAGAAGGCCGCGGCATCCAGCGCGCCGTCAGACGGAGGCGGATCCGCCTCCTAGAGTCACCCGCCCTTCGCCTCGCAGCCGGGCGCAAACGGCCCGAGCAACTTCGACGGGGGTTGCGGGGCGCTCTTGCCGAGCACCATGTCCACGACCGAGAGGTTCTCCTCGGTGCCGACGAGGTAGGCCACGCCGCCGATCTCCTCGGGTACGCCGCCGAGCCGGCAGCGAAGGGTGGTCGAGGCGCGGAACTCGACCCAGCCGAGCTGGAGCAGATCCGTCGCGGAGAGGTCGGTTGCGACCGGGCGCATGACGTCCTTGCCGATGAACGGCATCCGGACGAAGCCGCTCGCTCCGCCGAGCTCGTCGGCGATCGCCTGGATCACCTGCTGCTGGCGGCCGCCCCTGGTCAGATCGCTCTCGTCCGGGTCGAGCTGGTTCTCCCGAACCCTCGCGTACACCAGGGCCCGGCGACCGTCCATGACTTGCTCGCCCTTCGGAAACCGCCAGCCCGGCCAGCGCTCGCACCGTGCCACGGATGCGTAAGGACAGTCGAAGCGGTTGGCGACGATCCGGCGCGGGACGTCGATCGTGACGCCGCCGAGGGCGTCGATGAGCTCCCCGAACGTCGAGAAATCGACGACGGCGACGTGGTTCACGGGGATGCCGGTCACGCTCTCGACCGTCTGAATGGCGAGGGCGGCACCGCCGAACGCGTACGCGGCGTTGATCTTGTCGGGCCCGTAGCCAGGGATCTCCACGCGCAGGTCGCGCGGGATCGACAGGAGAGAGATCCGGTGCTCGCCGGGATCCGTTCGCAGCAGCACGAGAGCGTCGGAGCGCCCCGTGTCCTCGCGCCCAGGCCCGAGATCGGTGCCGAGCAGGAGAATGGTGGTCGGGGAGCCTAGGAGCGATCCGTCCTGAGGGCTGAGGGCCTTGCCAGCGCTCGGCGGAAGCCGGTCGTTGGCCTCGGCCACCCCGCTTCGCAGCGAGAAGTACCCGGCCGTTCCCCACCCGGCCAAGAGGACGACGAGCAGGATCAGGACGATGCCGATCCACAGCACGATTCGCCGACGCCTCGGGCGCCGAGGCTCGTGCGGCTCGAGGTCGGGCGGCGCGGGCGGCACGCGGTCCGGGCCGGGCCCGGGTAGCGGCGCGCGCTCGTCGGGGGGCGGCAGCGGCTTGATCGGGCCCCTGACGCGTCCCGCGCGGTAGACGCGGTAGGGCTTTTCCTTGCTCGTCACGACGACGGGGTATGGTAGCCAGCTGGCGTTGGCTCTTCGGCGGCAACGGGCTCGTGACCGCGATCGACGCGAGGTTGCTCCATGACCTTGGTCGTGTGCGCCACGCCGATCGGGAACCTCGAGGACGTCACGCTGCGGGTGCTCCGCGAGCTCGCCGAGGCCGACCTCGTGCTCTGCGAGGACACCCGGAGAACTCGTGGCCTGCTGGATCGGCACAGCATCCAGGCCGACCTCAGGAGCATCGACCGTCGCCACGAGGCACGCCGGACCGCGGAGGTCGTCCCGCTCCTCGTCGAGGGCGCACGGGTCGCGCTCGTGAGCGACGCCGGCCTCCCCGGGGTCAACGATCCCGGAGCGAGGCTGATCGCGGGCGCCCTCGCAGCGGAGGTCGAGGTCACGGTGCTCCCCGGCCCTTCGGCCGTCGAGACCGCTCTCGTCGCAAGTGGGCTCGTCGGTGAGCGCTACACGTTCCTCGGGTTCGTGCCGAGGACGTCCGCCGGCCGCGACCGGTTGTGGGCAGAGCTTGCGTCGTGGGCTTGGCCGGCGGTCGCGTTCGAGTCGCCACGGCGTCTCCCGGAGACGCTCAGAAGCCTGGCCGCGGCAGATCCCGACCGCCGGGTCGCGGTCTGTCGCGAGTTGACGAAGCGTTTCGAGGAGATCCTCCGCGGCTGCGCACGCGAGCTGGCCGCACGCCTCGCGGACCCGCCGAGAGGCGAGGTCACGATCGTGATCGGCGCCGCCGGGCCCGCCGGGCGAGAAGCGCGGCTCCCGGACGCGACCACGGCCGTGCAGGAGCTGGTAGAGGCCGGGGTCTCGAAGCGGAAGGCGGCACACGTCGTCGGGCGGCTCACCGGGATCGCCGCCAACGACCTCTACCGAGCAACGCTGTAGTCAGTATTGACAACAGCCGGGGCGGTCGTCTATGCTACGTCTGTCGTCAATCAAGGCAACAGGAGGCAGGCGATGCGCTCGATCACATTGCTGCTTCCGGCTCTCGTCGCGTTCCTGGTCGGCGCTGTGCCCGCGCTCGCCTGGACCTGGCCCGTGGTCGGGCCGGTGCTGCAACCGTTCTCGCTCGAAGGCGATCCCTACGCGGCCGGCCAGCACCGCGGGATCGACATCGGCGCCGCCGAGGGAGCCCCGGTGCGCGCTCCGGCCTCCGGCGTCGTCTCGTTCGCCGGGGCCGTGCCTGGCGGCGGCCGCTCAGTGACGGTGCTCACCCCCGACGGAATCGCCGTGACCCTTCTCCACCTCGGCTCGATCGAGGTCACGGCTGGGGACACGCTCGCGGAGGGCGACCGGGTCGGTCTGGCCGGGTGGAGCGGCGAGCCGGAACACGACGTGCCGTCCGTCCACCTGGGGATCCGCGTCGGCGACGACCCGCACGGCTATCTCGACCCGCTCGCGCTTCTTCCCGAGGCACCCTCGGAGGAGGCGGTTCCCGTCGGAGCTCCGCCGAGCGAGCCGCCCGCGTCCCAAGGCGAGCCCCCACTCCCCGCTGCCGAGACCGAGTGGGAGACCCCGGAGGTCTCGGGCGACGTGACCGGGGCGATCGCCGAAGAGGGAACGTCGCCGGAGACGGTCGTCCCCGAGGTACCCGTCGAGACCGCGCCGCCGCTCGTCCCGCTGCAGCCGCTGGACCCGGTCGAGGAACCGCCACCCCTCGAAGCGTCGCCCGCCTCCGAGGATGCCGCTCACCAGAGTCCCGCAACGCCCGCGATCGCGCAGGCGGCGGAGCAGCGCCCGAGTCACGAGGCCGGGCCGCGAGCTCAGCACGAGGGCGACGGTGTGACTCCCTCCCGTCCTCGCGCTGCCAGTCGATCGACCGTCACGCGAGACGCCCCGCTACCGGGAACGGACATCGCCGCGATCCACGACCGGCCGGCTCAGCCGGTAATGCGGCAGCGGGCCCGGGGCGCCCACGACGGGGGTCGAGCACGGGAACCTCACGGGACGCGACCGGAGCCGGCCGGTGAAGGAGCCGATCGTGGCCGTGCGGTCGCCCTTGCGGCGGCGGTGATCGTCCTGGCCCTCCTCGCGCTTGGATGGAAGCGCCGGCGTGGCGCCAGCCCGTTGGGCCCGGCGGTCCCGCAAGACGATCCTGATCCGCCGGCAGCGGAGCGCGTTCTCGCGCGTGGATCCATCGACCGCCGGGCCTCCGACACCGTTGTATCTGCGCTCCCGCCGTCCCGAGCTCGCCATCAGCGTGGAGCGCATGCGGCTCGATCGAGGCGCGCGGGATCCCGACGGCGGGACGCCGAGCGGGCCTCCGTATGATTCGCTCCGATGACGGATGCCGGGGACGCTCGACCGCCCGCGAGGAAGATCCTCGTGGCGGTCGCGTGGCCGTACGCGAGCGGTCCCCGCCACATCGGTCACGTCGCCGGATTCGGAGTGCCTTCGGACATCTTCGCCCGCTACCACCGGCTGCGGGGAGACGACGTGCTCATGGTCAGCGGAACGGACGAACACGGGACGCCGATCATGGTCGCGGCGGATAGGGAGGGTGTGACGCCGCGGGCCCTCGCCGATCGTTTCAACGAGGTCATCCGCGACGACCTCAGGCACCTGGGCCTCAGCTACGACCTCTTCACCCGGACGACGACGAGCAATCACTACCGCGTGACGCAGGACGTGTTCGCCACGCTCTACCGAAAGGGCTTCATCGTCGAGAAGACGACGCTCGGTGCGTTCTCGGCCTCGACCGGCAGAACGCTTCCCGACCGCTACATCGAGGGAACCTGCCCGATCTGCGGCTTCGCGGAGGCTCGTGGAGACCAGTGCGACAACTGCGGGAACCAGCTCGATCCTACGGACCTGATCGATCCCCGATCTCGCATCGACGGCACGCCTCCGGTGTTCCGGGAGACCGAGCACTTCTTCCTCGACCTGCCGGCCTTCGCGGAGCGACTCGCCGACTGGATCGATGGTCAGCAGCACTGGCGTCCGAACGTCCGGAGCTTCTCGCTCAACCTGCTCGACGAGCTGAAGCCCCGCGCGATCACGCGGGATCTCGACTGGGGAGTCCCGATCCCGCTCCCCGGCTACGCCGGCCGGGACGACAAGCGGATCTACGTGTGGTTCGACGCCGTGATCGGCTACCTGTCCGCGAGCGTCGAATGGGCAGCCTCGACGGGCGACTCCGATGCCTGGCGTGCCTGGTGGCAGGATCCCGACGCGCGCCACTACTACTTCATGGGCAAGGACAACATCGTCTTCCACAGCGTGATCTGGCCGAGCATGCTGCTGGGATACGGGGCCGGGGGCGAGATCGGCGCCGGCCGCGGCGACCTCTCGCTCCCGTACGACATCGTCTCGAGCGAGTTCCTGACGATGGAGGGTCGCAAGTTCAGTTCGAGCCGGGGCGTCGCCCTGTACGTCAACGACTTCCTGTCGCGGTACGATCCCGATCCGCTTCGGTACTTCTTGACGGCCGCCGGTCCGGAGACCCAGGACACGGACTTCACCTGGTCCGAGTTCGTCCGTCGCAACAACGACGAGCTCGTGGCGACCTGGGGCAACCTCGTGAACCGGACGCTCGTGAACGCGCACCGGCATTTCGGCAGCGTTCCCGAGCCGGGAGAGCTCACGGATCGTGACCGCAGCCTGCTTGCCGCGATCGCTGGGGGCTTCGACTCCGTCGGCGAGCTGATCCACGCGACCCGCTTCAGGGCCGCCCTCGCGGAGGCGATGCGGCTCGCGGGGCTCGTCAACCAGTACGTCAGCGACGAGGCGCCGTGGAGCACCATGGAGACCGACCGGCCCAGGTCGGCGACCGTCCTCAACGTGGCCCTGCGCTGCGTCGACGATCTGAAGACCCTCCTGGCGCCGTTCCTTCCGTTCTCGAGCCAATCGGTGCACGAGCTCCTCGGCCATGAGGGCTGGCTCGCGGGGCCGATCGAGGTGAGGGTGCGAAGCGAGGCGGGCACGCCGGGCCATGCCGTCCTGACCGGCGACTACGAGGCGTGGGTCGGGCGGTGGGAGCCGGGGCGCCTACCGGCTGGTCAGACGCTCCGTAAGCCCCGTCCGCTCTACCGCAAGCTCGATCCCGAAGCCGTCGTCGCGGAGGAGCTCGCGCGGATGGAAGCGGCGGCCGCACCGGCGTGATCGACACGCACGCGCACCTCGACGCGTGCGCGCTGGCCCCGGGCGAGCTGGTCCGCCGCGCTCGAGAGGCAGGTGTTACCCGGATCGTCACGATCGGCTCGGGGATCGACTCGTGCCGGACGGCCCTGGCGATCGCGACGCGCAATCGCGGCGTGGTCGCGGCGATCGGGATCCACCCTCACCAGGCAGGTGAGGCCGCCGCCGGCGACCTCGCCGAGCTTCGGCGCCTGCTCGATCGGCCGGGTGCGGTGGCGGTCGGCGAGACCGGGCTCGACTTCTACCGGGACTATGCGCCGCGGACGCGCCAGATCGCCCTCTTTCGCGAGCAGTGCCTGCTCGCCGCCGAGCTCGGCAGGCCGCTCGTCGTGCACATGCGCGCGGCCGAGGACGACACCATGGCGATCCTGTCCGAGCTCCCGCCGCCCGCGGTCGTCCTCCATTGCTTCTCGTCGCCCGAGGTGGTCGACGAGGCATCTCGGCGCGGCTATTACGTCTCGTTCGCAGGGAACGTCACGTTTCCGAACGCGGTAGCCTTGCGACTCGCGGCGGCGCACGTGCCGGCCGAGCGCCTGCTCACCGAGACGGACAGCCCGTACCTGGCGCCCCAGGCTCATCGGGGCAAACCCAACGAGCCCGCTCTGGTCGTCCACGTGCTCGAGGCTCTCGCGCTGGCTCGCGGTGACGAACCCGGAGCGCTCGAGGCGCAGATCGACGACAACGCCACTCGTCTCTTCGGTTCGTGGTGAGCTCGTCGCCCGTCACCCCGAATCGTGCCCTCGGCCAGCACTTCCTCGTCGACGAGAACATCCTGGGGGTCATCGACCGGCTCGCTGCGCTCGATCCGGCGGACGTCGTGCTCGAGATCGGCGCCGGCCTGGGCGTCCTCACCGGGTATCTGGCCGACCGCGTCGCGGCTGGTCCATGCCGTCGAGATCGATCGCGCGCTCGAGCCGCACCTCCGCGACCTGCTCGCCCGGCATCCGACCATCCGGCTCCAGATCGGCGACGCGCTCGAGTTGCCCCTCGCCACGCTCGAGCCTCAGCCGACGAAGATGGTCGCGAACCTGCCGTACGGCATCGCGACGCCGCTGATCATGGAGAGCCTCGACGGTCTGCCCACCGTCGAGAGCTGGTGCGTGATGGTGCAGCGCGAGGTCGCCGATCGGCTCGTCGCCGAGCCCTCGACCAAGGCCTTCGGTGCCGTGTCGGTGCTCGTTCAGCTGACCGCCGCGCCCTCCGGGTTCCATCCTGTCGCCCGAACCTGCTTCAGGCCTCCGCCGAACGTCGACTCGGCGCTCGTCGCCCTCCGGCGCACGCGGGTGTGGGGGCCCGAGTACCGCCAGCTGAAGCGCGTCGTCCAGGGCTCGTTCTCGCATCGCCGAAAGACGCTCGTGAACGCGCTCGAGCTGTCCGGCGTCGCCGGCCGCGATCGAGGCCTGCCGGCGGTTCGCGCACTCGGCCTCCCGGAGGCTGTACGGGCCGACAGCCTCGAGCCACCGGTGTTCGTCGACCTCGCGGAGGCGCTCTCGTGACGGTGCTTCGCGCGTCCCCGGCGGCGAAGATCAACCTCGCGCTCGTGGTCGGGCCGCTCCGCGGGGATGGCGCGCCACGAGGTCGCGACCGTGCTGATCCAGATCGACATTCGCGACAGGCTGACCATCGAGCCGGCGGACAGCCTCCTCGTGAGTGGATTCGACGCCGACTCGCTCGTCAGGGCCGCCCTGGAGCGGCACGCGCGGGCGAGCGGCACCTCTCCCGGCTGGCATGTCCGACTCGAGAAGGAGATTCCCGTCGGAGCAGGGCTCGGCGGTGGCAGTGCCGACGCCGGCGCCGCGCTCGCGCTCGCCAACGGCGCGCTTGCCGATCCGCTGCCCCGCGACCGGCTGCTCGAGATCGCCGGCGAGGTCGGGTCGGACGTCCCGTTCTTCGTCGAGCCCGGCCCCAAGCTCGCGGAGGGCCATGGCGAGCTGCTGACACCGCTGGACCTGCCACGAGACTTCTGGGTGCTCGTGGCGCTCCCGGAGGGGGTCGTGAAGCTCTCGACCGGTGACGTGTACCGGCGTTTCGACCGGCTCGGCGGCGGGGCGGCCTTCGAGGAGCGACGCGCCCATCTGCGCGACGTCCTGGCGGCGTGCCGGTGCGCGCTCGACCTCGGCGCGCTCCCCGCCAACGATCTCGGCGTTGCAGCAGGAGATGCCGGCTTGACCGATCTGCTCCGTGCTGCCGGAGCGTTTCGGGTCGACGTCAGCGGCGCCGGGCCGGCGGTCTACGCGCTCTTCGAGCAGCGGGCTCAGGCGGTCTCCGCACGGGCATCCCTTCCTCCGCGGACTCGCAGCTGGGTGGTGCGCCCCGTTTGCTAACGTCGGTGGACGTGAGCTCCCCGGCGACGACCGAGAAGCCGGAGCGGGGGAAGCTCCTCGAGAGCATCTGGTTCCGAGGGGCGATGGTCGTCGCGTTCGTCGAGGGCGTGCTCGTGGTCTTCGACGTGATTCCGCGCTGGGTCGCCATCGGGATCGCGGTCGCCGTCATCGCCGCGTACTTCCTTCGTGGTCGCACCATCAAGGATGCCTCGGCCCGGCAGGCGCTCTGGGCGATCACCCTGTCGCAGGCGGTCGTCCTGCTCGTCCCGATCCTGGGCTGGGTGCTGAGTGCCGCCGCGATCGTCGTCGTCGCGATCATCGGCGTGCTCGTCGTCGTGGCACTGATCGTGGACCGGTAGCCGTCCGTATACTCCGACCGCTGGGATGGGGCGTAGCCAAGCGGTAAGGCAGCGGGTTTTGGTCCCGTGACCGGAGGTTCGAATCCTCCCGCCCCAGCCATCTTCGTCGCTCGATGACCACCCGCCCCCTTGCCGCCGTCGTGATGGCTGCCGGCCTCGGAACGAGGATGAAGTCGGCTCGCCCCAAGCATCTCCACGAGGTGCTCGGGCGGCGCCTGATCGACTGGGTGGTCGAAGCGGCGACGCCGCTTCGAACAAGCCCGTTCGTGGTCGTGTGCTCCCCCGAGACCCGCGACGCGCTCGACGGGACGATGGCTCCGGGTGTCACCCTCGCGGTGCAGGAGCGCCCGCTCGGAACCGGCGACGCGGTTGCGTCGGCGAGGCCGGCGCTCGAGTCGTTCGAGGGGGACGTCCTCGTGCTCGCAGGGGACACGCCCTTGCTTCGCAGCGAGGTGCTACAGGGTCTGGTGCAGGAGCATCGTGAGCGGAGCGCCGTCGTCACCGTGCTCTCGTTCGAGCCCCCAGATCCCCGGGCTTACGGGCGCGTCGTCCGTGACCGCGCCGGCAGGCTCGAGGGGATCGTCGAGGCTGCCGACGCGACGCCCGAGCAGCTCGAGCTTCGGGAGGTGAACTCCTCGATCTACGCCTTCCGCGTGCCGGAGCTCTGGGACGCTCTCTCGCGGATCGACGCGGCAAACGCTCAGGGGGAGCTCTACCTGACGGACGCCGTCCGGCTGCTCGTCGCGAACGGGGGCGTCGGCGCGGTTCATCTCGCTCCCGACTCGGGCGACGTCGAAGGCGTCAATACGAGGATCGAGCTCGCGGAGGCCGGCGCCGTCCTCCGGGAGCGGATCCTCCGCGCGCACATGCTCGCGGGGGTCACGATCACGGATCCTGCGACGACGTGGATCGAGCCGACGGTCGCGATCGAGGCGGACGCGACCATCGAGCCGTTCACGGTCCTGCGCGGTCGTTCCGTCGTTCGTCGGGGCGCAGTCGTCGGGCCGCACGCCGTCGTCGTCGACGCCGAGGTCGGGGAGGACGGGACGGTCGGCCCGTTCTGTTACCTTCGCCCCGGGACGGTGCTGGACGAGCGAGCGAAGGCAGGGGCGTTCGTCGAGGTCAAGAACTCGCGTCTCGGTCGCGGGGCCAAGGTGCCGCACCAGTCCTACATCGGCGATGCCGTGATCGGCGAAGGAGCGAATATCGCGGCCGGGAACATCACCGCGAACTTCCCCCACCAGCCCGGTCGCTCGAAGGGACTCACGAAGATCGGGCGAAACGTCAGGACGGGCGTTCACAATGCGTTCATCGCCCCGGTCACGGTCGGCGACGACGCGTGGGTAGGGGCAGGATCGACGATCACCGAGGACGTCCCGCCCGGCGCCCTCGCGATCGCACGAGCGAGACAGGTCAACAAGAAGGGACGGGGTGGAGGTGACCATGGCTGAGCTGTCGACCCTTCCGGGTCTCGAGACGCTCGATGCCCCACGGCCCGTCGAGGAGAGCACACGGTCGCTGCAGCGCAGTCCTGCGCCGCGGCTGATGCTGTTCTCGGGGCGTTCGAACCCCGAGCTCGCGTCGCGGATCGCCGAGGAGCTCGGGATCGATCTCGGGCCGGTCGAGTTGAAGACGTTCGCCAACGGCGAGACGTACTGCCGCTACCACGAGTCGATCCGAGGTGCCGACGTCTTCATCGTCCAGTCGGGGCAGCACCCGGTCAACGACCATCTGATGGAGCTGCTGATCATGATCGACGCGGCGAAGCTCGCGTCGGCCCACCGGATCACGGCGGTCCTCCCCTGGTACCCGTATTCGCGCCAGGACAAGAAGTCGGCGCCGCGCGAGCCGATCACGGCGAAGCTCGTCGCGGAGCTGCTCCAGGCGGCCGGCGTCGACCGCGTGCTGACGATGGACCTTCACGCCGGGCAGATCCAGGGCTTCTTCACGATTCCCGTCGACCACATGACGGCGCTCAAGCTGTTCGCCCAGCACTTCCGCGACCAGGGGCTCTGGGGCGAGGGCGTCGTGTCCGTCTCCCCGGACCCGGGCCGGGCGAAGATGGCGCGGAAGTTCGGCGAGATGCTCGAAGGCGAGCTCGCGATCCTCAACAAGACGCGGCCGACGCACGACGTCGCCGACGTCACCGAGGTGATCGGTCGAGTCCGCGGCAAGATCGCGATCATGAGCGACGACATGGTGGTCACCGGTGGGACGCTGCTCGCCGGGGCCCGAGCGCTCCGTCAGGCGGGCGCGAGCGCCGTGTACGCGTGCGCGACGCACGGGCTGTTCCCCGACGGGACGCTGGAGCGCGTGGCGGAGAGCGAGATCGAGCAGATCGTGGTGACCGACACGGTGCCGATCGACCCGCTGACGCGACCGGCGAAGCTCCAGGTGCTGACCGTGTCGAAGATCCTCGCCGAGTCGATCCGCAACGTCTTCTCCGACGAGTCCGTCTCCGCGATCTTCGCGGGCGAGAACCAGCTCTTCTAGCCCAGCAACGATTCAGTGGTGGAGCTAGGGCTCGCCTCTGCCATGCCGGGTGCTGAAACGTTCAGGGCGTCCGCCGACGCGTACGACTGTCACGTTGGCCGCTATGGAGCGACGCTGGCCGCGGCGCTGATCGCGTTCGCTCCGTATCGAGCTGGGCATGCGCGCTCTCGATGTGGACTGCGGGCCCGGCGCACTTACGGCCGCCCTCGCGGGCCGGCTGGGGAGGCGAGCGTGTGCGCCGCGGGCCTGTTCGGAGCCGTTCGTGGAAGCCTGCTGCGCGCGATTGCCAGGGGTCGCCGCGGCCGAGGCACTGCCGTTCGCCGATCACGCCTTCGACGCCACTCTCTCGCAGCTGGTTGTGAACTTCATCCGCGACCCTGAGGCGGGCGTGCGCGAGAGGGCTCGCGTGACTGTCGGAGTACAACCGGCTCTCACACCCCGTCCACGTCACTGCCGCCGGAACCCGTCGGTGTAGCGCTCCCCAGGGGTTCCCGAGGCCATCGGGCCCTCGCTGCGGTAGCGCTCGTGGAGCCTTGCGAGGGCACTTCGATCGAGCGTGACGCCCAGACCGGGGGCATCCGTCACGGGAAGCACGCCGGCGTGCGGCGCGAAGTGCCCCTGCTCGACGACCACGTCGGCCGTGAACCGGAACAGGGCCTGGTGAGGCCAGATGAGTGACGGCTCGGCTGCGGTGAGGTGCAGATAGGCGGCCGTCATGATCCCGGCATCGCCGCTGTAGCACCAGAACGCCGTACCGAACACCTCGCACGCGCGCAGGAAATCCTGCGTCCGGCGGATGCCGCCGAGCTCGGCGAGATCGAGGCAGAAACCGTCCGGGACGCCAGATCGGGCGGCCCGGACGAGATCCGGCTCGTGAGTCGAGAAGGAGACGGGCGCCCCGTCGGCCCGGAGGCGCTCGGTCTCGTCGAGTGAGCGGCAAGGATCCTCGAGCCAGCCGACGCCGAGGGCTCCGAGCTCGGCGACGACTCGCCGCGCCGTCGCGACCGTGTACCCACCGTTGGCATCGAGCCGCACCAGGCGATCTGTTCCGATCGCGCGCGCGACGTCCCGGATCATCGCCAACTCCGTTCGCAGATCGAGAACGCCGAGTTTGCCCTCGAACCAGGGCGACGCATGCTCGCCGGCCATTCTCTCGCAGTAGGCCACGACCGCGGCGGGGGTCTCCTCGGCTCCGTGCCGGAGGGCGAAGTACTCCGTGAACGGAACCAGGTCCCGCACGCGTCCGCCGAGGAGTTCGACGAGAGGTCGCCCTTCTCGCCTCGCGCGTAGATCCCACAGTGCGATCTCGATTCCACCGAACGCTCGCCGGGAGGCGACGTCGTCCGACCACGGCGAGAACCCGGCTCGCGAGAGCGCCAGCGACTCGCAGGCGTTCAGATCATCGACCCGGACGCCGACGAGCGCTTCTCCGAGTCGCTCGACCAGGGCGGTCAGGTCGCCGTGCGGACTCTCGCCGATCCCCCGCACGCCGTCATCGTCCTCGACCTCGACGATCGTCGTCGTGAAGCTGGCGATCGCGCCGAAGGCGAACTGGTAGGGCGCCACCATCGGCACGTTGACGGCAGTCGCTCGAACTGTTCTGACGTTCATGAGCTACTCCTCCGACCGGCGTCGCGAGCCGAATCGGTCAGAGCATAGGGCGGTGGGCCTTCGGCTACACTTCCCGGCCGGATGGCTGGAGAACGCGTCAAGCTCGAGGTGCGCGAACGCGAGGACCGCGGCACCAGGTCGGCGAGGCGGCTGCGTCGCGAGGGTCTCGTTCCCGGTGTGCTCTACGGCTCGGGGAGCCCACGCCCCTTTGTGGTCGAGGAGCGGCAGCTGCGCCAGGCGCTCGGGGGAAGCCACGGGACGCACGCGATCCTGGACGTCGTCCTCGAGGGCCAGCAGAAGGCCCATCACGCCGTCCTGAAGGACTATCAGCTCGATCCGCGGCGATCGGCGCTGCTGCACGTCGACCTCCACGAGGTCAGGCTCGACCGGCCGATCCAGGCGCAGGTCGCGATCGAGCTCGTCGGCGTCGCCGCGGGCGTCACGCTCGGAGGCCTGTTGTCCCAGATCATCCGCGAGGTCACCGTCGAGGCGCTGCCGATGGCGGTGCCGGAGCGTTTCGAGCTCGACGTCGCCGCGCTCGAGATCGGCGATCAGGTGCACGTGTCGGGACCTCGAGATACCCGACGGCGTGACCGTCCTCGACGACGCCGAATCGGTGATCGCCACGGTCGCTGCGCCCAGGCGCGTCGATCTACCCGAGGACGAAGAGGCAGAAGCGGCCGAGGGCGAGGAGGTTGCCGGTGCCGAGGGCGAGGAGGCACCGACCGAGACCGCCGGCGAGGCCGAGGGCGAAGCCTCCGAGTCGTAGTCCGTGCGGCTCCTTCGTCGGGGCGATCACACCTCGACACTCGATCTTCTCGTCGTGGGTCTCGGGAACCCCGGCAGCGAGTATCGACGACCGCGCCACAACGTCGGCTTCATGGTCGTCGAGGAGCTGGCACGACGCCACGGCGGGGCGTTCCGATCGAAGTTCTCGGGCTCCGTCGGCGACATCCGACTCGACGGGGCGCGGATCGGGCTGTTCGAACCGCTCACCTACATGAACGAGTCGGGTCGCGCAGTCGCACCGGCTGTGCGGTTCTACAAGCTGCCCCTCGATCGCCTGCTGGTCGTGCACGACGAGGTGGACCTGGAGGTGGGGAGGATTCAGGCCCGGCTCGGTGGCGGCCTGGCGGGCCACAACGGCCTGCGCTCCGTTGCTGCCGCACTCGGAAGCCCCGACTTCCTCCGCCTGCGGATCGGCGTCGGTCGCCCCGAGCGTGGCGATCCGCGACCGGTCGCAGACTTCGTGCTGTCGCCGTTCTCGCCCGAGATCGATCTCGACGGCATCCTCGCTCGAGCCGCCGATGCCGCAGAGACGATCGCTCTCGACGGCGTCGAGGTCGCGCAGCGTCGGTTCAACGAGCGCGCGTGACGAAGTCGTCACGCGCCGACACGACAGTCGGCCCGAACCGTCACTCGCCCACGCGCCCGGCGGCGCTACGCTGAAGAGCGGGAGGAGGCAAGGGGTGGCCCCGGCGTCGAGGCGGCTACGATGAGTCCGCCGAAGCCCCGTCCCCTGGCACCGCTGGTCTCGATGGATGATCCCCTTCTGCGCCCGCTCGCGCTCGAGCTCGCACGCAGCGAGCGCCTAGCCGCTTTCCTCGCCGACGGCGCCTCGACGCGCGCCCGGGTCTCCGAGCCGCTCCTGCCACTCTTCCTCGCGTCGGCCTGGGTCGCCCGTCGAGCGGCCGGCGGCCAGTCCACGGGGGGGCTCGTCTGCATCCTCCCGGAGGACGCAGACGCCAGGGACATGGCGGACGCGGCGGGATGGTTCATCGGAGCCGATCACGTCGGCCTGCTCGCTTCGCGGGGAGTCCCGTTCGAGAGCGGCCTGGTGCCGCCCGCGCATCTCGTGGGCGAGCGGGCTCGCGCGCTGGACGTCCACGCGGCAGGTGGTCTCGTCTGCGCATCCGCGCTCGGCTGGGCTCAGGGCCTTCCCCCAAGTGAGAAGCGACCGTCCACGATCCGGCTCTCGGTGGGCGAGGAGCCGGGGGTCGAAGGGCTCGCGCGCGAGCTCGCGTTCGCAGGCTACGAGCGTGTCGAGAGGGTCGAGGAGCGAGGCCAGTTCGCCGTTCGCGGCGGGATCGTCGACGTGTTCCGCTCGACCGGTCGGGAACCGATCCGGATCGAGCTGTTCGGAGACGAGATCGAGTCGATACGAGCGTTCTCGCCGTTCACGCAGCGGGCGCTGCACCCGGTTGGCGCCGCGCTCGTCTACCCGGCGGTGGAGCGCCGGCTCGACGTTGCCGGCTCGGCGCTCGACGACCGTTCGCAGCTGCCGGACGATCTCGTCGCTCCGCTCTCCGAGTGCCAGCTGATCTGGGAGCCGGACGGCGTCAGGGACGTCTGGGTCGAGGAGCTGGGCGGCACCGTCGAGCTCCCGGACGCAGCGCTGCTCGATCCGCTCCCGTCCGGCCAGCCGTTCGCGTTCGAGGCTCAGCGCCCGGCGATCGCCGCGCGCGGGCTCGCCGAGGCCGAGCGCGAGCTCGAGGCGTTCGTCCGCTCCGGGAACCGTGTCGTCGTCTGCTTCGCCCACCGCGGGGAGGCCCTCAGGACGAAAGCGATGCTCCGGCGGGTCGATGCGCGCTTGCTCGAGGAGGGAGACCCGCTCGGGCCGGAGGCCGGGGTGGCGTTCGCCGTTGCCCCCGTCCGGAGGGGTTTCGTGTCGCGCGAGCTCGGTCTCGTCCTGCTTCCGGACACGCAGGTGTTCCGGAAACGGCCGCCGCGCACCGACGCCCGCCTCGGCAAGGCGCTCCAGAGCTTCGCCGATCTGAGAGTCGGCGACTACGTCGTGCACGAGGATCACGGCGTCGGGCGCCTTCTCGGGTTCGAGACCAAGACGGTTGCCGGGGTCACGCGCGACTATCTGTTCCTCGGGTTCAAGGGCGACGACCGCCTCTACGTTCCGCACGAGCAGATCGGCAAGGTCTCGCGCTACGTCGGCGCCGACGGGGGCGCCCCCGCGCTCTCGAAGCTCGGCGGGAAAGCGTGGCAGAACCTCAAGAATCGGGCGCGCGAAGGAGCGCGGGAGCTCGCTGGCGAGCTTCTCGCCCTGTACGCGCAGCGACAGAACGCGGCGGGTGTCGCCTACGACACCGGTGGCGAGCTCGTCGAGGCCCTCGAGACGACCTTCCCCTACGAGGAGACCCCTGACCAGCGCCGTGCGATCGAGGCGGTCAAGGAGGACCTCGAGTCTCCCCGGCCGATGGACAGGCTCGTCTGCGGCGACGTCGGCTTCGGCAAGACCGAGGTCGCGGTCCGCGCCGCGCTGATCGTCGCCGCCGCCGGCAAGCAGTCCCTCGTGCTGTCGCCGACGACCGTGCTCGCCCAGCAGCACTGGAACACCTTCCGGGAGCGCTACCGCGAGCTTCCGGTTCGAGTGGAGATGATCTCTCGATTCCGCAAGCCGTCCGAGGTGAAGGAGGTGCTCCGGGAGTTCGCCGCCGGCAAGGTCGACGTCCTCGTGGGCACCCATCGTGTGCTCTCGCGCGACGTGATCCCGAAGCAGCTCGGGCTGGTCGTCGTCGACGAGGAGCAGCGTTTCGGCGTGGCGCAGAAGGAGCTGCTGCGCCAGCTCCGCGTCGAGGTCGACGTGCTCTCGCTCTCGGCGACGCCGATCCCGCGCACGCTGCACATGTCCCTGGCGGGCCTCCGCGACATCAGCGTCATCGAGACGCCTCCACGCGGACGTCGCCCGATCCGGACGCACGTCGGCGAATACGACGACGAGCTCGTCCGCGCGTCGCTCGAGCGCGAGCGGGAGCGGGAGGGTCAGACGTTCTACCTCCACAACCGGGTCGAGACGATCGACGAGGCAGCCGAGAGGCTCTCGCAGCTGTGCCCGGAGCTCCGGTTCCTCGTGGCACACGGCCAGCTTCCCGAGCGGGATCTCGAGGAGCGGATGCTCGCGTTCATCCGCGGGGACGCCGACGTCCTCGTGTCGACGACGATCATCGAGTCCGGCCTCGACATCCCCCAGGCGAACACCCTCGTCGTCGAACGCGCCGATGCGCTCGGGCTCGCCCAGCTCTACCAGATCCGTGGCCGCGTGGGCCGCAGCGACGTCGTCGCCCACGCGTATCTGTTCTACCCCGACGCCGGCGAGCTGAGCGCGGAGGCACGCGCCCGGCTCGCGACACTGGCAGACCACACCGAGCTCGGTGCGGGCTTCTCCATCGCCCTGCGAGACCTCGAGATCCGTGGCGCCGGGAATCTGCTCGGCGTCGCCCAGTCCGGTCATGTCGCCGCCGTCGGGTTCGAGCTCTACGTCGAGATGCTCGGCGAGGCGGTCGCGGAGCTCGGCGGCGCCCGCCGGGCGGCCGCCCGTCCGGTGCGCGTCGACGCGCAGATCGACGCGTTCATCCCGGGCGCCTACGTCTCAGCCGAGGCCGCGAAGATCGACCTCCACCGCCGAATCGCGCTTGCCGAATCGGATGACGAGCTCCGCGAGTTGCACGCGTCGATCGAGGACCGGTTCGGCCCGGTCCCGGAGCCCGTCGAGAACCTCTTCGCGATCCAGGATGCGAAGCTGAAGCTCGCACGTCTCGGCGCCGACTATCTGGTCTTCAAGGGCGGTCGCGCGACGATCGGCCCGCTCGTCCTCGGCTCCCCTGAGCTGCGCGAGCTGAGGCGGATCGCCGACACCGCCGTCTACACGGGAGCGCGCCGCGAGGTCAGTCTTCGGGCGGACACGATCGGGCGGGCGCTCGAGCTAGCCGATTCGCTACTCTCACTGCGGCTCGCCGCCTGACCCTCCCGCTACCCTTTCGAAATGTCTCGCCTCAGGCTCCTCGTCCTGCCAGTGCTCCTTGCGCTCGTGGCGGCTGTGGCCGGTTGCGGTGGCGGTGGGGGCGGGGACGGTGCGACGACCGAGAGCTCGCAGGTCGTCCCGGAAGACGCTGTGGCAGTCGTCGCCGGAACGCCGATCACCAAGGTGGAGTTCGACCGGTTCTTCTCCCAGGCCGAGAAGGCCGCCGAGTCGCGCGGTGAGGATTTTCCGAAGGCCGGCACGCCCGAGTACGCCGATCTCCAGAGCCAGGCAGTGGACTTCCTCGTCCAGCGCGCCGAGCTCGCGAAGGAGGCCGAGTCGCTCGGCATCACGGTCGCCGACGCGGACGTCGACAAGCGGCTGCAGGAGCTGAAGGATCAGTTCTTCGAGGGTGACGATGCGAAGTACCAGGAAGAGCTGAAGACGCAGGGCCTCACCGAGGCCGATGTCCGCGCGGACATCCGAGCGCAGCTGATCTCGGAGAAGATCTTCGACCAGGTGACGAAGGACGTCACGGTTACCGACGACGACGTTCAGGCCTACTACGACGACAACGCCGAGCAGTTCCAGAAGGCCGAGAGCCGGCAGGTCGCGCACATCCTCGTCGACACCAAGAAGGAGGCGCAGGACGTCTACGCCCAGCTGCAGGACGGCGCCGACTTCGCCACGCTGGCCAAGGAGCTCTCGAAGGACCCGGGTCCGCCGAGAACGGCGGAGAGCTCCTGGACGAGAAGGGCACGTTCGTGCCCGAGTTCGAGGAGGTCGCCTTCGCCCTCGACACCGGCGAGATCGGGGAGCCGGTCAAGAGCCAGTTCGGCTGGCACGTGATCAAGGCTCTCGAGGACACCGTGCCCGCCGCGAAGACGCCGTTCGCGGAGGCGAAGGAGTCGATCGAGCAGCAGCTCCTCGAGGAACGGCGCAACGCGGCGATGAGCACCTGGGTCGAGCAGGTGCGCGGCAAGTACGCGTCGCAGGTGGCGTACGCCGTCGGCTTCGCCCCTCCGGCTGCCGCATCGACGTCGGCCGGCAGCGGCACCACGCCCTAGATGATCGATCGGAAATTGACCGGAAACCGTGGTGCCGCCGGCTGGCGGCCGGGACATGTCGCAGGAGCCAACGCTCGCGTCTCGCCCGTACCTCCGGTACGAACGAGACGTGATCCCTGTCTCCTGCTCGGTCTCGGCCGTGCCCGGCGGCGCCACACTTTCCGATCAACCATCTAGCCCGTGGCGAGCAGCCGGGACGGGCTGGCCGAGGCGCTTCTCGATCTGCAGGCTCTCGCCGAGCGTCTTCGCCGGGACTGCCCGTGGGATCGAGCGCAGACGGAGCTGACGATCGTCCCCCATACCGTCGAGGAGGCGTACGAGGTCGCAGACGCCGCCCAGGCGCATGACGACCCGAAGCTGGTCGACGAGCTCGGAGATCTCCTCTTCCAGACGGTCTTTCTGGCCCTGCTCCTCGAGGAGCGTGGCGCGGGTGGCCTCGAGGTCGTGGCCCGCGCGATCCACGACAAGCTCGTCCGGCGCCATCCGCATGTCTTCGGTCCCTCGACGCTCGGCTCGGCGGGTGCCGTCAAGCAGCGATGGGAGGAGCTGAAGTCCGACCAGGAGGGTCGCGAAGGGATCTTCCACGACCTCCCGGAGACGCTACCGGCGCTGCTTCATGCCAAGAAGGTCCAGCGCCGTGCCGCCACCGTCGGCTTCGACTACGCGTCGTCTGAGCTCGCGCTTCGAGATCTCCGAGACGAGCTCGCCGAGCTCGAGGCCGAGCTGGGCCGCTCGCGCCGTCCGGATCCCGAGACGGAGCCGGACGCGCGAACCGGGGAGGAGCTCGGCGACGTGCTCTTCGCCTGCGTCAACGTCGCCCGCCTTGCCAACGTCGACCCGGAGCTCGCACTGCGCGGAGCCTCGCATCGCTTCGTGGCGCGGGTCGAGCGAGCGGAGGCACTCGCGGACATGGAGGGGCTCGCCTTTGCCGACCTCGAGGTCGAGGCCCAGGATCGCTTCTACGAGCGCGCGAAGGAGGAGGGTCGATGAGCACCGGCATCGTCGACGTGCGGGCGCGCCAGATCCTGGACTCTCGCGGGAACCCGACGATCGAGGTGGACGTTGCTCTCGCGTCGGGCTCGACCGGCCGGGCGGCGGTGCCGTCCGGAGCCTCGACGGGACGCTTCGAGGCGGTCGAGCTCCGTGACGGGGATCCCGACGCCTACCTCGGGAAGGGCGTCCTCCACGCGGTGCAGAACGTCCAGGAGATCGCCGGTCCGGCGCTTCGCGGTGCCGATGCCACCGATCAGCGAGAGCTCGACCGCCTCCTGATCGAGCTCGACGGAACCACCGACAAGAGTCGCCTCGGGGCCAACGCGCTCCTCGGCTGCTCGCTCGCGGCGGCCCGCGCCGCTGCCGCCGACGCCGGGCTGCCCTTGTGGGCCTGGATCGGCGGCCCGGGCCCGCACGTCCTTCCGGTCCCGCTGATGAACGTCGTGAACGGGGGCGCCCATGCTCAGAACGGCCTAGACGTCCAGGAGTTCATGATCGTCCCGATCGGCGCAGCGACGTTCTCGGAGGCGCTGCGGATCGGTGCCGAGGTCTTCCATCACCTGAGAGCGCTCCTGCACGAGCGCGGTCTCTCGACGGCTGTCGGCGACGAGGGCGGATTCGCTCCGGACCTGCGTGGGACCTCGCCTGCGATCGAGGCGATCCTCGAGGCCGCGGATCGCGCCGGCCACGGCGGTCGCGTCGCGATCGCGCTCGACGCTGCGGCGACCGAGCTCTGGCGCGGCGAGGCGTACGTGCTCGCAGGCGAGGGCCGGACTCTCTCGACCGCGGAGATGATCGACCTGTACTCCGAGCTGTGCGAGCGTTATCCGATCGTCTCGATCGAGGATCCGCTGGCAGAGGACGAGTGGGACGCCTGGGGCGAGCTCACGGAGCGGATCGGGGATCGGGTGCAGCTCGTGGGCGACGACCTGTTCGTGACGAACGTCGAGCGGCTTCGGCGAGGCATCGATTCCGGCATCGCGAACGCGATCCTCGTCAAGGTGAACCAGATCGGGACGCTCACCGAGACGCTCGACGCGATCGAGCTGGCTCGGGACGCCGGTTACACGGCGATCATCTCGCACCGATCCGGCGAGACCGAGGACACGACGATCGCCGACCTCGCCGTGGCGGTCGACGCGGGTCAGATCAAGACCGGCGCACCGTCCCGGACCGATCGCGTGGCGAAGTACAACCAGCTGCTCAGGATCGAGGAAGCGCTCGCCGGCGCGTCATCGTACCCGGGCGCGTCCGCCTTCGAACGGTAGCTACGCTCAGCCCGTGAGCCTCGGCCGGCGCCGCACGAAGATCGTCTGCACGATCGGGCCGGCGACGTCGTCACGGGAGACCGTCGCCGCGCTGGTTGCAGCAGGGATGGACGGTGCGCGTCTCAACTTCTCGCACGGGACGCCCGACGAGCACCGGGAGCGCGCGAACCTCGTCCGCGGGGCGCAGGAGTCGGCCGGTCGGCCGATCGCGCTGATCGGTGACCTGCAAGGCCCGAAGCTTCGGGTGGGTGATCTCGCAGAGCCGCGGGAGCTGACGACTGGCGAGACGGTCACGATCGCGGGGGAGGGGTCGGAGCACGCCGACGATCTCCCGGTCGCGCCGCCGGTGCTCTCCCAGGTGCTCCACCCGGGCCACGAGGTGATGATCGACGACGGGCTCGTCCGCCTGCGCGTCGAGCGGGTGGAGCGCGGAAGGGCGTCGTGTCGGGTCGTCGTGGGTGGGACGGTCGTTGGCCACAAAGGCGTCAACCTGCCGGGCGTGTCGGTTCCGGTGCCGTGCTTGACGGAGAAGGACACCCGCGATCTCGAGCTGGCGCTCCAACTCGGTGTCGACTACGTCGCGCTGTCGTTCGTGCGCTCGGTGGAGGACGTGCGCCTGCTACGAGAGCACCTGCACGACGCCGGCTCGCAGACCCACGTGATCGCCAAGATCGAAAAGGCGGAGGCGTTGAACGACCTGTCGGCGATCGTCGAGGCATCGGATGCCGTGATGGTCGCCAGAGGCGACCTGGGTGTCGAGATCGGGCCGGAGCAGGTTCCGCTCGCGCAGAAGCGCGTGATCCTGTCCGCCCTCGAGCACGGCAAGCCTGCGATCACAGCGACGCAGATGCTCGAGTCGATGCTGACGCGACCGGAGCCGACCCGGGCCGAGGCATCCGACGTCGCGAACGCCATCCTCGACGGAACGGCGTCCGTGATGCTCTCGGGCGAGACGGCGATCGGCCGGTACCCGGTCGAATCGGTCCGGGCGATTGATCGGATCGCCCTCGCGATCGAGCCGTCGGTCGGGTATCGGCACGAGCTCGCGCGGACGCTCGAGCAGCCGTATCCGACGGTGCGCGACGCGATCTCGAACGCGGCCTGCGACATCGCCGAGGTGCTCTCCGCCGAGGCGATCCTGGTACCGACGTTCTCGGGCAGGACCGCGTCCGGCGTCGCGCGCCACCGGCCCAGAAGGCCGATCGTGGCCGCCTCCCACCGGGCGCACGCCGTGCAGCAGATGGCGATCGAGTGGGGAGTCGTGCCCTGCCGGATCGACGAGGGCCGCGACGTCGAGCACCTCTGGGCGCTCACGCTGGCCGCGGCACGGGACAACGGAATCGTCGCGCCCGGCGACCGGGTCGTGATCACGGCAGGATCGGCTCTCAACATGCCGGGCACGACGAACCTGATCAAGGTCGAGACGGCGTAGTGTCGGAAATCGTCCGGGTGCGGTAGCACCCGGACGATATTTCGACGATCCGCGGGAACCGGCGGGGCCGGTTTCCGCACTACGGGAGATTGTCCGGGACCGGCGTAGCGCTTCCGGGCTCCGCCCGATTCGCGGCACAGCGTGACGATCGCGGCCGATCTTCGATGCGCCCGGAAGGGCCACCGGGCACTCGCGTCGAACCCTGAACCCCCATGGCCCGTCGCGCGCGCGCATCAAGGCGAGTTCACGTCCTCCGCTGGCTCGGCGTGGCAGTCGTGCTCGCGATCGCCGTGGCCTACGTCCAGCCGATCCGCGCGTATCTCGAGGCGAAGGACGAAGTCGCGACCCGGGAGGCGCAGAGGTCGGAGCTCCTCCGGCGACAGGCGGTTCTCCGTCACGAGCTCGAACTGACCGCGACGGACGCCTTCGTCGAGCGCGAAGCACGGCGTCTCGGGCTCGTCCGCCCGGGCGAGCGTCTGTACATCGTCAGCAACGGCCGGGATCCCGGGAGCGCCGGACTACGATGACTGGATGGACGATCGAGCGCTTGTCTCGTGGCAGCTCGGAAGGCCCGCCAGGGCGTTTCGCAGGGTCGCCGTCCGCTGCCCGCACGGCTACCCGGCCGTCAGCGAGCAGGCGCCCCACACGGGTGACGGGACCCCGTTCCCGACCACCTTCTGGCTGACCTGTCCGTGGCTCGTCGCTGCCGTCAGCCGGCTCGAGGCGGCGGGCGCTGTGCGCCGCTACTCGGCTGCTGCGGCGGCCGATCCTGATCTCGGATCCAGCCTGGCCAAGGCACACGCGGAGCAACGTCGTATCCGTCCCGAGCTCGACGCGGGCGTCGGTGGCGCCAGCCGCGACGAGAGCATCAAGTGCCTTCACGCCCACGTCGCGTTCGCGCTGGCGCGTCCGGGGTACGAGCTCGGAAGCAGAGTGCTCGACGAGATCGACGAGCCGTGGTGTCCGGACGCGCGTTGCGGCGAGGCCGTTCGGTCGGCCTGAGCCCGTGCTCGAGAGCGCGCGCCAGCAATGGGAGGAGGGACGCGGCCGGCTCGCCGCCGAGGCAGCCGATCCGGTGCGGCACGGCCAGCTGTGCGACCTGGTCGCGGCCGTCGTCTCGGAGCTGCGCCGGAGGGTCGGACAGCGTTACACGCTCGGCGAGCTGGCGATCGCTCATGCCGGCGCCGACGACTGGGTGCGGGACGTCGTGGACGATGCGATGCCCGCCGAGCCACGGGTCGGGATCGGTGACGCATCGCTGGTCCAGGACGCCGCGTTCGCCGCGTACGCCCGCGGTGCAGGCGACTGGAGGCCGGGGTAGCGCTTCCGGGGTTGCGCCTAGGCCGCGTGCTCCTCGCCGGTTCGCATGAGACCGGCCGCGACGACGACGAATGCCGAGACGAGCGAGATCCAGAGACCGACGCTCCGACCCGATCCGACGAAGCGATCGGGGATGTCGATGACGCGAATCAGGACGAGGATCGTCCCGACCGCTCCGAGCGCGGTGATCACGACGCCGCTTCGAACCATCGGCGGCAGCTCGACGCCGGTTGCCTGGAGGAAGAGGAAGGCGAGCACGACGAGCCCTAGGAAGAAGACCAGCTTCCCGAGCGTTCCGGTGTTCCAGCCGGTGACCGAGACCGTCGCGACGGGGCTCTCGATCGAGTACCAGCCCATGAACGCGCTGAGGGCCAGGACGAGGCCCGAAACCCAGGCGAGCGCTTCACCCGGGCTCGCGAGCGGCGCCGGCGACGGTCGCTGAGCCGCCACCTAGATCCCGAACATCGACTGAACCTGCTCCCAGATCGTCACGCTGAGGAACACCGCGACCAGGACGAGAACGGCGATCAGGATCCAGAAGCGCCGTCGTGCCCACTTCTGCTCCCGCCGGTACTCGATGCGTGCGATCCGCTTCCGGCGGTGCTGGACGACGCGACGCCGGACGACGTAGGGATCGTCACGCGGGGGCGAGCTCTCCTCGGAGTGCGACTGCTGGGCACGGGCGGTCATCGAAGGGGAGATTGTCGCCGCCCGGGACGACGGATGCAACCAGAACCGGGCGTCCCCTGGCAAGCTACGGGCGTTGACGACGACCCCGGCAGGCACCGCGAGCGGGCGCCGCTTCGTCCGTGTGGGGCACAAGGGCGCCGCCGCGCTGGCTCCCGAGAACACGATCGAGTCGATCGCGGCGGCACTCGAGCAGGGTGTCGACATGGTCGAGGTGGACGTCGTCGACGCCGCGGACGGCTCGCTCGTGCTTGCGCATTCCCACGAGGAGGTGGGCCCGGAGGCGCCGACCCTCGACGAGGCGCTGGCATTCCTGGCCTCGAACGCTCCGCGTGACGTGGGCGTCGATCTCGATCTCAAGTGGCACGGCTTCGAGGCTGCGATCGTCACCCAGCTTCGAGAGCACGGGCTCGTCGATCGGACGATCGCCTCGTCGTTCTTCCCCGAGAGCCTCCGCCGGCTGCGCACGTGCGAGCCGGCGCTGCGAACCGGGATCTCGTACCCCTGGGATCGGCGTGGCCTGGCGCTGAGAAGGCCGCTCGCCCCGCTCGTGTGGGCCGGTGCGGCAGCGCTCCGGTCGGCGCTCCCGTTCCGGATCGGGCGAATGGCGCGGGCGGCGAACGCCGGCTGGGCGATGCTCCACTACTCCGTTCTCTCCCGTGCCGCCGTCGAGAGAGCGCACGCGCAAGGGCTGTCGGTGTTCGTCTGGACCGTCGACGAGCCGGAGCTCTTGCGACGCGTGCTCGCAACCGGAGTCGACGGCGTGATCTCCAACGATCCGAGGATCTTCGCCGTCGACGGAGAATGAACCGCGCGTGGACCCCTCCAATCGGGTGACTCGTTCCGGCATGCGCGACATCTAAGATCTGAGGTCGTGGTGCGACGCATCGTCGTTCTGTTCGCCTTGCTCGCGGTGGCAACCGTGCCGCTGGCCCGTGCTCAGGATCCAGGGACGACCTCGACGGAGCCTGCGCCGCCGACGATCACCGACCCGGCTGCGACCACGTCGGCGACCACGTCGACCGACACGCTTCCGGCGACGACCACCGCTCCCACGACGACCACGGACCCCGGGCTCGGCGTCATCCCCGACGGCGTCACGATCGAGGGAATGCTCGTCGGCGGGATGACCGCGGCGGACGCGACGGCGGCGGTCCAGGCGGCATTCGATCAGCCGCTCCAGTTCACGTACAAGCAGCGGAAGTGGTGGGCGACACCTGACCGTCTCGGCGCGAAGGCGTACGTGCCGGGGGCGGTTCAACGCGCGCTGACCTCACCGCCCGGATCCGCGGTCGACCTCGTCGTGACCGTGAAGGGAGCGCCGCTCGACGAGTACATCGCCTTCCTCAATCGGAACTTCGGGCGACTGGCGAAGAACTCGACCCTTCGCCTGGTCAACTACCGGCCGAGGATCTCGAAGCCGCGGGACGGCTTCGACGTCAAGGAGCCGGCGATGAAGGCGTCGATCGTCCGGGCGCTGAAGAACGGCGACCGTGAACCGCTGGCACTCGAGGGAACCGTGCTGAAGCCGACGGTCACCCTGAAGAACTTCGGGCCGATCGTCGTGATCCGGCGGGAATCCAAGCGGCTCTATCTCTACGACGGCCAGCGGTTCGTACGCCGGTTCGGCGTCGCGACGGGCCAGCCGTCGTACCCGACGCCGCTGGGCAAGTGGTCGATCGTCAACAAGCAGCAGAACCCGTGGTGGTACCCACCGACCGACTCCGACTGGGCGAAGGACGCGAAGCCGATTCCGCCCGGTCCGGGCAACCCGCTCGGCACGCGCTGGATGGGGCTCTCCGCACCCCTCGTCGGCATCCACGGGACACCCGACGCCGCGTCGATCGGCTACTCGGCCTCGCACGGCTGCATCAGGATGCTGGTTTCCGAAGCCGAGTGGCTCTTCGACCGCGTCGAGATCGGGACGCCCGTCTACATCGTCGGGGCGTAAGAGGCGGAATCGCTGCCCCGCGGTGCGTAAACCGGCATTGCCGGTTTACGCGGTCGTCCCGAGATCGGGCTGTGCCCGATTCGGGACATTGCGTAGCGGCCGGGCCGATATCCGCCGGGGAGGGCGGCGGGAGCCGCCGCGCGGGTTGACGGCCCGCTGTTCGTAGAGTGCGGAGTACCCTTCGGCGGATGGCACGCGGCGGGAAGCTCGTTCTCCAGATCGCTGCCGTCGGTATTGTCGCGCTCCTTCTCGCCCTGCTCGGGTGGCGCGTGGCAGATCGGCAGGCAGGACAGAGCATCGCGGCCGGGGTCGCCGCGGGAGACGCGCCGACTGCCCCCGATTTCACGCTCCCGCTGCTCGGCGGCGGGGGCGACCTGAGGCTGTCGTCGCTTCGGGGCAAGGTGGTCGTCCTCAACTTCTGGGCGTCGTGGTGCGTGCCGTGCCGCGACGAGGCACCGAGGCTCGAGGCCGCATCGAAGCGCTGGGAGGACGAGGGCGTGGTCGTGCTCGGCATTGACGCGCAGGACTTCGAGGCGGACGCGCAGAGGTTCGTCGAGAAGTACGCCCAGACGTACCCGAATCTCCACGACGGCTCCGGGAAGACCCTGGGGCGCTACGGCGTGACGGGATTCCCCGAGACGTGGTTCATCGACCGTGAAGGCCGGCTCGTCGGCGAGCGGATCCAGGGCCCGGTGACGGACGCGGCGTTGGACGAGAACATCGAGGTAGCGCTCGGGAGCGCCACCCAGTGATCCGGCGCCTGCTCCTCGTCGCGGTGGCTGCGCTGCTGCTTGCAGCCCCTGCGGTGGCGAGCGAGCAGCAGCCGACGCTCGCGGAGCTCGAGAACGAGATCTACTGCCCGACCTGCAAGACGCTGCTCGCGCTCTCGAACGCTCCCATCGCGCAGCGGATGAGGCAGTTCATCAACGAGCGAATCGCGGCCGGGGCGACGAAGGCGGAGATCAAGGACGCCCTCGTCGCGCAGTTCGGAGAAGCGGTTCTCGCGGCGCCGCCCAAACGGGGCTTCAACCTGCTTGCCTGGGTGCTGCCCTTCGTCGGCATCGGTCTTGCGGGCGCGGCAGTGGCCTTCCTGGCGTACCGATGGACTCGCGGCGGCCGTGGGCGGGCCCAGGAGACGGCTGGTACGGGTGCTTTGAACGGGCATCGGCGATTGGATCCGGAGCTCGAGCGGCGACTCGACGAGGAACTCGCGCGCTACGACCCCTGAGGGTGCAGGCGTGGACGCCAAGATCCCGCTCGCCTTCCTCGCCGGGCTCCTGTCGTTCGTGACACCCTGCGTGCTGCCGCTCGTTCCCGGCTATCTCTCGGCCGTGTCGGGAACGCAGCCCGGAGCCGGGGGCCGGAGGGTCGTGCTCGCGAGCCTGCCTTTCGTCGCCGGCTTCTCGACCGTCTTCGTCGCGCTCGGTACCGCGATCGCCCTCGTGGGTGGGGCGGTCGGGGGCGATCGGCGCCTCGTGCCCCAGATCGCGGGAATCGTGATTGTCATCCTCGGCCTCGCGTTCATGGGGTTGCTCCCGTTCCCGTATCTCGATCGGCTGGCCGCCCCCGGGCTCGCCGAGCGAGCCCGCGGCACCGGCTCCCGGGTGCTGCTCGGCGCGGCCTTCGGCGTCTGCGCGGCCCCGTGCGTCGGGCCGGTGCTCGCGTCGATCCTCGCGCTCGCGGGCGATTCGAGCACGGCGTGGAAGGGCGCGATCCTCCTCGCGGTCTACTCGTGCGGGCTCGCGCTCCCGTTTCTCCTCGTGGGGATCGGCTTCTCCCGTGTCCTCAGCGCCTCGCGCTGGCTTCGCGACAACTATGCGGTCGTGCGGTTCGTCAGCGGAGCGTTCCTGGTGGCCGTCGGTCTGCTCCTCTTCTTCGACCGCTTCTGGTGGCTGAACGTCGGCGTCAACCGGCTGCGCGACCTCCTGGGGCTCGGCTGATCCGCAGGGGCGGGAGGTCGGGGTAGGCTCCGGCGGCCGACTCGACCTGCTCGAGAAGGGCGCCGACGTCCAGCGCCCTGTGGCTCGGCCGGTACGGCGCGAGGCGGCGGAGTGCCTTCGCCAGCTGACGCTCGCAGCCGACCTCGTTGCGCCGGCCGGCCTGATACCAGGCGACGGCGACGTGGACGAGACCCTGGAAGAAGTCGCGCTCGCCGGTCTCCGCGGCGCGCCAGGCAGCCTCGAACGCCTCGTGCGCGGCGAAGTGGTCGCCCCGGGAGAGCAGCAGCAGACCCTCCTGGTAACCGCGCTCGACCGTGTCAGCCGTCACGGTGGCGGACTTCGCGCCTGGGCGAAACGGTGCTACGCTCCTGCCCGTGGCGACGATCCTGGTGGCTGGGGTCGATCTCTTCTTCCGCGGCAAGCTGGACGTGCTGCTCGGCTCGCAGCATCGTCTCGTGACGACCGAGAGCGTCGATCCGCCCGACCTCGTGATCGTCGACATCGCGCGCGTCGACCCGGACGAGGTCGCCGACGCCTATCCCGGACGACGCCGATCCTCGGGTTCACGAACCACACGGACACGGCCGGCTTGCGGCGTGCGAAAGAGGCGGGATTCGACCGTGTCGTCGTCCGTTCGGCGCTCGCAGAGCGGGCTCCTCAGCTCGTCGACGAGCTCGTCAGCTGACCGCTCGGCGCGTCGAGTCGACACGTTAGACTCCCCTCCGTATGACGTACATCATCGCCGAGCCCTGCATCGACATCAAAGACCGGTCCTGCGTCGACGTCTGCCCGGTGGACTGCATCCACGAGTCGGATCGGATGCTCGTGATCGACCCGGAGGAGTGCATCGACTGTGGCGCCTGCGAGCCGGAGTGCCCGGTCGAGGCGATCTTCCCCGAGGACGCGCTCCCGGAGAAGTGGGAGCCGTTCGTGAGGATCAACTACGCGTACCCGGAGGGCATGGACGTCGTGAACCAGCTCGTCGAGGCGTACGCGACCGAGCACAACGTCCAGAACCCCCCGCTCGAGAAGTAGCACTGCCGCGAATCGCGCGAAGCGCGATATCGCGGCGATTGTGACTCGCGAATCGCGCGAAGCGCGATATCGCGGCGATCGCGTCCGCGAAGCGCGCGACATCGCGAAACACCTTTGTGGATCACGGGGAAGGAACGCTCCCGGCCAAATCGTTTTGCGCCGGCGTGAGACGGAGCTCGCGCGGGATCCGCCGCTCGTAGGCGAGCGCTGCAACGGCCGCCGCGACGCAGACGCCTGCCGCCAGCGGCCAGAGCGCGAACGGCGCGGCCGCGAGCACCAGGCCGCCGATCGCGGGACCGATGACATAGCCGAGCTCCCAGGACCCGGACGAGAGCGCCCAGTACCGACCCTCGAGCCCTGCCGGCGCGAGGTCGCCGACGAGCGGGCCGTAGTTCGGCCCGTGAAAGCACTCGCCGAGGCCGTAGACGACTGCCGCGAGCGCGAAGACGGACGCCGCTGCGACGGCGTCGAGCCAGGCGCCCCCCAACTCGACGACCATCCACGCGATCGCCCAGAGGGCAGGCGCGAGTGCGAGCGCCCGCATCCGCGACCGCCCCTCGAGCGCCTTCGCCACCGGAAGCTGGAAGACGACGAGCGCGAGCATCGCTGCCAGGAAGATGAGCCCGATCGCGGTCTCGCTGACGTCCGCCTCGTTCTTCGCGAAGACGGGCAGGAGCTCGAGCTGCGCGTTGCCGACGGCGATCAGGACGACGTTGAGGGCGATCAGGCCGACGAACGGGCCGATGCGAGAGCGCGCGGCGGTACCCACCGCCGCTTGGCAAGGCGAGCGTCTCTGCGGAGTCTCGGGCGGCACGTGCGACCCACGCGAGCACGAGCGCGTACGCGACCGCACTCGCCACGTTGACGAGGAACAGGACGGTGAACGTCCCGGGCCGGTCGGTGCGTGCGATCAGGCCGCCGACAAGCCCGCCGAGCCCGAGCCCGAGGTTCATGAACGTTCGCTGGAGGCCCCACGCGGCATGCCGACGCTCTCCTGGGACGAGGCGTCCGCAAGGAGCGTCAGCTGGGCCGGCCAGAAGCCGCCACTCCCGACGCCGACGAGCAGTGCCGCCGCGAAGGCCTGCCACGGCTCTCGGACGAACGGGAACATCCCGTAGCCGATCGCGAGCAGGGCCAGCGCACAGGCGAGTGTCCTGCGGGGCCCGAACCGGTCGACGATCGATCCGATCCAGAGACCGGCGACGAAGCCCGAGGCCCCCATGGTGGCGATGACGAGGCCTGCCGTACCGAGCCCGATGTCGCGGACGTTGTGGAGGTAGATGATGACGAACGGGTACGAGACGCCCGTCCCGAACGCATTGACGAGGAAGCCGAGCTCGAGCGTCCAGGCAGACGGAGAGAGGCGCGGATCGAGGCTCGCGACGTAGTCGCGGAGCCGGGTCAGACCTCCGAGAGTGACGCCCAGACCTCGAGCTTCTGTCGCGTCCGCGCGGATCACCTCGTCGGTGAACTCGCTGGTCGAGGAATGCCCGCCGAGATCGGCCGTCCGAACGCCCGCGAAGCGACGGCCTCGAGGGCTCGCCTCCCGGATCGCCCTCCCCGCAGTCGACGCCGCCCGGTCGTTCATGTGCGTCAGGAGCGCGGCGCCGGCCAGGATCATCGCGAGGGGGTTCGCGACGTTCTTTCCGAAGAGCGCCGGGGCCGTGCCGTGCGCCGCCTCGGCCATGATCGCGCGAGGGCGTGTATTCGTCTCCGAACGCGACCACGAGCGACTCCGAGCCGGCGATCGACCCGAAGAGCGGGAGCACGAAGTCGCTGAGGATGTCGCCGTCCCGATTCAGCGCTGGAATGACGAGGGGGTCACCCGCGGAGGCGAGAAGGAGCGCGAAGGTCGCGTCGATCAGGTGAGGCTCGTAGACGACGTCGGCATGCCGGGCCGCGGCGGCGTCCATCTCCTCCTTCAGCAGACCCTCGTAGATCGGGCTGACCGTGTACTTCGGTCCTCCGAAGACCTTGGCGCGCGTCCTGGCGGCATGACGGAACGCGAACTCGGCGACTGCGCGGCAGACCCTCCGCTCGATGCGCTCCGTCCGGCACGCGACCTCGTCCTCGCCGACACCCTCGCGCCACTCGTTCGCGCCGTAGGCGTCGCCGACGGCCATCCGGACGACGGAGATCGGCGCGTGCACGCCGCCGATCGGCGCGACGCCGGGGATCCGCCGGCCGGTACGCACGATCACCCTGGCGCCGATCTCCTCCCGCAGAATGCGGTTCGGGCTGCCCACGTCGCCTGCGCTCTCAGGCGTGATGGTCGCTGCCTTGAGGCCGAGACCGGCCTCGACGATCGCGCGCGCGGCCTCGTGGACGATCGCGTTACTCGTCCGTCGGCGCGACTCGAGCGATAGGTCGTACCGTGGAAACTCGAGGTCGATTCCCGTGACGTCTGCTGCGAGCACGCGCAGGGCTTCCTCGAGGAGTTCCTGCCCGGTCTCGTCCCCTTCGAGGACGACGATCGTCCGTGTATCCACGCGCGCCAGTCTACGGAATGACCGGAGCCGGGCGAACGTTGTCGCGGGTATGGAACAGAGAACTCTCAACGAGATCAAGCGAGAGCTCGAGGCGGCGACGGCCCGTCGCACCGAGGTCTGGCACGAGCTCTCCACCGAGGCCGATGCAGCGAAGGCCGCGGAGGTCGCCCAGCTGAACGAGCGGATCGAAGCGCTGTGGAGCGAGGCCCGCGCCGCCCAGAATCGGGAACGGTTCGGCCCGCAGACCGAGATCCTGAAGCGCGCCCGCGCCGAGGAGCGCCTCGAGCGCGACCTGGCGAGGGTCGCATAGGAAGACCCGAGGCCGGCCTGCCGCAGAGCGTCTGCGCTACTACGCTGAGCGCTTCGAAAGTCGAGATCAACTCGAGCTTCAACGCGCTGCCGAGGATCGAGCAGACTGCCCTCTGGGCAGAGCGAACGCCGCCGGGGTTTCTCCTCAGCTCCCACCCGACCTTCGCGGCCGGGCTGCGGTTCCACGCGGCGCTCGAGCCGCTCCGCTCGGCCGGGAAGCTCGGCGGCATCCTGATGCAGTTCCCACCGTACGTCGTGCCAGGCCCGCCTCGTACGACCACCTCGAGTGGGCGCAGGAGCAACTTGCCGGCGACGAGATGCTGACCGAGTTCCGCCACCGGGACTGGCTCGACGACGCAAGCTCGCGGAATGGGTTTCGCCGCTGCGCGAGCTTGCGTCGGCGGCCCGCCACGCATTCGTGCTCTTCAACAACAATGGAAGGACCGAGGTGCACGATCCGATTTCGACGCTGGCGCTCGACAATGACGCTGGCGCCCCGAGCCGCTGGATTGCACAGGCCCCGCCGAACGCCATGATGCTCCGGAGGCTGTTGGTCGATGCAGGTTTGCCCGTTGCCGATCCTTCCTCGAATTCGAGCTGATCTCCGTTATGATCCCCGGAAACGCGATGGAAATCGAGGAGGTTGACGGTGGCCAGAAAGACCGTGGTCGTGTGCGACAAGTGCGGCAAGCATGTCGAGGAAGGAAAAGGCGCGACGCTGAGGCTCACGTATTCCGATGCGCGACGTGGCGCGAAGGCCGCGGATCTCTGCGACGATTGCGCAACGGACATGCCCGGTCGCGCTGCGGCCCGGCGCGGTCGGCGGCCGAAGGCCGTGGCGGCGTAGCTCTGGCGAACCACGGGCTCTGGCCACGAGGAGCCGTTCGGGAACGGCTCCTCCGCACCTGTGATCGGCGCCGGATCGACGCGCGGACGGCGAGGCTCGCCCGAGAGCCGTCCCGCGACGCCGGTAGGATGATCCGGTGTCGCTGGCTCTGCTCGTCGGCCCGGCGAACGCCGGCAAGGTGGCCAGCCTGCTCGATCGCTACGTTGCGGCGCTCGACCGGGATCCGCTCCTCGTCGTTCCGAACCGCTCCGACGTCGAGCGGATCCAGCGCGACCTCCTGACGCGCGCGCCCGGCCTCCTCGGCGGCTGGATCGGGACGTTCGACGACCTGGTCGAGCGCGTCGTCCGCTCGGGCCCGGACGTCCGACGCTCGGCCGGTGCAGCGCGAGCTCCTCCTCGGGCGAGTCCTCGCGGGGGCCGAGCTCGGCCCGTTCGCGGCGTCAGCCCGCTTCGGAGGCTTCGTCGACGCGCTAGCGGGCGCGTTCACCGAGCTCGAGGCGTCGGTCGTCGAGCCCGACGAGCTCGCCGCCGGAACTGGGGCGCCTCTATGCGAGCCTACCGGTCGGAGCTGCGATCGCCTCGGAGTGTGGGATGGCCCGCTGCGCTCGGGCCGCGCGGCCGAGCGGCTCTCCCGCGAGCTCGGCGCCTGGGACGGCTCACCCGTCTTCGTCTACGGGTTCGAGGATCTCACGGGCGCCCGTGGACGCTGCTCTCGGCGCTCGCAGGTCGCGCGGAGGTGTGCGTCTCCCTCCCGTACGAACCCGGCAGGGTCGCGTTCGCAGCCCTCGAGCGGACGGCCGGACGACCTCGCCGCGCTCGCGGGGGCCGCCGTCGAGGAGCTTCCAGCGCAGCCCTGGTACGACGCCCCGGCGCTCGCGCATCTCGAGCGGGTGCTGTTCGACGGCGCGGAGGCCCCGGCCCCACCGCTCGACGGTGCCGTGCGCTTCCTCGAGGCCGCAGGGACGCGGGCGGCGCTCGAGCTCGCCGGTGACGAGATCCTCGGCGCTGCTCCGCGCCGGCACGTCTGCCGACGAGATCGGCGTCGTCGCACCGTCGGTCGAGCGCGATCAGCGCGCCGCTCGAGACCGCGTTCGGCGCGCTCGGCATTCCGTACGCCGTCGACGGCGGCCTCCGCCTCGGCCGCGACTCCGTTCGGCCGCGCGCTGCTCGGGCTCCTTCGCTTCGCCTGGCTCGATGGTGGAAGCGCGAGACCTGTTCGCGCTTCCTGCGCTCGCCGTACTCGGGGCTGTCCGCGCGCCCGAGCCGACTTCGTCGAGGGCCGACTCCGGGGCCGGGCGATCTCCGCCCCGCGACGGGTCGAGGCGGAGACGGTCCGGCATGCTCGGACAGCCGGTCACGGCCCTCGACGGCGCTCCGCGCCGCGGCCTCTCCGATCGACGGCGCCCGAGCGTTGGCGCAGTCCGATGCTGCGGGCGGCCTGGGGCGCTCGAGCAGCCCACCGAGTGAGCCCGCTGCAGAGCTGGATCTGCGCGCCGAGGAGGCCGTGCGATCGGTCTTCGACGAGCTCGAGGCCTGGTTGACGGTCTCGGCTGGTCCGCGCGGAAGGGAGGAGCTCCTCGGTGCGCTCGAGCGCGCACCGTGTTCACCTGCGACCGCGTGAGGACGGTCGAGTCGCCGTCCTCGACCTGCTGCGGGCGCGTACCCGGCGATTCGGTGTCGTCTTCGTGCTCGGGCTCGAGGAGGGCGTGCTCCCGCGCCGGGCGGCCGACGCGCCGTTTCTCACGGACGAGCTGCGGCAGCGGCTCGAGTCGTCCGGCGCTGGCCGCACGCGCAGGCTCGCCCGCCCGGACCAGGTCGCACGCGATCGCTACCTCTTCTACACGGCCTGCACGCGGCCGTGGCGCCGCCTCTACCTCGTTCGTGAGGCGGCGACCGACGACGGGCGCCCGCTCGAGCCGAGCCCGTTCTGGGAGGAGGTTCGGTCGCGCTTCGCCCGAGGCTGACGTCGAGCGGTGGACTCGCAGACGACCGCTGTCCGCGCTCGCCTGGGAGCTTCACCGCGCGCCCACCGAGCGAGAGCGTCTCCGCGCCGTCGCGGCGCTTGCCGCCGAGCGAGCCGAGGCGCGCGCCCGTGCGCTCGCCGCCGGCGGGCGGATGGAGCCGGCAGATCGAGCGCGCGCTCGCGCGTTCGATCGCGCCGACGCGGCTCGCCAACCCGCGCGGTGCTGCGACCGGCTCGCCGCGATCGGACGCGGTTCTCCGTGACCGAGCTCGAGCTGCTTCGGCGACTGCTCGTCGATGTGGCTCGTCGAGCGGGTCAGGTCGACCCGCGGCCGATCGACGCCGAGATCGACGCGCGCCTTCGCGGGCAGGTCGCCCACCAGACGCTCTACCGATTCTACGGCGGGCTTCCGAAGCGGTTCGGGGCGGACTCGGTCGACCCCGACCGTCTCGACGAGGCGGTCGAGTACCTGCTCGAGTGCCTGGACGACGCGATCGCCGGCCAGGTTCGACTCGAGGCTCCAGGAGCTCGACCTGCTCGAGCTCGAGGGCAGCGCTCGCTCGCGATCTCGAGCACTTCGTCCGCCGGGACGTCGAGCTCGGCCTGCCGCTCGTTCCGCGGCGATTCGAGGTCGCATTCGGGACCGACCGGGCGCGCACCCGAGCTCCAGCGCGGGCCTCGATCTCGGCGGCTTCACCGTGTCGCGGGAAGATCGACCGGATCGACGTCGATCCGTTCTCGGCCCGCGGCATCGTCCAGGACTACAAGTCGGGGATGGCGCACTCCGCGAAGCAGGATCGAGTCGGACCGCCGTCTCCAGATCCCCCTCTACGTGCTCGCGCTGCGCGACCTCGTCGGGATCGAGCCGCTCGGCGGGCCTCTACCGGTCGCTCTCTGGCGAGCGCGAGGCACGCGGCATGCTCCGCGAAGGCGCGGCCGAGGACGTGCCCGGGCTCGCGGCCCAGGACTACCTCGACGAGGAGGCGTTCTGGGGAACGGTCGACCACGCGGTCGATCGCGCCCGGGGTGCCGTCGGGCGGATGCGCGCCGGCGACGTTCGCCACGACCCGCGCTGGACGGACGGATGCCCCGCGTGGTGCAGGAGCTGGGCGATGTGCCGGGTGGAGCGGCCGTGAGCTCGCCGGCGGCGGTCAATCCCGAGCAGCTCGCGGCAATCGAGGAGTCCGGCGTCGTCTTCGTCTCGGCCGGTGCTGGGACGGGCAAGACGACGGTGCTCGTCGAGCGATACGTTCGCGCGACGTGCGATCGCGGTTTCGGGTCGACTGCGGTTCTCGTGATCACGTACACGGAACGAGCCGCCGGGGAGCTGAAGGAGCGAATCCGCGAGCGACTCCGTGAGCTCGGGCGGCGCGATCTCGCACGCGAGATCGACCGCGCCTGGATCTCGACGATCCACGGCTTCTGCTCGCGCCTGTTGCGCGCGCACCCGTTCGAGGCCGGGCTCGACCCGCGCTTCCGGGTCCTCGACGAGAGCCAGGCGCGGGTCATCCGGGCCGAGGCCTTCACCGAGGCGCTCAGCAAGTTCGTGACGGATCGTCGCCCCGACCGTCTGCGGTTGCTCTCCACGTACGGCTCGAGGGGCCTCGCCACGATGCTCGTCGGGGTATACGAGCGGCTCCGGTCGGCCGGGCTGCCGCTCGAGCTGGCCCCCGGGGAAGAGCCTGACCTGGATGCTCGCGTGCGAGAGGCGAGGAGGGCCGCCGAGGAGCTCCTGGCAGAGCTTCCAACGGATCATCCGGCGCGCCCGCCGGCGGAGCGAGCCCTCGAGACCCTCGGCGAGGCCGCCGAGGCGGAGGCCCTCCTCGACCTGTCCGAGCTCGGCGTCCCGCGGCGAGCCACGGCTCACGCGGGAACGGGAACCGACGCCCTGGCCGAGGCCCTCGAGTCCGTCGAGCGGGCGGCTCTCGACGCCGTTGCAACTCGCGACCGGGCTCTGCTCGAGGAGCTCCTGGGCGCGTTCGAGCGCGCGTATCGCGGCGCGAAGGAGCGCGAGTCGGCGGTCGACTTCGAGGATCTGCAGCTTCTCGCGCGCGACCTCCTCCTCGAGCACGAGGCCGTTCGAGAACGGACCCGCTTCCGGTTCCGCTCGATCCTCGTCGACGAGTTCCAGGACACGAACCGTCTCCAGTGCGAGCTGATCGATCTCGTTGCAGGAGACGACCTCTTCTTCGTCGGAGACGAGTTCCAGTCGATCTACCGATTCCGCCATGCGGACGTCGAGGTCTTCCGCGAGCGACGGCGCCAGGAGCGGAGGGGTGCTCGCGCTGACTCGCAACTACCGGTCGCGCCCGGAGGTGCTCGACGTCGTCAATCATCTCTTCGGCGCCGAGTTCGGGGAGGGCTTCCAGCCGCTGGAGGCGGCCGCCCGCTTCCCCGACCCGATTTTCGGGCCCGCCGTCGAGGTGCTGGTGACCGACAAGCGGAGCTGTCGGGATCGGGGCGTTCCCTGGCGGCGGAGCGAGGCTCGCCACGTCGCGCGAAGGGTGCGTGCGCTGATCGACGCCGGTCAGTGCACGGCAGGGGAGGTCGTCCTCCTGTTCGCTGCCGGAACCAGCGCCGAGGTTTACGAGGACGCGCTTCGAGGCGAGGGCCTGCCGACCTACCGGGCGACCGGGCGAGGGTACTTCGGGCAGCAGCAGGTCGTCGATCTCCTTGCCTATCTCCGGCTCGTCCACAACCGCTACGACGACGAGGCGCTCGTGACCGTCCTCGCCTCGCCGCTGGTCGGCGTGTCGAACGACGCACTCGTCCTCCTGCGCCAGGCTGCCGGCCGCCGACCGCTGTTCTCGGGCCTGGAGCGGGAGCCGCCGGCCTTCCTGTCGGCGCGTGACCGTCGCCTGTTCGAGGCGTTCCGGCAGCGCTACGACCGGCTCACGAAGATCGCCCCTTCCACGGGCCTCGAGCGGCTCTGCGAGCGCATCGTCGCCGAGCACGACTACGACCTCGCGGTACTGGCCCGCTGGGACGGACGGCGTCGTTACGCCAACCTGCGCAAGCTGGCGCGACTTGCGCGGTCGTACGAGGACCTCAGGGGCCCGGATCTCGAAGGTTTCGTGCGCTTCGTTCGCGATCAGGAGGCGGCCGGCGCGCGCGAGGTCGAGGCCGTGGCGGAGGAAGAGGGGGCCGACGCCGTTCGCCTGCTCACGATCCACTCGGCCAAGGGGCTCCAGTTCCGTGTGGTCGTCGTCTGCGACGCGGGACGGACGGGAGGTCAGTCGACGCCGGACGAGATCCTTTGCCTCCCCGACGGGCGATTCGGGTTCCGCGTCGCCGATCCCGTGACGGGCAAGCGCCGGCCGGCGCTCGGCTACGCCGAGTTGCAGAAGGTCGAGCGCGCGTCGGAGACCGAGGAGTCTCGGCGTCTCTACTACGTGGCGATGACCCGCGCGATCGACCGTCTGATCGTCGCCGGCTCCCTCGACCCCGGACGTCGGGACGCGACTGCCTCTCCGCTCGGCTGGGTCGTAGGTCGGCTCGGTGCGGGACTCGACGACGGGCCGGCGGAGGTCGAGGTGGGGGGGAGCGTGGTCGTGGTCCGCGTCGACCGGGGCGAGCCCGAGGCCGCGGCGGCTGAAGTGGAGGTGGCCGACCAGCTCGCGCTGTTCACCGAGGACGAGCAGCCCGCTGCCCATCCGGCGTTCGAGCTGCCGCCGCTTCCACCCGTTCCAGAGCCCGTGCCGAACCGCGTTCGGAGACTCTCCTACAGCGCGCTCGCGCTGTTCGAGCGGTGCTCGTACCGGTTCTATCTGGAGCGCCTCGTCGGGCTCCGGCCCATCGAGGCGCCCGCCGTCCCCGGGGACGCCCGTCTCCATCCGACAGAGATCGGCGACGCCGTTCACGCGCTCCTCGAGATAGGAACGCGTCCGGAGGAGGCGAGGGCGAAGCTGATCGAGCGCTATCCACAGGCAGGTCTCGAGGATGCCGAACGGGTCGAGAGGCTCATGGCCGCATGGCACGCGTCGGAGCCAGCTGCGAAGCTCGCCCTGAAGGACGGCGTGCAGCCGGAGCTGCCGTTCGTCTTCGAGCACGCAGGCGTCGTGTTCCAGGGTCGCTTCGACGTGTTCCAGCTCGGTGGCGGCTGCGCCCACGTTCTCGACTACAAGACGAATCGACTGGAGGAGGGCGAGCGGGTCGAGGACGTGGTGGACCGCGAGTATCGGCTCCAGCGTCTCGTCTACGCGCTCGCCGCTCTGCGCGGGGGGGCCGACGAGGCCACCGTCGAGTACGTCTTCCTGGAGCGGGCCGCCGAACCGGTGTCGGCCGTCTTCCGACGCGACGACGTGCCACGGCTCGAGCGCGAGCTCTCGGCCGTGATCGACGCGATCCAGGCCGGCGACTACCGGCCGACGCCGAGCCCGCTCGCATGCGAGGGGTGTCCGGCGCTCGACCGGGTCTGTGCGGGCCCGCGCCTGCGCGGGCCCGACGGCGGACACGCATGGCCCGCAGCCGAGCTCGTCTCGCCGACCGCGTAGGCGTCCGACCGTGGCGAGGAGCTATCTCGGGGAGGCCAGACGGCGCGTGGGCCCCAGGCGCGCGAGGATCGGCCCGATCGTGGAGCGCCTGGCCGCGGAGCATCCCGATGCGACGATCGCTCTTCGCTTCGAAGACGACGTCGAACTTCTGGTCGCGACGATGCTGTCCGCTCAGACCACCGATGAGACGGTCAACCGGGTGACGGACGAGCTGTTTCGAAAGTACCGCCGTCCCGAGGACTTCCTGGCGGTTCCTCTCGAGGAGCTCGAACGGGACATCCGCCCGACGGGCACCTATCGCCAGAAGGCGAAGAACCTCCGGGGGGCGATGCAGCTGCTGCTGGAGGACTACGGAGGTCGAGTGCCGCTCGAGCTCGACGAGCTCGTTCGGCTCCCCGGAGTGGGCCGCAAGGTAGCGAACGTCGTCGCTGCGGAGCGTGGCGCAACGCAGGGAATCGTCGTCGACACGCACGTCCGGCGGCTGTCGCAACGCCTCGGGCTCACCCGCCACGACGACCCGATCCGCATCGAGCGTGACCTCCAGCGGATCCTCCCCCGCGCCGACTGGGCTCGCTTTCCGCATCTTCTCATCTGGCACGGCCGCCGGGTCTGCACCGCGCGCGCGCCGAACTGCGGGGCGTGTGTCCTCGCCGACCTCTGCCCGGCGGTCCGCGGCGATCTCGCAACGGTTTCGCGGCATAGCCGTGGCAGTCCGTGACCCACGGGTAGGACGGTGTGCCGTAGCGTCGGCGAATGCGGCCCGTCGACCTCGCGATCTACGCCGACACGCTGGCAGCCGAGGCAGCGACGCTCGGTGCGAAGCTCGAGCGGGCTAGGCGACGGATGCGGATGGCTGCGATCGAGGCGGAGGCACGACGGGCCCTCGACACCGAGACGATCATGGCGCTCGAACGGCTCGGCGCGATCCGTCGCGGCGCGCCGGACGCGGTCGCAGAGAGGAACGAGATCACCGAGGTCAGCCGCGACCTCGCCGCGCTCGAGCGGTTGCAGTCATGGGTCGAGGATCGCCTGGCGGCCGCACGTCGAGAGGCTCGGTCGATGCCCACGCGGGAGCCGACGCTCGCCGAGTGAGCGCCGCGGGCTCCGCTCTGGACGCTACGACGCGGCTGCCGCGGCCGCGAGGTCGCTCTGCCCCGACTCCTCGGCGGCGAGGAAGCGCTCGGCGTCGAGCGCGGCCATGCAGCCGGAGGCGGCGGCGGTGACCGCCTGTCGGTAGACGTGATCCTGCACGTCGCCGGCGGCGAAGATCCCGGCGACGTTCGTCTCCGTGGACTTGCCGCGAGTCAGGATGTACCCCGCCTCGTCCATCTCGAGCTGGCCGGCGAACAGCGATGTCGTCGGATCGTGACCGATTGCGACGAACAGCCCGTCCGCCGGGATCTCGGTGGCCTCGCCGGTCTTCACGTTCTCCACCCGCGCGCCGCGCATCCGTCCGTCCTCGACGCCGAGGACGTCCGTCACGACCGAGTCGAGGAGCATCCGGATCCGGTCGTTCGAGCGGGCACGGTCGACCATGATCGGCGAGGCGCGGAAATGATCCCGCCGATGAACGACCGTCACGCGCGTCGCGAACTTCGCGAGGAAAGTGGCCTCCTCCATCGCGGAATCACCGCCCCCGACGACCACGACCTCCTGGTCGCGGAAAAACGCGGCGTCGCAGACCGCGCAGTACGAAACCCCGCGGCCCTGAAGCTTCTGCTCCGACTCGAGACCGAGCTGGCGCGCCGTAGCTCCCGTTGCGACGATCACGCTTCGCGCCCGGTGCTCGTCGTCGCCCACCCAGACCCGAAACGGCCGCTGGGAGAAGTCCACCCGCGTGGCGTCGTCGGTGATGAACTCGGCTCCGAAGCGCTCCGCCTGGCGGCGGAAGTCCTGCATCATCTCCGGGCCCATGACGCCGTCCGCGTAGCCGGGGTAGTTCTCCACGTCGCTCGTGATCATCAGCTGTCCGCCCCAGGTGAATCCCTCGATCACCAGCGGTCGCATGTTCGCACGAGCCGTGTAGAGCGCCGACGTGTACCCGGCGGGACCACCGCCGACGATGATGACCTCCCGCACGCCGTTGTCAGTCACGTTCGTTCCTTCCGTGTCGCACCCTCACACTAGATGATTAGTACAACGATCGAACTGATCCCGGTGTTCCGGGACGGCGCTCGATCGGGGCCCGCGATCGAGCCTGAAGCACTCAAGCTGCGTCGGCGACGCCGTCGCTGTCGTCTCGACGCTGCGGAGGCTCCGATGCGACGCGCAGCTCGGCCGCGAGCTCCGGGGCTTGCAGGGCACGTGGCGCATGGTCGATCGGCTCGAGCGGGGCGATCTCCTCACCGCTGGAGATGCCGAGCTCCGGGAACCGGCGAGCGCTGACGAGCACGCGGCTCTCGAGCGAGCCGACGGCCCCGTTGTAGTGTCCGACTGCCGCGTCGAGGCTCTTTCCGAGGCGGGAGAAGTGTGCGGCAAGCGTCCCGATCCGCTCGTAGAGCTCCTTGCCCAGGCTGCTCACAGCCCGAGCGTTCTCGGCGACGGCCTCGTCGCGCCAGATCTGGGCTACCGCACGGAGATTCGAGATCAAGCTCGTGGGCGTGACGAGGTGCACGCCGCGCCGGAAGCCTTCTTCGAGCAGCGTCGGATCGTGCTCGAGCGCGGCGCCGAGGATTGACTCGATGGGAATGAACATGAGGACGAAATCCGGGGTGACCGGGAGCTGATCGAAGTAGCTCTTGGCGCTCAGCCTGGCGACGTGGTCTCTCACCTGCCGGGCGTGGTCGCGCATGCGGGCGCGCTGGGACTCCTCGTCGGGCGCCTCGATCGCTTCGAGGTACGCCTCGAGCGGAACCTTGGCGTCGATGACGATGCTGCGAGCGCCGGGGAGGTGGACGATGACGTCCGGGCGAAGCCTGCGTCCGTCGCCGGCCGTGGTCGTCTGCTCGTCGAAGTCGCACCTGGAGACGAGCCCGGCGAGCTCGACGGCCCGGCGAAGGTGCATCTCGCCCCAGCGGCCGCGGACGGCCGGCGCCCTCAGTGCCTTGACGAGCTTCGCCGTCTCGTGCTGGAGCGTCGTCTGCCCGCGAGAGACGAGCTCGACCTGCTCGACGAGGCGGCCGTAGGCGTCGACCCGCGCCTTCTCGATCTCGCGGACGCTTCCATCCACCTTGTCGAGGGTCTCCTTGAGTGGAGCGACGGTCTGCTCGACCGCCTTCTGTCGCTGCTCGAGATCCGCTCTGGCCTCGGTCTTGAGCGCCTGGAGCGCGTCGGCGGAGAGCGCCCTGAACGCGTCGGTGACCTCAACCTTGAGCTCGGCCCGGTCGGCGGCGGCCCGGCGCTCGGCCTCGAGAATCGTGCTCAACTCGGTCACCCGTCGCTCGAGCTCGGGGCGAGCAGCACGCTCGCCGTCGCGTTCCCGCGCGAGGCGCGTGATCCGGGCTCGGGTGAGCGCCAAGACGCAGAGAGCGCCTGCGGCGAGCCCCAGGACGAGGGAGAGAGCCTGACTCATGGGGCAAAAAAGCGTAGCGCCCGAGTCGGACGGCGCGGTCAGGCGCGGGTCGTGTCGCCCGTCGCTCCGGCCTGAGCCTTCCCGGACGCCTTCTTCTTGGCCAGCTGCTCGATGCGAGCACGCCCGCCCCTAGCGACGGTCGCCCCGTACACGAGGGCGAGTGCGATGGCGCCGATCGCTCCCTGAGAGCGGACGTCCTTCGTCTCGCTCTCGACGAACTCCGCGGGGGTGACGCCCTTGTCCGCCAGGTAGGGCGGCACGGTGACGCCACGCTCGAGCGCGGCTACCTCGTAGTCGTCGAGGAACCCGCCGATGGGCGGAAGGCTGAAGAAGGTCATGACCGCGGTGACGACGAGGAGGATGCAGAAGGGAAGGGCGAGGCGGATGCCGAGCGCGTTTCGGCGCAGCACGAGGATCGCCGACGCGATCCCGAGGATCGCTGTCGGCGCCAGGAAGATCGCGACGGGGATCCAGCTCGTGTACCCCTGCCGGGCGACGACGTACATGAGCCGCCCGACCTGCGCGATCGCGAAGCCGAACCCGATCAGCAGGCAGATCGCGCCGATACGCGGAATGATCATGCGCACGAATCGTACGCTCTCGTGTGTTCCTCTAGCCTCTTCGACGTGGACGAGACGTTCCGCGCGGGAGGCCGCCTCGCACGTTCCCTTCCCGGGTTCGAGCCGCGGCCAGAGCAGGCGGCGCTGGCCGCCGCCGTCGAGTGTGCGCTCGCGACGGGCGAGCATCTGCTCGCGGAGGCGGGTACCGGGACCGGAAAGAGCCTCGCGTACCTGATCCCGGCTCTCGAAGCCGGCGGCCGCGTCGTGGTCGCCACGGCGACGAAGGCCCTCCAGCAACAATTGCTCTCGAACGACGTGCCCGCGGCGGCGGCCGTCCTCGGCCGCGAGGTCGACTGCGTCCTGCTCAAGGGCAGGGAGAACTACCTCTGCCGCCGGAGCCTCCAGGGGCTCGAGCTGCTCGGCGCCGAGGCAGGCGGCCTCTTCCAGACGGAGGAGGATGGCGTCCGGTACGCCGAGCTCCGCGACTGGATCGCGTCGACCGATACCGGCGATCGGGCAGAGCTGCCGTTCGAGCCTAGCCCGTCGCTCTGGAGCGAGCTGGCGGTGGGAGGCGAGCGGTGCGTCGGGCGTCGCTGCCCCGTGCGCGGCTCGTGCTTCTCGGAGGCAGCGCGCGAGCGTGCAGCGACCGCGGAGCTCGTGGTCACCAATCACGCCCTCTACCTGGCCGACACCGCGATTCGTGCCCGGCGGGGCGGGGAGGGGGGCGTCCTCCCCGATCACGACGCGGTCGTCTTCGACGAGGCGCACCGCCTGGAGGACGCCGCGTCGACGTGGTTCGGAGGCCGGGTGTCGATGGGTGGCCTGCGCCGCATCACCCGCGACGTCGAGCGCTGGGCGCGCGAGCGCGACGAGCAGGCCCCGGCGCGCCTGCTCGACGAGGTCGAGCGCCTCGGTCGAGAAGTCGTCGCCGGCGTCGACCCCGGCCGCGGACGGCGACGCCTGCTCACACCCGATCTCGATGCCATCTCGGCCGCCGGAGCCGGTCTCGGGGCGACGCTGCGACAGCTCGCGGAGCGGCTCGACGGCGCCGGCGAGGACGCAGACGCTCTTGCCCGGCGGGCCCGCGCGGTCGACGTCGACCTCGACGCTTGCCTCGACCCGGACGAGGATCGTGTCGTCTGGAGCGAGCCCGGCGCCGTCGCCTGGGCGCCGGTCGACGTCTCGGGCGTGCTCCGAGAGACACTCTGGGAGAGCGGCCTGGTTGCGATCCTCGTCTCGGCGACCCTCGAGACGCCGTACCTCGGCCGTCGACTCGGCCTCGACGGTGCCCGCGAGCTCGTTCTCCCGTCGCCGTTCGCCTTCGAGGAGCAGGCGCTCCTCTACGTCCCCGAGCGGATGCCGGAGCCGCGCGCCCCCGGCTACGACGAGCGCCTCGGCGAGGAGGTCGTCGAGCTCTGCCGGCTGTCGCGGGGACGCGCCCTCGTCCTCACGTCGTCGTACCGAGCGCTCGATCTGCTCGCCGATCGGGCGGAGGCGGAGCTCCCCTACCCGGTGCTGCGCCAGGGGGAGCTTCCGCGCGAGAGGTTGCTCGAGCGGTTCCGGGAGCAGGTCGACTCGGTGTTGGTCGCCACCCAGACGTTCTGGCAGGGAGTCGACGTCCGCGGAGAGTCCCTCTCGCTCCTGGTGATCGACAAGCTGCCGTTCTCGCCGCCCGACGATCCCCTCGTCCAGGCTCGGTGCGAGCGGATCGTCGCCGAGGGAGGCGACTGGTTCTCCGAGGAGGCCGTGCCCCGCGCGATCCTCCAGTTGCGCCAGGGATTCGGCCGGCTGATCAGGAGCCGGGAGGACCGCGGCGTCGTCGCGATTCTGGACACGCGGCTGCGAACCCGCCTCTACGGCAGGCGGTTCCTGGCGGCGCTCCCACCGTGTCCGGTCGTCGCCGACCGGGCTGCAGTGGAGGCGTTCTTCACCGCCGATCCCCGACTGCCCGCTTGATACCCTGGATGTCCCGTGGCGAAGAAGAAGAGCCGCGTCCCGACCCCACCGCGCAAGGTCGAGACGTCGAAGCAGCGAGCGCGGCCACAGGCGTCGCGACAGCCGTCGACAGCCGTTCCCGGCGGTTCGAATCCGCGGCGGACGCGGATGATCTTCGTCTCCCTTGGAGCGGTCGTCGCCGTCGCAGCGATCGCGATCGGGCTCGTGACCGCCCTCGGCGGCGGCGAGGACGCGACGGCGGCGCTCAGCGCCGCCGGCTGCACCGCGCAGTCCTTCCCGTCCCAGGGGCGCCAGCACGTGACGCAGCTCAAGAAGGGCTTCAAGTACAACTCGTTCCCTCCCACGAGCGGCCCTCACCATCCGCAGTATGCGATCTGGAACGAGTACGACCGCCCGGTGCAACAGGTCCGACTCGTCCACAACCTCGAGCACGGGGGCATCGTCGTCCAGTACGGCGACGAGGTGCCGCCGGCGACGGTGGACGAGATCACGACCTGGTACCAGCAGGATCCCACCGCGATCGTCGTCGCTCCGCTCCCGGGGCTCGGCGACAAGGTGGCGATGACCGCCTGGACCGAGCTCGCGACCTGTCCCGGCTTCGACGAGGCGGCGTTCGACGCCTTCCGTGACGCGCACATCTTCAACGGGCCCGAGCGCTTCCCCGAGGGGCAGTTACAGCCGGGGATGTAGCACGCCGGGGTGGCGGAACTGGAAGACGCGGGGGGCTTAAAACCTCCTGTCCTTCGGGGCGTGCGGGTTCGATTCCCGCCCCCGGCATGGCTCCCGATCCGGGTACGGCCCGGTTCCGGGAGGATGGCGAAGAGTCCACGATGACCGCCGAGCTCCTCAGCCGGCGGGCTCTCAACCGGGCCACGCTGGAGCGCCAGCTGCTGCTGCGGCGGGCCAAGCGTCCCGTCCTCGGCGCGGTCGAGCACCTCGTCGGGCTACAGGCCCAGCTTCCGCAGAATCCCTACCTCGGCCTGTGGTCTCGGCTCGACGGCTTCCGTCCCGAGGAGCTGAGCGCTCTGTTCCTCGAGCGCGAGGTCGTGCGCATCGTCTTGATGCGCGCGACGCTCCATCTCGTGAGCGCCCGCGATTGCCTCGTGCTTCGACCGCTCGCGCAGCCCGTCCTCGACCGTGAGCTGGCCCGCCATCCCGAGTACGCTCCGTTCCTCGAGCGAGCCGACGTCGAAGCCGTGATGACCCACGCCCGGTCGTTGCTGGCCGAGCGGCCGCTTACCGGCAGGGAACTGCGGGCCGCGCTCGCGGAGCGCTTTCCCGACGACGATCCGGCCGCCCTCGGCTACGCCTGTCGCAACCTGCTCCCCCTCGTCCAGGTACCTCCTCGCGGTCTCTGGGGCCGGAGCGCCGAGGTCGCCTCGACCACGGTCGAGGCCTGGCTCGGCCGATCGCTGTCGGAAAGCTCCTCGATCGAGGAGATGGTGCTGCGCTACCTCGCCGCCTTCGGGCCGGCCACCGTCGCCGACGTCGGCGCCTGGTCGCGCTTGACCGGGCTCGGAGAGGTCGTCGACCGGCTCCGACCCCGATTGCGCACGTTCAGGGACGAGCGCGGGCGGGAGCTCCTCGACCTCCCGGACGCGCCGCGGCCCGATCCGGACACGCCCGCTCCTCCACGTTTCCTGCCCGAGTACGACAACGTGCTCCTCTCCCACGCCGATCGCAGCCGCTTCGTCTCCGACGACCACCGTGGACGTCTGGTTGCCGCTGCCGGGCCCGTGCGTGGGACGGTGCTCCTGGACGGGACCGTCCGCGCCGTCTGGCGGACCCGCGCCGACGCCGAGTCGGAGGGCGTGACCCTGGTCATCGACCACGTCGGGCCGTTGTCGAAGCGTGCGAACGCTGCCCTGACGGCCGAAGGGCGACGCCTCGTGCGCTTCCTCGCCCCGGAGGCGGCGGTTCGCGAGGTTCGCTTGGTGCTCCTCGACTGAGGAGCATCCGGTCTGCAGGCGGGAGTCAGTCGGCGAGGTCGAGCGCGACGCCGTGCAGGATGTCCGTCTCGGATACCTCGATCGCCTCGAGCCCGAAGGCGGCCAGGATCTCGTCGATCGCGAGCGCCCCGGCCGCGATCACCGGGGCGCGGTCGGGATGGATGCCGCGTGTCGATCGAAGCTCGCTGACGGTCGCCGCCGCGAGACGTCTTGCCTGGGCGCCGATGCGCGTGCGGGAGAGGGTGTGCCCGTCGACGAGCGCCGGATCCTCCTCGCGGAGCCCGAGGTCGAGGGTGGCGAGGGTGGTGACGGTTCCCGCGACGCCGATCGCGCGTCGAGGGGTCGATCCGCTGTCGCGCCTTTCGGTGACGATGTCGTGGACGAACGTTCGCAGCGCGACGATCTCGGCCGGTGCCGGTGGATCGTGGTGCAGGAACCGCTCGGTGAGCCTGACGCAGCCCAGATCGAGGCTGGCGTGGGAGGTGACCGCATCACGACGGCCGACGATCAGCTCGGTCGACCCTCCGCCGAGGTCGACGACCAGCGTCTCCTCCGAGAGCGGCCTGCTGGCTGCAACGCCCCGGAAGGTGAGGAGGGCCTCCTCGTCTCCGGAGAGGAGGCGCGTCTCGAGGGCGAGGCGCTGCTCGATCCGTGCGAGGAACTCGCGCCCGTCGGCGGCGTCCCGCACGGCGCTCGTCGCAACTGCCAGGCGCCGCTGCGCCCGGAGCTCGTCGGCCTCGCGCACGTAGGCCGAGAGGCACTCCTCGACCCGGCGCCTGGCAGCCGGGTCGAGTTGCCGGCGTTCGTCGACCGCCTCGCCGAGCCGTGTGATCGTCAGCCGCCTCGCGACCTCGCGTAGTCGCCCTCTGCGGGCATCGGCGACGAGGAGCCTCGTCGAGTTCGTGCCGAGATCGACGACGGCGACGCGCGTCAACGCAGGGTGCGGACGATCCGGATCACCTTGAGCGCGATCCGGATCTCCTCCAGCGCAGCCACGAGCACCTGGAGCTGGAGGATCGAGCCGCGTAGCCGCTCGATGCTCCGTTTGGCCTGCTCCTGGCCGGCGGTGAGGAGCGCGTTCTTGCGGTTGAGCTCGTCGGCCGAGCTCGTGAGCCGTGCGCTCAGCGGCTCGAGCTTCGACTGCAGCGATCGAGAGGTCCTGGCCAGCCGCATGACCGAGACCAGGGCGACAGCGCTCGCCGCGAGCACCGAGGCTCCGAAGACGGCGAGGCCGAGCCACGTCCACCAGGGCACCCGCGGATCGTAGCCTGCGCGAAAGTGGCTATCGAGGCTCCGAAGACGGCCAAGCCGAGCCACGTCCACCAGGGCACCCGCGGATCGTAGCCTGCCCGAAGGTGGCTATACTGTGAAGCTGCGACGCGGGGTGGAGCAGCCAGGTAGCTCGCCGGGCTCATAACCCGGAGGTCGCAGGTTCAAATCCTGCCCCCGCTACCTAAAAGGCCCGCTCGTGCGGGCCTTTTTTCTTCCGGTCGATCGTGGCGCGGCAACATGCACGGTCCCCCGCGTTCCGCAACCTCCCCGCTACTTCAGTTCGACGAGGAGCGCGCGAGCCTCACCGGTGCCGGCGTTCTCCGTGATGTGCTCGACCGGGTCCAGCCACAGGACCTGGCCTTCGGTGGTCTCGATGTCGATGCTCTCGCCGTCGGTGCCCGTGAACCTCCAGACTGCGTCGTTCAGAATATGGGCGACCATCGCCGGGTGCGAGTGCATCTCTGTTCGCTCTCCGGGCTTGATGGCGACCTCGAGGACACGCACCCGCTCGTTCTCGAACACTGTCTTGTAGACGTGGGGTGCGACATCCGGTGCGCTACCACTGCCCATCGTGGCCTCCTCGGATCGAGCGGTTCCGGGACTGCACGATGATCTCACCGCCGGGACGGTCTGTCCAGGTCAGCGCTCGAGCCCTGCCCCGCTACCTCGAAAGGCCCTGCCAGCACGGCTGTCTCGTTCGGTCGCCGCCGCCTGCTACGCGTGCGAGAGTCCGGCGGCGAGCGGCGTCGGCGTGACCTTGTAGCATCCGCGCCCGTGGATGAGGTCGCTGCCATCCTGGCGATCATCGCCGCCGCCAGCTTCGCTCTCGCGGCGACGCTCTGGCAGCGCGCCTCGATGAGTCTCGAAGGGGTCACGTTCCGCCGGCCGAAGTCCTTCCTGAAGCTGATCACGGCCTGGGTCTGGCTCCTCGGCCTGGCGGCCCAGATCCTCGGGGTCGTGCTCCAGGCCGCGGCCCTGGATCGCGGGCGCGTCTCGATCATCCAGCCGCTGCTGGTGACGACGATCATCTGGGCGATCCCGTTCGGGTACTTCCTCACGGGCCAGAAGATCGTCAGTCGCGAGATCCTCGGGGCGGCCGTCACCGTCCTCGGGCTCGCGCTGTACGGCGTCTACGGCGATCCGAGCAGCGGCGTCGACAACGCCCCCGCGTCCGAGTGGAGCAGCGCGATCATCGTGATCGCCGCCATCTGCCTGGGGCTGCTCCTGTTCGCGAACCGCGGTGGCCCGGCAGCGAAAGCGGCGTTGTTCGGCACCACCGCAGGGATCCTCTACGGCCTCTCCGCGACCCTGATGAAGCCGGTGGTCGAGAACGCCCACACCGAGGGCTGGGGCGTCTTCGGGGACTGGGAGTTCTGGGCGATGGCGACCGCCGGGCTCGTCGGCTTCCTCCTGCAGCAGATCTCGCTCTCGACCGGCAAGCTCGTCGCGTCCGTGGCGACCGTCTCGGTCGCGAACCCCATCGTGAGCATCATCCTCGGAGCGCTCGTCCTCCAGGAGACGCTGAGCCAGGACAATCTCGTCGTCGCCATCGCAGGGCTCGCACTCGCGCTCCTCGGCGCCGCGGTCATCGCGGCGACGCAGGAGAAGAGCAAGGAGGACGCCGGGGGCCAGGGGTTGCAAACGGCTGGCGCGGCGCCTCCCACGTAGCCACTCCAGACGGCCGGCTCCCGGTGATCAGCGAGTCTCGGCGAGGTTCGCACAGAACCCTTGGACATCGTTCCCCAGATCCTGCTCTACGCGCTCGTCGCGGCCTTCAGCCCGCTCGTCCTCGTAACGACCCTGACGGTACTCCTGAGCGGCCGGGGCCGCCTGAACGGCACCGCGTACCTGATCGGCTTCCTGCTCGCCCAGGCCGTCGTCTGCGTCGTCGCCTTCCTGATCGGGACGGCCGCGACATCGGAGCCGCTCAGCGGCCAGGCGACCGTCCTTGCGATTCTCGAGATCGTGCTGGGCTCCCTCCTGCTCGCAGCCGGGTTGCAGCAGCGGCGGCACCCCGATCAGCGACGAGAGCGCCGCCCGACCCCGCGAGTGGACGCCCTGCGCGCGAAGCTCGACCTCGACACGAGGCTGCAGAACCTGCGGCCCCGTTTCGCGTTCTTCGCCGGCGCTCTCCTCGGGGTCGGCCCGAAGCGGCTCGTCCTCACCCTGCTCGCCGTCGCCGAGGTCAGCATCGCAGGGCTGCTCCGGATCGAGGAGGCCGCACTCGCCGCCCTCTTCGTCGTGGTCGCCAGCATCCCCGTGCTCGTCCCCGTCGGCGTGTACCTGATCGCCGGAAGCCATGCGCAGCGCTGGATCACGGAGACGAAGGCCTGGCTGACCGCGAACGAGACGAACCTCAAGCTCTACTCAACGCTCGTCTTCGGCCTTCTCTTCGTCGGCGACGGGCTCGCCAGGCTGCTGTGAGCCGCTTTCGAGCGGACGTTATCCTGCTCGCGTGACGGACGTCAGCCTCGATGCCGTCGTCGTGGGTGCCGGCGCCTCGGGCCTCTACGCGCTCCACCGCCTGCGGGAGCTCGGCTTCGCCGTGCAGGGCATCGAGGCCGGCGACGACGTGGGCGGGACCTGGTACTGGAACCGGTACCCAGGGGCGCGGTGCGACATCGAGAGCATGACCTACTCGTACTCCTGGTCTCGGGATCTCGAGCAGGAGTGGACCTGGAGCGAGCGCTACGCGGGGCAGCCCGAGATCCTGCGCTACCTGAGCCACGTCGCGGACCGGTTCGACCTGCGTCGGGACATCCGGTTCGGCACACGGGTGACGAGTGCCGTGTTCGGGGAGGCGGACGACCGGTGGACGGTCACGACTGACCGCGGCGACGTGCTGTCGGCCCGGTTCCTGATCATGGCGACCGGCTGCCTGTCCGTTCCGAGGCTTCCGGACATCGAGGGGATCGAGCGGTTCGGCGGCGAGACGTACCACACGGGACGCTGGCCGCACGAGCCCGTCGACTTCGCTCGGCAAGCGGGTGGGCGTGATCGGCACGGGCTCGTCCGCGGTGCAGGTCGTGCCCGCGATCGCCGAGGACGCCGCCGAGGTCGTCGTCTTCCAGCGCACGCCGGCCTTCAGCGTCCCGGCCTGGAACGGTCCACTCGATCCCGAGGCGGTGCGCGAGCGCAAGGCCCGGTACGCGGAGTACCGGCAGCTCGCACGGGAGACCGGGAGGCGGCAATCCCTGGCACACGCGCGAGGTGAGCGTGCACGACGAGACGCCCGAGCAGCGACGGCGTGAGTTCGAGGCCCGCTACCGGGTCGGCGGCTTCTTCCTCCACTCCGCCTACTCGCGACCTGTTCACGGACGCCGAGGCGAACGAGATGGTCTCGGACTTCGTGCGCGACAAGATCCGCGAGCGCGTCGCACGATCCGGACGTCGCGGAGCTGCTCTGCCCGTACGAGTACCCCTTGGCCACCAAGCGGATGTGCATCGACACCGGCTACTACGAGGCCTACAACCGGGCACAACGTACGCCTCGTCAGCGTCAAGCAGCAGCCGATCGAGGAGATCACCGAGACGGGGCTCCGGGTCGGCGGACGAGGAGCTCGCATTCGACGTCCTGGTGTTCGCCACCGGGTTCGACGCGATGACCGGCGCGCTCCTGGCGGTCGACGTCCGCGGGCGGTCGGGGTGGGCACTGCGCGAGAAGTGGGCGAACGGCCCGCGCTCCTACCTGGGTCTCACGCTCGCGGGCTTTCCGAACCTCTTCACCGTGACGGGCCCCGGCAGCCCGTCCGTGCTCAGCAACATGATCGTCTCGATCGAGCAGCACGTCGAGTGGCTCGCCGACTGCATCGCGTACATGGCCGAGCGCGGCCTGACGTCGGTCGAGCCGACCGTGGAGGCCGAGGACGCCTGGGTCGATCACGTGCGCGAGCTCGGCGAGGAAACGCTCTACCCGCGAGCCGACGGCTGGTACACGGGCGCCAACGTGCCCGGCAAGCCCCGCGTGCTCCTTCCCTACGTCGGAGGGGTCGGAGCCTACCGCCGGGAATGCGAGCGGATCGCCGAGCGCAGGCTACGAGGGCTTCGTCTTCGGCCAGCCGGGCCCGAGCGGGGAGCGCAGGGGCGCCATGCGCTACTTGCAGTGCACTCGCCCGTCGATCGAGACCTCGTCGTCGACGCGGACGCCGTCGATCGTGCAGGAGACGGGCGGCTCGCCATCGAGCAGCACGCTGCACGCCCAGCTGTCGAACGGCGTCTTCCTGCAGGAGATGTCGTAGAGCCGCTCGAGCGCCACGCCGGCCGCCCCGCCCGACGTGACGATTCTCGGGTCGTGCTCCTGGATCGCGAAGTAGAGCGCGACCTCGACGTCGTCACCGGTTGCACCTCGTGAGTCCGCGGCGCCGCCGCAGCCTGCGGCAGAAGCCGTGACGGCGAGGGTGAGGGCAAGCAAGACGGCGGGCCTGCGCTTCATCGGAGCCTCCGCGAACGGTAGCGTCGTCCGGTGAGAGCGTCACACCCGTCCGGAAAGGACGGTACCGTCCGGCGCGTGCGCTTGATCGTCGCACGTTGTGAGGTGCGCTACACGGGCCGGCTGAACGCCGTCCTGCCGGAGTCGACGCGCCTGGTGATGGTCAAGTCCGACGGCTCCGTCCTGGTCCACGCGGACGCGGGCGGGTACAAGCCGCTGAACTGGATGACGCCCCCGACCGCGATCGAGGAGCATGGTGATCCCCTCACACGGATCGTCGTTCGCAAGCGGGCAGGGAAGACGGAGGATCGCCTCGAGATCCTCGTCAGCGAGATCCTCAGCGACGTCGCGCACGAGATGGGCGAGGCTGCCGGCCTCGAGAAGGACGGTGTCGAGCGCCACCTCCAGGAGCAGCTGGCCGCGAGTCCGAACGTGCTCGGTGAGGAGCTGAGGCTGGTGCGCCGCGAATGGCCGACGGACGTCGGCCCGGTCGACCTGATGTGCCGGGATGCCGTGTCCGGGTGGGTCGCCGTCGAGGTGAAGCGGGTCGCGACGATCGAGGCCGTCGAGCAGCTGTGCCGCTATCTCGAGCGGTTGCGGGTCGACCCGGCGATGGCGTCCTGCCGCGGAATCCTCGCCGCACAGCGATTCCGACCCCAGGCGGTCACGCTGGCCGAGGCGCGCGGGATCCGCTGCGTCGAGGTGGATCTCGAAGCGCTCCGCGGCGAGCGCGAGCCTGAGCTCACCCTGTTCGCGCCCTGACTAGTTCAGCCCGACGCGCCCGGCGAGGACCGGCGAGATCCACAGGTGGCCCCGGTCGCAGGCCGTGGTCGCGGCTCGGACACGAACGGCCGAGGCCGATCCGGGCGGTCGGACGAGGAGCGCGTCGCCGCTCGGGCACGACGACTCGCTTCCGACCGGGACGTCCTCGTACGCGACGAGGAGCGAGGCGACGGCGCCCGGTACGAGCCGGACGGTTGCGACGGGCTGCTGGAGGAACGCGAGGCCGCCCCGCGTCACGCGTGTCGGCAGGCGGGTCGTGCCGTCGACGATTCTGATCCGCGGGTAGCCAGTCAGCGTGCACGCGCGGTTCGAGACGTTCCGGAGGCGGATCGCGATCGAGATCGTCCCGGCCGCACCGCTCGACGCGGCGACTCGACCACTCAGGTGCGAGCCGGTGCACGCGGCGAGAGCTGCTGACGGCGCAGCCGTTGCCTGTCCGGTAGCGACCGTCGACGCCGCGACGAGCACGAGCAGGACGATGGCTCGACGCATGTCGGCAGCGATCCTACCGCGCCGTGAGGACGCTCTCACGATCCGTCGTTCCGTCCTCGAGCAACGCGAGGAAGACGTCCAACACTGCCGGATCGAACTGTGTCCCGGCTCCCTCGAGGAGTCGACGGGCCGCCTCCTCGCCCGAGAGGCGCTTCCGGTAGGGCCGGTCGGTCGTCATCGCGTGGTAGGTGTCGCACACGAAGATCACCCGCGACTCGAGCGGGATCTCCGCGCCTGCCAGTCCGTCCGGGTACCCGGTGCCGTCCCATCGCTCGTGGCAGTGACGTACGATCGGACGGACGTCCGCGAGCCGGTCGATCGGGGCGAGAATCCGCTCTCCGAGCGTCGGGTGGTGCTCGATCGCGGTGCGCTCGGCAGGGGTCAGAGGCCCAGGCTTGGCGAGGATCTCGGACGGGATCCCGATCTTGCCGATGTCGTGGAAGAGCGCTCCGAGCTCGAGCCGCTTGAGCGCGGCGGTGCCGAGCCCGAGCCTGGCCCCGACCTGAAGCGCCATGTCCGTCAGCGATCTCGCGTGCGAGGAGGTGTACTCGTCGTTTGCCTCGAGCGCGTTCGCGAGTGCCGCCACCGTCGAGAGAAACGTCTGCTCGAGGTTCTCGAAGCTCCCGACGTTGCCGATCGCGAGCATCGCCTGGTCGGCGATGCCGGCGAGGAGCCTCATCCTGCGATCGGTCAACGCCTGGTCGTCGCTCTCGGGCCAGGCCGACGTGATGAGGCCGATCCGGCCCGCGTCGAGACGCAGGAGGGCGACCGCCAGGCGGCCGGTGGCGAGCGGGCCCGTTCGACCGAGAGCGCTTCCTTCGGCGACGACCGGCCGGTCGACGTCGGTGAGGCTGCGCGCGGGCTCCAGGTCGAGCGGGGCCGACTCCAGCCGCCGAACTTCCTCGGGGAGGTGTCCGTGCTGCGCTCCCAGCCGAAGCGTCCCGGACGCCGGATCCTCGAGCCAGATCGAGGCGCTCGGTGTCGCGAGGATCCTCGTCGTCCACTCGGCGAGGCGTCGCAGCACGTCGTCGAGCGTCTGTGCGGCCGCGAGCACCCGCGACAGCTGGAGGAGCGCGCTCGCGATCTCCGCGCTCTCCCTGGCTCGCTCCGCCTCGTGCCGGGCGGCGGAATAGAGGCGCGCGTTCTCGAGCGCGACCGACGCGTGGCCGGCGAGCACCTCGAGCAGGCGGACGTCCGCGTCGTCGAACTGGTCGACGCCGAGCTTCGAGATCACGATCACCCCGCTGACGCGCTCCCCGTAGCGCAGCGGGACGGCGACGATCGACTCGTCGATCAGCGGCGTTCCCGGGATCTGGACGGCGAACTCGCAGTCGAGGGCGTTCGGGAGGAGCAGGGCCTCGCCGGTCGCCGCGACGTGCCCGGTGATTCCCTCGCCAACGCGGCAGGCGAGCGCCTCGGCGCTCTCGTCGCCGTAGTCGCCGAGCTCGCCGCGGAAGGCGATCGGGACGAGGACGTCCCCGTCGGCGAGGTAGACGCGGCCATTGTGGTAGTCGACCAGCGTCCTGAGCTCGCTGACGATGGTCATGCCGATCTCGCCGACGTCGTTGAGCCGGTTCAGCTTGCCGACGAGGCTCTGCAGCATCTTCAGGTGCGCGATCGAGCGCGCGTCGCGGTCGCTCACGGGCGCGTGCTCCGGTCTCGTGCCCGTCTCCTCGCCGAAGACGACGATCCGCGCCTTGCCGGACGCCTTGGCGGTCATCATCGCGGCCTCGGCGCACGCGGCGAGCTCTCGGGGGTTCATGGCGTCGTCTGGGGCGCAGGCGACCCCGGTCGAGACCGAGAGGCGCCCGACGGGGTCGAGGACGGCCGTCTCGAGCGTGTCGCGGAGACGCGTTGCCAGGTTCCGCGCAGCCGAGCGGTCGGCATCGGGCATCACGACGCCGAACTCCTCTCCGCCGAGGCGGCAGACGATGTCCGATTCGCGAACGGCCGCCGAGAGGTGCTCGGCCACCTGGACGAGCGCGTGGTCGCCCGTCGCATGGCCGTGGATGTCGTTGACCCGCTTGAAGTCGTCGACGTCCAGCATCAGCACCGCGACCGGGCCGCGGCCCCGACTCGTCCTGGCCAGCTCGGCGCGAAGGCGCTCGTGGAAGACACGGTGGTTGTAGAGGCCGGTGAGCGAATCCGTCTGCGCCTGATGCTCGAGCCTCGCCCTCGTCTCGGCGTTGTCGAGCGCGAGGGCCGCAGCGTCGCCGAAGCGCTCGGCGAGCTCCAGCTCGGCTTCCGTGAACGAGGCGTGCTCGCCGAGCCGGTAGACGTTCAGGGCGCCCTGCAGGCGCCCGCGCGCGACCAGCGGCACGGAGATCAGCGACTCGGGCTCGTCCTCGGGAGTTCCGGGAATGAGCGCCGCTCTGGGATCGAGATGAACGGCGCGAACCAGCATGGCCTCCTGGAGCTCCGCGGCGCGTCCTGTGAGACCGGCGCCGTAGGGGATCGTCGTGTCCAGGATCTCCGAGGCCCAGCGGTCACGGGCGAGCACCGGAACGAGGACGCGTGAGGCGTCATCCGCCCGGTAGATCGTGAGGGTGTCGTACGGGACGAGGTCTGCGAGGGTGTCGGCAATCCGGTCGAGCAGCGCGTCGAGGCTGTGCTCGGAGAGGACGTCGTGGAAGATCTCGGCGAGCCGTCGATACGAGTCGACGGTCTCCGTCGCCGGGTTCGGGACGTCGCGAGGCGCCGGTCGGATGCCGGTCGTCGGAGGCCGCAGGGTTTGATCTTCCACTGGTGAGTCCTGCTTGCAGGATCGGGTGTCCCCCGTTTTCGGGAATCCCCCTTCGGGGTGATTCCGGGAACATCGGCTAGCCTAGGCGCGCCATGGGCGCGATCGTTGTCGGCATCGACGGCTCGGCAGGCTCGCAGGCCGCCCTGTCGTTCGCACTGGAGGAGGCTCGTCTCCGAGGGGCGACGCTGCGGGTCGTGCACGCATTCGTCCTTCCCCTCTCGCAGGTCGCACCAGACCCGTTTCTCCTCGAGTTCCCGTCTGTCCCCGGTCCCGAGCTCGAGGCCATCTCGGACGACCTCCGGGCGGGCGCCGGCGCGCTCATCGACGAGGCCGTCGAACGGGCGCTCGGTGGGCAGCCCGCCGGTGTCGAGATCGAGCGCGTTCCTGCCGAGGGCTCGCCGGCCGCGACGCTGATCGACGAGTCTGAAGGCGCCGCCCTCCTGGTGATCGGATCCCGCGGGCACGGGCGCGTGCACGAGGTGCTGCTCGGCTCGGTCAGCCACCAGTGCATGTCGCATGCGCCGTGTCCCGTGGCGATCGTCCCTCCGCCCTGAGGCGCGGCGCGGCCCGCCGTCCATCGATCGGATCGCGGTGACCGGAGCGAACGTCGTCGACGTCATCCTCCGAGACGGCCGGACGCTGCGGCTGCGTCCGCCGTCGGCCGCGGACGCAGGTGCCGTGCTCGACCTCTTCCGCCGTCTCTCCGGCCGCAGCCTCCATCTCCGCTTCCACGGGATGCCCGCGCTCACGCCGGCGCTCGTCGAGCCGTTCCTCGAGCCCGACGGAGTCGATCGCGGTGCGCTGCTGGCGACCGCCCGGGACTCGGGCAGCGAGCGCGTGGTCGCGATCGCGAGCTGGGCGAGGCTCCGGGATCCGGAAACCGCGGAGGTCGCCTTCGCCGTCGAGGACTCGATGCAGGGAAAAGGCGTCGGGACGCGGCTTCTGGAGCAGCTCGCCCTTCTCGCCGGTTCCTCGGGAATCGAGACGTTCGTCGCCGAGGTCCTTCCCGACAACCGTGAGATGCTGTCGCTGTTCGCCGACGCCGGCTTCGACGTCTCGCGCACCAGCGCGGGCGGCGAGGTCGAGGTGCGCTTCTCGATCGCGCAGACCGAGGCCTACCGCGCGCGCGTCGACGAGCGCGATCACATCGGCGTGGTCGCGTCTCTGAAGCCGTTCTTCGAGCCGTCGAGCGTCGCGGTGGTCGGGGCATCCGGCAGGGAGGAGTCGATCGGGGGAACAGTGTTTAGAAACATCGTGAGCGGAGGGTTCTCCGGTCGCGCGTACCCCGTCAACCGTTCCGCGTCGGCCGTTGCCGGACTCGACGCATTCGCGGCGGTCGAGGATCTGCCGGAAGTGCCCGCGCTGGTGGTGATCTGCGTCCCTGCGGACGGTCTCGTCGAGGTCGCGGAGGCGGCCCTTCGACGGGGGACGCGCGCGCTCTGCGTGATCTCCGCCGGGTTCGCCGAGGCGGGGAGCGAGGGCACGGCACGGGAGGAGGCGCTGCTCTCCCTCGTCCGCTCGCACGGCGCGCGCCTGCTCGGACCCAACTGCCTCGGGATCGCAGTCACGGGGGCGGGGTTGAACGCGACGTTCGCCCGCGCGGCATTTCCGCCGGGGCCGATCGGCTTCGCGTCGCAGAGCGGGGCGCTGGGTCTGGCTCTGCTCGAGGCGGCGGACGCGCGCGGGCTCGGGTTCTCCGCCTTCGTCTCGATCGGCAACAAGGCAGATGTCTCCTCGAACGACCTGCTCGAGTACTGGGAGGACGATCCTGCGACACGGCTCGTGCTCCTCTACCTCGAATCGTTCGGAAACCCCCGGAAGTTCGGCCGTCTCGCCCGCCGGATCGCGAGCCGCAAGCCCCTGCTAGCGCTCAAGGGCGGCTCGTCGCGCGCGGGGACGCAGGCGGCGGGCTCGCACATCGCTGCGATCGCGGCCTCCGAGGTCGCCGTCGAGGCGCTGTTCCGGCAGGCCGGCGTGACCCGAGCGGGCACCCTCGAGGAATTGCTCGACGTCGCGGCGCTCTTCTCTGCCCGGGCGGCGCCACGCGGTCGCCGGGTTGCGGTCCTGACGAACGCCGGCGGCCTCGGGATCCTCTGTGCGGATGCGTGCGCCGTGGCCGGCCTGGAATTGGGACCGCTCTCGCCCGCGACCGTGGCGGCCCTTCGCGAAGCGCTTACGCCCGATGCGCAGCCTGGCAACCCCGTCGACGTGCTGGGCTCGGCGACCGCCTCGACGTACGAGGCAGCGTTGCCGCTCCTGCTTCGCGACCCGGGCCTCGACGCCGTGCTCGCCCTCTTCGCCCCGGCCGCCTCGGACGACGCCGAGAACGTTGCGGCGGCGATCCGTCGGAGCGTCGAGCGCTGTCCTCTCGAGAAGCCGACGCTGGCGGTCGTCCTCAGCGCCGGCGGGATCCCGGCGACCCTCCGTGAGCCCCTCGACGGGCTCGCCGCCTTCCGCTATCCGGAGTCTGCGGTCCGCGCCCTGGGTCGCGCCGCGGACCGTGCCGACTGGCTTCGACGCCGTGCGGGATCCGTGCCCCTGGTCGACGCCGACGCTCGGTCGGCGCGCGTCCTCGTGGAGGCAGCGCTCGAAGAGGCCCACGACGCCTGGCTGACGCCCGCCCGGACGAGCGAACTGCTCGGCGCCTACGGCATTGCGACGAACCGCGGGGAGGGCGCGGCAGGCGTGGCGACTCCGGGAGTCGAGCTGCTCGCCGGCCTCGTCCAGGACCCCGTCTTCGGGCCGCTCGTGGCCTTCGGCCCGGGCGGCAGTCTCGGCGAGCTCGTCGGCGAAGCCGGATTCCGCGTCACCCCGCTCACCGACGTCGACGCTGCAGAGCTGATCACCGAGGGGAAGGCGGGGCTCCTGGCAGCCGGGTTCCGGGGGTCGCCTCCCGTCGACACGACGGCGCTCACGGAGCTCTTGCACCGCCTGTCGCGACTCGGCGACGATCTTCCGGAGGTGGTCGAGGTCGAGCTCGACCCTGTGCTCGGCTTTCCGGATCGCTGTCTCGTCGCCGACGCCCGCGTCCGGGTTCGGCGCGTCGAGACCGTCGCGCTCACCAAGACCTGGTAGCGCGCTGTACGGTTTGCACGGATGATCCTCGACCGGGTGATCTGTGGTGTCGACGCGTCGGAGGAGAGCCTCGACGCGGTGCGGCAGTCCGCCCGCCTCGTCGAGGAGGACGGACGGCTGCTGCTCGTGGCCGTCGCCGAGCTCGAGGTCGCGGCCCAGGCGGGGTTCGCGGCGTCGATGGTGGCGACCGAGCTCGAGCAGGAGGCCCAGGAGGCTCTGGACCGGGCGCGCGAGGCGGTTCCGGAGGCAGCGATCACCGAGGCCCGGCTGCTCAGCGGGCCGGTGCCCGGAACGCTCCGTGCCGAGATCGATCGAGAGCAGGCCACGCTCCTGGCGCTCGGGACCCATGGTCACGGCCGAAGCGGGGGGATCCTGCTCGCACGGGCCTCCACGACGCTCCTCCACGACGCTCCCTGCTCGGTTCTGATCGCGCGTCACTCGCCGGTGGAGGGAGCGGGGGCCTTTCCGGCAGCGCTCGCCGCCGGGCTCGACGGCTCTCCTGCCGGCGATGCAGCGGCGGCTGTCGCGCGGTCTCTCGCGGCGCGGTTCGGGGCAGCCCTCCACCTGATCGTCGCGGCAGGTGGGAAGGACGTCGACGTGGACGCCGTCCGGCTGGCCAACCCGGAGGCCGAGCTCTCCGAGAGGAAACCCGTCGACGCGCTCGTCGAGGCGTCCGGACGCGTGGATCTCCTCGTCGTGGGAAGCCGTGGTCGGCACGGGCTGAAGGCGCTCGGAAGCGTCAGCGAGCGAGTCGCGCACCAGGCCCGATGTTCCGTCCTCGTCGTCCGCGCGTCCTAAGAGCGATCCTCGAGCCGGAGCGCCTCCTCGCGCTCGGCGCGCTCGCTGGGATCGCGGTCGGCGGCCTTCTCCACCTGGTCTCCCTGCCGCAGGCCGGCGATGCGGTCTGGGCGGCCTCGACCGCGATCATCCTCGTTCCGCTCACGTGGTCGGTTCTCCGCTCGCTGATGCACGGGGACGTCGGCGTCGATGCGATCGCACTCGTTGCCATGGCCGCGGCGCTCGCGCTCGGCGAGTACCTCGCCGGCGCCGTCGTGGCACTCATGCTGGCCGGGGGCAACGCGCTCGAGGCCTCGGCGGGACGGCGGGCCCGCAGGGAGCTCACGGCGCTCGTCGAGCGAGCGCCGAGGATCGGGCACCGGCGCACGGGTGACACCCTGGAGGACGTCTCCGTCGACGACCTCGCCGTCGGGGACGTCCTCGCGGTTCGTGCCGGCGAGGTCGTCCCGGTCGACGGCCTCGTCGCTTCCGCCGCGGCGGTGATCGACGAATCGGCGCTCACGGGAGAGCCGCTTCCCGTCACGATCCACCGCGGTTCACCTGTTCGGAGCGGTACCGCTAACGCCGGCGAGGCGTTCGAGTTGCGGGCGACGAGGCTCGCGTCCGAGAGCGCCTACGCCGCGCTCGTCCGCCTCGTCCACGCCGCGGAGTCTCAACGCGCGCCGTTCGTCCGGATCGCCGACCGCTACGCCGCGTTCTTCCTGCCGGTGACGCTCGCCGTCGCAGGGATCGCGTGGGCGGTGTCGGGTGACCCCGTGCGAGCGCTTTCGGTGCTCGTCGTCGCGACTCCCTGCCCGCTGATCCTGGCCGCGCCGGTCGCGCTGATCTCGGGCGTCTCGCGCGCCGCCCGAGCCGGGGTGATCGTCAAGGGAGGCGGCGCCATCGAGCAGCTCGGCGAGGCGCGGTCGGTGCTGCTCGACAAGACGGGAACCCTGACCCTCGGGACGCCCACGATCGAGCGCATCATCGGCCTCTCCGACCTCGGCGAGACGGAGACGCTTCGCCTGGCCGCGTCGGTCGAGCAGCTCTCCGCGCACGGGCTCGGTGCCGCGCTCGTCCGCGGCGCGCAGGATCGGGGGCTGCTCCTCGAGTTCCCCACGGAGGTCGTCGAGGGCTCCGGCCAGGGCGTCGAGGGCCGGGTGGACGGACGGGTAGTCGTGGTGGGAAGCCCCGCGTGGCTCGACGAGCGGGGCTACGAGGGCTCCGACCTGGCGCTGCGATCGGTCGACGGCGAGCTCCCGGCGGGCCGGGCGACGATCGTCGTCGGCGTCGACGGGAAGCTCGCTGGAGTGATCGTGATGGCAGACCATCTCAGGCCTGACGCCAGGGCGGCTATCGCACGCCTTCGCGAGGTCGGGATCCGCCACGTGGCGATGGTGACCGGCGATCGTGAAGCCGTCGCCGTCGAGATCGGAAACCTCGTCGGAGTGGATCGCGTCTACGCCGACCAGTCCCCCGAGGGGAAGGTCGAGGTCGTGCAAGCGCTTCGGCGACAGCCTGAGCTCCGTTCCGTCGTGATGGCGGGAGACGGCATCAACGACGCGCCCGCGCTCGCCGCTGCCGACGTGGGCATCGCGATGGGCGCCGGCGGCGCGACGGTGTCGTCCGAGACCGCCGATGCCGTGATCATCGTCGACAGGATCGACCGTGTCGCGATGGCGGTCTCGATCGGCCGGCGTTCGCTTTCGATCGCGAAGCAGAGCGTCGTCTGGGGGATCGGCCTCAGCCTGGTGGCGATGGGGTTCGCGGCGGCCGGCTTCATTCCGCCGGTGGGAGGCGCGCTACTCCAGGAGGTGATCGACGTCGGCGTCATCCTCAATGCGCTCCGGGCGCTCGGAGAGGGATCGCACCAGGCCCATGCGAGCGGGGTTCCCGGATGACGGGCCCCGCCCGGGAGATCGAGGGCGCGCTCCTTGCCGACCTCTACGAGCTGACGATGGCGCAGTCCTACCTCGACGAAGGCGTTGACGGGCGCCCGGCGACGTTCAGCGTGTTCGTTCGCCACCTCCCCGCCGGGTGGGGGTACCTCGTCGCTGCCGGGCTCGACGACGTCCTCCGAGCGCTCGAGTCGTTCGCGTTCGCCGGCGACGACCTGGACTACCTCTCCGCGACCGGGCTCTTCACGGATCGATTTCTCGGCCACCTGGCCGGTCTTCGTTTCGAGGGCGAGGTACGGGCGATGCCCGAAGGAACGGCGTTCTTCCCCGACGAGCCCCTGCTCGAGCTCCGCGCGCCGCTGCTCCAGGCCCAGCTCCTCGAAACCGTCGTCGTCAACGAGCTCCACTTCCAGTCGCTCGTCGCGTCGAAGGCCGCTCGCTTCGTCGACGCGGCCGAGGGCCGGTCGCTGATCGATGTCGGCCTCCGACGGGCGCAGGGCGGCGCTGCCGGCCTGCGTTCGGCCCGCTCGAGCTTCCTCGCAGGGTTCGACGCCACGAGCAGCGTCGCGGCCGGCGGTCGGTACGGCATGGAGGTGGCCGGGACGATGGCCCATTCGTACGTGCAGGCGTTCGCCGACGAGCTGGAGTCGTTCCGGGCGTACGCCCGCGCCTATCCGAACCGCTCGATCCTGCTCGTCGACACGTACGACGCGATCCAGGGAGCGCGGCTGGCCGCCGTCGTCGGGCGCGAGCTCGCCCAGCAGGGCCACCGGCTGGCCGGGATCAGGCTGGATTCGGGCGATCTCGCAACGCTCGCCCGCGAGGTGCGCTCGATTCTCGACGACGCCGGGCTCGGAGAGTCGGTCGTGTACGCGAGCGGGGGGCTCGACGAGCGCGACGTGGCAGAGCTCGTGGCTGCTGGAGCCCCGGTCGGCGGGTTCGGGATCGGGAGCCAGCTCGCGTCCCCGGCGGACGCGCCGTGCCTCGACATGGCGTACAAGCTGGTCGAGGTCGGAGGCCGGCCGACCGTCGAGCTCTCACCCGGGAAGGCAACCCTCCCGGGCGCGAAACAGGTGTGGCGCGTGTCGCTGGGAGGACGCTTCGCGTACGACGTCGTGGCACCTGCATCGGCAGCCGGGCCTCCCGGCGGCGAGCCCCAGCTAGAGCTCGTGATGGCCGGAGGCCGCCGGATCGTCCGGTCCTCGCTGGAGGATGGACGCGAGCGCTGCAGGCAGCAGCGAGCCCGGCTCCCGGACGAGCACCGTCGAGTCGATGCGGAGTGCTACGAGGTTCGCATCTCGGACTCGCTGATCGACGTCCGTGATCGGGTGATCGCCGAGCTCCGCGAGCGCGAGGCACTGGGCGGGGACTGAGCGGGCAGTCACGGTTCCCGTCGCGGTCCGGTGAGCTCGGCCCGCCGGCCCGGCGCTATGATCGTCCGATGGGGAAGGTCGTCGTCGGGGTCGACGGCTCGCCGGGCTCGACCGCGGCCCTGCGCTTCGCAGTCGAGGAAGCCCGCCTCCGCGGCGCAGCGCTCCACGCCGTGCAGGCCTCGGACGCCCCGGAGTGGGCCGGCCAGTCAGGCGGCTACGTCGTCGTCGGCGCCCCGTCGGAGCGACACGACCTCGCGGGTCTCGACGAGACGTTCGCGGAGGCCGCGACGCAGGCTCTCGAAGCCCAGCTGGAAGGGGTCGACACGGCGGGAGTCGAGGTCGCGCTCGAGGTCTACCCAGGCGACCCTGCCCGCGTCCTCCTCGACGCGGCGCAGGACGCCGACCTGCTCGTGGTCGGCTCGCGCGGGCGTGGGGGCTTCCGCGGGCTCGTGCTGGGCTCCACGAGCCAGAAGGTCGCGCACCACACCCCTTGCCCGGTGGTCATCGTCCGCGCGGACGACTGATCTCGTTACGAGGGCCGCGACCAGCGGAAGACCTCGTCCGCGAGGCGGGGCCTCCCGGCGAGGCACTCCTTCCACGCCGTTGCCGCCTTCCAGATGCCCGGGTCGCCGACGAGACCCTCGACGGTCTGCCGCGCGTCCTCGCCCTCGAACAGGAAGACGACCTCGTGATCGGTCAGGAAGACCTCGTGCGCGGCGAGGGAGGTGCTCTGCGGGTCGAATGGGGGGCCGTTCTCGATCAGGAGCCGGGCGGCATCCCGTGCTCCCTCCCTGAGCGGCGCCACGACGACGAGTCTCGTCATGGACGCTGGAGAAGCCTGCGCAGCACGTAGCGCAGGATCCCGCCGTGGCGGAGATACTCTCGCTCGCGCGGCGTGTCGAGCCGCACGCGTACCCGAAACCGAATCGGATCCTGGTCGCTCGGCGTCGCCGTGACGGTTACGTCGCGGGCGTCACCGCCGTCGAGGCCGGTGACGTCGAAAACCTCCCGGCCCGTCAGACCCAGGGTGGTAGGGGAATCCCCTGGGGCGAACTGCAGGGGCAGGATCCCCATCATCAGCAGGTTCGAGCGATGAATGCGCTCGTAGCTTTCCGCGATGACCGCGCGCACGCCGAGGAGGCTCGGCCCCTTCGCCGCCCAGTCGCGTGACGAACCGGATCCGTACTCCTTTCCGGCGATCACGATCAGCGGGACGCCCTCGTCCCGGTAGCGGAGCGAAGCGTCGAAGATCGTCAGCTCCTCCCCCTGGGGCAGGTGCGCCGTCCAGGTCCCTTCGGAGTCGGGCACGAGCTGGTTGCGGAGACGCACGTTCGCGAACGTGCCGCGAACCATGACCTCATGGTTGCCGCGGCGCGATCCGTACGAGTTGTAGTCACGACGATCGACGCCGTTCTCGGTCAGGTAGCGTCCCGCCGGGCTGTCGGGGCGGATCGATCCCGCGGGGGAGATGTGGTCCGTGGTGACGCTGTCGCCGACCATCACGAGGCAGCGTGCGCCGACGAGGTCGGTCACGGGCTCCGGCTCGAGGCCCATGCCGTCGAAGTACGGGGGGCGCCGAACGTACGTCGAGGAGGGATCCCAGGCGTAGAGGTCGCCCGAGGGGATCTCGAGAGCCCGCCAGCGCTCGTCGCCGGCGAACACGTCGCTGTACGTCCGCGCGAACATCTCCTCCTGGAGGGCGTCGGCGATCGTCGCCGCGATCTCGTGGGGGGCCGGCCAGAGCTCACGCAGGAAGACTGGCACGCCGTCGGGGGTGTGACCGACGGGCTCCGTCTCGAGGTCGACGTCCATGCGGCCGGCCAGCGCGTAGGCGACGACGAGCGGGGGGGAGGCGAGGTAGTTCGCCTTCACCTCGGAATGGATGCGAGCCTCGAAGTTCCGGTTCCCGGAGAGGACCGAGCACACGACGAGGTCGCCTTCCCCGACCGCTCGCGAGACGACCTCGGGAAGCGGGCCGGAGTTGCCGATGCAGGTCGTGCAGCCGTAGCCGACGAGGTTGAACCCGAGCTCGTCGAGGTACCGGCTGAGGCCGGCCCGGTCGAGGTACTCGGTCACGACCTTCGAGCCCGGCGCGAGGCTCGACTTCACCCAGGGCTTCCGCCGGAGGCCGCGCTCGACGGCCCGCTTCGCGAGCAGGCCGGCGCCGACCATGACAGCGGGGTTGGAGGTGTTCGTGCAGCTCGTGATCGCTGCGATGACCACCGCGCCGTGGTGAAGGGCGAAGGTCTCGCCGTCGAGAGTCACGTCGACACTCGCTGGGGCGGGAGGCGCGGTCGCGACGGGAGCGGTCGAGGCGGGCTCGTGCGCCGCCGAGCCCGGAGCGGCATCGGCAGCAGGATCGCTCGCCGGGAACGACTGGAGCATCTCCCGGTCGTGGGCGTTCGTGTACGCGACGCCGAAGCTCGTCAGAGCATCGACGAACGAGGCCTTCGCGTCGGCGAGGGGCACCCGGTCCTGCGGCCGGCGTGGCCCTGCGAGGCTCGGCTCCACGTCGCCCAGGTCCAGGGTGACGAGCTGTGAGTAGGTCGGCCGGTCGTCCGGATCGTGGAAGAGGAGCTGCTCCTTCGCATAGGCCTCGACGAGCTGCACCTGCCCGGCCGGCCGGGCGGTCAGCCGAAGGTAGCGCAGCGTCTCCTCGTCGATCGGGAAGAAATTGCAGGTCGCGCCGCACTCCGGCGCCATGTTGGCGATGGTCGCGCGATCGGCGAGCGGCAGCCTCGTCAACCCGTGCCCGAAGAACTCGACGAACTTGCCGACGACGCCGAGACTCCGGAGGATCTCGGTGACCGTGAGGACGAGATCCGTCGCGGTCGCGCCGCTGCGGAGCTCTCCGGACAGCTCGAAGCCGACCACCTGGGGCACGAGCATCGAGATGGGCTCGCCGAGCATCGAGGCCTCGGCCTCGATGCCACCGACGCCCCAGCCGAGGACTCCGAGGCCGTTGACCATCGTCGTGTGGGAGTCGGTTCCGACGAGCGTGTCCGGGAACGCCTGGAGGCGCCCGTCGACGTTCCGCGTCTCCACCACCCGCGCGAGGTATTCGAGATTGACCTGGTGGACGATCCCGGTGTCCGGGGGGACGACCTCGAAGTTGCGAAAGGACTCCTGCCCCCAGCGGAGGAACGCGTACCGCTCCCGGTTGCGCTCGAACTCGAGCTCGGCGTTGCGCGCAAACGCGAACCTGCTCGCGAACTCGTCCACCTGGACCGAGTGGTCGATGACGAGCTCGGCCGGCAGGAGCGGGTTGATGCGGGCTGGGTCTCCGCCGAGGTCGCTCATCGCGTCGCGCATCGCGGCGAGGTCGACCACGGCCGGCACGCCCGTGAAGTCCTGGAGGAGCACCCGGGCGGGGGTGAACGAGATCTCGCGAGCCGGCTCCTCCGTCGCCACCCAGGTCGCGACGGCCTCGACGTCCGCGGCAGTGACCGCCGCGCCGTCCTCCAGGCGCAGCACGTTCTCGAGCAGGACCCGGAGGGAGTACGGAAGACGGGCGACGTGATAGCGGCTCTCGAGCGCGTCGACACGGACGATGTCGTACGTCTTCTCCCCGACGTCGAGCGTCGAGCGTGCTCCGAAGCTGTCGGCCATCGCTAGGGTGGAGACTACCGAGAGAGCAGAAGGGAGACGGGTATGGCGACGACCCAACACGAGAGCTGGCACGCCGTCGCGGACGGCATCGAAATCCCCACGCGTGCGGTCGTCGACGGGGAGTTGCGCGACGCTGCGGACGGCGACACCTTCGAGTGCGTGAGCCCGATCGACGGCCGCGTGCTGGGCGAGGTTGCATCGTGCGGTGCTCCCGACGTCGAAGCAGCCGTCGAGGGTGCGCGCGCGGCCTTCGAGTCCGGTGTGTGGTCGCGTCTTGCCCCGAAGAAGCGCAAGAAGGCGCTGCAGCGACTGGCCGCGCTCGTCGAGGCACGAACGGATGAGCTCGCGCTGCTCGAGACGCTCGACATGGGCAAGCCCATTCGCGACTCCCTCTCGGTGGACGTCCCGCTTGCGGCCGAGTGCATCGCGTATTACGGCGAGGCGATCGACAAGGTCTACGACGAGGTCGCCCCGACGGGTCACGACGCGACCGTGATGATCCTGCGCGAGCCTCTCGGCGTCGTCGGCGCCGTCGTCCCGTGGAACTTCCCGCTCCTGATGGCGACCTGGAAGGTCGCGCCCGCGCTCGCCGCCGGGAACAGTGTCGTCCTCAAGCCTGCGGAGCAGTCGCCTCTGACTGCGCTGCGGCTCGGGGAGCTCGCGCTGGAGGCCGGGATTCCGCCGGGGGTGCTTCAGGTGCTTCCGGGGTTCGGCGAGACTGCCGGCCGGGCGCTCGGCCTGCACCCCGACGTCGACATGATCGCGTTCACCGGGTCGACCCAGGTCGGCAAGCTCTTCCTGCGTTACTCGGGCGAGTCGAACATGAAGCGCGTGGGCCTCGAGTGCGGCGGCAAGACCCCGCACGTCGTCATGGCCGACTGCGGCGACCTCGATGCGGCAGCGACGGCCGCAGCGTGGGGGATCTTCTTCAACCAGGGCGAGGTCTGCAATGCGGGGTCGCGCCTCCTCGTGCACGAGTCGATCAAGGACGAGCTCCTCGGTCGGATCTCGAAGGTCGCCGAGCGCATTCAGCCGGGCGACCCTCTCGACCCGAAGACGAGGATGGGGGCGATCGTCGATCCGACACAGCTCGAGCGTGTCCTCGGCTACATCGACACCGGGAAGCGAGAAGGTGCCGACCTCGTTCGCGGCGGCACCCGGGTACGGGAGGAGACGGGCGGCTACTACGTCGAGCCGACGATCTTCGACGGCGTTCGCAACGAGATGCGGATCGCCCAGGAGGAGATCTTCGGGCCGGTGCTCTCCACGATCACGTTCGCCGACGAGGACGAGGCGATCCGGATCGCGAACGACACGATCTACGGGCTCGCCGCGGCGGTGTGGACGGACGACGTCAACCGTGCGCACCGGGCGGCCCGTGCGCTGCGTGCCGGCGTCGTCTGGGTGAACACGTTCGACACCGGCGATATCTCAGCTCCGTTCGGCGGCTTCAAGCAGTCCGGCTTCGGTCGCGACAAGTCGCTGCACTCGCTCGAGAAGTACACGGATCTCAAGACCGTGTGGATCGCTCTGCGCTGACCCCGTGCCGCTCGATCCCGACGCGAAGGCCTATCTCGATCGCCTGGCGGCGCTCGGCGCTCCGCCGGTAAGCGAGCTCGCGCCGGCGGAAGTTCGGCTCGCGGCCGAGGCGACCGCCGTAGACCTGTTCGGCCCGACCGACCCGGTCGGCGCAGTGGTCGACCAGGCGATCCCGGGTCCGGTCAGGATCCGTGTGTACCAACCTCCCGGCGCTGCCCCCCATCGGCCGGTACTCGTCTACCTGCACGGCGGCGGCTGGGTCGCCGGCAGCCTGGACACGCACGACGGCGTGTGCCGTGCGCTCTGCGCGAGGACTCCGTGCGCCGTCGTCTCGGTCGACTACCGGCTCGCGCCCGAGCATCGCTATCCGGCAGCCGTCGAGGACGCGTGGGCGGCCACGGCCTGGGTCGCCGCCCACGCGACGTCGATCGGGGGTGATGCGTCGCGACTCGCGGTCGGCGGCGACTCGGCCGGGGGGACGCTCGCCGCCGCCGTCGCGCTCCGGGCACGCGACCACGGGCTCGCGCTGGCCCTCCAGTTGCTCGTCTATCCCGTGGTCGACCACGCGTTCGACACGGGCTCCTACGAGGCGTTCGCCACCGGTTACGGATTGACGCGTGACGCCATGCGCTGGTACTGGGAGCAGTACCTCGGCCCCGCTGGAGACGGCAGCGAGGTCGAGGCGTCGCCGCTTCGTGCACCGGACCTCGCGGGCGTCGCTCCTGCTCACGTGCTCACCGTCGAGTTCGACCCGCTGCGCGACGAGGGGGAAGCGTTCGCCGAGCGGCTCGGCGTAGCCGGCGTCCGGACGACGGCCCGGCGCGTCGACGGCCTCGTTCACGGCTGCTACCGGATGCCCGCGATCATGCCGCGAGCCAACGAACTGCTCGACTCGTCGGCGTCGGCACTCCGCACGGCCTTCGCCTGAAGGTCGCGCGTCATTCGTTACGGGGTCTGACCCCGGGTTGACACAGTTCGCCGTCCGGACCGGCCGGTACGTCGATGCCGATCGCCGTCCGGGCCGTCGGGCGACCATCGCCACGCCGAATGAACACTGGGGAATCTGTCGATTGTCGACCGGGGGTCAGACCCGGTGTCGAGAGGCTCGCGAGTGCGTCGCGAGATCGCGCGCGTCGCGGTCTCAGTCGATCAGCTCGTAGGCGGGGAGGGTCAGGAACTCGGGGAAGTCAGTCGTGAGGGCGACGCGTTCGAACAGGGCACGCGCGTCCGGGAAGCGTCCGCCGTCGCCCTGGCGGGCGGCCTCTGCGGCGATCACGTCGCGCACGTCGGCCTCGGCGACGCGGCCGTGCCGCACCCACTGCCAGACCTGGGAGCGGGAGATCTCAGCCGTCGCCGCGTCCTCCATCAGGTTGTAGAGGGCGGCGGCGCCGACACCGCGTAGCCAGCTCTCGATGTACTCGATCCCGACCGCGACGTTGGTGCGCAGGCCCTGCTCCGTGATCTCGCCGCCCTCGATCCGCGTATCGAGCAGCATCGGCGCCGTCACCTCGACGTCCTCCCGCGTCCGCTCGAGCTGGTTCGGACGGTCGGCGAGGATCTCGTCGAAGATCGCGGTTGCCACGGGCACGAGGTCGGGGTGTGCCACCCACGTTCCGTCGAACCCGTCCCGCGCCTCGCGCACCTTGTCCTCGGTGACCTTGGTGAGGGCCAGCTCGTTGACGGCCGGATCGCGCCGGGACGGAATGAACGCGGCCATGCCGCCGATTGCGTGCGCTCCCCGGCGATGGCAGGTCCGCACCAGCAACTCGGTGTAGGCGCGCATGAACGGGACGGCCATGGTCACCTGCGCACGATCCGGGAGCACCATGTCGTCGCGGTCTCGGAACTTCTTGATCATGCTGAAGATGTAGTCCCACCGGCCTGCGTTCAGCCCGGCGGAGTGCTCGCGTAGCTCGTAGAGGATCTCCTCCATCTCGAAGGCGGCGAGGATCGTCTCGATCAGGACGGTGGCCTTGACGGATCCGCGCGGGATCCCGAGCGAGTCCTCGGTGAACGAGAACACGTCGTTCCAGAGGCGCGCCTCGAGGTGGGACTCGAGCTTCGGCAGGTACAGCCACGGGCCTCTGCCTCGCTCGAGGAGCTCCCGCGCGTTCCAGAACGCAAAGAGCCCGAAGTCGACCAGTGAGCCCGGAACCGGTCTCCCGCCGACGGCCAGGTGCTTCTCGACGAGATGCCAGCCGCGCGGGCGGATCAGGAGCTCCGCCGTCTCCTCGTTCAGCCGGTAGGACTTCTCGGCCGTGTCGAGGGCGATGACACGCCGGACCGCGTCGTAGCAGTTCGCCTGCCCCTCCACGACGTTCGCCCAGGTGGGCGAGTTCGCGTCCTCGAAGTCGGCCATGAAGACCCGCGCGCCCGAGTTGAGCGCATTGATCATCATCTTGCGCTCGACCGGGCCCGTGATCTCGCACCGGCGATCGGCGAGAGCCGCCGGCACGGGCGCGACCTGCCATTCGCCCTCGCGAACGTCCCTCGTCTCGGGGAGGAAGTCGGGGAGCTCGCCCCGTGACAGACGTTCCTGGCGCTCCGCGCGGCGGGCGAGCAGCTCCTCGCGGCGGCCCCCGAACTCGCGCTCGAGCGATCCGACGAACGCCAGCGCCTCCGGGGTCAGAATGTCGCCTGCGCGCGGCACCGAAGCACCGCTGATCTCGATCCCCGGTCCGGCCATTCGGGGACGGATCCTACCCTGCGCTCTGCGATCCTCCTCCGCCGGCGTCGGGGGTGCCGGCCTGCGCGCGGATTCGCGCCCGCAGGGCATCGCGCAGGTCGTCGCCCACCGTTACTCGATGCAGGCGGCCTTCGACGGAGACGTCCACTGCGTCCCGGTCATGCTCGGCGAGCCACGTCTCGACGGCCTCGATGACGTCGGTGAGAAGGCGGCGCGTCTCCTCGTGCGCGTCGTGCACCTCGACCCAGCGCTCGCCGTCGGCGCCGAGAGGCCGTCCGATCAGGCCCCGGGCAGCGAGCGCCTGCACGAGGTCGCTTGCCTCGGTCGCATCGAGCGTCCCGATGCGGATCGGCACGGCCACGTAGGTCCTCCTTTCCCGCAGAGCGGGGGTGGAGACGGGGTGGAGGGCCGCCGCAACACCCTCCGCCCCAGTCCCTCGGAGCGTATCCGGCCCTCGCGCACCGCGCAACCTTTTCGCCGGGACGGCCTGCACGCGCAGCCTCTTATGATCTCCTGCCTCAACGCGACTCCGAGGAGCTGCCATGACGCACGTGCGCCTTCGCTCGATCGAGGACAGAGACCGCGGCGGAGGTCGCCGAGCTGATCTGCGTCTCGATGAACACGTGGGACCTCACGCACGGCTTCGCGCCAGGTCGGTTCACCGGCGGCGCTCCCCAGACGGATGTCTTCTTCGCCGTCTACGAGCGCCTCGATCCCGGCTGCTGCGTGCTCGCCGAGAGCGTCGTGAACGGACGCCTGGCCGGTTCCTGCTACTACCGCGAGCGCGACACCCACGTCTCGCTCGGGATCATGAACGTGCATCCCAACTACTTCGGCAAGCGCGTCGGGCGGAGTCTCCTCGACTGGATCACGGACTTCACGGACGCGCGGCGGAAGCCGCTGCGGCTCGTCTCCAGCGTGATGAACGTCGACTCGTACTCGCTCTACAGCCGGGCCGGGTTCGTCCCGCGGCTCCTCTACCAGGACCTGCTCGTCCAGGTGCCGCCCGACGGCCTCGCCGTCGACGTGCCCGGCGCCGCGCAGGTCCGGGACGCGACCCTGGACGACCTGGCGGCGATGGCCGAGGTCGAGCGGGAAGTCAGCGGGATCAGCAGGTCGAAGGACTACCGCGCCTTCGTCGAAAACGCCGACGGATTCTGGGGTGTCTCCGTGATCGAGCAGGGCGACGGGCGCCTCGGCGGGTACCTGGCGTCGATCGGGCATCCGCTCTTCAACGAGATCGGGCCGGGCGTGGCCCGGACGGAGGAGCAGGGGGCGGCACTCCTCCTCAGGGAGCTGAACCGCTATCCCGGCCGGATGCCGCTCGTGCTCGTGCCCTGCGAGTCGACCGACCTCGTCAGGCTGCTCTACCGGCTCGGCGGGCGGAACTACGAGCTCCATGCCGCGCAGGTCCGGGGGCCGGCGGAGCCGTTCCGCGGCGTCAGCTTCCCGACGTTCATGCCCGAGACGGGTTAGAAGTCGGTGCCGACCCTCGTCACGGGCGCGACCGGATTCCTCGGCGGCCATCTCGTGCCGCTCCTCCTCGAGCGTGATGCCGACGTCCGCGCGTTCGTTCGGCCGGGAACCGAGGACGCAGAGCTGCGGCTGCTCGGTGTCGAGATCGCGCGCGGCGAGCTGTTCGACGACGACGCCTTCCGGCGTGCCGCGCATGGCTGCGAGGTCGTCGTCCACCTGGCCGGCGTTCTCGGCTACGAACGCCGGGATCGCGAGCGCCAGTGGCGGGTGAACGTGGATGGGGTACGGGCGGCGCTCGCCGCGGCAGAGGCTGAGGCGCGGTTCGTCCACGTGTCGAGCGTCGCCGCCGTGGGGCCGGCCGACAGTCCCGATCGGCCGGCGACGGAGGCCCATGCCTATCCGGCCCGTGCCGACCGCTTCGTCTACCCGGAGACGAAGCGCGAGGGGGAGAAGCTCGTGCTCGAGGCGGCCGCAGCCGGCCGGGACGCGCTCGTCGCCAACCCGGGGTTCCTGATCGGCCCCGGCGACCGGTACCGGGCGTCCACCTGGCCCGTCATGCGGTACCTGCAGGGCACCCTCAGGCTGCTCGTCGAAGGCGGGCTCAGCTTCGTCGACGCGCGGGACGCGGCGCTCGGTGTCGCAGCGCTCGTCGACGGCGGTCGGGCTGGTGAGCGGACGATCCTGACGAGCCGCGAGGGCAACCTCTCCCACCAGGCGTTCTTCGATCGGGTCGGGGAGGTCACGGGGGTGCAGCGCCGCCAGCTCGTCGTCCCGGCCGGGGTCGCAGTCGCCGGCGCGAGGCTCGTCCGGTGGCCCGTCCGCCCGGGCGAGGTGGCCGCGGCCGCGAACTGGTGGTTCTACGACCCGGCGAAAGCCGAGCGCGACATCGGCTTCACGACCCGGCCGCTGGACGAGACGATCGCGGCAACGGCGGCGCAGTACCTGTGACCTTCTTCCGCTGCCCCAAAGAGGATACGCGGCGGCTGCGCCGCCGCTGATCGCGGGTCGCGGGCGGCCGAACCGCCCGCTCAGCCGCTGAGGCCGATATCGCGCCCCGCCGCACGCCGGAGGATACGCGGCGGCTGCGCCGCCGCTGATCGCGGGTCGCGGGCGGCCGAGCCGCCCGCTCAGCCGCTGAGGCCTCGATGAGCCTTCGCGGCCAGCTTCGCTGTCCGCTGCGCGCCGGCTGTCGCCGGCTTATGTGTCCGTTTCAGGCGACGCCTGAAACGGACGGGCGCCGCGATATCGGGCTTCGCCCGATTCGCGGCACTACGTCATGGGGACCTGGCGGAGGACCTTCGGCTCGATACGGTCGAGGATCTCCGGCAGGCTGTCACCGGTCGCGGTGATCCCGTGGTTGCGAAGCCCGATCACAGCGTGCACCGGGTCGGGCTCCTCCGCGAGCAGGTCCGCGACCGCACGCGCGAGCTCCTCCGTGCCGCATGGATAGTTGATGTCGGTTGCGGCGATGCCCTCCATCCAGGCGTGCACGTGGAGGATCGCCCCGACGTCCGGGTGCGCCTGATAGATCATCCAGTGCTCGATCGCGTCGACCGAGACCCGGCGAGGCTCGACGTTCGGGGGCACGCTCAGCACCATGCGGCCGTTCACCTCGTCGTAGTTCGAGACGAGCAAGACGTCGCGGCCGGGGATCTCGAGCTTCGACTTGTCGACGCCGCTCGCGCTCATCCAGAAGCGCCGCTCGTCCTTGCGCGCGGAGAGGTTGCCGTAGGAGAGCCCGCCGATGCCGTAGAGGCGCTTGACCGCACGGATCTCGCGCTCGTCGAGGAGATCGTCGATCGGAAACGGAGCGGGGAGTAGGTCGAGGTCGCCGAGGCGATGTCCGGCCTCGATGATCTGCTCCGAGATCTCGTCTCCGTCCCAGAGTTCCGGCTCGAGGTCGGTCAGGAACTCGTTGTCGATCACGAGCCGCGACCTCGCGAGCGGCGCGAGCCGCTCGATCACGGAGTCCGCCAGGGCGGCCTCCCCGTTCGTCGCCTCGACGCCGTAGTGGCCCCGCTCCATCGTCGTGAACCAGACGCCCTCACCCGGGACGTAGCACATCATGATGTTCGCGAGCGCGCGCACCATGAGCGGATAGTTGAGCTGGAGGACGTCGGCTGGCCGCGCCGGCTGCTCGTGCATCGCCGCGACGAACGTGCCGCGCGCCCGGCGCCGGAACGGCTTCGGATCCTCGGGATCGATCAGGTTGATGACGAGGTCGGCGTCGGTCGGATCGCCGGCCGGCGCGAATCCGGCTCGCTCGAGCGCCGCGCCGAGTTCCTTCGCGAAGTGCTCGTGAGCAGCCGACGTCGACTGGCCCCACATGCTGTAGTTCAAACGCGGTCCCTCCGAGAGTCCCCCTCGTGGCGGCTCGACCGGCCACCGTGCCACTGCAGTTTAGATGGTCGGTCGGGGGCTGGGCGCGGGAGCCCGATCTGGGGATCTCTCGGTGGATCGCCCGGTGGGCGCTCCCACCTGCTCAGCGCGTGGTCAGCGCGTCGCGGATCTCGGTGAGCAGCTTGACCTCCTCGGTCGGTGCCTCGGGCTCTGCCGCCTTCCGGCGCTCGCGAAGCGCGTTGATCGGCTTGACGACGAGGAAGAAGACGGCCGCGGCCACGGAGACGAAGGTGATCAGCGCGTTGATCACCGTGCCGTACTTGAACTCGCTGCCGTTGATGGTGAAGCTGAGCGCGCTGAAGTCGGGCTCGCCGAAGATCGCTGCGATGAGCGGCGTGATCAGCCCCGAGACGACGGCTGCGATGACCGCCCCGAACGCGGCACCCAGCACCACTGCGACGGCGAGGTCGACGACGTTCCCCTGCATGACGAAGTCCCGGAACTCGCGGACGACTCCCTTGCGCTCGGCCATGCGTGCCTCCCTTCTGGACGACGGTGCCGCGAACGCTAGACGGACGCTGCGTACGCGGGAAGGCGCACCAGCACGACGGTGCCGCCTTGCTCGCCGGGATCGAGCGTGACCTTGCCCCCGAGCAGGCGGGCCCGCTCGCTGATCGTCTCGACGCTCGCCCGCCTGCGCTCGCCCAGGCCGTCGTCCCGCACGCTGACGAGGAACGTCCCGTCCTGCTCGCGGCCGATCGACACGCCGATCCGGCGCGGCGAGCGCCGAACGGCCTGGTCGAGCGCCTCCCTGAGCGTCTGGTAGAGGGCGACCTGCGCCTTCTCGCCGAGCGACTCCGCGCCGTCCAGGTCGAGCGTCACGCGGATCGCCCGTGCAGCCCCGATCTGCTCGGCGAGGGCGTGCACCGCCGCGACCAGGCCGTGGTCGCGCAGGACGACCGGCTCGAGCGCGAACGAGAGGTCACGGAGCGCGTGGATCGTCTGGCGCTCGCGCTCGAGCGCGCCGGCGAGAACCTGCGCCGCCTCGTCCGACCGACCCTCGCGCAGAGCCTTGAGCGCGGCATCGTGCATCAACGCGATACCCGAGAGCGCCTGGAGCGGCCCGTCGTGGAGAGCGAGGGACAGGCGCCGCCGCTCCTCCTGCTCCGCGGTGATGAGCTGGGCCGAGAGCCAGGAGTGCTCCGCTTCCCGTTCGCGTGATTCGCGGTCGAGCCGCAGTTCCGTTCGGCGGTGATGGCGCCTCTCGAGCGCGGTCGCCAGGAGCGCCCCGACCGCGGCGCCGACGACCGTTCCCGTGCGCGCGCTAGTCGATGATCGACTCGCGGAGGGCGATCGCCACTGCATGGGTGCGTGTATCCGCCTCGAGCTTGGCCAGGATGTGGCGCACGTGGCTCTTCACCGTCTCCTGGCTGATGAACAGCTTCGCCGCGACGTCCGCATTGGACATGCCGTCTGCGAGCAGTTGCAGGATCTCCCGCTCTCTGGGCGTCAGCAGGTCGTGCCCGTCTCGGGAGAGGAAGGAGGGCATGAGCGCCGGATCGACGTAGCCGTCGCCCTCGGCCAGCTTCTCGATCGCGCGGACGAGCGTCTGGCTCGGCGCCTCCTTGAGCAGATAGCCCTTGGCCCCTGCATCGAGGCCCCGCGAGAGGAGGCTCTTCTCGCCGAACGCCGTGAACAGGAGGACGGCGGTGTCGGGGACCCGATCCGTGAGCTCCTTCGTCGCCTCGAGGCCGTCCATGCCCGGCATCCGGATGTCCATGATCACGACGTCCGGCTTGCGCCGCTCCGCCAGCGAGACGGCGCTCTCCCCGTCTCCGGCCTCACCGACGACGCGGATGTGGGGAGCACGGGAGAGCGAGAGCCGGAGGCCCTCTCTGACGACCTCGTGGTCGTCGGCGATCAAACAGGTGATTTCGTTTGCCATGCCTCGAACGGGTGGTCTCCCCATCACACTTGTCGGCGGTGAGCGGGACGGCCTTTAGCCCGGGCACGGGCGGTCAGCTCAGACGGCCAGCGCGAGCTGCCCGCGGGGGCCCGGCGGGCAGCCGGGAGCAGGCCGCCCGTGCCCACCGCCCAGGCCGTGCCGGAGGCGGAGGCGCGCGAAGCGGGCGGCGACGTCCGCCAGGTACGTACGCGGCGCGTAGGTCCGCCGCCCGTAGAGCTCGACGTAGCGTGGATACAGCCAGGGATACGTCCGCTCGACCCACGGCATGAAGTGCTCGCGGATTCCCGGTCGGACGTGCAGCACGATCGCGCTCGCGGAGCGGATCCCTGCCGCTGCGCAGGCCGCGAGCACCTCGTCGAGGTGCTCGTCGTCGTCGGTCAATCCCGGCAGGACCGGTGCCACGAGCACGCCTGTGCGGATGCCGGCGTCGGCAAAGCGGGCGAGGATCTCGAGCCGCTTGCGTCCCGGCGGGGTTCCCGGCTCGACGACGCGCCGGACCGCCTCGTCGAGCGTGCCGACGCTCATCGACACGCTCACCTCTGCGGCAGCGGCCAGCCGGCGATAGAGCTCGAGATCACGCACGATCATGGTCGACTTCGTGAGCATCGAGAGCGGGTTCTCGAAGTCGGCGAGGGCTCCGATGACGGCTCGGGTCAGCCCGTAGCGGCCCTCGCACTGCTGGTAGGGGTCGGTCGCCGTCCCCAGGGCCACGGCCTCGCCCGCCCACCGCGGCGCTGCGAGCTCGCGGCGGAGCACGTCGGCGACGTTCGTCTTGACGACGATCCGCGTCGAGAAGTCCTCGCCCACGCCGAGGTCGAGATACGCGTGGTAGGCACGGGCGAAACAGTAGTGGCAGGTGTGGGCGCAGCCGCGGTAGGGATTGACTGTCCAGCGAAAGGGCAGCCGGCTCTCGGCGGGGACGTGGTTGAGCGCGGTCTTGCAGGTGTCCTCCAGGTAGGTGCGGCGACCCACACCGCCGAGTATAGAACATACGTTCGTCTATGGGGGTGACCGCAGCCCGCCTGGCTATACTCGTCGTGCAGTTGGACGACGATCTCCCGCCTAGTCCACGCGCCCCGGGAAGCGGGGCGTGAGCGACGGTCTTCGCATCTTCCTGGTGTTCCTGCTCTTGCTCGGGAACGCCCTGTTCGTGGTCGCGGAATACTCGCTCGTCACCGCGCGACGCACGAGGCTCGCCGAGATGCGCCGGCGGGGGGTGCGCGGGGCGGCCACGGCGCTGCGGCTGATGGACGAGCCGACGCGGTTCATCAGCACGGTGCAGCTCGGGATCACCGTGTTCTCGATCCTCCTCGGCGCGATCGGCGAGCCGTTGATCTCGCACTTCCTCGAGCCGTACATGAGCCGGACCCTGGCGTTCCTGATCTCCTTCACGGTCCTGACGTACCTCGGGCTCGTGCTCGGAGAGCTGGTTCCGAAGGCGATCGCGCTGCAGAAGGCGGAGCGAATCGCCGCGTTCATGGCCCCGCCGGTCGACCTCCTGCAGCGGGCCGCGCATCCTGTCGTCGTGGTCGTCCAGGGGTCGGGGAAGCTGATCCTCCGCGCTCTTCGGCATGCGCGCCGCCCCCGTCGGCGTCCTCGTCCACACGGAGGACGAGCTCCGTTCGATGCTCGCCGAGGCCGAGGAGGGGGGCGTGATCGAGGAGGCGGAGGAGGAGATGATCTACAAGGTCTTCGACTTCGCCGAGAAGGAGGCGCACGACGTCATGGTCCCTCGGCCCGAGGTCGTCGGCGTCTCGGTCGACCTGCCGCCGACGGAGTGCCTCGCGGCGATCATCGATTCGCCGTTCACCCGCTACCCGGCCTACCGTGGCTCACTCGACGAGATCGTCGGCATCCTCCACGTGCGAGACCTGTTCTCGGCGCTCTACGCGAACGGCATCGACAATGTCGTCGTCGAGGAGATCCTCCGGCCTGCCCAGTTCGTCCCGGAGACGAAGGATCTCGGGCCGCTCCTGACCGAGTTCCGCCGTACGAACCAACATCTCGCGATCGTGGTCGACGAGTACGGCTCGACCCAGGGGATCGTGACCCTCGAGGATCTCCTCGAGGAGATCGTCGGCGAGATCGAGGACGAGTACGACATGCCCGACGACTCCGTCGAGCGGATCGACGAGCGGACGGTTCGCGTCGACGGAACGTTCCCGATCGACGACTTCAACGAGCAGTTCGAGAGCGAGCTTCCGCAGGAGGACTACCACACGCTTGCCGGCTTCGTGTTCGGTGAGCTCGGTCGCGCCGCGGTCACGGGCGACGAGGTGGTCTGGGACGGCCTGCGCTTCGAGGTCGTGCAAACCGACGGCCCTCGAATCGAACGGCTGGAGATCGAGTTCCTCGGAGAGGCGGAGCCGGAGGCAGCGGTCGACGCCGGCCGGGCCTGAGCCGTCTCCGGCCGACGAGGTCGCCGGCCGGTCAGGGAGACCGGACGGTGTGGGGTTCCGGCTAGGTTTCGGCCGTGGCCCTGATCGTCCAGAAGTACGGCGGAACGTCCGTCGGCAGCCCGGAGCGGATCGCGCGCGTCGCGGAGCGCGTCGTGGCCGCTGCGGAGGCCGGGAACGAGGTCTGCGTCGTCGTCTCGGCGATGGGCGACACGACGGACGAGCTGCTCGACCTCGCGTCGAAGGTCTCCGACGCGCCGCATCCCCGCGAGCTCGACATGCTCCTCTCCGCGGGCGAGCGGATCTCGATGGCGCTCCTCTCGATGGCGATCATCGACCGGGGGCGCCGGGCAATCTCGTTCACCGGCTCCCAGGCCGGGATCCGTACAGACGCTTCCCACGGGCGCGCGCGCATCGTCGAGATCCGCGCCCGTCGCGTCCTCGACGAGCTCGAGGCCGGGAAGATCGCGATCGTCGCGGGATTTCAGGGGGTCTCGACCGAGGACGAGGTGACGACGCTCGGCAGGGGCGGGTCGGACGCCACCGCCGTCGCCCTCGCCGCCGGGCTGCGGGCTGACGTCTGCGAGATCTACACGGACGTCGACGGCGTCTACACCGCCGATCCGCGTATCGTGCCGGACGCGCGCAAGCGCTCCGTCGTGTCCTACGAGGAGATGCTCGAGCTCGCCGCGTCCGGCGCGAAGGTGCTGATGACGAGATCCGTCGAGTTCGCGCGGAACCACGGCGTCGTCGTGCACGTGCGATCCTCGTTCAAGAGCGACGAGGGGACGTGGGTTCGAAAGGAGGACGAGCGCATGGAGCAGGCGATCATCTCGGGCGTGGCTCACGACGCCTCGGAGGCGAAGGTGACGATCGTCGGGGTGCCCGACCGTCCGGGGATCGCCGCGAGGGTCTTCCGTCCACTTGCGGACGCCGGCGTCAACATCGACATGATCGTCCAGAACGTCGCCGCGGACGGCCGTACCGACATCTCGTTCACCCTCCCGCAGGACGACCTCGAGAAGGCCGGCCCGATCCTCGACGGGCTCATCGAGGGCGTCGGGGCGAGCGCCATCGCGACGGACGAGGGCGTCGCGAAGATCTCGCTCGTCGGTGCCGGCATGAAGACGCACCCGGGGATCGCGGCGGACATGTTCGACGCGCTCGCCGACGCCGGGATCAACATCGAGATCATCTCGACGTCCGCGATCCGGATCTCGTGCGTCGTGCGCGCGGACGAGGTCGAGCGGGCCGTCAGGGTGGTTCACGAGAAGTTCAGGCTCGCGGAGCCGGAGGTGGTCGAGGAGCTCTCGGGCTCGGCCTAGAGGACCAGACGATCGATCAGACGACGAGCCGCTCGACCACCCGCATCCCGATCGACTCGTACAGCCGCAGCGCCGGGAGGTTGGTGGCGTCGACCTTGAGCGAGATCGCCGGGGCGCCGCGCCGTCGGAACTCCTCGGCCACGTGAGCGAGGAGCGCGCGGCCGATCCCGCGGCGGCGCTGCGCCGGATGGACGGCCAGGTCCTTGACGAAGCCTGTCGTCCAGCAGAGAGCGGCCGCGGCGAGCTCGCCACCCGACTCCGCGACGAACCAGGCGGACGGGTCCCACTCCTCGTCGGTCGTCCACCAGGCGAGCCACTCGTCGTACGGCGGCGGGACGTCCTCGGTTCCCGCGGTAGGCGAGCGTGAGCAGGCGGTGGATTGCCGCGGCATCCGCCTCGATCGCGGCCGTACGGATCCCGGCCGGCGGTTCGAGCGGCAGCTCCATCCGAAGAAGCTCTCGCGCCATGGCTCGTGTAGCTTCCCGCGGACCACCCTCTCGCGCAAGGAGGACGATGAAGACCAGCCTCGGCATCTGGGCCCTCGGGCCGATGATCACCCGGTTCGTGCCGGGCGGCTACCAGCCCGAGCACGCCGGCGAGACGACGGTTCAGCGGGTACGGCGGGCGATCGACGGGCTCGGCGAGCTGATGGACGACTACGAGTTCCACTATCCGCAGGAGCTGTCCGAAGACACGCTCGACGAGGTCCGCGACGCGCTCGACGGCCACGGGATCTACTGCGTGGCGACGGGGCTCCACCTCGACCCGCTCTTCGCGAAGGGCGGCCTCTGCTCGCCGGAGCCGGCGGTCCGCGCCGAGGCGCAGCGCCGGACCGTGGCCGCGGCGGACTTCGCCGGCCGGATCGGCGCGAACTTCATCATCTGGCCGGGCATCGAGGGCTACAACTACCCGTTCCAGACGCCGTATCGAGAGAGCTGGGCCTGGTTCGTCGAAGGGATCGGCCTCGCGGCCGAGACGTGCCGTGAGCACGGCGTCCTGCTGTTCCTCGAGCACAAGAACTCCGAGCCGGCGATGAAGATCCTCATGCGCAACATCGGCATGACGCTGCACGTGATCCACAAGCTGCGCGCCGACGGCGTCCACAACGTCAAGGTCAACATGGACTGGCAGCACCTGCTGATGAACGGGGAGAGTCTCGCCGAGTACGCGGCGCTGCTCGCCTCCGAGGGGCTGCTGGGTCACCAGCACGCCAACTCGGGCTGGGGGACGTTCGACGACGACAACATGGTCGGCGCGACGGCGTTCATGGAGACGCTCGAGCTCGCGCTCGAGCTGCGAAGAGTCGGATACGGGGAGAACGGCGAGCGCCTGGGCTTCGACCTGTACCCGTACACGGAGGACGCGGTCGCGGCTGTCGAGCGCAGCGTCTTGCAGTGGCGGTTCATCGAGTCGGTCGCGGCCCGCATCGACGACGGCGCGCTGCGCGACGCCCAGGCGAGGAAGGACGCAGTCCGGGCCTACGAGCTCGTCTACGCGGCGCTCGGCGCGTGAGTGAGGTCGTCGAGCTCGCGCGCCAGCTCGTCGCGATCGACTCGGTCAACCCCGACCTGGTACCGGGCGGGGCGGGCGAGGCTGCGATCGCCCGCTTCGTCGCTGAGTGGTGCGAGCGCGCCGGGCTCGACGTCGAGGTCGAGGATGCCGTCCCCGGGCGACCCAGCGTGATCGCGACCGCCGCCGGAACGGGCGGTGGCCGCTCGCTGATGCTGAACGCACACACCGACACGGTCGGCTTCTCGGGAATGACCGCTCCGCTCGAGCCGAGAGTCGAGGGGGGTCGCCTGTACGGCCGGGGTGCCTACGACATGAAGGCGAGCCTGGCGGCGATCATGGTCGCCGCGGCCCGGGCGCGCGAGCGGGGCCTCCGCGGCGACGTCGTCGTGACGGCGGTCGCCGACGAGGAGGTCGGAAGCATCGGGACCGAGGGCGTCGTCCGCACGCGGCGAGCCGACGCGGCGATCGTGAGCGAGCCCACAGAGCTACGCCTCGTGGTCGCGCACAAGGGATTCGCGGCCTTCGAGATCCAGGTCGCCGGGGTGGCTGCCCACGGCTCGCGCCCGGATCTCGGGGTCGATGCGATCGCCAGGACGGGCCAGGTGCTCGTCCGACTCGAGGAGCTCGACCGGAACCTCCGCTCCGGGCCGGGACATCCCCTGCTCGGGACCGGCTCGGTGCACGCGTCGCTGATCGAGGGCGGCCAGGAGTACTCGAGCTACCCGGCACGCTGCGTGCTCAAGGGCGAGCGCCGTACGGTTCCCGGCGAGACCGTCGATCACGGTCGGGGACGAGCTCCGTGGCCTCCTGGGCGAGCGTCGAGGGCTCGTCGCGGATCGTCTTCGCCCGGGAGCCCTTCGAGGTCGCCGCCGACGCCGAGCTCGTCCGGCTCGTCTACGAGCACGCCGGCGCGCCGGAGATCGTCGGCGCCCCGTTCTGGGCGGACTCCGCGCTCCTCGCGGGTGCGGGCATTCCGACCGTCGTCTTCGGGCCGGCCGGCGAAGGCGCACATGCGGAGGTCGAGTGGGTCGACCTGGCGAGCGTCGAGCGCTGCGCGGACGTCTACGTGTCGGTCGCGGCGACGTGGTGCGCGTGAGCGAGCGCCTCGCTTCCGCGCTCGAGCACCGGCGGCCCGTGCGAGGGCAGGACCAGCTCGACGGGGAGATCGCGGAGCGTGCCGACCGCCTCGACGAACGCCGGGTAGTCGCCGTCCAGCCAGTCCGGCGGTTGCAGCCGCAGACCGTCGCCGGTTCCGAGCAGCGCGTCGCCCGCGACGAGCGCCCCGTGGGCCGGGATCCAGAAGACCGCCTCCTCGTGACTGACCGGGATCGGCTGAACGCCGGTCGGGGTCATGCCGCAGGCGCCGCAGCGGGCCTCGACGGCCGCGGCGCTGCGCTCGTGCCAGGGAGAGGTCAGGAGCACGCAGATGGGGAGACCGAGCCGCTCGACGTCCCGGTCGAGCGCGTCCCAGAACCGCCGGGCATCGTCCTCGTCGCCGGGAACGAGCGGGTCGATCAGGACGATCGCCTCGGCGTCCTCGACGTACACGCACGCGACCTCTGCTTCCCAGCCCTGGCCGGGCTGCCACTCGGGGTGGGGGGCCGTCCAGCGCCACAGCCCCTCCGCGATCCGCTGCGACCTCCATCGGCCCGGATCCTACTCATGAGCTCCGAGCCCGTCCTGGTCGGCATCGACGTCGGAACCACCGGCGTGAAGGCGCTGTCGATCTCTCCGAGCGGTGAGGTGCTCGCGAGGGCCGAGCAGACGTACCGGCTCTCGACGCCGCACCCGGGGTGGTCCGAGCAGGATCCCGACGACTGGTGGCAGGCGGCGCAGGCGGCCCTCCACCGTCTGGGTGCGCACGGCGTGGCCGGGATCGGGCTTTCCGGCCAGATGCACGGCCTGGTGCTGCTCGACGAGAGGCTCCACGTGCTGCGACCCGCGATCCTCTGGAACGACCAGCGCACCGACGCCCAGTGCCGCCAGATCGAAGAGCGCGTCGGGCTCGAGCGGCTGATCGCTCTCACCGGGAACCGTGCGCTGACCGGCTTCACGGCGCCCAAGCTCCTCTGGGTACGCGAGCACGAGCCCGATGTCTACGCCAGGGCCGCGCACCTCCTGCTTCCGAAGGACGTGATCCGGCTGCGACTGACCGGGGAGCGCGCAACCGACGTCGCCGATGCCTCGGGAACGCTGCTCTTCGACGTGTCGGGCAGGCGTTGGAGCGAGGAGGTCCTGGGCGAGCTCGACGTCCCCACCCGCCTGCTGCCGCGAGCGTACGAGTCGCCGGAGTCGTCGGGCGAGACGCCTCTCGGGATCCCCGTCGCAGCGGGGGCCGGTGATCAGGCCGCCGGGGCCATCGGCGTCGGGGTCGACCGACCGGGGCCGCTCTCGGTGCAGATCGGCACGTCGGGCGTGGTCTTCGCCGCTCTCCCCGCCTTCCAGGCCGATCCGCAAGCTCGCGTGCACGCGTTCTGTCACGCAGTCCCACAGGTCTGGCACGCGATGGGCGTCATGCTCTCCGCCGCGGGCTCCCTGAGCTGGCTCCGCGACGTCGTCGCTCCCGACGCCGGTTACGACGAGCTGGTCGCGCTAGCCGCACCGTGGGCGCCCGGCGCAGAAGGCCTCACGTTCCTCCCGTACCTCGCGGGAGAGCGCACGCCCCACGCCGATCCGGACGCGCGCGGAGCGTTCGTGGGGCTCTCCCTGCGCCACGACCGGGGCGCGCTCGTGCGGGCAGTCCTCGAGGGGGTGGCCTACGGCCTGCGCGACTCGCTCGAGCTCCTGCGCGAGCTCGGGGTCGAGCCGCTCGTCGGTCGCGCGCTCGGCGGAGGTGCCCGGAGCGAGCTGTGGCTTCGCATCGTCGCGTCCGTCCTGGGGATCCCGCTCGAGCGCGTCTCGGTCGAGGAAGGGGCGGCATATGGAGCGGCCCTTCTCGGCGGCGTGGCGGGCGGCGTCTTCCACGACGTGCACGAGGCCGTCGCTGCGTGCGTCCGAACCCGCGACGTCGTCGAGCCCGTCCCCGAGTGGCGCGACGTCTACGAGGAGGGCTACAGGCGGTTCCGGGCGCTCTACCCGGCGCTTCGCGGCGTCGAGTAGAGATCGTCCTCGGGCACGGGCACCTCGACCGTGTCGGTCCCGCCGACCCGGAGGCGCTTGCGCGCGGTGAACATCGCCCCGCGCGCGGGCTGGACGGGAGCGAAGCCCTTGAAGCCGATCGGCTTGTCGATGTCCAGGTACACGGACTCCATGCCGCCGCGCATGAAGTAGGTCTCGTGCCAGAAGCCCGTTCCCCCCGTGTCCCGGATGAACTCCTGCCACCACCGCTGGTGCGGGAGAGAGCGTGCCCAGCGCTCGAGCGAGTCGAAGTCCCGCCAGTACTGGCGCATCCCGACGTGTCGGAGCCCGAACATCACGCTCTCGTGCAGGAGCAGCCCGTCCGGGCGCTCGCGCACCGCGCCGGAGATCTTCGGGCCGAACCCGATCAGCGTCTTCCAGCCGGTGATCCGGTTCACGCGCATCCCGAGGTAGATGACGACGAGATCCGGATAGCCGGAGAGGTCGACGGTGGTTCGGTCCGCAATCGGTCCGGCCACCGGCCGACCGTAGCGCCCCCGCGGCTACAGTGTCAAGATGGCGAGCCTCGAGGGGAGAGTCGCGCTGGTCCCGGAGCTCGAGGGCATGATGACGCCCGAGCAGGTGGCAGAGGCAGTGCTCTTCGTGCTCTCGCGGCCGCGCAACCAGAGGGCGTTCGAGGTCGACCTGCAGCCGATGACGGAGCCGTCGTGGGGCTGAGTCGGCCGAGGCTCCTCGTTCCGCTGGCCGCGCTCGTGCTCCTGCTCGGCGGGGTCGGGGCCGCGACCGCGAGCCGGGCGCCGACGCCGTCCGAGGCGGCGGCGATCCAGGCGGCCGTCCAGCGCTTCGTCGAGAAGCCAGGCTCGCCTGCCGCGGGCAGCACCGTGCGGCGGATCCGGATCTCGACCGTCGGGCCGCGCTACGCGATGGCGAAGCTCCGCTCGCCGAAGGCGCCCGTGCTCGCGACCGCCGTGCTCGAGCGTCGCGGCTCCGGGTGGCGTGTCGTGACCTTCGGGATCGCCGGCTTCGCCTTCAAGGGCGTCCCCGAACCGGTGCTGAACGACCTGCTCGGCGCGACGCTCTGCGACTGCTACTAGCCCGCGCCGAGCACCAGCTGCCGGTACGCCTCCAGGTTCGAGACGCCGACGCCGACGAGCCGGAGCGCTCCCGGGCGGTCGCCGAGTGCCCGGTCGAGCAGCGCGCAGGCGAGCTCTCCGATCCGCTCGGGATCGTCGATGCCGACCGGCACGGTCTGCGAGCGGCTCCGGATCGAGAAGTCCGGGTAGCGGACCTTCGTCGTCACCGTCCGTGCCACCTGTCCCGACTCACCCAGCCGCTCGGCGACGCGCGCGGCCATGCGCCGCAGCTCCGCGTGCAGCGACTCCCGGTCGGCGACGTCGCGGTCGAAGGTCTCCTCGGTCGAGATCGAGACCGTCTCCACCTCCGTCTCGAGCGGGCGAGGGTCGATGCCGCGCGCGCGGTCGCGGAGCAGGCGCCCGATCTTCCCCGGCAAGACCCTGGAGATGCTCGGGTCGTCGAGAGCGGCGAGCGCGCCGATCGTCTCGACCCCCTCGGCGCGCAGCCGCGCCTCGGCGCGCGGGCCCACGCCGGGGAGCAGCCGGACGTCGAACGGCGCGAGGAAGGCAGCCTCGCGGCCGGGCGGGACGACGGTCAGCCCGCGTGGCTTGCGGCGGTCGCTCGCGACCTTGGCGACGACCTTGCAGGTCGCGACTCCGAGCGAGGCCGTGAGGCTGGTGCTCGCGAGAACGGCTGCCTGGACGGCCTCGGCGACCGGGCGGGCGCGCCGGAAGTCCCCCGCCACCTCCCCGACGTCGAGGTAGCCCTCGTCGAGCCCGGTCCGCTCGACGGTCGGGCAGACCTCCCTGATCGCCTTCCAGACGGTCTTCGAGTACTCGGCGTACAGGCCGTGGCGAGGCCGGACGAAGACCGCCTCGGGGCAGCGCCGCCGTGCCTCGGCGCAGCTCATCGCCGAGCCGATGCCGAAGCGTGCGGGCGACGTAGTTGGCGGTCGCCACCACGCCCCTTCCGCCCGGGTCGCCGCCGACGACCAGCGGCCTCGTCCGGAGCTCCGGGCGCTCGAGCTCCTCGACTGCGGCGAAGAAGGCGTCGAGATCGAGGTGGGCGACGATCACGGGTCGCGGCTTACGCGAGCCCGCCCGTCCTGGTTGCGAGCTCCACGTCCAGCTCCGTGATCGCATTCTGCGAATGGGTCCAGAACCGAAGCACGACGTGGTTGTAGTGGATCGCGATGTCGGGGTGGTGGTTCGCCTCCTCGGCGACCTCGGCGACCCGGTTGACGAAGTGCATCGCCGAGGCGAAGTCCTTGAAGCGGAACTCGCGCTCGAGCGCCCCGTCGACCTCGGCCCATCCCTCTGGGTACCCTGTCGTCACCGGACGAAGTATGCACGGGCGGCCGGAAATCCGATCCAGCGCCTCGAACGAACCCCGGTGAGTAGGCAATCCGAAAGGAGTCCCATGCGTCGGAAGGTTGTATCCGCCGTTGCCGTCCTCGCAGCCGTGGCGGCGCTCGCGGTCGCGAGCCTCGCACAGGCCGCCCCGGCCGTCACCACGATCAACGGCACCGTCGGCCCAGGCTTCACGATCACGATCAACAAGAAGACGGTCAAGGCGGGCCAGGTGAAGCTCGTCGTCTCGGACAAGTCGAACATCCACAACTTCCACATCACGGGCCCCGGCGTGAACAAGAAGACGTCCGTCTCCGGCACGGGCACGACCACCTGGACGCTGACCCTGAAGAAGGGCACCTACAAGATCGTGTGCGACCCGCACGCGAGCACGATGAAGACCACGCTCAAGGTCACGTAGTAGGCGGAATCGTCGCCGCACGCGGAGCGTGCGGCCGATATCCGCCGGGAAGGGCGGCGGAGCCGCCCGGTCACGGAGGACTAGAGCCCACGGGCTCTGCGGCTCGAGGGGCCGGCGCGAGCCGGCCCCTCGCATGTCCGGTCGTAGACTCTTCCGGTGCACCGCTGGACCGACGAGACCGAGCGCCTCGCCGAGGCGATCCTCGACTACGCACGCCGGCGGCTCCAGCTCGACCCGGTGCCGCTCGACGCGGCGAAGACCCCGGAGGAGCTCGCCGCCCTCGCGGGCGGCACGGTCACCGAGGATGGGATCGGGGGCCTCGAGGCCCTGCGCCTGTTCGACGACGTCCTCTCGCGCGCGTGCACGTCCGTCGACCATCCACGGTTCCTCTCATTCATCCCGGCCGCGCCGACGGACGCGGCGACGCTCTTCGACCTCGTCGTCGGCGCCTCCTCGATCTACGGTGGTAGCTGGCTCGAGGGCTCGGGGGCCATCCATGCCGAGAACGAGGCGCTCCGGTGGATCGCTGACCTCGCCGGGATGCCGAAGGCGACGGGCGGCGTCTTCGTCCAGGGCGGCACGCTCGGCAACCTGTCGGCGCTCGTGACTGCCCGCGACGCTGCTCGGCGCTGCCGCTCCGGCGCGCCGCCGACGCGGTGGCGGGTCGCAGCGACCACCGAGAGCCATTCCTCCATCGCCGCGGCCGCCGCGGTGATGGACGTGGACGTCGTCGGCGTGCCGACGGACGCCGATCGGCGACTCTCGGGCCCGGTGCTTCGCTCCGTGCTCGAGGAGGCTGAGACCGACGGCCTGTTCGCCGTCGTCGCGACAGCGGGGACCACGAACCTCGGCATCGTCGACGATCTCGCCTCGGTCGCGGAGGTCTGCGCGGAGCATGGCGTCTGGCTCCACGTCGACGGCGCCTACGGGGCCGCCGCGCTCGCGGCGCCGTCGGCGAGGCCGAAGTTCGCCGGCATCGAGCGCTGCGACTCGCTGATCGTCGACCCGCACAAGTGGCTTTTCGCGCCGTTCGACTGCTGCGCGCTGCTCTACCGCGACCCGGAGACGGCTCGCCGGGCCCACATCCAGAAGGCCGGCTACCTCGAGCCGATCCAGATGCCCGGCGAGTGGAACCCGTCCGACTACGCGGTCCACCTCTCACGTCGTGCCCGTGGCCTGCCCTTCTGGTTCTCGCTTGCCGCCCACGGCACGCGCGCCTACTCGGAGGCGATCGAGCGGACGCTGGCCGTTGCGCGCGCCGCGGCGGACGACGTGCGCGCCCGCGACTACCTCGAGCTCGTCCGGGAGCCCGATCTCTCCGTGCTCGCGTTCCGCCGGCTCGGCTGGGCGCCGAGCGACTACTACGACTGGTCGAACCGCCTGATGCGGGCGAACTTCGCCCTCGTGCTGCCGACGGTCCACGACGGCGAGACGGTGACGCGGTTCGCGATCGTCAACCCGCGCACGACCGAGGCGGACATCTCCGCGATCCTCGACACCATGGCGTCGTAGGCCGAATCGTTGTGCCGCCGTCAGGCGGCGCCGATCTCGGCCGGGGAGGGCGGCGGAGCCGCCCGGTCAGGGGGTAGGCCGAATCGTTGTGCCGCCGTCAGGCGGCGCCGATCTCGGCCGGGGAGGGCGGCGGAGCCGCCCGGTCAGGGGGTAGGCCGAATCGTTGTGCCGCCGTCAGGCGGCGCCGATCTCGGCCGGGGAGGGCGGCGGAGCCGCCCGGTCACTCCGGCGGCTGACGGTCGTCCCGGAGCTCCTCGGGCTCCACGCGTCCGCCCGCGATCCGCCAGGCGGCCAGCTCGCCGCTTCGGACCGTCAGGATCACGTACGGGCGGCCCTCCCAGAGGCCGATGTTCTCGACGTCGGTTCGCGAGGGGCGCGGCGGGCTGGAGAGATGCGAGTGGAAGACGGCCAGCTCGTACCCTTCGTCCTCGAGGAACCAGACCTCGGGCCCGGCGTCGAGCTCGAAGCGATAGGGGCTCGCGGCAGCGTTGCGGGCGGGATCGTAGCGCTCGGCCACGCCTTCTCGCAGCACGATCAGGCCGCATGCCTCGTTCGGCTGCTCCGCGCGGGCGTGCTCGACGAGGGCCGAGCGCACCGCCGCGGGGATCACCACCAGACGCGATCCTCCATCGAGCGCTCGACCTCGTCGAGCGGCTGCGTCCAGAAGTCGGCGGAGAGGTACTTCCAGCCCCCGTCGGCGAGCACGCACGTGACGACTCCCTCGTCCATCTGCGCTGCGATCTGGCGTGCGACGTGGACGACGGCACCGCACGAGACGCCGGCGAAGATCCCCTCGCGGTCGAGCAGCATCCGCAGCCCGGCGACGGACTCCTGGTTGGTGACGAGGATCTTCCGGTCGAGCCTCGAGACGTCGAGGATCGGCGGGACGTAGCCGTCCTCGAGCGAGCGGAGGCCGTAGATGGCCTCGCCCTGGAGCGGCTCGGCGGCGACGATCTGGACGTCGGGGAACGACTCCCGCAGGCGCTCGCCGCACCCCATCAGGGTTCCACCCGTGCCGAGCCCGGCGACGAAGGCGTCGACGCGGGGAAGCGCCTCCGCGATCTCGGCGCCGGTTCCCTCGTAGTGAGCGCGCGGGTTGGCCTCGTTCGCGTACTGGAACGGCATGAAGTAACGCGGGTCTCGCTCCGCCATCGCGAGCGCGAGGCGAACGGCGCCGTTCGAGCCCTGCGCCGCAGGCGAGAAGACCACGTTCGCTCCGAACAGCTCGAGCAGGCGGACGCGCTCGGTGGTGGCGCTCTCCGGCATGACGCAGGTGAGCGAGTAGCCCTTGAGCTTCGCGACCATCGCCAGCGAGATGCCCGTGTTGCCGCTCGTCGGCTCGAGCAACTCGCGCCCGGGCGAGAGCTCGCCTCTGGCCTCGGCCGTCTCGATCATCGCCTTCGCCACCCGGTCCTTGATCGAGCCGGTGGGGTTCTGCGCCTCGAGCTTCGCGTAGATCTTGACGTTCGGGTTCGGCGAGATCCTCGGCAGCTCGACGAGCGGGGTGTTGCCGACGAGATCGAGCAGGCTGGACGCGACGGCGGGGCGTCGCTCGAGCGGGATCTGTCCGCCGGCCATCGCCGGGAGGAGGATGATCGTGCTGCCGTTGCCCACCGGCGTGTCGAGGCCCTGGAGCGTCCGGACGTCCTCGTTGTCGAGGTAGACGTTCACGAAGGGCGCGATCTCGCCGTCCGAGAGGAGCTGCGCGCCGAGCCCCGGATAGCGGACGGCGAGGTCGTCGAGCACCTCGCGCATCGTCGAGCCAGCGGCCTCGACCTCGCGCTCGCCGCCGACCTCGGCCCGGAGGGTGGGTGGGATCCGGATCTTCGCCATCAGGATCCGACGTGCGCCGGCGTGCCGCTGCAGAACTCGACGTAGTCGATGTACTCGGTGATCGTCGGGTGCTCGCCGCAGACGGGGCAGTCGGGATCCTTGCGGAGCTTGATCTCGGTGAAGGAGCCCTCGAGCGCCTCGAACAGGAGCGAGCGGCCGATCAGCGGATCGCCGATTCCGAGCAGGAGCTTCAACGCCTCGTTCGCCTGGAGCGTCCCGATGATGCCGGGCAGCACGCCGAGCACGCCGCCCTCCGCGCAGCTCGGAGCGAGCTCGGGGGGAGGCGGCTGCGGGAAGAGGCAGCGGTAGCACGGGCCTTCGTGCGGCTTGAAGACGGTCACCTGCCCGTGGAAGCGGTAGATCGAGCCGTGGACGACCGGGATGTCGTGCCAGACGGATGCGTCGTTGACGAGGTATCGCGTCGGGAAGTTGTCGGCGCCGTCGACGATCACGTCCCAGCCGTCGCCGAGGATGCGGTCGACGTTGTCGGAGTCGAGCCGCTCCTGGAACGGCACGACCGTGACGTCCGGGTTGATCCCCTCGAGCGTCGCCTTCGCGGAGAGCACCTTCGGCTCGCCGAGCGTGGCGGTCGAGTGCAGCACCTGTCGCTGCAGGTTCGACGCGTCGACCGTGTCCGGGTCGATGATCCCGAGCGTGCCGACACCGGCGGCCGCGAGGTAGAGGGCGGCAGGCGAGCCCAGGCCGCCGGCCCCGAGGAGGAGCACACGCGACTCGAGCAGCTTCAGCTGGCCCGCCTCGCCGACCTCAGGGATCAGCAGATGGCGGCTGTAGCGGCTGCGCTGTTCGGGCGCGAGCGCCTTCGGGAGGTCGTAGTCGAACCCGCTCCGCTTCCATTCGGCGAAGCCGCCGGCAAGCGAGACGACGTTCGTGTAGCCGAGCTCCTCGAGCGTCTTCGCCGCGAACGCCGAGCGGCTGCCGCCGGCGCAGTAGAGGACGATCGTGCTCGTCCTTGTCCGGAATCGTCTGCTCGATGCGCGACTCGAGGTTCCCACGCGGCACGCAGACGGCGCCCGGGATGAACCCCTCCTCCCACTCGTCGCGCTCGCGAACGTCGACGAACGTCGCGGCGTCGGGGCCGTTCCGCAGCTCAGCCGCGCGCGTGACGTCGATCTCGTCGATCTCGGTCTTGACCTGATTGAGGAGTTCGCGGTAGGTGGCCATTGCTTTCAAGAGTATAGCGAGCGGTGCAACCCGCCACGACCTCTCAACGCTACCCTCGGCTCGTGTCTTCCCGCGCGCGACTCTACGCGGTCGTCGGTGTCGCCTGCGTCGCCGCCGCCGCGCTCGCGATCGGCGTCGCCTGGGCCGGCAGGGGGGAGAGCCCGAAGGCCGTCTCGGCGTCCCGCCGTGCCCCGCGACGGTGCGCCGCCGCTCGCCCTCGACGTGCTCGTCGAGGATGCCGGGACCGCGGCGGCGCTCCAGACGCGCAGTGCGGCTCTACGACGCCGGCGACCGTGCGGGCGCCCGCGAGGACTTCGGCCGGCTGCTAGAGGACGATCCCGGCCTCCTCTACGCGGCGGTCGGCGAAGCGATCGCACGGTGGCCGAGACGGCACGGTGCAGCGGCTCCGAGACCTCGAGCGCCGCTACCCGGACGCCGCCCTCGTGAGGCTCCACCTGGGGCTCGCGCTGCTCTGGCTCGGCCGGGACGAGGCGGCGAAGGCCGCCTGGCGGGCAGCCGAGGCGGCCGAGCCGGATTCCGCGGCGGCGATCCGCGCCGAGACCTTGCTCCATCCGGAGATGCCGCAGGGGCGGCCGTTCTTCGTCCCGAGCGCCGCCGTCCCGGAGGACGTGGCCGGCCTGTTGCCGCTCCAGCAGCTCGTCGAGCTCCGGAGGCGCGCGGAGGAGGCCGGCGACTGCGCAGGCGTGGATCCGCTACGGCGTCGCGCTCCAGCGGGCGGGAAGGCCGGTCTCGGCGATCGAGGCGTTCGACCGGGCGGTCGCGGCCGAGCCCGACAGCGTCGAGGCGCAGGCAGCCGCGGCCGTGGCCCGCTTCGACAAGGACGACCCGTCCGCGGCCTTCTCGCGCCTCGGCCCCCTCGGACAGCGCTATCCCGGGGCGGCGGTGGTTCGCTTCCATCTCGGGCTCATGCTCCTCTGGCTGCGCGACGTCGAGGGCTCGCGGACGCAGCTGGAGGAGGCGGTGCGGCTCGAGCCCTCGACGGTCTACGGCCGCGAAGCGGCCCTGCTCCTGGAACGGCTGGACGAGGCGGGGTCCGGAACGTCGGCCGGCTCCGCCGGCTGAGGCTCGACGCGCTCCGTCGCCGGTGCGCGCTCGCTAACAACGCGGTTCGGGCGCCGTCCGATTGAGATGCGAGAGTCGCGCCGACGACGGGTCGAATTCGTGACGAACCGCTCATTGACACCGGTAACCCTCGGGGCTACGTTCACCGTGGATCGGCTGTCGGGCCGAGGGGGCGGTTGATGCTCGAGCACGAGGCGACGGACGCGCTCGTCCGGCAGCGGCCAGGAAGCAGGGTTCCTGACGACGGAGGAGATCTCGCTCGCGCTCGACGAGCTCGGTCTCGAGCCGGCCGAGGTCGACGAGTTCTACGACGCGCTCGAGGAGCTCCAGATCGACGTCGTCGACGATCCGGCCGAGCCGGACCCGGAGCTCGAGCTGGACGTCGCCGTCCGGGAGATGACGACCGACTCGCTCCAGCTCTTCCTCAAGGACATCGGCAAGGTGAAGCTGCTGACGGCGGCGCAGGAGGTGGAGCTTTCGAAGCGGATCGAGCGCGGCGACCACGTGGCGAAGCAGCAGATGGTCTCCGCGAACCTTCGCCTCGTCGTCTCGATCGCGAAGAACTACCGCAACCAGGGCCTTCCGTTCCTCGACCTGATCCAGGAGGGGACGATCGGGCTCGTTCGGGCCGCGGAGAAGTTCGACTACCGGCGCGGCTACAAGTTCTCGACGTACGCGACCTGGTGGATCCGGCAGGCCGTCGCACGTGCGCTCGCCGACAAGGGCCGGACGATCCGCATGCCCGTGCACGTCGTCGAGAAGCTGAACAAGATCACGCGAACCGAGCGCAAGCTCCTCGGGGAGCTCGGGCGTGATCCGACCTCGGACGAGATCGCTCGCGAGCTGCAGCTTCCGATCGAGGAGGTCGACCAGATCCGGCGGAGCGCCCAGACCCCGGTCTCGCTCGAGAAGCCCGTGGGCGACGAGGACGAGTCGGAGTTCGGCCACTTCATCGCCGACCAGACCGAGCCCAGGCCCGACGAGGTCGCGGAGATCACCCTCCAGCGGGACGCCCTCCGCCGCGCGCTCGGGATGCTCTCGTACCGCGAGCGTCGCGTGCTCGAGCTTCGCTACGGCCTCGACGGCGAGGATCCACGAACGCTCGACGAGGTCGGCCGCGCGTTCAACGTCACCCGCGAGCGCGTGCGTCAGATCGAGCATCAGAGCCTCCGCAAGCTGCAGGCGCTCGCGGAGGCGCAGAAGCTCAGAGGCGTGGCGTAGGGCAAGGCGCGCGACAGCGCGCCGCGCAGCGGACGGCGGAGCCGGCCGCGTAGGCTCGTCGAGCCCGGAGGGCTCGACACAAGGCGCGCGACAGCGCGCCGCGCAGGTGTCCCGAATCGAGCGAAGCTCGAGGTAGCGCTTTCCGGCGTCCGCCGGAAAGCGCGGTCGCCGCGATATCGGCCGTCGGCCGATTCGCGGCACGGCGGGACGGTTGCCGAAACCGGCATGCCGGTTTCGGCACTGCGGCGGAGCCGGCCGCGTAGGCTCGTCGAGCCCGGAGGGCTCGACACAAGGCGCGCGACAGCGCGCCGCGCAGGTGTCCCGAATCGAGCGAAGCTCGAGGTAGCGCTTTCCGGCGTCCGCCGGAAACGCGGTCGCCGCGATATCGGCCTTCGGCCGATTCGCGGCACTGCGGGTGTCGGGATCGCCGGCCCGTAGAATCCGCCCCCGTGTCCGAGATCGATCCGGCCTGGCTCGACGAGCTCTCCTCCTGGCTTCGCATCCCGAGCGTGAGCGCCGATCCGGCCCACGACCGAGACGTTCGCGAGGCAGGCCAGTGGGTCTGCGATGCCGTCCGGTCGGCGGGTGGCGCCTGCGAGCTCGTCGAGACCGGCGGGCACCCGCTCGCCGTCGGAGAGCTCGGTGCGTCACACGGCTCCGAGGCTGCGCCGACGGTGCTCCTCTACGGCCACTTCGACGTCCAGCCGCCGGGAGATCTCGCTCTCTGGAGCTCGCCGCCGTTCGAGCCGGAGGTGCGCGACGGGTGGCTCTTCGGTCGCGGGACGGCCGACGACAAGGGACAGCTCTACCTGCTCCTGAAGGCGGCGACGATGCTCGCGTCGGAGGGCGCTCTCCCCGTCAACGTCCGCGTCGTCTGCGACGGGGAGGAAGAGACCGGCGGCCATTCGATCGTCGACTTCCTCGAGGCCGACTCCCGCGGCGCGGACGCGTGCGTCATCTTCGACTCGAACATGGCTGCGCCGGACGTCCCTGTCCTCTACGTCGGCACCCGAGGCCTCGTCTACTTCCACGTGACGGTGCGGACCGGAGAGAAGGATCTCCACTCGGGAGTCTTCGGCGGCGCTGCGATGAACGCCGTGCACGTCCTGGTCGCACTCCTCGCCGCGGTCACCGGAACACCCGAGCCGCTGCGCGAGGGGACGGCGCCGCCGAGCCCGGCAGAGCTCCAGTCGTGGGAGCGGCTGCCGCCAGGAGACGTCGTGCTCGCCGGCGAAGGAGCACGGCCAGCCGACGCGTCAGCCGCCAGGGACTTCTACCGGCGCACCCTCGCGTCGGCGGCGCTCGACGTGCACGGAATCGCCGGGGGCGAGGCGGACCTTCAGAAGACCGTGCTGCCGGTCGAGGCCCACGCGAACCTCTCCGTCCGGCTCTCGCCGGGACAGGACGTCGACGAGATCGCACGTGCGCTCGAGCGGCTGCTTGGCGAGGCCGCGCCCGCCGGCGCCGATGTGGAGATCGCGCGGTGGTCCTCGAGCCCCGCCGGCCTCGTCCCGCCCGACTCGCCTGCGATCGAGCTCGCCGCCTCGGCGTTCGAGCACACACTGGGCCGGCGACCGCTCCTCTCCCGCACCGGTGGCACCCTCCCGATCGTCCCGGCGCTCGCAGCCCGGGGGATCCCGGTGATCCTGACGGGCTTCGACGTGCCCGGCGGCAACATCCACTCGCCCGACGAGCGCCTGCTCGAGCGCTACGTGCCGCTGGGCGTCGCGACGGCGCGAGAGCTCCTGACGCTGCTTCAGGAGCTCTGAAGCGCCGCCCGCAGGTCGTGTGCGACGTTTTCCGGAGTGAGATCCACCCCGGAGTTCAGGGTGGTCACCCAGGTCCCGTCGGGCGCGAAGATCCGAACAGGGATCGAGTGGAGATCGTCGATCCCCGTCTCGTACGAGGTGGTCACGGCGAACGCCCGCCAGATCGGCTCCATGACGTCGACCGGGCCGACCAGATAGTGCAGCGCACCGCGCACGCGGAGCCGGTCGAGGAACGCCGCGACGCTGTCAGGCGTGTCGCCCGTGGGATCCGATGTGATCGCGACCGCGACGACCTGCTCACGCTCGTCGGGGGTCAACAGCTCGATTCCGCTTGCGACGACCGGGGCCACGATCGGGCACTCGGCCCGACACTGCGTGTCGAGGAAGGTGACGGCCACGGCCTTGCCCCGGAGCGCCTCGTTCGAGATCGTTCGGCCGTCCTCGTCGGCGAGCGAGAACGCGGGTAACGCGAGCCCTTCGGGCGGGCTCGACCCGCGATAGGCGACTGCTCCGGCATCGGAGCCGCGACCCAGCAGGACGCCGAGAACAGCCCCGACGGCGACGAGCGCGAGCACCACGGCCACGATCACGCGCGTTCGCATCGTTCGGAAGGATCGCAGATCCGGCTTGATGTAAGGATACCCTTACAGTAAGGTCGGCCTTACAGTGGCTGAGGGCACGCGTTGACGCGGATTCTTGGAGCGCGCCAGTGTCGGCGGCGCGCGGTCGGAGGGTGAAGTAAGGTCAACCTGACGAGGGTTGTGCACCGACCCTCACACGGGGAGCGTGAAGACATCATGGTGAAAAGCGCGAGGAACGGGGTCGTTCGTCGGGATCGCCGCGATCGCCGCCGCGGCGCTGGGGATGGCGGCGTGCGGCGGAGGCGACGAGAGCGGCGCAGCGCCTCCCCCGAGCACGGGGACGACCGCTGCCGCAACCGATCCGCCCGCCGGGACGAGCGGCGCGACGGCCGAAGCGGATCTGAGCGGAGTCAAGAGCTACCTGCTCGACCACACGTCGGCGCTGACGGCGGCGAGCGCCGACTTCCTCGCGGGCGCACAGGAGTACTACGACCTCGCCGAGGCCGCCGGCTTCGACCCCGCCACTCTCTGGGAGCAGAGCGGCGCCGAGGTCTCCCCGCTGATCGAGCAGTTGAAGGAGACGTGGATCACGGCCAATCCCGCGTACGAGGAGATGGAGGGCGTGGTAGCGGGGACGCCCTCGCTGGCGGAGTACGACGTCATCCTCGACGCCGGATCGAGTGCCGCGGAGGATCCGGAGAGCGCCGTCCCGTTCGATCTCACGCTCGCCGACGGAACGGTGCTCGAGCAGCCCGGGAATCTCTTCAACCTCACCGAGGGCACCCTGTGGGGCACCCTTCCCGAGGCGCTCGGCAGGCCCTCGGTCGCCACCGATCTCGACGGAGACGGCAGCGAGGCGTTCGGTGAGGTGCTTCCCGACGCGGCGTTCCTGCTCGCCGCCGCGAAGGCGTTCGACCAGTACGCGAACGAGCTCGCGGCCGCCGGGGAGGCGTGGGCTCCCGCCGAGTCCGACGCGCTCACCGCGCTCGTCGTCATGGTGCCGACGATGGGCGAGTACTTCGGCCAGTGGAAGGAGTCGCGCTTCGTCGCCGGAGAGGCGGCAAGCTCGGAGGCCTTCAACGTCGTGTCCCGTCTCTCGGACATCAACGACATCCTCGGTGGCCTCGACGTCATCTATGCCGGCGTCCAGCCGCTGATCGGGACGGTCGACGAGTCGCAGGCCGCGCAGACCGGGCAGGAGCTCGACGACCTGATCGGTTTCATCTCGGATCTCTACGCGCAGGAGGAGTCCGGCAACCGGTTCACGCCCGAGGAGGCCGACACGCTCGGCACCGAGGCACAGGAGCGGGCAGAGGCGATCGCAGGTCAGGTCTCGCAGGCCGCGGCACAACTCGGAGTGACGATCGAGCAGTAGCAGGATGCGACAGACGAACCTCCCCCGTCGCAGCGCTGGCGTGGCGGGCCCTCGGGCTCGCCACTCTCGCGCTCGTTGCCCTCGCGATCACGCCCGGCCCGGCTGCGGCGGCCGATCGAGGAGCCCTGGAACCAGGCCGGCGAGCTGCGGTCGCTCCTCGCCGACGCCGAGAAGGCGCTGATCGTCGGCGGAACCGGCGAGGCGCTGCCGTTCGTCGAGCAGGCGGAGCCGGTGGCCGAGGCGCTGGCAACGGCATTCGAGGATGTCGCGCCCGGCGCCGCGGAGGGTCTGCGCGAGAGCATGGTCGGGGCGGCCGACGCGCTCGCCGATGGAGACGGCCAGTCGTTCGCCGCCGCGCGGGCCGAGGTTCGCGGGTGGGTTCTCGCCGGTGCCTATCGATCGGTCGTCGCCGCGGTACGCGCCGGCGACGCCCCGACTGCCGCCGATTGGCTCCTCGTTCGGGAGTTCCGCAAGCCGACGCGTTTCTCGCGCCCGGGCGCCGACGCGACGCTGGCCGTGAAGCGGCTGGCAGCGGGTGAGATCGAGCCCCAGGCCGCTCTCGCCGCGGTGCAGGCGGATCTGCTCGACACCTACCAGGCCCGCCTCCGGGCGGCGCTGGAGTCAGCCGACGAGGCGGTCGACCGTGGGTTCACGAGCCGAGCCGCCAGCGAGACGACACTCGCGGCGGGGTACGCCGGGATCCTCGGCGAGGCGTTTCTCGTGCAGCGCGGCCGGGCAGAGTCCGAGGCGCTCGACGCAGCCTTCGCCGATCTCGGGGCCGCCGTCCGCGCAGGTGACGGAGCGGCCTATGGGCGCGCACGTGCAGCGATCGACGGTGCCCTCAGCGGTTTCCGCGCGGCGCCGCTCTCGGTCGAGGAGGAACAACGGCGGGCGGGCCAGTTCCTGCGATTCCTTGCGCTCGTCCCGATCGAGTACGGCCGCGGCGTCGAGGACGGCCGGGTGACGCTCGACTTCGAGATCCAGGAGGCGATCACGTTCCGCGACGGCGCCGCACAGGCGATCGGCGACCTGGAGTCCGTCCTCGTCCAGCGTGACTCCGTCGCGACGGCGAGAATCGACGTGATCCTGGGGGAGCTCGGCCAGGATCTCGGGGCTGCGGCACGAGGGGAGAGCGTCGCGGACCCCGACACGGTCGAGGCGCGCGCCGACGAGGCGCTCGAGCTTGCGGACGGCGTCTTCCCGGAGGAATGGAAGGAGACGAGCGCCGCCGACTTCGACGTGATCCGGACGTCGCTCGATCGGGTCGCGGGCGCCGTCGCCGCCGGGGAGTTCGCGAAGGCGGAGCAGGCCCGGCTCGAGGCGTACGCCTTCTTCGAGTTCGGCCCCGAGCAGCGCCTGCGAGGTCTCGCGCCGGACCTGTTCGTCCGGACGGAAGGGCTGTTCTGGTACGGGGCGGACGACTACGCCGGGCTCGCGCAGCTGATCAAGCGCAAGGCTTCGCCCGACGAGGTACGCGCCACGTTGAGCGCGCTCGACTCGTCGCTCGCCGATGCCGAGTCCGCGGTCGGCGCGGGACCGCAGTCGACGTTCTCGGTCATCTCGAACACGGCCATCATCGTCTTCCGCGAGGGGCTCGAGGCGGTGCTCATCCTCGCCGCGCTGACGGCCGGCATGGTCGGAGCTCAGCGCCGCTATCGGCGACCGATGCTCCTCGGAGCGGTCGGCGCCCTCGTCGCGTCGGTCGCCACGTTCGTCGTCGCACAGACTGTTCTCGGCTCGCTGACTCGCTACGGGGAGAAGCTCGAGGCGATCGTCTCGCTCGTCGCGATCGCTGTCCTTCTGCTGATCATGAACTGGTTCTTCCACAAGGTGTACTGGAGCGAGCACCTCCAGGAGCTGCACGGGAAGAAGAAGACGCTCCTGAAGGGAGCTGGGCTCTCGGTCGCGGCGGCACAGGTCGTCGGGCTCGCGATGCTCGGCTTCTCGGCCGTCTACCGCGAAGGCTTCGAAACCGTGCTCTTCCTCCAGGCGATCGTGCTCGAGGCCGGCGTCGGGCGCGTGGTCGAGGGAGTCGCGCTCGGTCTGGTCGGAGTCGCGCTCGTCGCGGTGCTGACGATGGTGCTGCAGCGGAAGCTGCCGCACAAGCGGATGCTCGAGCTGACCGGTGTCCTGATCCTCGTCGTGCTCGTGATGATGGTCGGGAAGACGGTGCAGGTCTCCCAGGTCGTGGGCTGGCTGCCCGTCCACCCGGTCGAGGGCGTCCGCCTTCCGTACTGGGCCGGCGCCTGGTTCGGCGTCTTCCCGACGTGGGAGGGCTTCGCTGCGCAGCTCGCGGCCGTCGCCCTCGTTCTGGGCAGCTATCTGGGTGCGGAGCACCTTCGCCGCCGCCGGCGGAGCCGGATTCTCGCGGCGCCGGGTCCTGCCCTGCAGCCGGTTCAGGCACACGCAACTGAGCCGGAGCGCGTCCCCGTAGAATCCGGCGTGTGATCGATCTCCGCTCGGACACGGCGACGCGTCCCTCGCCGGGGATGCTCCGCGCGATGGCCGAGGCAGAGCTCGGGGACGAGCAGCGTCGCGAGGATCCCACCGTCAACGCGCTGGAGGAGCGCGTCGCCGAGCTCCTCGGTCAGGAGGCTGCGATCTTCCTGCCGACCGCGACCATGGCGAACCAGATCGCGCTCAAGCTGCTGACCGAGCCGGGCGACGAGGTCGTCGCCGAGGCCGGCTGCCACATCTTCCGCTCCGAGCTCGGCGGCGCCGCGTTCCACTCGGGGCTCGCGATGAAGCCGATCGAGGGCGACCGGGGTCTCTTCGGCCCGGCGGAGGTCAGGGCTTCGATGTGGGGCGGCGACGTCCACCAGGCGCCGACGCGCCTTCTCTGCGTCGAGAACACGCACAACGGCGGCGGCGGCAAGGTCTGGCCCATCGGGCTCGTGCGCGAGGTCGTGGCCGAGGCGCGAGGCCTGGGCCTCGCCGTCCACCTCGACGGGGCGCGCCTCGTCAACGCCGCCCTGGCGAGCGGAACGCCGGCCGACCTATACGGACGCGAGTTCGACACCGTCACGCTCTGCCTCTCGAAGGGGCTGGGCTGTCCGCTCGGCGCGCTCCTCGCGGGCTCGACGGAGCGGATGACGAGGGCTCGCCGCCTCAAGCACCTCTTCGGCGGCGCCATGCGGCAGGCCGGGGTCGTCGCAGCGGCAGGCATCTACGCGCTCGATCACAACGTCGACCTGATCAGGGAGGACCACGCGAATGCCAGACGGCTCGCCGAGGGCTTGGCCGCCGCCGGCCTCCCGGTCGAGCCTGCCGAGGTCGAGACGAACTTCGTGCTGCTCGACGCCGCGGCGCTCGGGCTGGCGGTCGACGAGGCGGCGGCACTGCTTCGCGGCCAGGGCGTCCTGCTGTCAGCGGCCGGTCGCAAGGGCCACCTACGGGCCGTCACCCACCTGGACGTCTCTGCGCACGACATCGAGCAGGCGGTCGAGGGCGCCACGAGGGCGCTCGCCTCCGCGCTCGTGGTCTAGTTCTCGTCCGAGTCGCTAGGCGACGCGGGCACGGGCGTGCCCGTGCGAATGCCTGTGCGCGTCGTCGTTGACGAGCCATTCGTGGCCGAAGTCGCTCATCGCGTGGATGATCGGCAGCAGCGCGCGGCCCTTCGCCGTCAGCTCGTACTCCACGCGTGGCGGCGACTCCGGATAGCTCTCGCGGACGCAGATGCCCTCGCGCTCGAGCATGTCGAGTCGCTCGGAGAGCGTTCGCGGGCTGATCCCGGGGCAGGCCCGCTCGAGCTCCGAGAAGCGCCGGGCGCCCTCGGAGAGGTCGTGCACGATGATCGCCGTCCATTTCGAGCCGATGATGTCGGCCGTGCAGGCGACCGCGCACTCCTCGTCGTGAACGGGCCGCATCGTGCGCATGAACTCATGATAGCCCGAGTGGCAGCTAGTTCCACGGCGGCGGTCGGTACAACCAGCGTCCACCGACCATCGTGGCCACCACTTCGACGTCTCCGAGCTCGTCCGGGGGACATGCCACGGGGTCCCGATCGAGCACCACGAGATCGGCCAGGAAGCCGGGAAGGAGGCGGCCGCGGCGGCGTGCGTCCCCGCTGAGGCGCGCCGGGTTGACGGTCGCCGCGAGGAGCGCCTGCTCGACCGTGAGGGCCTGCTCTCCGTGCCACGGCGGTCTGTCGTCCATGGTCCGGAGGACGGCGGTGCGGAGGCCGAGGAGCGGGTCGAGCTCCTCGATCGGCGCGTCCGAGCCGTTCGCGACGAGCGCGCCCGAGTCCCAGAGGGAGCGGAACGGATAGGCGCCGTCGATCACGCCGTCCCAGCGGGCATCCGCCAGGTCGCGATCCGACGGCGCGTGGCTGGTCTGCACCGAGCAGGCGATGCCGAGCGCGGCGAAACGCGGGAGGTCGTCCGGGTGCACGAGCTGCGCGTGCTCGATCCGCGGCGGGATCGCGAGGCGAGACCACTCCTCCCGGGAAGCTTCGAAGCCGTCGAGCGCCTCGCGGTTCGCGCGATCTCCGATCGCGTGAACGGCCAGCGGCCACCCCGCGCGGGCCGCGCGGCGTGCGATGCCCGCGAGCTCCTTGCCTGTCGTGATCATCACGCCGGAGCCGTCGAGCATCCAGGCGGTTCCCGAGCCGAGCGATCCGTCCATGAAGGCCTTCAGGTAACCGAGCCGCAGCCAGTCGTCGCCGAGGCCGGAGCGGAGGCCGAGCTCGGCGAGCTCCCCTACCTGCTCGTGCGGGAGCGACTGCCAGACGCGCAGCGTCAGGAGGCCCCGCTCGTGGAGGCGCTGCCAGATCGCCGGCGCACCCAGCCAGCCGTCCTTGTCGTGCACCGCGGTGACGCCGCGGGCGTGGGCGATCGCGATGCCAGCGCGCACGGCGTCGACGTACTCGTCCTGCGAGACGGCGATGTGCCGTTCCCGGAAGCGCCAGGCAGACTCCTCGCGTAGGAGCCCGGTCGGCTCGCCCCTGGCGTCGAGCTCGACCACGCCTCCGGGCACCGCGAGCTCTCCCTTCGCGCGGGCCAGCGCCGCGGAGTTCAGCCACAGCGAGTGGTCGTCCTTCGCCCAGAGGGCGACGGGGACGTCACCCGTCAGCGGGTCGAGGTCGGTGCGCCCCGGCTCGACCTCGGGCGACCAGTCGGCGCTTCGCCAGCCGTACCCGACGAGCCAGTCGCCGGGCGAGCTGGTGGCTGCCGCCTCTTCCACGCGGGAGACGGCTTCGCCGAGGGACCGGCAGCCCTCGAGGCGCACCTGACGCTGCGCGAGCGCCCACGTCGGGAAGTGCACGTGAGAGTCGGTGAAGCCGGGGACGACGCAGCGGCCCGCGAGATCGACCCGCTCGGGCGTCGGCAGGGCGAGCTCGTGGGTGCCGACACCTCCGGCGATCCGGTCGCCTGCGATCGCGAGCGCGCGGGCCGTCGGCAGCGATCGATCCATCGTCCTGATCGTCCCGTTCTCGAGGATCACCGCACGGAATCTAGATGGTCGGCGGGTGGTGGAACGTACAATCGCGGCTGTGGCCTTCGACGGGCTGACCGACGAGCAACGCGAGCTGCGAGACCTCGTGCGGACGCTCGCGGCGGAGCGCGTGGCGCCCAGGGCGGCCGAGGTCGACCGGTCGGGGGAGTTCCCCTGGGACGTGGTCGAGCTGCTCCGCGAGCACGAGATCCTCGCCCTCCCCTTCCGCGAGCGCTACGGGGGAACGGGAACCGGTGCACTCATGATGCTCGTCGCCATCGAGGAGCTCTCCAAGGTATGCGCGACGACGGGGTTGATCCTCGCCGTGCAGGCGCTCGGCGGGATCGCCCTCGAGCTCTCGGGATCCGACGCGCAGAAGCAGCGTTACCTGCCCCGGCTCGCATCGGGGGAGTGGCTCGCTGCCTACGCCCTGACGGAGCCGGGCTCGGGCTCGGATTCAGCTGCGATGCTGACCACTGCGCGGCGCGAGGGCGACGGATACGTGCTCGACGGCGCGAAGCGGTTCATCACGAACGCGGGCGTCGCGCAGCTCTACACCGTGTTCGCGAAGACGGACCCCGGCGACGGCCATCGAGGGATCTCGTGCTTCCTGGTCGAGGCGCAAACGCCGGGGCTCGAGATCGGGCGGATCGAGCCGAAGATGGGCATCAAGGGCTCGACGACGGGCGAGGTCTTCCTCGCCGGCTGTCGCGTCCCGGCCGAGAACCTCGTCGGAGCCGAGGGGGATGGCTTCCGGATCGCGATGCGGGTCCTCGATCGCTCGCGTCCGGGGATCGCCGCCCAGGCGCTCGGGCTCGCGCAGGGCGCGACCGACTACGCGCTCGAGTACGCAAAGGGCCGCGAGACCTTCGGACGCCCGATCGCCGACCACCAGCTCGTCGCCGGGATGCTCGCCGACATGGAGACGGCGTGCGAGGCGGCCCGCGGCCTCCTCTATCGGGTCGGGCGAATGCTCGACGAGGGTGCCGACGGTCCCGAGCTGACCAAGGCGTCCGCGATGGCGAAGCTCCACTGCTCCGACGTCGCGATGTCGGTGACGACAGACGCCGTGCAGATCCTGGGCGGGTACGGATACATGCGGGAGTACCCGGTCGAGCGGATGATGCGCGACGCGAAGATCACCCAGATCTACGAGGGCACGAACCAGATCCAGCGGCTGGTGATCGCCCGCGAGATGGTCAGGGAGAGCCGCGCGTTCCTGCTCGCCGGCGTCGCCTGAGCCGGTGTCCGCTCGGGCTCGTCGGCTCGTTCGGGCGCCACTCGAGCGCTTCTACACGGGACGTCTGCGGCATGAAGTGCGCGATGCAGGGGCGCCCGGCCACGTCGCCGTCATCCTCGACGGCAATCGTCGGTGGGCCGAGAGCCTCGGCCTGCGCGCGGGCGAGGGGCACCGTCACGGAGCCGACAAGATCGACGACCTGCTCGACTGGTGCGGCGAGCTCGGGATCGGCGAGGTCACGCTCTGGGCGCTCTCCGGCGAGAACCTGACGAGAACCGGACCGGAGGTCAGCGCGCTGCTCGACGTCGTCGCGGAGAAGCTCGACACGCTGACCGAGCGTGCGCTGCGACCTGGCCACACGATGCGGATCCGGGTGTTCGGGCGCTTCGACGCGTTTCCGGGCCGGCTCCGGCGCGCGATTGCGAATGCGGAGGAGGCCACGGCCGGAAACGGCGGGCTGCGGCTCAACATCGCACTCGGCTACAGCGGCCGCGATGAGCTCGTCGATGCCTGCAAGGCCCTGATCGCGACACTCGCGGAGGATGGCATCGGGCCCGGGGAGATGGCAGGCCGGATCACGAGCGAGGGTCTGGCGGCGCACCTCTACACGGCCGGGCGGCCCGACCCGGATCTGATCATCCGCACGAGCGGCGAGCTGCGCCTGTCGGGCTTCCTGCCTTGGCAGAGCGCTCACAGCGAGTTCTACTTCACCGACGTGTACTGGCCGGCCTTCCGCGAGCTCGACTTCCTTCGCGCGCTGCGCACCTACCAGCAGCGCGAGCGGCGGTTCGGGAGGTAGGCCGCTGCCCGTGGAAAGCCTCCTCGAACGGGCGCACCGGCTGCTCGAGCGCAACTCCCGGACCGGCGTCAGGGACGGCGTCCGGTACACGTTCTCGGTGCCGTCGGCCCGCCAGTACCCGTTCCAGTGGTTCTGGGACTCGTGCTTCCACGCGATCGTCTGGTCGCGCATCGATCCCGAGCGTGCGAAGGAGGAGCTGCGGGGGCTCCTCGCGTGGCAGGAGCCCAGCGGATTCGTGCCCCACGTGATCTTCTGGGACCAGCGCCGCGTCCGCCGACTCCCGGTGAGGTTCCATTTCCTCGAGTCTCGCGAGTTCGGGATGCTCGTCCCGGGCGGGTCGAAGCCACGCACGAGTGCTCACATGCAGCCCCCGGTTCTCGCGCAGGCGGTCGAGCGTGTCGTCGAGGCGTCCGGCGACGGCGCGTTCCGCGACGAGGTCCTGCCGTCGCTCGGGCGCTACTACCGCTGGCTGGCGAGCGCCCGCGACCCCGACGGCGACGGGCTCGTCTCGATCATCGCCCAGTTCGAGAGCGGGCTCGACTACAGCCCCGCCTACGACCCTGTCGTGGGCGCTGTCGGCGCCGGGCCGCTCGAGATCATGTTCCGCACGCGCCGGCCGGAGCTGGAGAACAAGCTGCGCGGCTACGACCTCCCGCGGATCTTCCGCAAGAGCGACCACCACCAGGAGGACGCGCTCGTGAACGCGATCCACGCGCAGGGCCTTGCGGCCCTCGCGCGCCTCGCGGGCGCGGCCGGCGACGCCGGGCTCTCGGCCTGGGCGGAGGAGCGGTCGGGTCTCGTCACCGACGCGCTGCTCCAACGCTCGTGGGACGAGTCCGCCGGGCTCTTCTGGAACCTCGCCGGTCCCGACGAGCGGCCGAGCCGGGTCGTCACGGTGATCTCGCTGCTGCCCCTCGTTCTCCCGGATCTGCCGGCCGCCGTCGTCGAGCGCCTCGTTGCGCACCTGCGAGACCCGGCAGCGTTCGCGGCACCGTTCCCCGTCCCGGCGGTCTCTCTGTCGGAGCCCGCGTTCGTGCCGGGGATCCGGTTCCGCGGCCGCCGGCTGATCTGGCGCGGCCCGCTGTCCATGAACACGAACTGGTTCCTCGTCCACGGCCTCCGGCTGCACGGCGAGCACGCACTCGCGGACGCGATCGCCGACAGCTCCCGCGAGCTCGTCGAACGCGGCGGCTTCAACGAGTTCTACGACCCGCTGACGGGCGATCCGGTCGGCGAGCCCGAGTTCGGGTGGGCGACGCTCGCGGTCGACATGTGAATTTCTCGACACGGGGTCTGACCCCGTCTCAACAGTTGTGCCATGATTGCGCCCTTCCTCACGGAAAGGAGCCGTGATGCCGCGCTATCTCTTTGAGGTCTCGTACACGCCCGAGGGGGCGAAGGGTCTGCTGAAGGAGGGCGCGATGGGCCGCCGCGCGCTCGTCGAGGGCATCGTCGAAGGGATGGGCGGCAAGCTCTTGTCCTTCGACTTCGCGTTTGGCGACCACGACGTGTACGTCGTCACCGAGGCGCCGGGCCACGTCGACGCGGCAGCCGTCAGCCTCGCCGTCGCGGCCTCGGGAGCAGCCCGGATCAAGACGGTCGTCCTCCTCAGCGCGGAGGAGATGGACGCCGCGACGAAGCGGTCGGTCGGCTACCGCGCTCCGGGCGCCTAGACGTCGGCCCTTGCCGTCCCGGCGGCTCTCAGCGCGGCCTTGTGGGCGCGCTTCGCGGCCTGGTACTCGGCGAGCTTGGCCGGCGAGTCGACGTCGCCGAGCGTCGGATGCGTCGGCAGCGAGATCGTCGATGCCGTCGGGGCGGACGCCGAAGAGCTTTGCGAGGACGGCGAGTAGCGTCCTGACCTTCATCTCGCCGAAGCCCGGCAGCTCGTAGAGGCGCGCCTGGAGGTCGGCCGCGTCGGCGGCCTCCGTCCAGATGCGGGCCGCGTCGCCGTCGTATCGCTCTGCGACGTCGCCGCGAGCTCCTGGACGCGCCTCGCCATCGCTCCCGGGAAGCGGTGGAGCGCCGGCCTCTCGCGGAACGCCTCGTCCAGGTCGGCTGGATCCATCGCGGCGATTCGTCCCGGATCGAGCGTCCCGATCCGCCGCTCGAGCTCGAGCGGCGCGGAGAACGCCTTCTGCACGGGCACCTGCTGATCGAGCGCGAACCCGATCAGCAGGGCGAACGGATCCTCTGCGAGCAGCCGGTCGGCAGCATCGTCGCCCGTGAAATGGATGCGGTCGGGCGCCTTCGTCGCCACGGCTCCATTGTAGGGGCCGACCCCGACCCGGCCACGAGCTACGGTTCCCGTGTGGAGCCGCTCGCGCCCTTCTCGCCCGCCGTTCGGAACTGGTTCGAGCGGACGTTCGACGCGCCGACGCCGCCGCAGGCGATGGGCTGGCCGGTGATCGCGAGCGGCGCGCACACGCTCATCCAGGCGCCGACGGGCTCCGGGAAGACGCTCGCCGCGTTCCTCTGGGCGCTCGACAAGACGGTTACCGGGCAGGGCCTGCAGGTGCTCTACGTCAGCCCGCTGAAGGCGCTGAACTACGACGTCGAGCGGAATCTCCGCGGGCCGCTCGCCGGCATCGGGCTCGATCTGAAGGTCGCCGTCCGGACGGGCGACACGCCGCAGAAGGAGCGGGCCGCGATGCTGAAGCGCCCGCCCGAGATCCTCATCACGACGCCCGAGTCGCTGTTCCTGATGCTGACCTCGCAGGCGCGCGCGATTCTCGAGACGGTGCGCTTCGTCGATCCTCGACGAGGTGCACGCGCGTCGCCGGCACGAAGCGCGGCGCGCACCTCGCGATCTCGCTCGAGCGGCTCCTCCGCCTCACGGGCGAGCCGTCCAGCGCATCGGGCTCTCGGCGACCCAGCGGCCGCTCGAGGAGATCGGCCGCTTCGTCTCGGGCGGCCGACCGATCGAGATCGTCGACGCCGGCGAGCGAAGGAGCTCGATCTCGAGGTCGTCGTCCCGCTCGACGACATGCGCGAGCCCGGGGGGCGACGGGCAGTCGGGCAGCTCGATCTGGCCGTCGATCTACCCGGCACTGCTCGAGCTCGTCGAGGCACACCGCTCGACGATCGTGTTCGTCAACAACCGCCGGCTCGCCGAGCGGCTCGCCCTGCGCCTGAACGAGCTGGCCGAGAAGCCGGTCGCGCGCGCGCACCACGGCTCGCTCGCCCGCGAGCAGCGGGTCGAGATCGAGGAGCTGCTGAAGAGGGGCGAGATCCCGTGCCTCGTCGCGACCTCCTCGCTCGAGCTCGGCGTCGACATGGGCGCGGTCGACCTCGTCGTCCAGGTCGAGTCGCCGAAGTCGGTCGCGCGCGGGCTGCAGCGGATCGGCCGCGCCGGCCACACGCTCGACGCGGTCTCGAAGGGGCGGATCTTCCCGAAGTTCCGGGCCGATCTGCTCGAGTGCGCGGTCGTCGCCAGGCGGATGCAGGAGGGCCGGATCGAGGAGACGCAGATCCCGCGCAATCCGCTCGACGTCCTCGCCCAGCAGATCGTCGCGATCTGCGCCGACGAGGAGATCGCGGTCGACGAGCTGCACGAGCTCGTCCGCGGAGCCTGGAACTTCCGCGACCTCTCGCGCGCGGCGCTCGAGAACGTGCTCGACATGCTCTCGGGCCGCTACCCGTCCGAGGAGTTCGCCGAGCTGCGCCCGCGCATCGTCTGGGATCGCGTCGCACGGTGTCGTCCGCGGCCGACAGGGCGCCCGCCAGCTCGCGGTCACGAATGCCGGCACGATCCCCGACCGGGGGCTCTTCGGCGTCTTCCTGGTCGAGGGCGGCGGGCGGGTCGGCGAGCTCGACGAGGAGATGGTCTACGAGGCGCGCGAGGGGCAGACGTTCATGCTCGGCGCGACGACCTGGCGGATCGAGGACATCACGCGCGACCGCGTGCTCGTCTCGCCGGCGCCCGGCGTCCCCGGGGCGGTGCCGTTCTGGAAGGGCGAGGGCACGGGGCGGCCGTACGAGCTCGGCGAGGCGATCGGGCGCGCCGGCGCGCGAGCTCGTCGGCGCTCGCCGACGAGCAGGCGCTCGAGCGGCTCACGGGCGAGTACGCGCTCGACGCGCGCGCCGCCCGGAACCTCGTCACGTACCTGCGCGAGCAGGAGCAGGCGACGGGCGTCCTCCCGTCCGACCGGACGGTCGTCGTCGAGCGCTTCCGCGACGAGATCGGCGACTGGCGGCTCTGCATCCTGACCCCGTTCGGCGGCCGCGTCCACGCGCCGTGGTCGCTCGCGCTCGCGGCGCGCCTGCGCGAGTCGCTCGGGCTCGAGGTGAACGCGATCTGGTCGGACGACGGGATCGCGCTCCACCTGCCGGACGCGGACAGCCCGCCGCCGACCGACGACGTGCTCGTCTCGCCCGAGCGAGGTCGAGGACCTGGTCGTGCAGGAGCTGGCCGGGTCGCGCGCTCTTCGGCGCCCGCTTCCGCGAGAACGCCGGCCGGGCGCTCCTCATCCCGCGACGGCGACCCGGCCAGCGGACGCCGCTCTGGCAGCAGCGGCTGAAGGCCCAGGGCCTGCTCCAGGTCGCGCGGCGCTACTCCGACTTCCCGATCGTGCTCGAGACGTACCGGGAGTGCCTGCGCGACGTCTTCGACCTGCCGGCGCTGCGCCGGCTGCTCGGCGACTGCGAGGCGCGCCGGCTCGACCTCGTCGACGTCGAGACGCCATCCGCGTCGCCGTTCGCCTCGTCGCTGCTCTTCGACTACGTCGCGACGTACATGTACGAGGACGACACGCCGATGGCCGAGCGGCGCGCGCAGGCGCTCGCGCTCGACCGCGACCTGCTGCGGGAGCTGCTCGGCGCGGAGGAGCTCCGCGACCTCCTCGATCCGGCTGCGATCGAGGAGGTCGAGGACGAGCTGCGCGGCCGGCTCGCGGACGCCCGACGAGCTGCACGACCTGCTGCTGCGGCGCGGCGATCTCGCCCCCGGCGAGTTCGACGAGGCGCTGGCGGCGGCGCTCGAGCGCGAGCGCCGCGCGGTGCGGGTGCGGCTCGGCGGCGCGCCACGGCTGATCGCCGCCGAGGACGCCGGTCGCTACCGCGACGCGCTCGGCGCGATGCCGCCCGGCGGGCTCCCGGACGCCTTCCTCGACGGCGGGGAGGACCCGCTCGGCTTCGTCCTCGTCCGCTTCGCCCGCGGGCGCGGGCCGTTCACGACCGCCGAGGCCGCCGAGCGCTTCGGCCTCGACGGGCGAGCGGGCGGAGGAGGCGCTCGCCACGCTCGAGCGCGCGAGCCGGCTCGTCCGCGGCGAGCTCCGCCCGGGCGGCACCGAGCGCGAGTGGTGCGATCCGGACGTGCTGCGCCGGCTGCGCCGCGCGACGCTCGCCCGGCTGCGCAAGGAGGTCGAGCCGTCCGAGCAGGCGGCGCTCGCGCGCTTCCTTCCCGCCTGGCAGGGCGTCGACCGGCGCGCGAGCCTCCGCGAGGCGCTCGTCCCGCTGCAGGGCGTCTCCGCTGCCGGTGCCGCTCTGGGAGACCGACGTGCTGCCGCGGCGCGTGCCCGGCTACCGGCCGGAGCAGCTCGACCAGCTGTGCGCCTCCGGCGAGGTGGTCTGGGTCGGCGCCGGGCTCGAGCGGGTCGCGTCTACTACCGGGAGGACGCGGCCGCTGCTCGGCCGGCCCGGCCGCGCTGCCCGCCGCCCGAGGGACGAGACCGCCGAGCAGGCTCCGGGCCGCGCTCTGCGGCGGGCGCGCTCTTCTGGCACGACCTCCTCGACGCGTCCGGGCTCGAAGCCGAGGTCGCGCTGCCCGCTCTCTGGGAGCTCGTCTGGGCCGGCGAGGTCACGAACGACGCCTGGCAGCCCTTGCGGGCGGCACGCCGCTACGCGACGCCGAGGCCGGAGATCCGGCGCCGCCCGGTCGCGCGGTTCTCCCGCTCAGCGCTCGAGCGGACGCCTACGCGCGACGCAGGGCCGCTGGTCGCTCGACGCGCGAGCCTCTTCGGCGGCGAGCCCGACCCGCGGGCGCTGGCCGAGCTCCTGCTCGAGCGGCAGGGCATCGTGACGCGCGACGGCGTGCGCGGCGAGGGCGTGCCGGGCGGCTACGCGCCGGTCTACCGGGAGCTGCGCAAGCTCGAGACGGTCGGCGTCTGCCGCCGCGGCTACTTCGTCGAAGGGCTCGGCGGCGCGCAGTTCGCGCTTCCCGGGAGCCGTCGAGCGGCTGCGCGAGCGGCCCGAGGAGGAGGCGCCGCTCGTGCTCGCCGCCGCCGATCCGGCCCAGCCCTACGGCGCCGCGCTGCCGTGGCCGAAGCGGGCGGGCGGTCGCGCCTCGCGCGTCGTCGGGGCCTACGTCGTCCTGCTCGGCGGGCGAGCCGGCGCTCTTCGTCGAGCGCGGCGGACGCTCGCTCGTCTCGCTTCGCGACCCGGAGGAGGTCTGGCTCCGCCCGGCGCTCGACGCCCTCGTCGAGCACGCGCGGGCGTCGGGGTTGAAGCGGCTCGCCGTCGAGCGCTTCGACGGCGAGCCCGTGATCGAGACCGACGTTCTCTCGCTCCTCGTCGAGGCGGGTTTCACCCGGGCCCGCGGCGGGCGGTGCTCCGCGCGGGCTGAGACGATGCGAGCGGACGCCTGGGACGAGAAGTGGCGGGGACGGCCGGCTCGTCACGCCGAGACCTCGGGTCTCCCCAACCGCTTCCTCGTCTCGGAGGTCGACGGGATCGAGCCCGGCCGCGCGCTCGATCTCGCCTGCGGCGCAGGCCGCAACGCGATCTGGCTCGCGGAGCAGGGCTGGCGGGTGACGGGCGTCGACTTCTCCACGGTCGCGCTGGCGGAGGCTCGGCGACTCGCAGCCGAGCGGCGCGTCGCAGTCGAGTGGGTCCAGGCCGATCTCGTCTCCGATGCACTGCCGGACGGGCCGTTCGACCTCGTTGTCGTCCTCTACCTCCAGCTTCCCGCAGTCGAGCGCCGCCTGGTGCTGGAACGGGCGGCGCAGGCGGTGGCTCCCGGGCGGAGCGCTCCTCGTCGTCGGGCACCACATGGACAATCTCGAGCAGGGCTACGGCGGCCCGAGCTCGCCGCGCGTGCTCTAGACGGAGTCGGAGATCGCTGCCGAGCTCACGGGGCTCGCCGTCGAGCGGGCCGAGCGCGCACTGCGCCCGGTGGAGACGGCGGATGGGCCGCGCAGCGCCGTCGACGCAGTCGTTCTCGCGCGGGCCCCGGCCTGATCAGCTGCGTCCGGCGATCGCCGCTCGCGCAGCCTCGTCGAAGGGCGTCAGCTCGAACGGCACGAGCTCTCTGAGCCGGTTCTCGCGCGCGACCGTCGGGTTGCGGAGCCCCTCGATCAGGGGGCGGGCGACGGACGCCTGGATGGGTGTCACGAGGTGCAGCCAGTAGGACGACAGCCGTGGCGAGAGCACCGGCACCTCCACGATCAGAGGGTGCTTTCCACGCAGGCGGGCGATCCGCTCGATCATCTCCCGGTACGTCATCACCTCTGGCCCGCCCGCGTCGAGCCCCCTGCCGAAGGCGGCTTCCAGGCCGCAGACGCCGACGAGGTAGCGAACGATGTCGGCGAGCGCGATGGGCTGGGTGGGCGTGGCGACCCAGCGCGGGCAGATCATCCCCGGAAGGCGGTCGACCAGCGCGAGAATCGTCTCGAAGGCCGCGCTGCCCGCGCCGACGACCATCGCTGCGCGCAGCGTCGTGACCGGAACGGCTCCCGCCGAAAGCCGGTCGCCCGTGTCGCGCCTGCTTCGCAAATGGGGCGACAGGTCAGGGTCGTCGTCGCCGAAGCCGCCGAGATAGACGATCTGGCGGACCCCGGCCGCCTCCGCCTCGCCGGCGACAACCGCGGCTGCGAGCAGGTCGCGCCGCTCGAAGTCCTTCGAGCCCAGCGAGTGGACGAGGTAGTAGACGACCTCCGCGTTCTCGAGCACCCGCGCGACCGATGCAGGGTCGGTGACGTCCGCCCGTTCGAGGCGAACGCCGTCGGCCCCGGTGGGGGCGGATCGACGGGAGACGCCGACGACGTCGTGGCCGGCGGCGACGAGTGCGGGCGCGAGAACGCTGCCGATCACGCCGGTCGCCCCGAAGACGACGACCCTCACCTGCGATACCGCACGAGGTTCTCGAAATAGCGCCGGCTGATCGCGACGTGCAGGCGCGACTGCACGTGGGCGTAGAGCGCGCCCGTCCAGTGCGGCCGGCCTGGCTTCGCGGCCAGGCTGGGGAAGAACCCAGTGATCGTCGAGCTCACGTCGACGTCGCCGTCGCCGTGCTGCGCGAACGTGATCGCCCCTGCCGGGAAGCGGGCGAGGATCCCTCCCGTGATCGGATAGCGGCACTCGACGGTCCTGCCGTCCGAAGAGAGGTCGGGCCGCCCGAACGAGAGCAGCCTCGGGCCACGCCCGAGCACCCGCAACTCGAGGCCGTCCGGCGCCTGTCGCGGTCGGACGAATCCGGCCGTCGAGCGCTCGACCGTCAACCAGTAAAGCTCGCCGAGGTGACGGGCCCCGTCGTCCGTGGTCTCGACGACCGGGGCCCCGACGTGGGCGCGTTGGGCCGACTCGACGGCGCCGGCACCCGTCTGGCGCTGGGTCGAGCTCCAGGTCTCGAGGTGGCTGGCCATCGCCGACTGATCCTAGTCAGAGGCCCTCGGGCTACCGTTTCCCCGTGCCCGAAGGAGACAGTCTCCGCAACGCAGCGGCGAGGCTGCGAGTGCTCGAGGGCGAGGTCGTCGCGGTCGAGTCACCGCATCCGCGAGCGGCGGCGCTCGGCATCGCGACCAGGCTCGACGGCCGCCGTCTCGAACGCGTCGAGGCCGTCGGCAAGAACCTCCTCCTGACCTTCGAGGGCGACTCGTGCTCCGCAGCCACCTGCGGATGCGCGGGCGCTGGCATGTCGGCAAGGCGGCGCCACCCGCTCCGGCCGTCCGTGGCTCGTGCTGCGCGGCAGCGAGCACGAAGCGGTGCTCTGGAACGGGCCCGTGCTCGAGCTCGGGCGACGTGGCGTCGACCGGCTCGGGCCGGACATCATGGCGGAGCCGCCGCGACCTCGACGCGATGGTCGCTCGGCTGCGGCGCGGCGACCAGGGGCGCGAGGTCGGGGAGGCTCTCCTCGATCAGCGGCTCGTCGCCGGGATCGGCAACATCTGGCGGGCCGAGGCGCTCTTCTGCGCGCGGGTGTCGCCGTGGCGCGCTGCTCGAGCGACGTCGAGCGACGAGGAGCTCGAGCGCGTGCTCGTGACGGCGTCACGGGCGATGCGGAGCGGGCGCCGAGAGCACATCGTCTACCGCCGGGCCGGGCAGCCGTGCCGACGTTGCGGCGCGCCGATCGCGTCCGCCGCCAGGGCGAAGACGCCCGAACGGCCTACTGGTGCCCCTCCTGTCAGGCAGGAACGGAGGCCCGACAGCGCGTAACCGTCCGCGTGACTCCAGCGGCCGGTTCGCTCTCCCGCGCTCTACCGGGCGCTTCGGAACTTCTGCCTCGGCTCGTTCTTCGCTCTCGCCGACGAGCTCGAGGCAGGCGCCGACATGCCCGGTCTCGCTCGAGGAGCACGGCGGGCCGAACAGGCCGACGCTGTACGAGTACCGACCGCTCGTCGGGGCGTTCGTCGAGCAGCGGGCCGGCTGGCTCGGAAAGCGGGAGGACGCGCTCGACGCGCTCGCCGCCCTGAAGGACGAGCCGGCGGCCGGAATCTTCGCCCGGGCGCACGCGAGCGCGAAGGCGGGGGAGGACGAGGCGCTTCGCCGGACGTCTTGATCCCGCTGCTGGAGCGGACAGCGGAGCGATGCGGGGGTTTCGACTGGGACGACGGGGCCTTCGACCACGCGTACGGGGAGCTCGAGGGCTCGCTCTTCGGCGAGCGCCGCGCGTACGGGGCGCTTGCCCCGCTCGTCGGGCTCACGGCCGGCGGGACGATCGAGCTCGGAGCGGGACTCCGCGTCCGTCCGGCTGCGAGCGGCGAGTTCCAGGCGAGCTGGCCGGAGGCCGGCCGGCTGCTCCCGCGGGACTACGGCCGGGAGGTCGACCGCACGCTCCTGATCGAGCTCGAGCGCGATCTCGACGCCGCCGACCCCGAGGTCCCGGATGCGCCGGCGGAGATCGGCCGTGCCGTCAGCGCGCTGCGCCTCGCGACACCCGGCGCGATCGCGGCAGGGCCTGTTCTTTTCGAGCGGCTCGACTGGCGACCCTACAACGTGCGGGCCGTGCCGCCGCTGGCGGCGCAGGTTCCCCCCGGGGACGCGACGCGCCTCGACCCCTTCCGCGGGCAAGCTCGCGGTCGAGCTGATCCGGCGCCTCGCCGACGGCCCGTCAGACGCCGACGTGCTCGAGGCGCTCGAGCGCTTCGAGATCGCGCTGTTCGCGAGGGCTCGCACCGCGCCGACGAGCTGCGGGAGGCGCTCGTGACGCTTCTCGGGGGCGAGGAGGGCTCGTGGGCTGCGGCGATGCGTGCGGCGGCGCTCCTCGGAGAGACGCCGCGAGACCGCGGCGAGCTCCTCGAGGCGCTCAGAGGCCTGGTCGACGGCGACGGGCCCGGTGCCCGTGCGGAGGACGCGGTTCGTCGAGCGCTCGTCGAGACGCTGCTGTCGGAGTCGCGTGAGGGCCTGATCGCCGGCCTGGACGACGCTCTGCTCGGCCTGCGCCCGCGCCCGCGGGTGACGACCGCGGCGCGCGTGCTCGCCGCAGGTTGAGCTGACGAGCGTCACACCCGGGTGACGCTTCCATCGGACCGCTCGCGCGCCATCGGCGCGCCTGTGCCGGCTAGCGTCGTGGGCATGGACGAGGCGCGGCAAGTGCTCGAACGACTCGCAGAGGATCGAGGCGCTCCGCGCCGCGGGAGCAGAGCCGCACGCTCTCCTCGTCGAGCTCCGAGCGCTGCTCGCCGAGGGAGAGGCCTGGGTCGCCGCCGAGGGCCGGCCCGCCGGGCGGGCAGGCGAAGCGCTCGCGGACCTCGGCGTGGCGCTGGATGGCTCGCCACGAGGGCCGGGAGGGGGAGGTGATGGGCGAGAGCGGCGGCCGGGACACACTCGCCGCGAGAACCACCGTCTAGAATCGCCGCGCCGTGCCGCGTTACGGCCCACCCGACGCGCTCGAGACGCCGCGCTACTCCGGGCGTGCGGACGTTCATGCGCGTGCCCGCACGTCCGGGTGACCTCGAAGACGTGGATGTCGCCGTCGTCGGCATCCCGACGGACGACGCCGTGTCGTACCGGAGCGGAGCGCGCTTCGGGCCGGAGGCGATCCGAAGCGCGTCGGTCGCTGCTGCGCAGGTACAACCCGATCCTCGGCGTCGACGTCGCCGAGCGGCTCTCGATCGTCGACTGGGGCGACGCGCCGACCGTGCCCGGGCTACACGCTCGAGTCGCTCGAGCGAACGCGGGCGAGCGGTCGAGGAGATCGCGCGGGCCGGTGTCGTGACGCTCTGTCTCGGCGGTGACCACACCGTGCTGCTCGCCGAGCTCCGCGCGCTCGCGGCGGTGCACGGGCCGCTCGGCGCTGGTCCAGCTCGACTCGCACCACGACCTCTGGGACGAGTACTTCGGACAGAAGGTCTTCCACGGGAGCGATCGTCCGCCGCGCGGTCGAGGAGGGGCTGATCGACCCTGCTCGCTCGGTTCAGGCCGGCCTGCGCGGATCGCTCTACGGGCCGGAGGACGCGGAGCTGCCGGCGCAGTTCGGGATCGACGCGCTCAGCTACGAGGAGCTGGCTTGCGATCGGTCCCGGCGCGTTCTCGCTGCGAGTGCGCGAGCGCGTCGGGGCCGCGGCCGTGCTTCCTCTCGTTCGACATCGACTTCGTCGACCCGGCGTTCGCCCCGGGGACGGGCACCCCGGAGGTCGGCGGCCCGTCCAGCCGGGAGGCGCTGACCTACGTCCGCTCGCTGGCCGGGCTCGACTTCCGCGGCTTCGACTGCGTGGAGGTGTCGCCCTCCATTCGACGACCCCGGTGCGACGACGGCGCTCGTCGCCGCGAACGCCTGCTTCGAGATGCTCTCGCTGCTCGCGCTCCGGAAAGGCCCCTCTCCGTCCGGGTAGGCGAACGGAGCGCAGGAGACGGCCCCCGTCGCTGTACTTCCCCCGCCCCTCCGGACGGGCGGACAAAGGAGCCGACGAGGGCCAGGAGCTAGACGGGCATCGTACCCGGGATCGTCGCCGACCGAAACCTCGTCGAGACCGTTTCGCGAAGTCGTTCGGTGCGTGGGCGGGGGCGCTATGGACCAGGATCGGCGCTGGCGGCCCCCCGGCCGAACAGCTCGGCTCGAGCCTGCCGAGCCCCGGGACGTCGTGGACGTCCTCGTCGAGGTAGCGGCACCTCGAGTAGAGGCTCCGGGCCCGAGCCGGCGCGCGAGCGCGCGGACGTTCGCGCGGTCGCGCTCGGCGAGCGCCTGGTAGGCGACGAAGGTGTCCGCGACACGCCCGGCGAGATCCGGGATCGAGTCCGGCCTCGACCAGCTGGGCCGTGCGCGGCCCGGCGCAGCGCTCGCTGCCGGTCGCGGTGCCGCGCGATCGCCGAGGTCGTCCGGGTGCACCTTGTTGACGATCACGCCGCCGAACGGGAGCTCTTCCTCGACGAGGCGTGCGCCAGAAGAAGACCGCCTCCTCGATCGGCTCGCGCTCGGGAGTCGTGACGAGCAGGAACACGGTGCGGCGGTCGCCGAGCAGCTCGCGGACCGCGGCCGCCCGCTCCTTGAAGCCGTCGTACATTCCGTCGAATGCGAGCAGGAACTCGGTGATGTCGGTGAGGAGCGTGCGTCCCGAGCGAGCCGCTCGACGGCCTTCCAGGCGACCAGCGACGTCTGGCCCGAGCGAACCGGAGGCCGAAGCCGGCCGGTCTTCATCCCGCCCTCCAGCAGGAAGCGGAGCGTCTTGCCCTCGACGAGCCGCGTGATCCGGTTCGGCGCGTCGATGAAATCGAGCGCGTTGCGGCTCGGAGGGGTGTCGAGGACGAGCAGGTCGTACGCGCCCGCCCGGTGGAGCTCGTAGAGCTTCTCCATCGCCATGTACTCCTGCGAGCCGCCGACGGCGCTCGACAGCTGGCCGTAGATCCGGTTCGTGAGGATGCGGTCTCGCGCCTCGGGCGACGCGGCGTACTCCTCGATCAGGTGGTCGAACGTCTGCTTCGACGTCGAGCGTCATCGCGTCGAGCCGTCCCTCGCATCCCCCGCCGAGATCGACCTCGTGCGCTTCGTCGCCGATCTCCGAGAGCCCGAGCGCGTTCGCGAGCCGGCGCGCGGGGTCGATCGTGAGCACGCACGCCCGGCGGCCGCGACGGGCGGCTCCGAGCGCGATCGCGGCGCTCGTGGTCGTCTTCCCGACCCCGCCGGAGCCGCAGACGACGACGACCTCCCGATCGGCGACGATCCGGTCGAGGTTCACGCGATCTCCTCCAGAGCCGGCCACGAGGCGGGTGGCCAGCTCTCCGACGGCGTCCCCGTCGACGGCCGAGACGAACAGGAACGGCAGCTCGAGGAGCGGGACGTCGACTGCGGAGCGGAGGCGTCCGAGCTCCGACGCCTGCTCGCCGCAGCGCACGATCTGTGAAAGAGCGGCCCGCGCCGCCGCTGCTCCAGTCTCGCCGACCGGGCCGGCCGCCGCTCGGTGGATCGCCTCCCGGTCGGCATCGGAGAACGCGTCCGGATAGAGCGCGTTGACGATGACGCCGTCTGCTTCGAAGCCGGCGTCGTGCAGCCTGCCGAGCGCGTCGATGGTCTCGTTGACGGGCATCTCCTCCGCAAGGGTCACGAGGACGATGCCGGTGCGCCCACGATCCCGGATCAGGGCCTCGACCGCACGGGCCTCGTCGGTGACGCGGCCGACCCGGGCGATCTCTGCGTACTGCCCCGGCGTGCGCAGGAGCCCGAGCCCGTGGCCGGTCGCAGGCGCGTCGAGGACGACGAGGTCGTACCGCGGAGATCCGTCCCGCAGGCGCTGCTCGGTCAGGTGCCAGATCTTCCCGAGGGTCACCAGCTCACGAAGGCCGGGGGCGGCCGCCGTCAGATAGCCCATCGCGCGGCTGTCCGCCAGCCGCTCGGCGATCGCCCGGACCTTGAGTGCCAGGACGAGGTACTCCTCGAGCACCTCCTGCGGGTCGATCGAGAGGCTGGTCAGGCCCGGAACGAGCAATGCCTCCGAGCTCCCGGTCGGCGGCTCGGCTCCGAACATGCGTGGCAGGCGGCTCTGTGAGGCGACCTCCACCACGAGCGTGCGCCGACCGCTCCGCGCTGCGGCTAGCCCCAGAGCGGCGGTTACGGTCGTACGTCCCACGCCGCCCTTGCCGAGGACGACGATCAGGCGCCGGTCGAGGAGGGACACGCCCGATACCGTAGTCCGCAACGCCGGTCGCCGGCTCCGGCGGGAAACCCCGCCAGCTCGCTCCGCACGGCGGAAAACGGGCGCCGGGAAGGCCGGAAGGATTGTGCTACGGTGCCCCGAAAGAGGCACGCTATGGTGTCTCTTCTCTCGCGCCTGACAGGCACGGCGCCGTCCTCCGAAGGAGGAACCGTGGGCAAGGTCATCGCGCTCGCGAACCAGAAGGGCGGCGTGGCGAAGACGACCACGACCCTCAATCTCGCGGTCGCGTTCATGGAGAAGGGGCTCCGCGTGCTCGTGGTCGACCTCGACCCGCAGGGCAACCTCACGATGAGCCAGGGGATGAACCCGGACGAGCTCGACCACTCGATGTTCGACGTGCTCGTGCGCTCGACGCCGATCGAGGACATCATCCACCACGCCGAGATCGACGTCGCCGTCTCCTCGATCGACCTCGCGGGCGCCGAGCTCGCCCTGTCGAGCATGATCGGCCGTGAGCGGGCGCTCCAGAAGGCCCTCCTGCCCGTGCGCAGCGACTACGACTACATCTTCATCGACACCCCCCCGTCACTCGGCCTCCTGACGATCAACGCGCTCACGGCGGCCGACGAGGTCATCGTCCCCGTGCAGTGCGAGTACCTGTCGCTGCGCGGGCTGGTCCAGCTGCAGAACACGCTCGAGATGATCCGCGAGAACCTCAACCCGTCGGTCGACATCCGCGGGATCCTCCCGACCATGTACGACGGCCGCACCCTGCACTCGAAGGAGGCGATCGAGATGCTGAAGGAGAACTTCGGCGATCTCGTGTTCCAGACGCGGATCCGCAAGACGATCCGCTACGCCGAGGCCCCCGTGCAGGGAAGCTCGGTGCTCAAGTACGAACCGACGGGCTCCGCGGCCGAGGCCTATCGCGAGCTCGCGAAGGAGGTGCTGAACGGTGCGACGGCGCGCAAGCATGCGTGAGGGCCCACTCGCCGATTTGTTCAAGGCGACCGAGGCTGCGCAGAGGCAGGCCATCGAGGACGCTCCGACCGTCGAGTCCGCCTACCCGTTCGACGGGGACGCCGAGCAGGCTCAGGAGCCCGACCCGGCGGACGCCCGCCGAGCGGCCGGCCGCCGCGTCCGGACAGGAGCCCGATCCTCCCGTCGAGCCCGAGCGGTCGCCCGAGCCGGTGACGTCCCTGCCGCCGAGCGCCCCGCCCCGGCCGGTGTCCGCCGCGCCCTCGGCCCCGGCTGCCCGCCTTGCCGAGGCGGTCGCTCCGAAGCTCCAGGAAGCGCCGCGGCTTTCCCGCGTCCCACGCGCCGACTCGGCCGCGTACCTGGCCGTCATCCGCGTCGTCGGGGTCGGCGGCGCCGGGCTGAACGCGGTCAACCGGATGATCGAGGCGGGCATCTCCCAGGTCGAGTTCATCGCCGTCAACACCGACATCCAGCAGCTCCGCACCTCGGACGCGCCGATCAAGCTGCACATCGGGCGCGAGCTCACGCAGGGGCTCGGATCCGGCGCCGACTCGGATATCGGCCGCCGATCCGCCGAGGATGCCTACGACCAGATCAAGCACGTGCTCCGCGGCTCGGACATGGTCTTCGTGACGGCCGGCGAGGGCGGCGGCACCGGTTCGGGCGCAGCGCCCGTGGTGGCGAAGATCGCACGAGAGGTCGGCGCCCTGACGGTCGGGATCGTGACGATGCCGTTCCGGTTCGAGGGCACTCGCCGCTCGGGGCAGGCGGATGCGGGGGTGCACGAGCTCCGCTCGGTCTGCGACACGCTGATCGTGATCCCGAACGATCGACTGCTCGAGGTGCTCGACCGGTCGACGTCGATGGTCGAGGCCTTCCGGATCGCCGACGACGTGCTCCGCCAGGGCGTCCAGGGGATCTGCGACCTGATCACGATGCCGGGCCTGATCAACGTCGACTTCGCCGACGTCCGGACGATCATGCGAGACGCGGGCTCCGCGCTGATGGGGATCGGCTTCGCGACCGGAGAGAACAGGGCCCACGAGGCTGCCGAGCGCGCGCTGCGATCGCCTCTCATCGACACGGAGATCACGGGAGCGCGCGGCATCCTGCTCTCGATCGCGGGTGGCGAGGATCTCTCGCTCGTCGAGGTGACGGAAGCCGCCGAGCTGATCCGGGCGGTCGCGACCGAGGAGACCAACATCATCTTCGGCGCCACCGTCGATCCTCGGCTCAACGGCCAGGTATGGGTGACGGTGATCGCGACGGGTCTCGGAAAGGCCGGCCGAAGCCTGTCGCGGTCTCGCCCCACGGCAGCCGAGGAGACGCTCGAGCCACCGAGCTTCCTGCGCGATCTGTAACCCTCCAGCCCATGCGAGGCGCAGTGGCGGCCGGCCACCCGCTCACCGCCGAGGCGGGCGCGCGGATCCTGGACGACGGCGGGAACGCGGTCGACGCCTGCGTCGCAGCGGCGGCGACTGCCTGGGTGGCCGAGAGCCCGCTGACGGGGCCGGGCGCGGGCGGGTTCATGCTCGTCCACCGGGCCCGTGACGGCGCCGACATCCTGCTCGACTTCTTCGTCTCGGTCCCGGGACGCGACCTTCCTCCGGGGGAGCGGGCCACCCTCGAGGCGCTGGACGTCCCGTTCGGAAGCGGCGAGACCACCCAGCGGTTCCTGGTCGGCCCGGCCTCGTGCGCGGTTCCCGGGATGCCTGCCGGGCTCGCCGAGGCGCACCGGCGGTATGCGACTCGTCCGTGGGCGGAGCTGCTCCGGCCGGCGATCGAGCTCGCCCGCTCCGGGGTCGAGCTGAACGCCGATCAGGCGCTCCTTCACCAGATCCTCGACCCGGTGCTGCGACACGATCGTGACGGTCGGCGTGTCTACGGGCACCACCGGCCGCTACGGGCGGGCGAGCGTCTCGAGTTGCCCGAGCTTGCCGGGACCATCGCCGAGCTCGCAGAGGAGCCACTGAGCCTCTATCGGGGCGACCTCGCTCGGCGCGTCGTCGAGTGCGTCCAGGAGCGCCGCGGCCGCATCACCGCGTCCGACCTCGCCGCGTACCGTGTCGTGCGCCGGCGCCCGGTACGCGCGGCGTACCGCGGGTACGACGTGGTGACGAACGCGCCACCGTCCTCCGGCGGCGTCCTGATCGCCTATGCGCTGCGCCTGCTCGATCGGCTCGAGCCGGGCGAGGGGCCGGGAGCGGTCGACACTATCGGGCGCCTCGCAGAGGTCTTTCGAGAGTGCGCGCGCGTTCGCGCAGGGAGGTTCGTCTCCGCGCTCTACGCCGGTGGTCTGGCCGGGCGCCTCCTGCGGGACGAGCAGGTCGACGAGGCCGCGGCCCGGATCTTCGGGCGCGACGCACGCCCCTCGGTTCAGGAGCCGCCGACGCTTCCGTCGACCACCCATGTGAGCGTCGTCGACGCTCACGGGAACGCCGCGTCGGTCTCGTCCTCGACGGGATGCGGCTCCGGCGTCGTCGTCCCCGGAACAGGCATCCAGCTCAACAACATGCTCGGCGAACGGGACCTCATCCCGTCGGGGCGGACGCCCCGACCCGGGCGCCGGCTGACGAGCATGATGGCGCCGACGCTCGTGCTGGGTGGCGGGCGCCCGCGCCTCGTCGTCGGGAGCGCAGGCTCGGAGCGGCTTCGCGGCGCGATCGTCCAGACGATCGTCAACGCGATCGACTACGGGATGCCGGTCGGCGGGGCGATCGACCGGCCCCGCGTCCATCTCGACGGCGCCGACCTCCACCTCGAGGGCGGCATCGATCCGGCCGTCGCCGACGAGCTCGAACGGCGAGGCTATCGACTCGTGCGCTGGCCGGGGCCTAATCGAAACCTCTATTTCGGAGGAGTCTCGGCAGTCGGCCTCCGGCCGGACGGGACGCTCGAGGCGGCCGGCGACCCCCGGCGGGGTGGCCACGGCGTGGTCGTCGCATGATCCACCAGATCCGCCGGGCCGAGCCCCGGGACGCCGCCGCTCTCGTGGAGCTCGCGCGCGACGTCGGTGCCGAGCCCGAGGGATGGCTGATCGCGGACGGGGAGTGGCGGAGCGTCGGGGAGGAGCGGCGGCATCTGCGGGCGGCCCGCGCCTCGTCGCACGTCCGTGTCTTCGTCGCCGAGACCGAGCGCGGCATCGTCGGGCGCCTGACGGTCGCTCGGGATGCGCACCCCGCGTGCAATCACGTCGCGGACATCGGTCTGATGGTCGCCCTGGCCGAGCGGGGAAGGGGGATCGGCTCCGCCCTGCTGGCTGCCGCCGAGCAGTGGGCGAGCTCGGTCGGAGTGGTCAAGATCGAGCTGCACGTGTTTCCGCACAACGAGGGTGCCATCGCGCTCTACGAACGCCGCGGATACGTTCGCGAGGGCTATCGGCACGCCCAGTTCCGTCGCGGGGACGAGTTGATCGACGCGATCCTGATGGCGAAGTTGCTCTAGGAGATTTGTAGGTCTTGCATTTTGCAATAATGGAAAGACCCGTGACGGGGAGCTCGGCGCCTCATGGCATCCTTCCCGGATGAGTACGAGCGAGCCGCCCGGCGTCGGGCGCGGGACCATCACCCTCGAGGAGCTCGAGCTCGCCGAGGAGGAACAGCTCTGGAGCGACGACTCGGGGTCGGATCACTCGGGGTGGTTCTGCGTGTCGACCTCGCCGTTTCCCTGCCCGGCGTCCGGGTGCGCCTTCGTCGCCGAGTTCATGACGGCCGCGCACCTGATCCTCGTCTGGGAGGAGCGTGACGACCCGAACCTCCTCCGTCATGCTCAGCGCGCGAAGGAGGTCGGGCGGAACCCACGCGTCGTCTCCTACGAGCAGTCGTTCGGTCCGAGCGCCTCCTACTACGCGTGGGAGGCGGCCGGGCGGCCGGTGCACGGCGTCAAACGGTCGTAGTGCCGCGAATCGAGCGAAGCTCGATATCGCGGCGGCCGTGGAAACCGGCGGTGCCGGTTTCCACACGTGCGCGAATCGAGCGAAGCTCGATATCGCGGCGACGCACAGCGGCGCGGCCACTGCGCGGCGTCCATCGGACGCCTTGCTGGAGGTGTCGAGCCCTCCGGGCTCGACGAGCCGTCGCGTCGGCCTTCGGCCGCCGCTGTGCGCCGGGGCGTGCCGCCCGGCTTACCCCGGGGGCTCGACGCGGCCGTTGGTCTGCGCTCGGGACCGAGCCGTCTTCGCCCAGCTGAGCGCCTCACGGGCGCGGTCGAGGAGCTCGGCCAGCCGAACGACCCGGTCGCGCTCGGAGCGCAGCTCGAGGATCTCCTGCTTGACGTCGGCCCCGAAGTCGACGCGTGCCGCCAGCCAGTACGAGACGCTGGGCGTCGCTTCGGGCTCCTCGATCTCCGCCTCAGCCTCGACCGCGACCCTGCGATAAGCCTCGACGGCACGCTCGACCTCGTCGTCGCTCGGCGTCTCGTCGCCGTCCTCGACGGGAGCGACCTGGGCCGTGAGGTACGAGCGGCCCTCGGTCTCGGCGACCACGCGAAAGCGGTCACGGCCCTCGACGACGATGTTCAAGCGGCCGTCGTCGAAGCGCTCGAGCACCTCGACGACCGCAGCCGTCGTACCGATCTCGCGCATCCCGTCGTCGTCTGCGAGGACGAGGCCGAACTCGCGCTCCTCGTCGAGGCACTCACCGATCAGCTCGCGATAGCGCTCCTCGAAGATGTGGAGCGGGACACGCTCACCCGGCAGGAGGACCATCCCGAGCGGGAACAAGCCGATCTCGTCCATCGGACTACAGGGTAAGGTCCCGGCGATGAGCGCCGCGCAGCTCGCCCGGGTCGCCGACAGCTTCTTCCGCCCGGCGCTCGACGGGCTCGTGCCGTACGAGCCGGGGAAGCCTGCGGACGAGGTGCAGCGTGAGCTCGGGCTCGAGCGCGTCGTCAAGCTCGCCTCCAACGAAGGCCCGTTCGGCCCGTTTCCGGCGGCGTGCGAAGCCCTCGAGCGAGGCATCCCCGGGCTCAACCGCTACCCCGACGGAGGCTTCTATCGTCTTCGCCGAGCGCTGGCGGAACTGCACGGCGTCGACCCGGCACAGGTCGTCGCCTCGAGCGGCGCGGACGGTGTCATCGGCTACCTGTCGCTGGTGTGCCTCGATCCAGGCGACGAGATCGTCTGTGGCTGGCCCTCATTTCCGAGCTACGTCCTGGCGGCGCTGAAGCTCGGCGCCCTGCCCGTGCGGGTCGAGCTGTCGGGCGACCGCTACGACCTCGACGCGCTCCTCGCCGCCGTGACCGCCCGGACGAAGATCGTCTACGTGTGCAACCCCAACAACCCGACCGGCACCATGGTCGACCGCGACGCCCTCGATGGGTACTTCGAGCGGGTTCCGGAGCACGTCGTGACCGTGCTCGACGAGGCGTACTTCGAGTACATCGACGCGCCGGGCTATCCGAACGGCATCGACGACTACCTGAAGGCCGGCCACCGGGTCTGCGTGCTGCGCACGTTCTCGAAGGTCTACGGGCTCGCCGGCCTGCGGATCGGCTACGGGGTCGCGCCCGCCGAGGTCGTGACGGCTGTCCGGAAGGTGCAGAACGCCTTCGACGTCACCCAGCCGGCGCAGGACGCAGCGCTCGCGAGCCTCGGTGACTCGGCGGAGCTCGAGCGCAGGCGCTCGGCGAACAGGGCGGCCCGTGATGGCCTGGTGGCCGGGCTCGAAGCGCTCGGCCTCGCGCCTGCGGGCCCCGCCGTCGCGAACTTCGTCTACGTCGACCTCCGGACGGACGACGTCCGGCCCGTGTTCGAGGCCCTGCTCGCCGAGGGTGTGATCGTACGCCCGCTCGGCGGGTTCGGCGCTCCCGGCGCGCTCCGCATCACGGTCGGGACGGAGGACGAGAACGCCGTTCTCCTCGAGGCGCTCCCCCGGGTGCTCCCGGCGCGTTCCTGAGCTCGTTCGCGGCGTCGCTTGACGATGATTCTTTTCGCCAGACCCCTCTTGCAGATGATCCTACTTGCGCACATCGAAATGGAACACGCCGGCTACGGCCTTATGCTGACGGCGGTGGATGCAAGGCTCCTCCTCGGCAGCCTGTGGGCCGGCGCGTCGATCGGGCGGATCGGGCTTCGCGGCGCCGACACGGCGTCCGATTGCCTCCTGGCCGTGTAATGGCGCGGACGTTCACGGTCGAGGCTCTCGTCGAGGGCGTGCGAGCAGGTGATCGGCGGGCCGTCGCGAGGGCGATATCGCTCATCGAGAACGGTGACCCGCTCGCAGAGGCGATCGTCGGCGCGCTCTATCCGGCGACGGGGCGCGCGGCCACCGTCGGCGTCACCGGCCCGCCAGGCGTCGGGAAGTCGAGCCTGATCGCATCCCTGACGAGGGTCGTGCGCGGTCGTGGGCAGACCGTCGGCGTCATCTCCGTCGACCCGACGAGCCCGTTCACGAAGGGCGCCGTGCTCGGCGACCGCATCCGCCTCGTCGACCACTTCCTCGACCCCGGGGTCTTCATCCGCTCGATGGCGACCCGCGGCCACCTCGGCGGCGTGGCCGAGACGACGCTCCAGGCGGTCCTCGTCGCCGATGCTGCCGGGACCGACGTGCTCTTCATCGAGACCGTCGGCACCGGCCAGAGCGAGATCGAGATCGCCCGGATCGCGGATACCGTGCTGCTCGTCCTGATGCCGGGCTCCGGTGATTCGGTCCAGGCGCTGAAGGCCGGGATCATGGAGATCCCCGACGTGATCGCCATCAACAAGCGAGGCCATCCGCACGCGAGAACGATGCTCCGCGAAGTGCGGGCGGTGCTCGCGCTCACTCCCGATCGCGAGTGGTCGCCGCCCATCGTGCTGACCGAAGCCGTCGAGGTGGGCGGGATCGAGGAGCTGTGGGAGGCCGTCGAGTCTCACCGGGCTCATCTCGAAGAGGGTGGACGGCTGGAAGAGCGTCGACGGCGGAATCTCTCGGCCGAGGTGTTCGCGCTCGCTGCGGCGCGGGCCGGAGCCCACCTCGCGCGCGCGGTCGAGGGCGACGCCGAGCTGCGACGGCTCCTGGACGAGGTCGAGCGGCGTGAGCTCGATCCGCTCGCAGCCGTCCGCGAGATCCTCGAGCGCGTCTTCCGGATCGACGGCGATGGATCGGCCGACCCTCGCTGACATCCAGGCCGCGCGGCGGGTGCTCGACGGAATCGCCCGGGTCACGCCGGTCGCCCAGTCGGAGACGCTGACGCGTCTTACCGGCCGCCCGGCTTTCCTGAAGGCCGAGACGCTCCAGCGAACCGGCTCGTTCAAGGTCCGCGGCGCCGTCACCAAGATCCACTCCCTCGGTGCCGGGGAGCGCGCGCGCGGAGTGATCGCGGCGAGCGCAGGGAACCACGGCCAGGCGGTCGCCTGGGCAGCGCGGGAGGCGGGTATCGGCGCCACGGTGTTCATGCCTGCCGACGCCGCGCTCGCGAAGGTGGAGGCGACGCGCGACTACGGCGCCGAGGTCGTGCTCGGCGGCGAGCTGATCGACGAGGCGCTGGCGGCGGCGCACGCCCGGGCGGCGGCGACGCGGGCACCGATCGTGCACCCCTTCGACGACCCGTCGACGATCGCCGGGCAGGGAACGCTCGGCATCGAGCTCGCCGAGCAGCTGCCCGAGCTCGAATGGCTCGTCGTCCCCGTCGGCGGCGGCGGTCTCGCTTCCGGGATCGCGCTCGCGCTCGGCGAGCTTCGGCCGGACGTGAGAATCGTCGGCGTCCAGGCAGCCCGATGTGCGCCGCTCGCCGGCGGACGCACGCTCGGGCCGACGATCGCCGACGGGATCGCCGTCAAGCAGCCGGGAACCCTGACCAGGCCGATCCTCGAGGAGCGGCTCGAGGCGATCGTGACGGTTACCGACGAGGAGATCGCGGCCAGCATCGTGTTCCTGCTCGAGCGGGCGAAGCTCGTGGTCGAAGGGGCAGGTGCGGCCGGCGTCGCTGCGCTGCTCGGAGGGCTCGTGCCCGGCGACGGCGCGGTCTGCGTGGTTCTCTCGGGCGGGAACATCGACGCGAGCCTGCTCAGCCAGGTCACGCGATTCGCGCTCACCCAGGGGGGTCGTCACCTCGTCGTGCGCACCCGCGTCCCCGACCGGCCGGGGCAGCTCGGCGCGCTGCTCGTCCGACTTGCCGGCGAGGGTGCCAACGTCCTCGACGTCGCCCACGAGCGCGAGGGCATCGATCTGCCGATCGGCGACACCGGAATCGAGTTGACGCTCCTGACCCGGGGCGAAGAGCACTGCGAGGAGCTGCTCGCGCGGCTTGCAGAGTGGGGCTATCCCGCGAGGCGGGTGCGCTAGACGGCGCTGGCGAGACGTTCGGCAAGGGTTGCGATCAGCCGTACGCCGTACCCGGTCGCGCCCTTCTGCGCGTACTCGTCGCCCCGAGCGCGCTCGAGGTAGGCCGTGCCGGCGATGTCGAGGTGGGCCCATGGCCCCTCCCCGGCGAACTCCTGGAGGAAGCTGGCCGCGTAGACCGACTGAGCGTAGCGCTGGCCAGAGGAGTTCCTCAGGTCCGCGAAAGTGGACTTGATGTACCTGCGGTACGTCTCGTGTACGGGGAGGCGCCAGGCGTGGTCACCGCTCGTGCCCGCCGCTGCCAGGACGTCGCCCAGCCAGGCATCGTCGTTGCCCATCAGGCCGGCATAGTAGTCGCCGAGAGCGACGACGACACCGCCGGTGAGCGTCGCGAGGTCGAGTACGTGGGTCGCCCCGCGGCGCCGCACGTCGACGAGGGCGTCGGCGAGGACGAGTCGCCCTTCGGCGTCCGTGTTCGTGATCTCGATCGTCTTCCCGTTGAGCGCCGTGACGATGTCGCCCGGCCGGGTGGCGCGTCCACTCGGCATGTTCTCGCACGCGGGCACCAGGGCGACGATCCGGAGCGGGATGCCGAGCGCGGCGACGGCCGCGAGCCCGCAGATGACCGCGCCTCCGCCCCCCATGTCGGACTTCATCTCCTCCATGCGGGCGGCGGGCTTCAGCGAGATCCCGCCCGTGTCGAACGTGATCGCCTTGCCGACCAGGCCGAGCGTGACGCCCGGCTTCGCGTCGGGCGGCTCGTACTCGAGGACGATCAGGCGCGGCTCCTGGTCGCTGCCGCGGGTGACGGCCGTGAACGCACCCATGCCGGCCTCCTCGATCTCGGCCGGCCCGAGCGACCACGCGTGCAGGTGCGAGACCTCGGCGGCTGCCTCTGCCGTTCGCTCCGCGAGCCGGGCAGGAGTCAACTCGTTCGCCGGTGCGTTGACGAGGTCGCGGCACCGGTTCGTCCAGTGGACGACCATGCCAGCCCTCGCTGCGGTCGCCGCCTGTGCCTCGGCTCCGTCGCCGCACAGGATCAGGCGTCGCACCGGCTGCCGCCGCTCGTCACCCGACTTCCAGGCGCCCGGGTCGTAGGCTCCGAGCGCGGTCCCGTCCACGATCGCCCGAGTGGCTTCCGCCGCGGCGACTGCCAGGCCGGTGCCGATCGGCCAGGCGACCGAACCCTCCCCGAGCCCGGCGGCACGTGCCGCAACGCGCGCGGCCGCTGTGCGGAGAGCTTCGACCCCGGCCGAGGAGGCCTTGCCGAGCCCCACGAGAGCGACGCGGCGCGGCCCGCCCTCACCCGGCTCGTGCAGGAGCACGATCTCGCCGACGGTGCCGCGCAACTCGCCGTCGGTCGCAAGAGCCGCGGCCCGCTCCCCGTATGGCGCTTCCGTCGAAGGTGGGTCGAGGACGGGAATCGCGAGCACGTCGGTGTCCACCTCCGCAGGCGCGGCACCGGTGGTCTCGATCTCGAGCGGTTCCCTTCCCATTCGTCCGGAGGGGAGACTACTCTGAGAACGAGGGATGACTCCGCCTGACACGAAAACCGGACCGGCGCAGGTCGAGACGCTGCAAGAGCGCCTGCGAGGTTTGCTGCGCGAGCGCGAGGAGCTGCGGACGTCGCGCGCCGACCGGCACGCCCTCGAGCGGAACCGGCGCGCGATCGTCGATGCGCAGTGGGAGCTCTCCCGCGCGCTGATCGCGCGGCACCACCCGAGCTTCCAGGCGGCGTAGGTGTAGGTCGAGACGGAATCGTTGCCCGGCGGAGCCGGGCCGATATCCGTCATGGAGGGGCCGGAGGCCCCGGTCACGGAATCGTTGCCCGGGCTGTGTCCCGAATCGAGCGGAGCTCGATCTCGGGACGGTCGTCGAATACCGGCGGAGCCGGTTTCGACATTGCCGGGCCGATATCCGTCTTGGAGGGGCCGGAGGCCCCGGTCACCGAATCGTTGCCTGGCAGTGCTGTGACTATCCTGCGCCCGGTGAAGCGGGGCGTCGATCGGCGTGCGATGTCGAGCCTCTGGGCCGGTCACTTCGCCACCGATCTCGCCCAGGGAGCACCGCCGGCGCTCCTCGTCTTTCTCGTTCCCGAGCTCGACCTCTCGTACACGCTGGCGGCGGCCGTCATCCTCGTCGCGACGTTCAGCTCCTCGATCATCCAGCCGGCTTTCGGGCTCTGGTCGGACAAGCGCGGGGCGATGTGGCTGCTGCCCGGGGGTGTGGTGCTGGCCGGCGTGGGCGTCGCTCTGGCCGCCGTGGCGCCGAGCTACCCACTGCTCCTCGCGGCGGTGCTCGTCTCGGGCGTGGGTGTCGCCGCCTTCCATCCCGAAGGCTCGAAGTTCGCCAACTACGTGAGCGGCACTCGCCGCGCGAGCGGGATGGCCGTGTTCTCGGTCGGCGGGAATCTCGGCTTCGCGGTGGGCCCGCTGCTCGCATCCGTGCTCATCCTCGGGCTGGGGCTCGATGGCGGGCTGCTCCTCGCGCTCCCCGGCCTCGTCGTGGCGGGACTGCTGCTGCGCGAAGGCGGCTACCTCGGCCGCTTCGTGCCAGGAGGCGGCGGGCGAGCCTTCGACAGCGCAGGACGCGACCAGCCGAGGGCGTTTGCGCTTCTGCTCGTCGTCGTCGCCCTCCGAAGCATCCCCCATTTCGGGCTCTTCACGTTCGTCCCACTGTGGGAGAAGTCGAACGGCGCGAGCGACGAGCGGGCCACCATTGTCCTCTCCCTGTTCCTGGTGGCCGGCGCGGTGGGCACGCTGGTCGGCGGCCCGCTCGCCGATCGCATCGGGCGCAAGCCCGTCCTCGTCGGCAGCTACGCGATCACCGTGCCGCTCGTGCTCGCCTACGTCCTCGTCGGGGGCATCCCCGGGGACGTGGCGCTCGTGCTGGCCGGAGCCACCGTCATCAGCACCTTCGGCATCACGATCGTCATGAGCCAGGAGTACCTGCCGAGCCGGATCGGGCTCGCGTCCGGCCTGTCCGTCGGGCTGGCGATCGGCCTCGGCGGGATCTTCGCCGTTGCGCTCGGCACCGTGGCGGATGCGATCGACCTCCGCACCGCGATGCTCCTGACGGCCATCGGCCCCGCGCTCGGTGCGCTCGTCGCGCTGGCGCTTCCACCCGCACGTGCCGCCCTGCTGGTAGAACGGCCTGCGACGTCGCCAACCTGATCGAGGAGGAGCGGATGGCAGCAAGCGCGCGCGAGTTCTTCGAGGGCATCGAGGAGAGGCTCGATCCCGCGAAGACGAAGGGGGAGACCGTCTCCTATCGCTTCGAAATCGAGGGAGCCGGAAGCTGGAAGGTCGCTGTCGACGACGGCACGACGACGGTCACGGAGAGCGCCGACGCGGCCGACTGCGTGATCCGCATGAAGGAGGAGACACTCCTCAGGCTGATCGACGGCAAGCAGAATCCGGCGACTGCCTTCATGACCGGGAAGATCAAGGTCGACGGGAACATGGCCCTCGCGCTCAAGCTGCAGCAGCTCTTCTTCTAGGGCGCCCGCCAGGCCGTCTGGAAAAGCCAGCGGGGGAGGAGTAGCCTCTTCGAGGCCGTGAACGAGGACGAGTTCGACAGCCTTCGTCGCTGGGGCGACGCGCTCGTGGACGACCCGCGCCCGGAGGTACGGGCGGCGGGAAAGGCGATCCTGTTGCTGGCGGCGGAGATCGAGCGGCTCCAGCTCGAGCTCTGGCATGCGCAGCTCGGGGTTCCCACTGCAGGCGACGGCGATCCGCGTGCCGCCGGGGCCGACCCCGCTCCCGAGGGCGAGCGCGAAGGCGAGGCCGTTCCCGAGCCGGAGCAGCTGCCGTCCGTGCTCAACCGCCTTGCGAGCGCGGCTCGTCGTCTCCAGCGCGACCGATCGCGCACCTGAGGCGAGGAGCCTGGCGGGAGGCGACTACGGAGCGAGCCGCTCGAGCGTCCAGCCTTCCCGCGCGCTCGTGTAGAGCAGGCGGTCGTGCAGCCGGTTGTCGCGATGCTCCCAGAGCTCGATTGTCCGTGGCACGAGGCGATAGCCGCCCCAGAACGGCGGCAGTGGCACGTCGTCTGCCGGGTAGAGGCCGTCGAGCTCCGCGACCCGTTGCTCAAGGACCGCGCGCGAGCTGATCACGTGGCTCTGCGGCGAGGCCCACGCGCCGATCCGGCTTCCGCGAGGCCGCGAACGGAAGTAGGCGGCAGCCTCGTCTCGGGAGGTGGGCTCGACAAGCCCTTCGACCCTGACCTGGCGCCCGAGGTCGACCCAGTAGAAGAGGAGAGCCGCCCGCGGGTTCCCGCCGAGCTCCTCGGCCTTTCGAGACCCGAGGTTCGTGTAGAAGACGAACCCACGGCGGTCGGCGCCCTTGAGGAGCACGAAACGCGCAGAGGGAGAACCGTCGGCCCCGACGGTTGCGACCGCCATCGCGTCGGCGTTCGAGATGCCTGCGGCACGGGCCTCGTCGAGCCAGGCGTTGAACTGGCGGATCGGATCGGGGTCGACCGTGAGCTCGTCGAGCATCAGACGTCCTACGATAGAGGCGCGTGGCGGACGCCAACTTCCTCGAGCTGCGCCTCGGCGATCTGCTCGACGAGATCGCCGAGCGGACGCCCGCTCCAGGCGGCGGGTCGGTCGCGGCGATCGCCGTCGCGATGGCCGCGGGGCTGGTGGAGATGGCAGCGCGCTTCTCGGACGGGCACTGGGACGACGCGCCGGGGATCGCGGCGCAGGCGGGGATCCTGCGGGAGCGCGCGGCACCCCTCGCTCAGGCGGACGCAGAGGCCTACCTCCGCGCGCTCGAGGCCTTCAGGCTGCCGAAGGCCGACCGCTCGGCGGAGCGCGATGCCGCGATCGGACGGGCGCTGGAGCAGGCCGCTTCGGTGCCGCTCGAGATCGCGGCCGTGGCGGCTGACGTCGCGATCGTCGCTTCCGGGCTGGCTGAGCGGGGCAATCCCAACCTTCGCGGAGATGCGGCCTCGGCGGCCGCGCTGGCCGCGGCGGCCGGAAGGGCGGCGGCGAATCTCGTCGCGATCAACCTCGGCGCAGGGCCCGAGGACCCGCGGGTAGCTCGGGCGCGCTCCTACGCGACGGCCGCGCAGGAGGCGGCGGACCGGGCGTTCGCCCAGGATGGGGCCGGATGACGCTGGCCCCGGCTACGGACGCAGAACTGGTCGCGCGCTGCCGGGCGGGCGACGACGCTGCCTGGCGGGAGCTCGTCGAGCGGTTCTCCCGGTACGTGTTCGCAATCGCGACCCAGGTCTACCGGCTCGCGGAGCACGAAGCGGAGGATGTCTTCCAGGAGGTGTTCGCGCGCACCTACGAGCGCCTCGACCGGCTTCGCGACGACGGCGCGATCCGACCCTGGATCGGCCAACTTACGCGAAACCTCTGCGTCGACCACCTCCGCGCTGCCAAACGAGTCGAGCCGACCGACCAGGAGCCGGAGGGCATCGACGAGACGCTCGCCCGGCTCGACGACGCGCTCGACGTGAACGCGGCGCTTCGCAACATCTCTGAGGACTGCCGTGAGGTGCTCGATCGCTTCTTCTGCCGCGACGAGAGCTACCTGACGATCGGCGAGGCGCTCGCTATCCCGTCCGGCACGATCGCGAGCAGGATCTCGCGCTGCCTCGCGCGGCTCCGCGAGCACCTCGAGGGAAGAAGCGCGCCCGCCCCGCCGTCTGGTAGCCGATGATCTACGACGAGACCACGTTGGCCAGACTGCTGCACACGCTCCCGCCGGCGCCGGCCGGGTGGGTTCTCGCGGCCCAGGAGCTGCCCCTCGCCAGCCGCGGCCTCGACCAGATCGTCGAGCGCGCAGAGGAGGACGCCGCCTTCCGCTCCGCGCTGATCGCGGACCTCGAGGCCGCCCTCGCGGCCGAGGGCTTCGAGGCCGATCCTGCCCTGGCCGAGGCAGTCCGCCGGCGACTCGGCGCTAGCTGAGGCCGATCGCCGGGCTCCGCGCCGCGAGCCGGGAGGCGACCACGAGGCCCGCCGTCTCCTCGCTCGGGGCATGGCCGGTGACGGCGGCGATGAACTCGTCACGCTCGAGCGAGTAGAGGGCGAGGTCGGTCACGGCGATGACCGTCGCCGTGCGGGGGACGTCGCGCAGCAGCGCGATCTCGCCGAAGAAGTCCCCGGGGCCGAGCTCGGGGGCGGGCTCGCCGTCGACCGTGACGGCCGCCTCCCCGGCCTCGATCACGTAGAACCGGTCGCCGGGGTCGCCCTGCACGATCACTGGCTTCCCGGCCGCGGCGGTGAGCGGCTTCAGGCGAAGCGCGAGCTCCTCGAGGCCGGCGCCGGGCAGGACGGAGAGGAAGGGGACGCCGCGCAGGAGCGCGAGCTCCCGCTCGGGCACGCGTGCCTTCGCGTCGATCGCGCGCAGGCGCCCCCACGTGAGGACGACGAGCACCGGCAGGAGCGCGCCCGAGACGACGAGCGCGGCCGTCAGCCCGACGGTCTCGACGAGCGCCGAGCAGACGACTCCGCCGACGGCGACGGCGCCGAGGAAGAGGCTCTCCGTGATCCCGAAGACCCGTGCGAGCACCTCGTCCGGCACGGCTCGCTGGAGGAGCGTGAAGCCTGCGACGTCGACGATCGTGTTCGCGAGGCCGACGACGCCGAGCAGCACCAGGACTCCGGCCTGGCTGTCCCAGAGCGCGATCAGGGCGATCGGCGCCCCCCAGAGGACGGTGCCGATGCCGAACGCGCCGGCGAGGCGGCGGCGTCCGACGAGCGCGATCGCGCCGATCGCGCCGAGCACGCCGCCGATGCCGAGCGCGGAGTTGAGAACGCCGAGGCCCTCCTCGCCGGTGCCGAGCAGGTCGAGCGCCACGACGACGACGAGGACGTTCAGCGCTCCGCAGACGAGGAGCTGGGCGGTGAAGAGGCCGACGAGGACGCGGACGTCCGCGTCGGCCGCGATCGCCCGCGCGCCGGCCGTGACCGTTCCGATGACGTCCCTCGCAGCGGGCTCCTCCTGTTCCGCCGGCTCCTCGCGCCCGGGAACGCGGAGCCCGCCGATCAGCGCAGCCGACCAGAGGAACGTGCCGGCGGCGATCGCGAAGGAGACCCCTGTGCTCGTCGCCGCCAGGATCACGCCGCCGAGCGCCGGCCCGACGAAGCTCGTGACGCTCTCGATCGTGCTCGAGACGACGTTCGCCGCCGTCAGCTCGTCGGGCGTCCGGGCGAGCGAGGGGAGGATCGCCGCCTGCGCGGGCCGGAACGCGGTCGAGACGATCGAGACGAAGCCGAGGATCGCGTAGACGACCGCGGTCGGTCCACCGGCGAAGACCGTCGCCGCGGCGGCGGCCATCGCGAGCGCCCGCAGCAGGTCGGCGGCGACCATCACGCGCACCCGGTCGTAGCGGTCGCCGAGGATCGACGTGAACGGCGCTGCGACCGCGGCCGGGAGCATCCGGACGAGGAGGACGAGACCGACGGCCGCAGGGCCCTCCCGCCTCGTAGGCGAGCACGACGAGGGCGATCGCGGCTCCCCAGTCGCCGATCTCCGAGCCGGCGTAGGCGAGCTGGAGCCGCCGCAGCGAGCGGTTGCGGAACACGTTCCTGAAGGCGGCGAGCGACTCGCCGAGCTTCCCGGAGAGGCCGCGCACGCGCGGAGCATCCCATCTCCCTCGCCTCGAGGGAAGCCGTACGATCTGCCCCATGTCGGGGCCCGAGAGCGACGAACGGGAGGAGCTGCCGGCCTGGAGCATGTCCGTGGCCGCGGTGGAGAGCGTCGCCGCGCCGCGGGGCCTGAAGGTCACGAGGGAGTGGGCCTTCGACGGCGCGACCGGCGAGGGCGTGACCGTCTGCATCCTCGACTCGGGCATCGAGGCCGGGCACCCGCTCGTCGGTCCGGTCGAGCGGGCCGTCGCGATCGAGGTCGCCGAGGACGGCGAGGTGCTGGCCGAGCCGGATGCCGAGGGCGACCTCTGCGGTCACGGCACGGCCTGCGCCGGGATCGTGCGCGCGCTCGCCCCCGGGTGCTCGCTCGTCTCCGTCAGGGTGCTCGGGGCAGGGTTCACCGGGAGCGGGCCGACGCTCCTCGCGGGGCTGCGGTGGGCGGTCGACCAGGGCTACGACGTGATCAACATGAGCCTCTCGACGCAGAAGAAGCAGTTCGTCGAGACGCTCCACGAGCTCGCCGACCGGGCCTACTTCGACCGGACGATCCTCGTCTCGTCCGCTCACAACCTGCCGGTTCCCAGCTACCCGTGGCGGTTCTCGTCGGTGATCTCGGTCGGAAGCCACGAGGAGGAGGACTCCCGGCTCCTGTACGCGAACCCGAGCCCGCCGGTCGAGTTCTTCGCGCGCGGCCTCGAGCTCGACGCGGCCTGGATCGGCGGCGGCACGCTCCGCGTGACGGGGAACTCGTTCGCGACCCCGCACGTGTCGGGGCTCTGCGCGCTCGTCCTCTCGAAGCACCCCGAGCTGACGCCGTTCGAGGTGAAGACGGTGCTGCACCTCACGTCGGGCAACGTCGAGGCCGCCGCGTGACCGAGCCGGGCGCGCTCCGGGCGGCCGTCGCGGCGGGGGTGCTCGGCTCCGAGGAGGCCTACCGCGCGCTGCTCCGCTCGATCGTCGACGTCGCGCGGGCGATCTTCGCCGCCCGGGCCGCGTCCGTGCTCCTCCTCGACGGCGCGACGGACGAGCTCGTCTTCGAGGCGGTCTCCGGCGAGGGCGAGGAGGAGCTGATCGGGAGGCGCATCTCGTCCGGCACGGGCATCGCCGGCTGGGTCGTCTCGAGCCGGCAGCCGCTCGTGCTCGAGGACGTCGCCGGCGATCCCCGCTTCGCCAGGGAGGCCGCCGAGGCGACGGGCTACGTGCCGAGTGGCCTGATGGCGGTGCCGCTCCTCTCCGGCGAGAGGGCGCTCGGGGTGCTCGAGGTGCTCGACCGCCCGCAGCGGTCACGTTTCTCGCTGGCCGAGATGGAGCTCCTCGGCCTGTTCGCGTCGCAGGCGGCGCTTGCCCTCGACCTCCTCCAGCGGGCGCGGGAGGCGCAGTCGGTGCTCGAAGGGCAGAAGGCGGGAGTGGGCAGGCTCGCCCGCGTCGCGGAGGCGCTCGATGCGCTCGAGGGCGAGCGCCGGGAGGCAGGCCAGCGCCTCCTGGAGGCCCTCGACGACGTGCTGCGCGCGTAGCCGCGGACCTGCTGCGTCCGGGGTCAGGTGTCCGGGGTCAGGTCTTGCATTGCAATATCCCGTGTTGCAATGCAAGACCTGACCCCGTTTCGTGACGCCCAGTTTTCGGGTGGGGCGTCCTTGGTGCGACGGGCTGCTCTACGTTCGGACAGATGGCCCGGCCGCTTCGCATCGAGTACCCCAACGCCCTGTATCACGTGATGGCACGCGGGAATGCACGGACGAGGATCTACGGCGACGAGGCGGACAGAACGGCGTTCCTCACAATGCTCGCTCGAACCGTCGATCGCCACGAGCTTCGGTGCCATGCCTACTGCCTCATGACGACGCACTACCATCTGGTCGTCGAGACCCCGCGCGGGAACCTCTCACGCGCGATGCACTACTTGAACGGCGTGTACGGGCAGGCGTTCAACCGACGCCATGATCGGGTCGGCCACCTCTTCGCAGGACGATTCAAGTCCGTTCTCATCGAGGCCGACAGCTATCTGCTCACGGCCGCCCGGTACGTGGTTCTCAACCCGGTTCGCGCCGGATACTGCAACCACCCCGGGAACTGGCGCTGGTCGAGCTTTCGTGCGACTGCTGGCATGGCTCCGGAGCCGGCCTTCCTCCAAACCGCGACACTGCTCGCGCCGTTCGGCGGCGGAGAGCTCGTTGGGCGGCAACGCTTCGCCGATTGGGTGTGCGAGGGTAGCACGGCCACGGACGGAGAGCTCTCCGCCTGGAGCCACTCGATCCTCGGACGCGCGGAGTTCGTCGCGAGCCAGGCTGCGAGCGTCCCGGACGTGCCCGAGATCCCTCTCGCCCTTCGGCGGCCGGCCAGGCCACCGATCTCCGAGCTGCTCGGCTCACACCCGTACGACGGCATCCGTATCGCCTACCGCGACCACGGCTATCGGCTGCGTGAGATCGCCGCCCACCTCGGCGTTCACTACTCGACCGTGAGTCGCAGGCTGAGGCTCGAAGAGGTGTAGGTCGTCGGAGCCGGCGAGGTCGGGGTCAGGTCTTGCAATGCAACAGCGCGTGTTGCATTGCAAGACCTGACCCCGGATCCTGACCTCGGCCTCCGGCGCCCGACCTCCCGGTCTTCGCTCTCAGCGCGCGGCTCGTTCGCGCGCGACGGCCTCGGCTGCCTCCGCCGCCGGCGCGTGGCCGGTGACCGCGATCAGGAACTGCTCACGACCGACGGCGTAGAGCCGCGCGGCGGTGACGGCCCTGACGGTCGCGGTGCGCGGGACGTCCCTGAGCAGCGCTGATCTCTCCGAACCCGTCGCCCCGGTGCAGGCGGTTCACGACCGCGTCGCCGTGCGTCACCTCGAGCTCGCCGTCGGCGACGGCGTAGTAGTGATCGCCCCGGTCGCCCTCCTCGACGACCGCCGTCCCGGCCTCGACGGCGACCGGCTCCAGGTTGCCGGCGATCCCCTCGAGCGCCGGAGCCGTCAGCGGTGCGAAGATCGGCATCGAGCGAAGGAGCGAGATCTCGACGATCGGAACGCGGGCCGCGTCGTCCACGGCGAGCAGCCGGCGCAGGAAGAGAAGGACGAACACGGGGAGGACGGCGCCGGTTGCGGCGAACGCGAGCTCGGCACCGCCGAGAGCCACGAGCGGCGGAACGAGGATCGAGCCGACGGCGAGCGCAACCATCGTCAGCCCTTCGTGGATCCCGAAGATGCGGGCCAGCACGTCCGGCGGCGCGATCCGCTGGAGGAGTGTCCGTCCGGCGACGTCGAGCAGGCTCTGCCCGAGCCCGGCGACTGCGAGGAGCCCGAACGCGACGGCCGTCGACGAGGAGAGGCCGAGCAGCGCGAACGCGCCTCCGTAGAGCACGCTCGCGGCAACGATCGGCGGGACGATCCGCCGCCGGCCGATGAGGGCCGCCGCGCCCGCCGCGCCTGCGACGCCGCCGAGGCCGAAGAACGTCACGAGGTAGCCGGCGCCCTGGTCGCCGAGCCCGAGCACGTCGATCGCGAGCACCACGGTGAGGACGTCGAGGGCGCCCCAGACGACGTAGCTCAGGGCGAGGATGACGACGAGGAGCCGTGGCGCGGGGCTCCGTGCGAGCGCGCGGAAGCCGGCCCCGAGCTCCGCCAGCGCCGTTGCCTGCATCTCCGCTCGGCCCGGACGGACGCCGACCCGGCCGAGCGGCAGCGTGACGAGGGTGGCGACGGTCATCACGGCCGCGAAGACCGCGAACACTGCGCCCGGCGAGCCCCAGGCGAGCAGGACGCCCGCGACGGCGGGCCCGGCGAGCGCCATCGCCGTCTCGACCCAGCCGGTGACGACGTTCGCAGCAGTCAGCTCGTCGGGAGAGCGGGCGAGAGCGGGGAGGAGGACGGCCTGCGTCGGTCGGGTGATCGTGGTCGCGGTCGCCGGAATCGCAGAGAGCGCGTAGGCGAGCACCGGCGGCCCGTCGGCGAGGAGCGCCGCTGCGGTCGCCGCCATGCCGGCGGCCTGTGCCGCGTAGCCGAGGACGAGGACCCGCCCGGGAGCGTAGCGATCGGCGAGGGCCCCGCCGATCGGCGCGAACAGCGCCGAAGGGACGAGCTGGACGACCGCCACGACGGCGGCCGTCGTCGTGCCGCCCCGGTCGTAGGCGTAGACGAGCATCGCGATCCAGACGGCGTACTCGGCGGCCTGGAAGCCTGCGAACGCCACCTCGACCCGGCGCAGGTCGCCCTCACGCAGCACGGCTCCGAGCACGCGGAGGGACTCGCGCATCGCGCGAGCCTACCGAGCGCGCCACAATGCGAAGAACGTGACCCCCCACGACGAGTTTCGACCCGTGACGAGCCTCTTCGCCGACGTCGTCGGCTCGACCCGGCTCGGCGAACGGCTGCAGCCGGACGAGGTCAAGGCGCTGATCGGGGAGTGCGTCACGCGGATGAGCCAGGCGGTCGAGGAGTTCGGCGGCGTCGTCCAGGCCTACCAGGGCGACGGGATCTGCGCGTACTTCGGGGTTGCCGCAGCTAGGCAGGACGATCCGGAGCGGGCCGCCCGCGCCGCGCTGCGCATCCTCGACGTCGTCGGCGAGTACGGCCGTGACATCGCACAGGCCTGGGGCATCGAGGGCTTCAGCGTCCGCGTCGGCGTCAACACGGGCGTCGCGGCGGTCGGCGAGGTGGGCGCTGCGACGCCTCAGCAGGTGGCGCTCGGGGACGCGACGAACGTCGCCGCCCGCCTGCAGGCCGTGGCGGAGCCCGGAACGGCCGTCCTCGGGGAGGAGACGGCACGGCGCCTGGGCGCGAAGTTCGAGCTGCTCGAGCTGGGCGGGCTGACGGTCAAGGGCCGGGACGGGCCGGTGGACGCCTGGCGGCTCGTTCGGGCCGCTCCGCCGACGCGGGGCCAGGAGATCGTGACGCCCCTGATCGGTCGCGACGGGGAGGTCGCGCGGCTGCAGACGGTCCTCGCGGACCTCGAGGCGGGGCGCGGCGGCGTCGTCGTGATCGTCGGGGACGACGGGATCGGCAAGACGCGCCTGCTCGCCGATCTCCGGGCCCGGGCCGGAGACCGCGCCATCTGGCTCGAGGGAACCTGCCTCTCCTACGCGGGCGACTTCGCCTACTGGCCGTTCGTCGAACTCCTGCGCGGCTGGCTCGGGGTCGAGGAGGGCGACGCGGCGATCGCGCTGCGCGCCAAGCTGCGAGCCCGTCTCTCCGCGCTGCTCGGCCCGCGGACCGACCTCGTGCTCCCGGTGTTCGCCCGCCTGCTCGCCACCCGCGCCGAGACCTCGGAGCCGCTCGATCCGGCGGCCGTCGAGGGGTCGGTCGCCCTGTGGCTCGACGCCCTGGCCGCCTCACGGCCGGTGGTCGTCGCGCTCGAGGACGTCCACTGGCTCGACGAGCCGTGCCGGCGGCTCGCGGAGTCGCTCCTCGCCGCCACCGACCGCTCGCCCCTCCTGCTCGTCGTCACGAGCAGGAACGAGCCCGGCTCGGAGGGCCACCGGCTGCGGATGACCGCGCTCGGCGACTACGGGCACCGGACGGCGGTCGAGACGATCGGGCCGCTGTCGGCGGAGGACTCCGCGACGCTCCTCGGCCGCCTCCTGCCCTCGCTGGACGACAGCGCGGCGGCGGAGCTCACGGAGCGTGCCGAGGGGAATCCCTTCTACCTCGAACAGCTCCTCCAGGCGCTCGTCGAGTCGGGCGGCTTCGTCCGGCATCGCACGCTGACGATCTCGAGCGCCGCCAGGCAGTCGCTCCCGCCCGCGCTCGAGGGGCTGCTCGTCGCGCGGATCGACCGGCTCGACGCGGGCGCCCGGAGGGTCGTCCAGGCGGGCGCCGTCCTCGGACGGACGTTCGGGCTCGGGCTCGTCGAGCGAATGGGCGAGCTCGAGGACGCGGGCCGCGACCTCCCCGCGCTGATGCGGGCCGAGATCCTGCGCGAGACGCGCCGGTTTCCCGAGCTCGAGCTCGCGTTCACCCACCGGCTGCTGCAGGAGGCCGCGCTGTCGACGCTGACCCGCGCCCGCTACCAGGACCTGCACGCGCGGGCCGCGGCCGCCTACGAGGCGCTCGCCGGGGGCGCCGCCGACGACCAGCTCGAGATCCTCGCCCACCACTACGCGCAGAGCAACGACGCGGCGAAGGCCTGCGAGTACCTCCTCCGCGCCGCCGATCGGGCCGAGACGCTCGGCGCGCTCGAGCAGGCCGCAGACCTCAGGGTCCGCGCGCAGGCGTGCAGGTGAGGCGCACGTGCGGCCGGACCGTCTCGGGCCCTACCGGATCGAGGCCGAGCTCGGCGCCGGGGCGACCGGAGTCGTCTACCGCGCCGTCGGGGAGGACGGGACGCTCGTCGCGCTCAAGCTGCTCCACGAGGAGCTGGCCGGCGACGAGACCTTCCGGCGGCGGTTCGCACACGAGGCCCGCGCCGCGCAGGCCGCGAGCCATCGCTCGCTCGTCCCCGTGCTCGACGCCGGGGAGATCGACGGGCGCCCCTACCTCGCCGTCGCCCACGTGGACGGCCCGACGCTCGAGCAGCGGATCCTCGACAAGGGGCCGCTTCCACCGGCGGACGCCGTGCGGCTCGTCCGCCACGTCGGCGGGGGCCTCGACGCGCTCCATGCGGCCGGCCTCGTGCACCGAGACGTCAAGCCCTCGAACGTGATGCTCGAGGCGGACGGGCGCGCGCTCCTGACCGACTTCGGGCTCGCCAAGGGGCAGGCGTGGACGGTGCTGACCCGACCCGGGGAAACGCCCGGGACGCTCGACTACCTGGCCCCCGAGTTGGTCCTCGGCGAGGAGGCAACGCCGGCGAGCGACATCTACGCGCTCGGCTGTCTCGCCTTCGAGTGCCTCGCGGGCGAGCCGCCCTTCGCGCGGGCGGGGCTCCTCAGGATTGCCTCCGCCCACGTCGAGCAGCCCCCGCCCGACCTCGCCGAGCTGCGATCCGACGTCACGGCCGAGCTGTCCTGGGCCGTCCTGCGAGCGCTCGAGAAGGATCCCACCGAGCGCCCGCGGACTGGGCGCGCCTACGCTGGGCTCCTGACTGCGGCAGCCGCCGGGTAACAGCAAGCGAAGGGCCCCGGAGCGTTCGCACCGGGGCCCCTCAATTTGCCGAGGACTGACTAGCCGCTCTTCAGGATCTTGTGCGCCTCGACGTCCGGCGTCTCGTCCTCGGCCTTCTCCTCGGCCTCGACGGCGGGCTGGTCGTTCTCCTTCAGGACCTTGTGCGCCTCGACGTCCTCCGCCGCCTTGAGGACCTTCTCGCGCTCCTCCATCTCGTTCCTCCTTGATCGGGGTTGCCGCATACACGACGTGGGAGATACCTGGAATCTTCCCTCGTTTTCGTGCACTTTGCCACGACATCGCGCTACGATCGGTGCCCACGTCTCGCCAGGAGGTGCTGCGGTGCCCTCGAAGCTGCTCGTGCCGGTCGTCGTCGTCGGGCTCTTCGCGGGGGTGCTCGCGGCCTGCGGCGGGGGATCGGACGCGGGGGAGGAGCCCGCGCCCGCCACGACCGCCGTCGAGACGCAGACCGAGACCGCCGCTACGACGTCCGCCGCCGAGGAGGAGCCCGCGGCCGACACGGACGTCCAGGCCGGCGGTACCTTCCGGGTCGGCGTCGAGAACGCCTTCGGGTTCACGAGCGGCTTCGACCCGACGGGGGAGTACTACGCGTTCGGCTACGGCATCCACACGAACCTGCTCGTGCGCACGCTGCTCGGGTTCCGCCACGTGGCCGGGGCGCCGGGCAACGAGCCGATCCCCGACCTCGCGACCGGCCCGCCGGAGATCTCCGACGACGGCCTGACCTGGACGTTCCAGCTGAAGGACGGGATCATGTTCGGCCCGCCGGTCAACCGGGAGATCACGTCGAGGGACGTCGCCTACGCGTTCGAGCGGATCGGGACGCCGTCGGTCGTCGCCCAGTACGGCTTCTACTACGACGTGATCGAGGGGATGGCCGAGTTCAAGGAGGGGAAGGCCGAGACGATCTCAGGCATCCAGACGCCCGACGACAAGACGATCGTGTTCACGCTGACCGCCCCGACCGGCGACTTCGACTACCGGGTCGCGCTGCCGGCCGCCGGCCCGATCCCGGAGGAGGTGGCGGGTTGCTTCACGAAGGCCGGCGAGTACGGCCGCTACCTGATCTCCTCGGGGCCGTACATGTTCGAAGGCTCCGAGAACCTCGACATCTCGAGCTGCGAGACGATGGAGCCGATCTCCGGCTACAAGCCGAACACGTCGATGACGCTGGTCCGCAACCCGGCGTACGACCCGGCGACCGACACGCCCGAGGCCCGCGAGAACTACCCGGACCGCTTCGAGTTCGTCATCAACACGAACAATCTCGACATCTACAACAAGGTCGAGGCCGGCGAGCTCGAGGCCGAGTTCGCCTCCGTCACCCCGAAAGTCATCCAGCGCTACTCGCGTGACGAGGAGCTCGCAGACCGGCTCAAGATCTATCCCGCCGATTTCATGCTCTACGTGACCCTCAACCTCACGCAGCCGCCGTTCGACGACGTCCACGTCCGCAGGGCCGTCAACTACGTCCTCGACAAGGAGGCCGTCCGCCGCACCCAGGGAGGGCCGCCCAAGGGCGAGATCGCCCACCACGTCCTTCCCGACGCGATGGTCAACGGACTGATGGAGGACTACGACCCGTATCCGAGCGAGGGCGACGCGGGCGACGTCGCCGCCGCGATGGAGGAGATGAAGCTCTCGCGCTACGACACCGACAAGGACGGTCTTTGCGACGCGCCCGAGTGCAAGGGCGTGATCAATCTCTCGGACGCGCTCGAGGCGGCCCGGGCCGTCGTCCCGCCGATCGAGGCGTCATTCGAGCAGATCGGCATCGAGCTCGACACGAAGTACCTCGACGACGCGTTCCTGCCGCTGCAGGACGTCTCCAAGAACTTCCCGATGGCGACGTTCCCGGGGTGGATCAAGGACTACGCGGACGCGTCGACGTTCATGGTGCTCTTCGACAGCCGGGTCATCATCCCGACAGGGAACATCAACTACTCGCTCGTCGGCCTGACGCCGGAGCAGGCGGCCGGGCTCGACGGGCTCGATGGGAACGTCGAGGGGATCCCGAGCGTCGACGCCGACATCGACCGCTGCACCGCCCTCGTCGGCGACGAGCGCCTCCAGTGCTGGATCGACCTCGACGAGAGGCTGATGGAGGAGGTCGTCCCGTGGATCCCGCTGATCGACCGCAACGAGGTGCGGGTGATCGGCCCGACGGTGACGAAGTGGGAGTACGACCAGGGATCGGCGAACGCCGGCTGGGCGCACGTGGCGGTGGACGCGTCGCAGCAGTAGCTAACCGGGCGAATCGGTGGGAAGATTCGAGTGCCGTCCACCGTCTGGTAGGCAACCTGTCCTGCCGAAAGGAGATCGAGATGTCGACCCCCACCACCCCCACCGTTGCTGACGTGATCGGTTCGCTGACCGACGCGCTCGCGAGCCTGATCCCCGACGACTAGAAGCCCACAAGTTCCAGGTCGGATGAGAACTCTGAAGCAGTCGATCCGCAAGGTCGAGGACGCGCTCGCGAAGCTGCAGGCGCTGCAGCAGGCCCAGCAGAAGTGACCGACGACGCGACCGGCAAGATCCAGCAGCTGCGGGGCGTCACCTGGGAATGGAAGGACGACGCCCCCGCGGACGCGAAGGAGCAGCCGGGGATGGGCGTGATCGCCCAGGACGTGCAGAAGGTATTCCCGGAGCTCGTCGAACGAGGGGAGGACGGCCACCTGGCCGTCCACTACGAGGGCCTGATCGGCCCCCTGATCGAGGCGGTCAAGGAGCTCGACGACCGCCTCCGCGCGATCGAGGAACGCCTCGACCGCGACGACAGCACCGCCTCCTGACAAGCAGCCGGGATCAGGTGGCTTCCGAGGCGGCCTGTCGTGCGGCGGTGGCGAGTGCGGCGGCGCTCTCGTACCGCAGGTCGGGTTTCTTGGCGAGCCCGTGTTTGACGACGGTGTCGAGGCCGGGGTGGTCGAGGGTGGGTGGTTCGTCGTGGACGTGGGCCCAGAGTCTCGCGACGTCGGTGGGGCGCGGGTAGGGAACCTCGCCTGCCAGGCACTCGTAGAGGAGGCAGGCGAGCGCGTAGACGTCGGCGGGTGGCCCTGCCTCACCGTGCTCGATCGCCTCGGGGGCGAGGTAGTCGAGGGTGCCGACGATGCCGCCCGCCTGCGTGAGCGCCGAGTCGTCGGCGGACGGTTTCGCGAGCCCGAAGTCGCAGAGGAAGGCGTGGGAGCCTTCGAGGAGCACGTTCTGGGGTTTGACGTCTCGGTGGACGAGGCCGAGCTCATGGGCGGCGTCGAGGGCCGAGGCGAGCTGCTCGACGATCCCGACGGCCTCGTCCGCGGGGAGCGGCCCGCGGTCGCGGATCACGGTGGCGAGGTCGTCGCCGCTCACGTAGCGCATGGCGAGGTAGAGGCGGCCACTCTCCTCCCCGGCCTCGTAGACGGGGAGGACGTTCGGGTGCTGGAGCGAGGCGGCGAGGCGTGCTTCGCGCAGGAACCGCTCGCGGAAGGCCTGGTCGTCGGCGAGGTGGGCGGAGAGGAGCTTGACCGCGACGGGCCGGTCGAGCGACTCCTGGCGGGCCTTCCAGACGACGCCCATCCCGCCACGGCCGATCTCGGCCTCGAGCTCGAAGCCGGCAATGCGCTCACCAGGCCCGAGTAGCGAAGTCAGTGTGACCGGCTGCTGGTGTCTGGCCTCGAGCGCGTACGCGACGGCCGATTCGAACGACATCGCGAGCCCCTCTGCCCACGCGTTCGAGAATGCCTCGGCTCCGATCGATTCCTGTCGGGCACGCACGTACGTCTCCAGGATCTCGCGGTCGTTCGCTTCGACCGGTATCCCCATCGCCGCGGCCGCCGCCTCGACGGAGCCCCCGAGGCGCGCGGCGCGCTCCACCTGATCGTCGATCGCGGCAACGGCTGCCGTTCCTGCGAGTGCCTCGGAGCCGATCCGCCGATCCCCGCGCTCAGACAATCCGTCAGATTCTCCGCGAACAGCGACCCTGCGTCGCGAGCGACTCCCTGGCGGAGCAGAACCACGGCGAGGTTCCCTCTCGCCAGCGTGATGCGGAACGAGTCCCGGATCTCGACCGCGAGCTGGAGAGCCTCTTCGAGGGTGCTCCGGGCTGCGACGAGATCCTGCCGCCGGAGTGCGAGCCAGCCGAGGTTGACGAGAAGATCGGAGATTCGCTGGCGGTTTCCGAGCTCTCTGGCGAGTCGAAGTCCTTCCTCCAGCAGCTCGGCGCCGACTCGGCCGTCGCCGCCCCATTCGGCCGTCGCGACGCCGACGTAGTTCAGGACGAGCACCCGGACGTGGATCGTCTCGATTCGTGGCAGGAGCTCGAGCCCACGTGCAGTGAGCGCAGCCGCGAGGTCGGTGTCGCCGGACTCGCCTGCGGACCAGCTGCGTTCACCGAGGACGAGCGCCAGACCCTCCGGCTCGTCGAGCGACCCGTAGAGCCGTATCGCCTCGTCGTGCCACCGCGTCGCGTCTGCGTAGTTGCCCTGGAACTGCGCGCGATGTCCGACGACGAACAACGCCGCGGCGCGCGCGGAAGGCGAGACGTCGCCGCCGAGCTCGAGCGCCGGATCAAGCCATCTCCGACTCTCACCCGGCAGGCGCGCCTCCCAGTACGGCCACAGGGCCGTCGCGCCTCGCAGGACGGGCTCCGTCCGACCTGCCTCGAGGAGGAACTCGAACGCCACGCGGAGATTGTCGAGCTCCCGCTCGACCCGGTCCAGCCACTCGTGCTGGCTCGCTCCGAACAGCGGCTCGTGTGCACCTTCCGCGAACTCGATCGCCCACGTCGCGTGGCGGCCACGACAGGCTTCCAGCTCGCCCCGCTCCGCGAGCCGTTGGTGGGCGTACTCGCGGACCGTCTCGAGCATCGTGTAGCGGGCTTCGCCGGCCTGGTCGGTCTGCTTGATCAGGTTCTGCTCGACGAGTCCGCCGAGCGTGTCGAGGTCGGCGTCGCAGACCTGCTCGGCGGCTTCAAGGGTCGCGCCTCCCGCGAACACGGAGAGGCGGGAGAGCAGTGCCTGCTCGGGCTCGGTGAGCAGCTCGTAGGACCAGTCGATCGTGGCGCGCAGCGTCTGCTGGCGGGCGGGGGCGTCTCGCGGTCCCTGGGTGAGCAGCGCGAGCCGCTCGTCGAGGCGCTCGGCGAGCCTCTCCGCAGGGAGGGCCCGGATGCGGGCTGCGGCGAGCTCGATCGCGAGCGGGAGCCCGTCGAGGCGGGCACAGATCGTCTCGACGGCATCTCGGGTGCCGTCGGTGAGGTCGAAGTCCGATTTGACGGCGTGTGCGCGCAGCGCGAACAGCTCGACGGCGGCCTCTAGGTCGAGCGGTGGCACCGGGTGCTCGAGCTCGCCCTGGATGCGAAGCGGGGCGCGGGAGGTGGCGAGGACACGGAGGTCGGGGGCGGCGGCGAGCAGGGCCGCGACGGTCGGTGCAGCGTCGAGCAGGTGCTCGATGTTGTCGAGGCAGAGCAGCGACCTCGCGGCTTCTGAGGTAGGCCGCGAGCGTCTCCTCGATCGGCTGACCGCCTGCTTCACGCAGGCCGAGGGCCTGCGCGATCGCCGACGGGACGAGCGCCGGGTCGGCCAGCGGCGCGAGCGGGACGAACACGCCTTCTCGCCGATCGCGGCGAGGGCGAGCCGCGTCTTCCCGGTACCACCAGGCCCGGTCAGCGTCACCAGCCGGCTCTCGGCGAGCAGCGTACGAACCGCCGCGACCTCGGCCCCGCGGCCGACGAGCGAGGTAGGCGGAACGGGGTCGCCGCAGACGCCGCCATCCTCTTCGGAGGATAGGCCGCCGACTCGGTCGAGGCCCTTGTCAGCGCCTCGACGCGATCGATCCAGTCCGACTGACGTGGCCGGCGAGTAAACGCGGCGCGCAGTCCTCGGAGGAGGAGGCCGTGCTCCCGGTGCCCGATGCCGAAGACGAGGACGCAGCCTGCATGCGGCCGCTGCTCCGTCGCCCAGTCCCGCAGGATGGGCGGGAAGTCGGCGACGTCGCTCGTGACGAGGATGCGCCCCTCCAGGGCGGCCAGCTCGAGGACGCTCTCGTCGGGCAGCCCTTCGAGCGCGCCCTCCTCGTTGATCGCACGGACGTCGTGCCCCTCGGCGCGCAGCACCCGGCCAACGGCACGGCCGGACACATGGGCGTCGAGAAGAAGTCTCAGGCGCTCAGTCCTCGGACGTGACCTCGACGACCTCGATCAGGGGGTAGAGGGTGCGGAACGTGCCGAGCGACGGGCGGTTGTCGGCGAGCAACTCCTCGATCTCCTCCGGAAACGAGTCCGCGTAGGCCGCGGCCAGCCGGACGGCTGGCTCGCCCAGCTCCGTCTCCTCGACGAGTTGCTCGATAGACGATCCCGCGTCGCGGTATGCCTCGACGATCTGCCAGACGTCGAGGCCGGTTCCGATCACCCACGCGCGCCGCCGGCCGTCGGGACCGCGGAACCCGACGCCGGGAAACCGTCGCATCCGGGCGGCCTCCTCCGTCAGCATCTCGACGATCGCGCTCTTCGACCGTCGCGTCCGCCGCGCCTCGGCCGCGACGAACTCGTCGGTGGAGCGGCTGAGACGGATGCTGAACGGCTCGCCCTTCCGGAAAGGCGTCGTACTCACACTACAGATCTTACAGTGTAGGTCCCAGCTGGCGGGTGAGGATCTACAAGAGTCCGGTGACGAGACGGGCGCGTACCGGCGCTCCTCCGTCGTCTGATCACCGGACGGGCGGGATGGGAGGGATCTTCCATCCCGGATCGCGCCGCTCGAGGAAGGCACGGAGCCCCTCCTGGCCCTCCTCGCTCGTCCGCTGCGCCGCGAGGCGGGCTGCCGTCTCGTCGCCCAGCGGGGCATCGAGCACGAGGCGCTTGGCGGCGCGGACGGCGTCGGGACCGCCCTCGAGGATGGCGGCGACCGCCCGCTCGACCGCCGCGTCCAGCTCGAGAGCCACGTCGCCGACGAGCCCGATCCGGAGCGCCTCGAGCGCCCCGAATCGCTCCCCGGTGAGAAAGTAGCGCCTCGCTGCCCCGGAACCGATGCGCGCGATGACGAAGGGCGAGATCACCGCCGGGATGACCCCGAGCCGTACCTCCGTGAAGCCGAAGATCGCATCCTCCGACGCGATGGCCAGATCGGCGCAAGCGACCAGGCCCGCTGCGCCGCCGAGGGCGGCGCCGTGAACACGGCAGACGACCGGCGCGGGGCAGGTGTCGATCGCCTGGAACATGCGCCTCGCCCGCAGCGCGTCGGCGACGTTCTCGTCGTAGCCGAGCTCGACCGAGGCGCGCATCCAGTCGATGTCGGCGCCTGCCGAGAACGCGGGTCCGTCCCCGGCGAGGACGACGGCGCGCGCGTCGCCGACGCCGGCGAAGGCCGCCGTCAGCTCCTCGATCAGCAGCGCGTCGAACGCATTGCGCTTCTCCGGTCGGGCGAGCGTCACTCGCAGGACGCGGCCGTCCCGCTCGAGTCGCAGCCGCTCCATCGCCGTCAGCCCGTGGCGACCATCCGCTCGAGCGCCACCCGGGCACGCGCGGCGACGTCCTCGGGCACGGTCACCTCGAACTTCAGATCGCGAAGCGAGTCGCGGAGCTTCTCGAGGGTGATCATCTTCATGTACTTGCAGATGGCCTTCTCGGAGACGGCCTCGAACCGCTTCTCGGGCGCCTCCTTGGCGAGGCGGTGGAGGATGCCGGTCTCGGTCGCGACGAGGAAGCGCTCCTTCGGGGACGAGCGGGCGAAGCGGATCATGCCCTCGGTCGAGAGGATGTGGGTGCGGTCGTTGCCGAACGCCATGCACTGGCTCGCGCACCCGCACTCGGGGTGGACGAGCAGCTCGGCGTCGGGGGCCTCCGCCTGCCAGCGCTCGATGTCGGCGGGGCGGATGCCCGCGTGCACGTGGCACTCGCCGAGCCAGATCGTCAGCTTCCGGCCCGTGACGCGCTCGACCCAGATGCCGAGGTACATGTCCGGCAGGAAGAGGATCTCGGTCTCCTCGGGAATCGAGCGCACGACGTCGACGGCGTTTCCCGACGTGCAGCAGTAGTCGCTCTCGGCCTTCACCTCGGCGGTCGTGTTCACGTAGGAGACGACCACCGCTCCCGGGTGCTGTGCCTTCCACTCCCGCAGCTGCTCGGCCGTGATCGACGCGGCGAGCGAGCAGCCGGCGTCCAGGTCGGGGATCAGCACGGTCTTCTCGGGAGAGAGGATGGCCGCGGTCTCCGCCATGAAGTGGACGCCGCAGAACGCGATCACCGGCGCGTCGGTCGCAGCGCCCTCGCGGGAGAGCCCGAGCGAGTCGCCGACGAAGTCGGCGACATCCTGCACCTCGGGCAGCTGGTAGTTGTGGGCGAGGATGACGGCATCGCGCAGACGCGCGAGCTCCCGGACCTCCTCCTGGAGAGCGGTCACGGGAGACGTGGTCAGGGTGGTCACGGTAGTACCTCCATGGAGACGTCGAGCGATCGTGCCGAGTGCGTCAGCGCACCGATCGAGATGAAGTCGACGCCGGTCTCGGCGATCTCGCGGACGTTGGCGAGGGTGACCCCGCCGGACGCCTCGAGCGACACGCGCCCGGCCACCTCGGCCACCGCGGCCCGCATGGTCTCGGGCGGCATGTTGTCGAGGAGGATGCGATCCGCGCCTGATTCGAGCGCCTCTCGAAGATCGTCCAGGCTCTCGACTTCGACCTCGAGCAGGAGGTCGTGCCGCGTCTCGCGCAAACGGGTGACAGCCGCTCGGACGCCGCCGGCGAGGCGGAGATGGTTGTCCTTGACGAGCATCGCGTCGTCGAGGCCCATGCGCTGGTTCGTCGCGCCGCCGCAGCGGACCGCGAGCTTCTCCAGCGAGCGCAGGCCGGGCGTGGTCTTCCGCGTGTCGTTGACGATCGCGCGCGTTCCGGAGACCGCGTCCACGTACCGGCGAGTCAGGGTCGCGATCCCGGAGAGGCGTCCCAGCAGGTTGAGCGCCGTTCGTTCACCGGTCAGGATCGCGCGCGCTTGACCGGCGACCGTGGCGATGCGGGCAGGAGCCTGGTCGACACGGTCTCCGTCGTCCAGCACCCGTTCCAGGACGACGTCCGGGTCGAGGGCGCGAAAGACGGCCTCTGCCGCGTCGAGGCCGCAGAGCACGCCGGGCTCCTTCAGGACCAGCTCGGCCCGGCAGGTCGCGCTCTCCTCGAACAGGCCGTCGGTGGTCGCGTCGCCGGCCCCCACGTCCTCTGCGAGGGCGGTCTGCACGACGCGCTCGAGCTCGGTGAGCGTCCTCATTCCCACTCCTCGAGCGCCGGGTCGGAGCCGGCTCGCTGGACGATGTGGACACGGAACGCCGGGTCCTCGTCGGGATGGTCGATGCGGAAGTGCCCGCCGCGGCTCTCCTCGCGGACGAGCGCGCTCTCCGCGACCAGGCGAGCGAGCGGGTGCGAGGCGTTCACGAGCTGCTCCAGTCCCGCGGCGTCGCGAACCAGGCCGGCGTCCTCCCACATCGCGTGCCGCAGCTGCCGGGGTGACCACGGGGAGCGCCTCGGGCTCCGGCGGGCGGCCGAGGGTGTCGGGAAGCGAGGGCTCGAGCCCTGCAGCCAGAGCTGCGCGTCGGCCGAAGACGAGGCACTCGAGCAGCGAGTTCGAGGCCAGTCGGTTCGCCCCGTGCACGCCGGTACACGCGCACTCGCCCGCGGCGAAGAGGCCGGGGATCCCTGTTCGAGCGTCGAGGTCGGTGACGATGCCGCCCATCGTGTAGTGCGCGGCCGGGGCGACGGGGATCGGCTCGGAGCCGGGGTCGTAGCCTGCTCCCGCGAGCTTCTCCATCAGCCCCGCGAAACGGCTGCGGTCGATTCGTCGCAGGTCCAGGAGGGCGGTGCCGCGCTGGTCGATCGCTCGGGCGACGACGTCGCGCGGGGCCAGCTCGTCGGTGAATCGCCTCCCGTCGTGATCCAGCAGCACCGCGCCCTCGCCGCGCAGCGCCTCGCTCAGGAGCAGGCCGTTGTCGGCGAGCACGGTCGGATGGAACTGGACGAACTCGAGGTCGGCGACAGCGGCGCCGGCGAGGTACGCGAGCACGATGCCGTCGCCGACGGAGCCGGCGGGGTTGGTCGTGCGCTCGAACAGGGCGGACATGCCGCCTGTCGCGATCACCGTGGCGCGGGCGGCGATGGGCCCGCGGTCGGTGACGACGCCGAGGCAGCGCCAGCCGTCCATCCAGAGCCCGGCGACCCGGGGGCCTTCGAGCCTGTCGATTCGTGGGTGCGCAGCCACACGCCTGGCGAGCGTCCGCGCGATGCGCTCACCTGTTGCGGCGCCGCCGGAATGGACGATCCGCCGGCGAGAGTGACCGCCCTCGAGGCCCAGCCCCTCGTCGAAGGAAACGCCGGCCTCGATCAGGTCGACGATCCGTGCGGGAGCCTCCTCGGTGAGCACGTGAACCGCGCTCGGCCGGCAGAGGCCGCGCCCGGCGCCCACGGTGTCGGCCGCGTGCAGTGCGGGCGAGTCGTCCTGCGCGAGCGCGGCGGCGACGCCCCCCTGCGCCAGCCAGCTCGACGATGCCGGCGGCGAGCTCTTCGACACCATGGCGACGCTGCCTTCGGCGGCGAGCGCCGCCGAGAGGCCGGCGATGCCGCTGCCGATCACGACGACGTCGTAGCACGGTTGCTTGGACTCGAGCACGGTGTTCCTGCTAGTTTACGACCATGAAGCGAAAACCTCGGGTAGAGTCTACCATTTCGACTCTCGAGGGGGGAAGCCGAGTGCAGGCGCCGACACACGTCGCGCTCGCGGTCGTCCTCCAGGTGCGGGCCGGGGAGCTGCAGGTGCTGCTCTGGCAGCGCGCGATGGAGCCGTTCGTCGGCGCCTGGTCGCTCCCCGGTGGCTATCTCCAGGCCGGGGAGACGCTCGAGGCGTCGATCAGGCGCCATCTCGCGGTCAAGGTCGACGTCCGCGATCTCTCACATCTGGAACAGCTCGAGACGCTCTCCGATCCGCGGCGCCATCCCGACGAGTGGCAGCTCGCGACCGCCTCACTCGGCCTCGTGCCGAGTGACGTCGACCCCGAGCTGCCCGCGGATACCCGTTGGTTTCCGGTCGACGAGCTTCCGGAGCTCGCCTTCGACCACGAGGCGATCGTGCTCGCCGGCCGCGATCGGCTGCGCGCAAAGCTGTCCTACACGAACATCGGCTTCGCCCTGGCGCCGGAAGCCTTCACGATCTCGGAGCTCCGCGACCTCTACGTCGCCGCTCTCGGCCACGAGGTTTCCGCGACGAACCTCCAGCGGGTGCTGGTGCGCCGCCGGCTGCTCGAGCAGACCGGGGCCCAGCGCGGCCCCGGCCGGGCCGGGGGGCGTCCGGCGGCGCTCTTTCGCTTCCGGATCCGCCACCTCGAGGTGACCGACCAGTTCGCGGTGCTGCGACCGCCCGGCGCGGGTGAGCCGCGGCACGCTGCCGCCGACTAGACGGTGACCGTGGAGAGGCCGAGCCGCTCGAGCTCGGCTGCGACGCGCTCATCGGCGCCGCCGTCGGCAAGGGCGCGCATCGCGTCGTGGAGCGCGACGAGCGCGTTCAGGTACTGCGCGTGGGTCAGGCCTCGTCCCCCGGCGGCCTGCCGGAACCGCCTGGCGGTCTGGGCAGGCACCCGGCGGAGCATGATGTCCTCGCTCTCGCGGTCACGCCCGGGTGGGTGCGCGCCGCCATGCCAGAGAAAGACCACGTCGTCGGCCTCGGCGCCTGGCGGAGGCGGTGGGAGCGGGAGCGTGAAGGGCTGGGGCTCGTCCTCTTCGTTCATCTTGCTTGCGTACGCTATCAGAGCTATCGCCCCTTGGGGATCGACGCCGTCTGTGGCACCATCGGTGGATGAGCAGGCGGAACGGCGGTCACATCCCCGGCGGCTGGCGCGGAACCGAGATCTGGCTCGACCCGGCGGACGTCCAGTGGTTCGGCGAGCTGAAGCGGACGATGCGCGCGACCGCCTCCCCGCAGGCGCTCGTTGCCGGCTCCGGCTCGATCGCCGTGCCGCTGCCGGGCGCCGTGGACCTCCGTTTCCCGCGGGATACCGTCCGGCCCGGAGGCCCGCGACCGGGCACGTCGCGACAGCGCAGGATCGCTACGAGGCTGCTCCCGGTCGTCGGCTGCCTGGCAGCCACAGGCGTGGGTGCCTGCGTGCTGCTCGCGCTCGGGGCGGCGGACTCGCCCGTCGCGCTGCCGGCTCCGGCAGTGCCGGTCGCCGGGGCCGCGAACGAGCTCGCGAAGCAAGGGGACGCACGAGCCGAGGTGCCGGCGTCGCTCACGAGAGCCGCGCCGGCCACCGTGGGGCCGCTGCACGCGCCGCAGGCCGAAGGGCTCGCGAGCGGCGCGTCCCCGGCGATCCGCTGGCGGCGCTCGGCCGCGCTCGGCCTGCCGCATGCCGGAACGCTGGTCGGCGGCGTGCGGCTTCCGCAGGAGGGCCCGAACTGGACGACCTGGGATCCGGCGCGCGATCGCGCGCCGAACCGCGTGAACCGGCTCTACGGCACGGATGCGCTCGTCCGGGTCACGCTCGGGGTGATCGCGTCGTACCGCCTCGCGCACCCTGACGCGCCGAAGGTCGTGATCGGCGATCTCAGCCGACGAGGCGGTGGGGAGATCGACGAGCACGCGTCCCACGAGAACGGGCTCGACGTCGACGTCTACTACCCGCGCCGCGACGGCCTGCTCAGGCCTCCCACGAGCGTCGGCCAGGTCGACCGCACGCTCGCGCAGGACCTCGTCGACCGCTTCGTCGCGGCAGGGGCACAGGTCATCTTCGTCGGCCGAGCGGTCGACCTGCGCGGCCCTGACGGCGTCGTCGTGCCCTACCAGGGACACGACGATCACCTGCACGTCCGGATCCCCGCGCCGTAGCCGTCCGTCAGGTAGCTGCGGGCCGGATCGCGTCCAGGGATCGCCTGAGTGAGGCGACGAAACGCTCGAGCCCGGCGGCACCGGCCTCGTCGGCGACCTCGATCGCTCGGCTGCCGACGACGATCCCGTCGGCCAGAGAGCCCGCCTCGGCGGCCTGGTCGGGTGTCGCGATTCCGAACCCCGCCAGCAGCGGGACCGCCGTGACGCTCCTCGCGCGCTCGACGAGGCCCGGGAGCTGCGTGGAGAGGCTCGCCCGCGCGCCAGTCGTCCCGGTGACCGAGACGAGGTAGAGCCAGCCGTCCGTGTGTTCGGCCGCGAGCCGCAGGCGTTCGGTGGGAGTCGTCGGGGCGACGAGCTGCACGCGTGGCAGGTCGGGATGCGATTCGATCGGGAGATCCGCGACGATGAACCCGCTCGCGCCGGCCGCGACCGCATCGTCCCGGAAGCGGTCGTAGCCGTAGGTCTCGAGGAGGGACGCGTAGGTCATCGGCACGAGCGGGACGTCGACCCGGGCGCGGATCTCCGCGAGGCACTCCAGGCAGGCGCCGGTGCGCATCCCCTCGGCCAGCGCCCGCTCCCCGGCGCGCCGGATCACCGGCCCGTCGGCGAGCGGGTCGGAGAACGGGAACCCGAGCTCGAGCAGGTCGGCGCCTCCGGCGACGGCCGCTGCCGCCAGGTCCGGGGTTCTCCGGCCGGCCATCAGGTAGATCGAAAGGCGCTTGCGGTCCTGCACGCTCACGACTCCGCCTCGAGCACCGTCTGGAGGTCCTTGTCGCCGCGCCCGCACATGTTCACGAGGACGATCTCCTCGTCGAGCTCGATCGCGCGTGCGAGCGCGTGCGCCGGCTCCAGCGCAGGGATGATCCCCTCTCGCTCGGCTAGCAGGTGGAAGGCCGCGAGCGCCTCCGAGTCCGTCGCCGTCGTGTACTCGACACGGCCCGAGTCGCGAAGGAAGGCGTGCTCAGGTCCCACGCCCGGGTAGTCGAGCCCGGCCGAGATCGAGTGCGCGTCGAGGATCTGCCCGTCGTCGTCGGCAAGGGTCGAGGAGCGGGCGCCGTGGAGGACGGTCGGCCGCCCGGCGGTCAGGCTCGCCGCTCCGGCCGCCTCGACCCCGAGGAGCCGAACGCCCGGGTCGTCGAGGAAGCCCGAGAAGATGCCGATCGCGTTCGATCCTCCGCCGACGCACGCGACGACGGCGTCGGGCAGGCGACCGGTCAGCTCCAGCAGCTGCCGGCGCGCCTCGCGGCCGATCACGGCCTGGAGCGAGCGGACGAGATCCGGGTACGGCTGCGGCCCCGCGCACGTCCCGATCAGGTAGTAGGTCGTCTCGACGTTCGTGATCCAGTCGCGGATCGCCTCGGAGAGCGCCTCCTTGAGCGTCCTGGTACCGAACTCGACCGACCGCACCTCCGCGCCGAGGAGGTGCATCCGCTCGACGTTCGGGCGCTGGCGCCTCATGTCCTCGGCGCCCATGTAGACGACGCAGTCGAGCCCGAACCTCGCGCAGACGGTGGCCGTCGCCACCCCGTGCTGGCCGGCCCCGGTCTCGGCGACGATGCGCCGCTTCCCCAGCCGGAGGGCGACGAGCGCCTGTCCGAGGGCGTTGTTGATCTTGTGCGCTCCCGTGTGGCACAGGTCTTCGCGCTTCAGGTAGAGCCGCTTTCCGGGGACGATCCGGTCGGCGGTGGTGATCGGCGTCGGGCGCCCGACGTAGGAGCGCTCCAGCGCGTCGAACTCGGCCCAGAACGACTCGTCGTCTCGCAGCTCGAGCCAGCCGCGCTCGAGCTCGTCGAGCGCGGGCACGAGCGTCTCGGGGACGTAGCGTCCCCCGTAGGGGCCGTAGCAGCCGGGCTTCGGGGTCTCGATCTCAGTCACGTGCCGCCTCCACGAACGCTCGAAGCTTGTCGGGATCCTTGACGCCGGGCGAGGACTCGGTCGCGCGCGCACCGTCCACTGCCCACGGCTGCACCGATCGGATCGCCTCAGGCAGGTTGTGCGGTCCGAGGCCGCCGGCCAGCACGACGCGCCCGGCGATCCGCCGCGCACGCTCCCAGTGGTCGGGATCCTCGCCGAGCCAGGGGAGGTCGACGACGGTCGCAACGGCCTCCCCGTCGCGCAGCAGCGTGGCTTCCCGCGCGCGATGGTCGCCCTCCGCTCGATACAGCTGGACGAGCTCGGCAGCCGTTTCCTCCGGCTCGCCCACGAACACCGCGACCGAGAGCATCGTGTCCGGCACGGGGAGAACTCGATCGGCGCGGCGAGGGGTGTCCGCCAGGATGAAGCCCGCGAGGTCGGCGCCGGCCTCCGCGGCGAGCGCGACGTCCTCCTCACGGGTGAGCCCGCAGACCTTGACGAGCGGCCGCGAGATGATCTCCGCGAGCTTCGCGGCGGGGTCGGCGGCCCGCATCAGCGACGAGCCGACGAGAATCGCGTCGGCGCCCGGCGAGCTCTGCCGCGGCGCCCTGCGCACGGCTCCAGATCCCGCTCTCGGCGACGATCACCCGCTCGCGCGGCGCGTCCGCCACGAGCTCGAGCTGTCGACGCCTGTCGATGGCGAAGGTGGCGAGATCGCGGGCGTTGACGCCGATCGGATCCGCCCCGAGCGCGACGGCGCGTGCGAGCTCGTCGGCGTCGTGCGCCTCGACGAAGGCGTCGATGCCCAGCCGGGCAGCGGCCGCCTGGAGACGAGCGCAGGCCGCGTCGTCGAGATCGCGTAGGAGCAGGAGCACGGCGTCCGCACCCGCCTGGGCGGCCGTGCGGAGATCGTCCTCCGTCGAGAAGAAGCCCTTCGCGAGGAGCGGCAGGGTTGCGGTCCGGCTCGCCGCCCGGAGGTCGTCCCAGGTGCCACCGAAGCGCTCGTCGACGAGGATCGACACGGCCGCCGCGCCGGCTCGCTCGTACTCGGTCGCGATCCTCGCGGGGTCCGCATCGGGGCGCAGGTCGCCCGCCGACGGCGACCGCCGCTTGACCTCGGCGACCGCGCGGAGGCCCGGCGCCGCGAGGGCGTCCCTGAACCGCCCCATCAGGTCACGGCCTCGTCGTTCGAGAACGCGACGAGCGCTGCGAGGCGGTCACGGGCTGCACCCGTGTCGACAGCGCGTGCAGCGTGGTCGAGGCCGTCACGCAGATCCTCCGCGTGCCCGGCCGCGACGAGCGCGCCGGCGGCGTTCAGGAGCACGGCGTCGCGTGGAGGGCCCACTCTCCCGGCAAGGACGTCGCGAATCGTCCGCGCGCTGTCGGCGGGAGAGTCGCCGGCCAGGTCGGATGGCGAGCACCGGGCGATCCCGAGCTCGAGCGGCTCGACCTGCTCCTCGCGGACGCTGCCGTCCGCGACGATCGCGACGCGGTTGGGCCCGGTCGGCGACAGCTCGTCGATCCCGTCCGCTCCGTGAACGACGTAGGCGCGCTCGGCGCCGAGCTCGGCGAGCACGGCGGCGATCGTGGGAACGAGCTCGGGTGCATAGACGCCGACGACCTGCGCGCGGGCACCCGCGGGGTTGGTGAGCGGTCCCAGGACGTTGAAGACCGTCCGCGTTCCGAGCTCCCGCCGCACCGGGGCCGCGTAGCGCATGGCCGGGTGGTGTGCCGGCGCGAAGAGGAAGCCGAAGCCCAGCTCGTCGATCGAGCGCTCGATGCGCTCGGGCGGGAGGTCGAGCCGGAAGCCCAGCTCTTCGAGCACGTCCGCCGACCCGGACGCCGACGAGACCGCCCGGTTGCCGTGCTTCGCCACTCCGGCGCCGGCAGCGGCGGCCACGAGCGCGGCCGAGGTCGAGATGTTGAACGTCCGCGCGCCGTCGCCTCCCGTGCCTGCCGTGTCGACGAGGTCGTCGCGCTTCGGGCTCACCCGCAGGACGTGCAACCGCATGGCCTCGGCGCAGCCGGCGATCTCGTCCACGGTCTCGCCCTTGATCCGCATCGCGGTCAGGAAGGCGCCGATCTGCGCGGCCGTCGCCTCGCCGCGCATGATCTGATCCATCGCCTCGCGGGCCTCGGCGCGCGACAGGGAGCGTCCATCGAGGAGGCGTGCGAGCGCGAGCTGGATCATCCGCGCTCCAGGAAGCGTCGGCCGATCTCGGGACCGAGCGGCGTGAGCACGCTCTCCGGGTGGAACTGGATCCCGTCAACGGGCAGCTCGCGGTGGCGGACCGCCATCACCTCGCCGTCCTCGGTCGTCGCGCAGACCTCGAGCACGTCCGGCACACGGCTCGCGGCGAGGGAGTGGTAGCGCCCGCCCTGGAGCGGGCTCGGAAGGTCGCGGAAGATTCCGCGACCGTCGTGCTCGATCGCGCTCGCCTTGCCGTGGACGAGGCGCCTCGCCTGGCCGACCTCGCCGCCGAACGCCTGGACGATCGCCTGATGTCCCAGGCAGACGCCGAGCGTGGGAACCGACGGGGCGAGTCTGCGAATGATGTCGAGCGTGGCTCCGGCCTGCTCCGGGCGCCCCGGCCCGGGCGAGACGACGAGGTGGGTCGGCGCGAGCGCCTCGGCGCCGTCCGCGTCGATGGCGTCGTTGCGGATCACCGTCACCTCCGCGCCGAGCTCCTCGAACAGGTGGGCGAGGTTGTACGTGAAGGAGTCGTAGTTGTCGACCAGCAGGATCCGGCTCATGCCCGTCCCTCGCCGGTCGCGGCCTCCGCCAGCTCGATGGCCGCCTCGAGCGCGGCGAGCTTGTTCAGGCACTCCTGGTGCTCGTCCGTCGGGTTCGAGTCGGCGACGATCCCACCGCCCGCCTGGAGGTAAGCGACCCCGTCTCTGAGCACCAGCGTCCGGATCGCGATGCACGTATCCAGCGTGCCGTCCGGGAGCGCGTAGCCGACCGCGCCGGCGTAGATCCCTCGCCGGTAGCCCTCGAGCTCCGAGATGATCTGCATCGCGCGTACCTTCGGCGCGCCCGAGACGGTCCCGGCAGGGAAACAGGCTCGCAGCAGCTCGAAGGGGCCGGCGCCGTCGCGAAGCTCCCCGACGACCTCGGAGACGAGGTGCGTGACGTGCGAGAAGCGCTCGGGCTGCATGAACCGCTCGACCCTCACGCTGCCGGCACGACAGACGCGCGACAGGTCGTTGCGCCCGAGGTCGACGAGCATCACGTGCTCGGCGCGGTCCTTCTCCGAGGCGAGCAACGCCTCGGCGTCGCCATCTCCCGGCCTGATCGTGCCGGCGATCGGATTGAGGCTCGCGCGGCGGTTCTCGCACTTGACCACCGTCTCGGGGGACGATCCCACGAGAGCGAGCTCGCCGAGCTCGAGCAGGAACAGGTACGGCGACGGGTTTACCCGTCGCAACGCCCGGTAGAGCTGGATCGCGGACGCCGACGTCGGGCGCTCGGCTCGCTGCGCGACGACGACCTGGAACACGTCGCCCGCGGCGATGTGCTCCTTCGCGACCTCGACCCTGCGCTCGTGCTCGAGGCGATCCGGAAACCGTCGCAACGCGCCGGACGGCGTCGCCGCCGGGGACCCCGGGGGCAGCGGGCCCTCGAGCGCGTCGGCCAGCTGCGACGCGTCCCCGTGGAGCACCTCGGCGATCCCTCGCGGGTGGTCGAAGCGGATCAGCGAGTCCACGACGACGAAGCAGCTCTCCGGGAGGCCGGGCCCGTCGGCCGGGAGCGGGACGGTCGGCTCGAGGCGGGCGACGAAGTCGTAGGCGAGGTAGCCGACGACGGGCAGCCCGAGCGTCTCGGCCTCGTCGAACGACACGACGCGGGAGCCGAAGCCGACGAGCGAGTAGCGGCCGAGGCGTCCGCGCTCCACGGACTCGAGGAGGAAGCTGGGGCCGCGGTCGCGCAGGCGGAGGTAGGCCCCGAGAGGGGTGATCAGATCGGTGGGGATCTCGGTTGCGATCTCGGTCATACGAAAAAGACCCTCCGGATGGGAAGGTCTCGAGCGGGGAGGGCTGACGTTGCCAGAGGAATCTAGGCGACGCTCCCGCCCCGCTCGCGGCACCAGGCCCACCAGCTGGAAGCAGGAGTCGCCATCGCCAGTCAGGGTAGGGGAGAGGAGCGTCCCGCGTCAACCCGTGCCGGCGTCCGGGGTAGGCTGGATCGGATGGGGGCGAGCGTCATCCTCGGAGCGGCTCGAACGCCGTTCGGCAAGCTCGGCGGCGGCCTCGCGCGCTTCACCGCGGTCGAGCTCGGAGCCCGGGCGATCCGGGCGGCGCTCGATCGCTCGGGTGTACCGGACGCCGACGTCGACTACGTGGTCATGGGGCAGGTGTTGCAGGCCGGAGTGGGCCAGATTCCCTCCCGGCAGGCGCAGATCGCCGCGGGGCTGCCGCGAGAGATCGGATCGGAGACCGTCAACAAGGTGTGCGCGTCGGGGCTGCGTGCCGTGGCGCTCGCCGACCAGATGATCCGGGCCGGGGGCGAGCGCGTCGTCGTCGCTGGCGGGATGGAGTCCATGTCCAACGCTCCCTACCTGCTCCCGAAAGCGCGCTTCGGCTACCGGCTCGGCGACGGGGTCCTCGTGGACGCGATGACGCACGACGGCCTCGTCTCGACCTTCGACGGCTGCCACATGATCGAGCAGGCTTCGAGCGTCGCGCGGGAGCTCGGCATCACGCGCGAGGAGCAGGACGCGTGGGCCTACCGCTCGCACGTCCGGGCAGTTGCCGCGATCGACGGCGGGACCTTCTCCGACGAGCTCGTGGCGGTGGAGGGCGTCGAGGAGGACGAGGCGCCGCGGCGGGACACGTCGCTCGACAAGCTCTCGCGGCTGCCTCCGGTGATGGACGCAGCGGGGACGACGACCGTCGGCAACGCGCCCGGCCTGAACGACGGTGCCGCCGCGCTCGTGGTCGCGAGCGAGGAGTACGCGCTCGAACGGGGCCTTCGTCCGCTGGCCGGGATCGTCGGCCACGGCCTACGCGGCGGACGACTTCCCGTACCTCGCACGCACGCCGGCGCTTGCCGGCCTGAAGGCCCTCGAGCGCGCGGGCCTGTCGATCGACGACATGGCGCGGCTCGAGATCAACGAGGCGTTCTGCTCCGTGGTCATCCACTCGACCCGCATGCTCGGCGCGGATGCCGAGCGCGTGAACGTCAACGGGGGCGCCGTCGCGCTGGGCCATCCGATCGGTGCCTCCGGCGCCCGGCTCGTCACGACGCTCGTCCACGAGCTCCGGCGCGCCGGCGGGGGCTACGGCCTGGCCGCGATCTGCTCGGGCGGCGGCCAGGGCGACGCGATGATCCTGGCCGGCGATCCTGGTTAGTGTCTGACGCGATGCCGGAACCGTTCGAGCACGTCCTCGTCGTCGGCGCCGGCCAGATGGGTGCGGGAATCGCCCAGGTCGTGGCCGTCTCGGGCCGCGCGGTGACGCTCGTCGACGAGCAGCCAGGCGCGGTCGAGCGCGGCCTGGAGCGGATCTCCGCGAGCCTGGAGAAGCTTGCTGCGAAGAACGCGATCGCGGACCCGTCAGGGGCGCTCGCGCGCATCGAGCATGCAGACGACCTCATCGAGGCCGACCTCATGATCGAGGCGATCGTGGAGGATCCCTGGGCGAAGGAGGAGCTCTTCCGCCGGGCCGACGAGAGCCTTCCCCTCGCCGCGATCCTGGCGTCGAACACCTCCTCGATCCCGATCACGAGGCTCGGCGCGGCGACCGGGCGCCCGGATCGCGTCGTCGGGATGCATTTCTTCAACCCGGTGCCGGTGATGGCCCTGGTCGAGGTGATCCGTGGACTCGAGACCTCGACCGAGACGGCCGCGTCGATCGTCGAGCTGGCCCGGGCGCTCGGGAAGACCCCGGCCGAGTCGCGGGACTTCCCCGGCTTCGTGGCGAACCGGATCCTGATGCCGCTGATCAACGAGGCTGCTCAGACGCTGATGGAGGGCGTCGCCGATGCGGAGTCGATCGACACAATCGCGCGGCTGGGGCTGAACCATCCGATGGGGCCGCTTGCGCTCGCCGATCTGATCGGCCTCGACACGTGCGTGTCGATCATGGAGGTCCTTCACGCCGGTCTCGGTGACCCGAAGTACGCGCCCTGCCCGATCCTGCGTCAGTACGTCCAGGCCGGAAGGCTCGGGCGCAAGAGCGGCCAGGGCTTCTACGCCTATGGGCCGTAAGCGCGACGAGCCGGTCCGCCTCACGCGGATCTACACGCGCGGCGGCGACGGCGGCGAGACGAGCCTCGGCGACGGATCACGGGCTCGAAAGACCGATGCCCGGATCGAGGCGTACGGGACGGTCGACGAGCTGGGCTCGACGATCGGGCTCGTGCTCGCGGCCGACCCACCCGAGGAGTTCCGCCCCTGGCTCGAGAGCATGCAGCAGCTCCTCTTCGACGTCGGCGCCGATCTGTCCGTCCCGCTCGAGGACGGGCGCGAGCGCCTGCGCGTCACGGAAGGGCAGGTGGAGGAGCTCGAGCGGCTCTGCGATCTGGTCAACGATCGTCTGCCGCCGCTTCGGAGCTTCGTGCTCCCGGGAGGAACCGAGGTCGCAGCGCGACTCCATCTCGCCCGGACGGTCTGCCGGCGTGCGGAGCGGCGTGCGATCGCGCTCTCCGAGGTCGGGCACGTCAACCCGGTCGCGATCGCGTGTCTCAACCGTCTCTCGGACCTGCTCTTCATCCTCGCCCGGGCGGCGAATGCCGCAGAGGGACAGGACGAGCCGCTCTGGCGGCCCGGATCGTCGCGCGCCGAGCGGGCCGAGCCATAGCCCGGCCCGCTCGATCGCGCCGTCCTACGAGCCGGAGCGGAAGAAGAGGTCTCGCCTGAAGAACAGGCCTGCGGCGACCATCGCCACGCCGAGCGCGATGATGCCGTAAAGGACGCCGTCCGGGATTCCCGTGAACGGCAGCGCACCGGATGCAGCCACGGTCCCGGCCGTACCGGAGCCCTCGTCGTCTCCGCCGCCGAGCACGCCGCCCTGGACGCCGCTCGCGACCGTCTCGGTGACGGTCTGCGTCTCGGTCTGGCCCGGCGTGGTCTCGGTGGCCCCTGCCGTCGTCACCGTCTCGGCCGGGAGCGTCACGGTCTGCGTGCCGCCTGCGGTGGTCACCGTCTGCGTTCCGCCGGGAACGGTGACGGTCTGGGTGCCGCCGGGCACGGTCACCGTCTGGGTCACGGTCTGCGTGACCGGCACCGTAACGGTCTGTGTCTGCGTGACGGGAACGGTCTCGGTCGTCGTCTGCGTCTCGGTGACGGTGACCGTGACCGTGTGCCCGCCGCCGCCGTCGGTCGTTGTCTGGCAGTTGGCGTTGTTCGGGTTGGCGCAGTTCGCCTGGGCGTCGTCGACGGACACGCCGGCGACCGCGAAGCCGAGCATCGCCAGCCCGACCACAAAGAGCGCTATCGGAATCTTTCTACGCACGCTGCCTCCCGGATGGCTGTTCTCCCTCTTTCGAGGGACAACCATATCACCCGTACAGGTCAGCCTGAATCCGCGCTCCTGCGGCGGAGCTCAGCCGGCGAGGTCGGCGGCGACGATCGTGACGTCGAGGCCGCCGAAGACGCCGGGAGCCGCGAAGGCCGTGACCGACGTCAGGCCGATCAGGCGGAGGCCGGGATCGAGGAGCACGGCCCGGTGCGGCGGGCTCCCGAGCCACATCGAGAGCGCCTGCGCCGCGCTCGGTGCCGGACTTCGCCAGAGGAGCACCTCGCCGACCGAGCCGGCGCCGAGGGTCGGGTCGATGCGGGCGACACGGTCGCGCGGGGAGGAGCCGTCGCGGGAGGAATGCCCGAAGAAGCCGAATCTCGCCATCGCTCTTGCATGCCCGCCCGCGGCGCGCACGAGCGCCGACGACGGCCGCAGCGGGCCGAGGCCGCGTTCGGCGCGAATCTGGTTGATGAGGCCGACGAGGTCATTCTCGAAGGACGGCCCGGCGAGGGCCTCGGGGGCGCTCGGCGATGCAGGGGCGCCGACGGCACCAGGGGCGAGCAGCGAGGTCCCGAGGGCGAGCGCGGCCGCGAGCACGGCCAGTCGGCGGATGGAAGAGCGGTGTCCCACGATGCTCCACCCGGCTCATCGGAACATCCGGCCGATCGCCGCCTCCCCCGGATGGGGGGCGAGGGCGCTAAAGGAATCGGCCCGGCCCGATTCGGCCTCGAACGGACGGGTCCCGACCGCAAGCTTTTCCGGCCGGGCGCATCGGACAGGGAGATGGCGAGAGCCGCGGCCCTCCTGACCCTGCTCGCGTGCGCGGCGGCGCTTGCCTTCGCCTCCCCCGCGGCAGCCGACGACGTCGAGGACTCGCTCTTCGACCGGATCAACGCCGCCCGGGTCGAGACCGGACTGCGCCCGCTGCGGGTCGCCCCGGGGCTACGCAGGGCGGCGACGGCCCATGCCCGCTGGATGGCCCGCTCCGGCTCGTTCACCCACTCGTCCGCCGACGGCTCGTCTCCGGACGCCAGGATCCGCCGCTACTACGACGCGTCCCTGGTCGGCGAGACGCTCCTCTGGGGCTCCCCCGGGGTGACGCCCGCCGAGACCGTCCAACGCTGGCTCGCGAGCCCCCCGCATCGCGGAGTCCTCCTCGATCGACGGTTCCGGGAGATCGGGCTGAGCGTCGTCCAGGTCGAGGATGCGCCCGGCGCCTACTCCGGGCTCGACGTGACGATCGTCGTCGCCGATCTCGCACTACCTGATTGAGAACCTGGTGACCGGGCGGCTATCCGCCCTCGATGCGGGTATCGGCCCGGTTGCGCAGCGACCGGCAACGATTCCGCCTACTGCGTGACCGGGGCCTTCGGCCCCTCTTCGGCCGATATCGCCGGGCCTGCGGCCGGAACGATTCGGCCTGGATATCGGCCCGCAGTGCGCGAACCGGCTGCGGCCGGTTTCCGCGACCGCCGCGTATCGGGCGCTGCCCGATTCGCGGCACAGCGCGCCGGAACGATTCGGCCTGCTGCGGTGACCGGGCGGCTTCGCCGCCCTCCACGGCGGATATCGGCCCGGTTGCGCAGCAACCGGGCAACGATTCCGCCTACTGCGTGACCGGGGGCTCGCCCCCTCTCGGCCGATATCGGCCTGGCCTTCGGCCAGGCAACGATTCGGCCTACTGCCTCCGGCCGAAGTCGACGACGAGGAGCGTCACGTCGCGGCCGCCGAACGGTCCCGGCGCGTTCTCGACGTGGACCGCGCCGACCCCTACGTCCCGCCAGCCCGGGCGAAGTAGCTCACGACGATGGTGGTCGCTCGCGAGCCACGCGTCGAGGGCCTCCTCGGCCGTGACGGCGCCGGAGGCCCACTGGATGACCTCGCTGACCGACCAGGCATCGGAGTCGCTGCCGTCGTAGAACGCGGCGATCCGCCGGGTTGCCGACGTCCCGTCGGCCGACGAGTGGCTGAAGAAGCCGAGCGTGCCCATGGCGATCGCGTGGGCACGGGCCGCGGTCGTCAGTTCGGGGACCGCCGCAGTGGAGCGAGCCCCTGGGTACGGCGGACTTGGTTGATCGAGCCGAACACCTCGCGTTCGAGACTCGTATCGACCGTTGGCCCGGCGGCGATGCGAGCCTCGAGGCCGGGTGCAGCGGCGAGGACGACGAGCACGGCCGCGACGAGGGCGACGAGCAGGGAAACGTGCTTCTCGCGGCGAGGGGGGCGCACGAGTCGGCGAGTATAACGGCCCCATCCGACCGCGACCAGCCACCACCGAGCGCCCGATCCTCCGCGCACTGGGTTACATTCAGTCTGTGCGGCCCAGAATCCTCCCGGCGCTCGCGGCGGCGTCGGCCGCCGTGACGCTCGCCGCGTGCGGTGGCGCCGAACCGGCCGGGAGCTCCCAGCAACCACTGGCGGTCGGCGCGAAGCCACCGGCGCTCGAGATCGCTGCGGCCGCGTTCCCGGACGCGGTGACGCCCGTCTCCGAGCCTGCGTGCGAGCCGGGCGAGCACACCCGGATGCGAACCGAACGTCGCGCGTACGGCGCGGTCGTGAAGCGCAGGGCGATCGCCTACGCGCGCCCCGAAGGAAAGCGCATGAAGGTGTTCAGGCGGCTGAACGAGAACGAGTTCCCGACCGTGTTCGGCGTGCTCGGCGCGGTGCTCGGCGATGACTGCCTGCCCGCCTGGTATCGCGTGCAGCTTCCGATGAAACCCAACGGAAGCGTCGGCTACGTGAGGGCTCGTGACGTCGAGCTCGTGCGCGTCGACAGCCGGATCGTGGTGGATCTCTCGGCGCGGCGGCTCGAGCTCTTCGACCGGGGGCGTCGCGTGGTGCGCGCGAAGATCGCCGTCGGCTCGCCGATCACGCCGACTCCGATCGGACGCTACTACGTCAATCAGCGCCTCGTCGCGCCTGATCCCTGGGGGCCGTTCGGCCCGGGAGCGCTGGGGATCAGCGCCTTCTCGCCGGTGCTCCAGGAGTGGGCGCAGGGCGGCCCGATCGCGATCCACGGGACGAACGAGCCCGGGTCGATCGGCCAGGCGGTCTCGCACGGCTGCATCCGCATCCGCAACGAGACGCTGCTGCTGCTCTTCCGGATGGCCCCGGCCGGGACGCCCGTCGTGGTCCGTGCCTAGGAACCAGGCTAGCCCGTCGCCGCTGCGACGGCCACGGGCGCCGCATACGATTCGCCGTCCGGCAGCTCGACCTTCATGAGCTTCGCGTAGACGATCCAGCGCTGATCGGCGCTGTACAGCGGGTGGCAGGCCGAGAGGACGAGCGTGTCGTAGCCGCGCGGCTCGATGATGCTCCAGTCCTCGTCGTCGACGATCTCATGATCAGTCACCTGGTACGTGAAGGTGCCGTACGGCAGCTCGAGCACGATCTGGTTGCCCTTCGTCAACGAGTCGATGTTGCGAAACGGCGCGCCGAACGTCGTCCGATGGCCCGCGATCGCGGTCAGCTGCCCGAGTCCCGGGAGGGAGGTCTCGGGATACCGTCCGGGCCCCCGGCGGAGGTCGGCCCCGGACGTGCCGTTGACCACCACCGGGTCGATCCCGAGCTTGGGGATGTCGATCCGGCCGAGTGCCTGGCCGGGCTCGAGCTTCTTGAGAAAGCGCTCCGCGGCGCGCCGGGTTTCGGCGGCCATCTGCTCGGCCTGCGCGGCGGTGTCGGACGTGAAGGAGCCCTGATCCGTACCTGTGGTCTCGCCGGTCGTCGTCACGTCCGTCGATGCGACCGGCTCGACCGGCACGGGATTCTCGGTCCGGTAGTCGGCGAACTCCTGGTCGAGCTGGTCGGCCAGCTGGTGCTGCTTCCAGGAGGTGTAGACGCCCGTCACCGGGTCCTTCCAGAAGTACACGGCGGCGCCGTAGGCGAGTGCCAGGATTCCGACGACGAGAAGCGCCGTTCCAAGTCTGCGACGAACGCGCATGGCTTGTCCTAACGGTAGCGTCCGTGGACGAGGCCACCCATCCCTCGAACGACGATCGGCGCCCGTTGGGGCGCCGATCGCACGTCCTTCGGAGGAGAGACGCCTCTTTAGCGGGTCTCGTCGCCGGTGCGGCGGCGAAGAACGATCCCCAGGAGCAGGAGCCCGACGCCTGCCGCGAGGATGAACACGAGGTTCATGCCCGTGAACGGGAGGCTCCCGCCGCCGCCGGTCGTGCCGGAGACGGACAGGACGTCGCCTGTCGAGGGGTTGCCGGCGAGGGCCGTCGCGGGAAGCGCGAGCGCCGCAACGCCGGCGAGAGCGATGAGTGTGCGGCGAATGGTCTTCATGTACTGACGGTAGTGGAGGATCACTGGACCGTATAGGGGGGAACCTGGAAGTAGCGCTCGACGAGCCAGTCGACGCTCTCGCGGTTCAGGCCCTCGAGATACAGGCGGTTGAAGAGATCCGGGTCGACGTCGCCGCCTGCTGCGACGAGCTGCCCGGCGATCTCGACCAGAGGATCCCTCGGGTTCAGCTCCTGTGCCCGGGCAATCGCCGCGGCGGCAGCCTCCTGGTCTCCCTCTGTCGCCTCGACGAGCCCGAGCTGGAGCGCGGCGAACCAGTTGCGCGGCTCGCGCTCGAGCGCGGACGCGAACGCGGCGCGTGCGACGGCGGCCTGGCCGGCCTCCTGGGCGATCAGGCCCTTGTAGACGAACGGGAGAGCAGAAAGCGGGTTGAGGTCGGCGGCCAGGTCGAGCCGCTCGTACGCCTTCGACGGCTCGGCGGCGCCGGCCGCGCGGCCGCTCTGGACGAACGAGAACGACGCCCAGGTGACGACGAGGGAGGCCAGCCCCAAGGCGAGCAGCCCGACGGCCGCTCCGGTAGCGACCCGCTCGCGCCGCCCATGGCGGGCGGCGCGTGAACCGTCCCCGGGAAGCGGCGCCGCGACCAGTCCAGCCAGCGCGAACGCCGGCGCCGCGAGCGCCGGAATCTCCCAGAGCACGTCGAACGAGCCTGCCACGAGCCAGAACGCGAAGCACGAGAGCGCCGCCCCTGCGGCTGCCGCGACGAGGGGGCTCGCGGTCGCCCGCCGCCTGATCCCGAGAACGAGCGCGACGATCACGAGGACGAGGAAGAGGACGGCGCCGACGATCCCGAGCTGGCTGACGACGCGAAGCGGCGTCGAGTGGGGGTGGATCGGCTGGGATCGGTTGTCGTCGCGCCGCAGGAGGTACTCGGCCGCGTAGTTGTCCGAGCCGACTCCGATCACGGGGCTTCCCTCGAACGCCTCGACGGCGACCCGCCAATTCTGATAGCGATCGGACGCGAGCGAGCCGGACAGCCTCGAGCCCTCGGTCTCACCACTCGTTCCCGCTGCGAACTCGTCCCACTTGTCGGTAACCCACGCTCCAGGGTTGCCGACCGCCCGGACGCCGAGCGCGAGGCCCGCCGCGAGCGCGAGCACGAGAGCGGCTGCTGCGGCGATCGTCAGGGCACGGTGGGCTCGACCCGAGAGGTCGACGCGGCGGTCGAGCGAGGCCCAGCAGGCGCCGATCGCGGCCGTGCCTGCGCTGGCCGCCAGGAGCAGCCAGAGGGCCCGCTCTAACGGCGGGCCCACCGCGTCGCCCGCCGCGTAGCGCTCGAAGACGGCGTCCAGCGGACGTGCGACGGCTGCCACGGAGATCGCCGCGATTCCGGCCGCGAGCGCAAGGCGGAGCCGGTTGCGGCCGCAGAGAAGGAGCAGGATCAGGGCGAGGGGGAGTCCGACGAGCCAGCCGCGGCTCTGCGTGAGCACGCCGAGCCCGAGGAGGAGGGTGGTCGAGGCGAGCGCGAGCGTGCGCACCCATGGGCCCAGGTCACGCGAGGCGGCAAGCGGCAGGGTCAGGAGGGCGCCGAGCGTCCAGAGGGCGGCGTTGCCGTTCGCATAGCCCGTCGGGAACGCGAGCCGCCCCTCCTCGAGGAAGGCTGCGGGGTCGCCGGAGGCGAGGATCCGGGCGACGGTGGCCAGCGCAGAGCCGGCGACGACGAGCGCGAACAGGGCGACTGCGAGCACGAGCTCCCGATCGCGCCAGGGCCACAGGAAGAACAGCGCGAAGGCGACCCCGTAGACGAGGGCGCGGTTGGATCCGTTCCAGGCAGCCGCCGGGAAGTCGGCCCAGAGCAGCGAGAGGAAGTTCCAGGAGACGAACGCGACCAGGGCCGCGGTCAGCACGCGCCGAGCGCGATCGAGGGGCCCGAGCTCGTCGGCCTGCGTGAGCAGCCCGATCCCGAGCAACGCGAGCAGGACGGCGCCGAGGGAGCCGAGCCGACTGGGTGAGACGCTCGCGTCCCACCAGATCCAGCCGGCGAAGACCGGGAGCGCGAGGAGCCGCAGCAGTGTCACGCGCTCGACCTGGAGCCGATCGAAGGAGAGCGCGTCGCGGAGCGACGAGGACGCTGGTGTCGTCGTCGTGCCCACGGATCAGAGCCTGAGGCGGATCCCGTGGTTGTGCGCGGCCGTGCGAGCGCGATTGACGGCACCGCGTCCGGCACCGCCGAGCACGACCCCTGCGGCGACGAACGGAACGCGGCGGTCGAAGATCGACCAGGGGTCGACCTCGACCGCGCGCCGCAGGTAGTGCAGTGCCGCGCTCCTGTCGTCGCGTTCGATCGCGTTGAGCACGCCGGTCAAGAGGAGCGAGGCGAGCTTCCGCCGCTTGCCACGCTTGGTCAGCAGCGACCCCAGTCCGCGCGCCTCGATCAGCGTCCAGGCGTGGTCGACGAGCTGCCCGTACTCGCGTTCGAGCGAGTCGAGGTCGCGCGTCTCCTGCTCGGGGTGATAGCGCCAGGCGGCGTCGAAGCCCGACAGGAAGCCGACCGGCGCGACGAGCGCGAGGCGGAGCCACATCTCGTAGTCGTACGTCCGGGGGAAACGCCCGTCGAACACCGGACCGGCGGCGGCGTACGCCGTCCGCCGCACGAGCGCCGACGCCCCCCCGACGACGTTCTGCTCGAGGAGACGTGAGACGAACGTCCGCTGATCCTGGACGCCTTCCCTGAGTCTGACCCGCCAGCGCTTCAGCTCGGCTCCGGACTCGTCGATGATCTGCATCGACGAGAAGACGAAGGCGCATTCCCGATGCTCCTCGAGGAACGCAACGCGCCGTTCCAGCATGCAAGGCGCCCACAGGTCGTCGTCGTCGAGGAGGGCCACGTAGGGGGCGTTCCCGGTGTTGATCAGCCGGGTGAAGTGCTCCGCCGCGGAAACCTGGTGCTCGCTCGCGACGAACGAGACCCGTGGGTCGACGAGGTACGGCTCGACGACGGCCTGAACCGCGTCGCTGCCCGAGCCGTTGTCGGAGACGACGAGCCGCCAGCCGCCGAACGTCTGGCCCAGGACGGCCTCGATCGCTCCCCTGAGGAAGGCGGTGCGTCCAACGGTCGGGATCGACACGTCGACCAGGACGTCCTCGAGGGGTGGGTCGGTGGTCGCGGGGTGATCCATCGGAGATCGTGCGCCGGCGCGATCGGGCGTCGCGAGGGCGCGTCGAATTCATCGGCGTGGACGCCCGACAGCTGTAGCGGCGAGCGGTCGCCTTCCCCTCAGCGCACAGCCGAGAGGTGCGCGGTCGAGTACGTCGCGGCACCGGGGAGAAGGCCGGTCGTGTCGTTGCCGTCGAAACGGTTCACGCCCGCGGTCCGGTACGCGGCGATCGCCGCCACGGTCTGGTTACGGAACACGACCCCGATGACGGTGGTCGAGACCGTCCCTTCGTCCAGATACACGCCCCACGTCTCGGCCGAGGTCGCGCCCGAGGCGTCGATCGTCCCCTCTCTGATCACGGTGTCGTGGGCGCCGGCGGTGCCGTCCCGGGCCGGGTCGGCCCACTCGGACTTGAAGCCGATCGTGGCGCCGCGGATCGTGAAGCGCTCGAACGTGTTGCCGACGCTGTGGTGCTCGAGGTAGACGCCGACGGCCGCCGCCGACTGGGGGCCGGTCATGTCGATCTCCAGATCCGCGAACGTCGTGTCCCACGAGTTGTTGACCGTCTCGATCCCTGACCAGCTCGTGCCTCGCACGACGACTCGCCTCACGCCGGCCTCGACAGGGTGGCCGATCCAGAGCCCGGCCTCGGCGGTGCCGTCCGACTCGCCGGGCGTCGCCCGTGACACCCCGTCTACGACGATGTCTGCGATCGACTGGATCCGGGGCGTCGGTGATCCGTACGGCACGGTGCGATTGTCGCTGGCACGCAGCGCGACGTCCGTGAAGTCCCGGAACGACAGCCGTTCGGCGACGAGACCGTCGGGGTTCAGGACGTACAGGCCATACGCGAGCGCCCCGTTTCCGTCGAAGGCGCAGTCGGTGACGCTGGTGTTCGCCCCCCCGCGCCCCCAGACGTGGACGGCGGCGCCGTGGAGCGTCTTTGCGGGGTCGCTGACGTCGAGCACCAGGCCGTGAAGCTGCGTCCCGCCCGCGTGCCCCGGGCCGCCGACGACCAGTCCTGCGGTGAGCCGGGCCAGGCCCGGATGCCGCGCCACGACCCGGTGGGCGGCTCTGGCCTCGAACGGCGTCGCATGGTCGTAGACGCCGTCCTCGAGGATGATCGTCTTCGGCGTCCGGTGCGCGAGTGCACGAGCGAGGCCGGAACCCGTGGCCACGATCACGGCTCCGCTCTGCCAGCTGGCGGTACGTCCGGTCGACGCCGCCGGAGCGGCGGCGAGGATCAGCACGGCGACGCAGGAGAGTACCAGCAGCATCCAGGGGGGTCGCGGCATGCGCAGTTCGCTTTCCGGGGGATCGCATGCTTGCACATCCTCTAGACCAGGGCAGGCAGAGCCGATGCTCAGTCGGATGGAACGATCGCCGGTCCCGGCTGAGCGCGAACCGGAGCAGTGGGCGCCGCCGTCCACTGACGGTTCGTCCAGCGAGCCCACCGAGTCCCACGGACACGTCTCCATCGTCGGCGGGTCGGCCCGCCTGCTCGTTTCGCGCGCTCTCGCGAGCGCCGGAACCTTCGTCGCGGTCCTGCTCCTGGCACGGGCTCTCGAGCCGGCCGGGCGCGGCGCAGTGGCGTTCGTGATGATGGCCGGCCTCGTCCTCGCCGGCATCTCGCGGTTCGGAGTCGACGAGGCCACCGTTGTCTTCGGGGCACGGATGCAGCGAGAGCGCGGCCGGCTCCTGACGAATCTCACCGTCTTCACGCTCACGACGAGCGTCGTGCTCGGCGGGCTGACCGTGCTCGTGCTGTGGCGCCTGCCCTCGGCGCGTCCAGCCGGGATCGACGAGGTCGAGCTGATCTCCCTCTGGGTCGGCACCGTCGGGCTGTCGCTGACCGGAGCGACGATCGCGTACCTGCTCGGATGCACCCGATTCTTCGCCCAGGCGCTGGTCTCCGCAGCCGCGCCCGTGCTCCTCGCGGTCCTGTATGCCGTCGATCTGACCACTGCCGGGCTCACCGTTCGCTCGGGCTGCGTGCTGTGGGCGGTCGCCCAGGTCTGCGGCTGCGTGATCGGGCTGGCGGCCTCGATACGTGTGCAGGGGGTCGGCCGGCCGGCCGGGATGCTCTTCCGGCGCACGCTGCGCTACGGGCTCCCCGCCTGGGCGGGCTCCTTCGCCACCTTCCTGAACGCCCGCGTCGACCAGGTGATCATGGGCCTGATCGCGAGCGAGGCGGCCCTGGGCATCTACGCCGTCAGCGTCAACGCGAGCGAGGTCGCCCTCTACCTGCCCGGCGTGGTCGGGCTCGTGCTCGTCCCGGTGATCGCCCGGAGCCCGATCGCAGAACGCGTCGAGACGACCCTCCGCGTCTTCCGCGTCCTCCTCCTCTTCACGATCGCGACGATCGTCGTCGGGTACGCCTGCACGCCGCTGCTGCCGATCATCTTCGGCTCTGACTACGAGCCGTCGGTCACGCCGTACCTCCTGCTGCTTCCGGGCGGGATCGGCTACACGGCGCTCGTTGTCTTCTCGGGGTCGTTGCTCGCCTCGTCGTCGCCGGGGCGATCGTCCATCGGCCCGGTGATCGCGCTCGTCGTCGGGATCTCCCTCGACTTCGCCCTGATCCCGCCTTACGGCGCGACCGGCGCGTCGATCGCCGCCTCGGCCGCGTTCCTCGCAGGTGGGATCGGATCGACGCTCGCCTACCGCCACGTGGCCGGCATCCGGGCAGGCCTGTTGGTGCCCCGCCGGAGCGACTTCGCACTGATCCGGGGTCAGGGAAGAAGGCTCCTCCGGCGCGCCTGAAGTGTCGCGAATCGTTGCCCGGCGAAGCCGGGCCGATATCGCGACGATCGCGGAACCGGCTGCGCCGGTTCCGCAGAGGCGTGTCGCCGGGCAGCGATTCGCGACAGAACAGACCAGCCGATGCTCGACACCGCCGGGGGTCGATGAGAGGATCTGCAGATGGAGCAACGGCTCAGCGTGATCACGCTCGGTGTCTCGGACCTCGCCCGCTCCCGGTCGTTCTACGAGGCCCTCGGTTGGAGGAGCGCCTGCGAGCAGGGCTCGGATGTCGTCTTCTTCCAGGCAGGGTCGATCGTCCTCGCTCTCTGGGGTCGTGGCGAGCTCGCGGCCGACAGCGGCGTCTCCGACGGCGGCGGTTGGGGAGGCATCACACTCGCCCACAACGTCGGCTCCCCGGACGAGGTCGACCGTGTGCTCCTCGACGCCAGCGCTGCCGGTGCGACCGTCGCCCGCGCAGGTGCGCCGACGTTCTGGGGCGGCTACTCCGGAGTGTTCATCGACCCCGACGGCCATCCGTGGGAGGTGGCGCACAACCCACACTGGAGCCTCGGGGAGGACGGCTCGGTCACGCTGTAGCCCGAATCGTTGGCTCCGTGACGGTTCGGGCGTGGGAGCGGCCGCCAGGCCGCGGTCAGGGTCAGGGCGTCGGGCTCGACCGGTGCTTGGTGGAGAGCGCGACAGCCCCCGGTCGGATCCCGCTCGTGTCGTTGCCCTCGAAGCGATCGGTACCGGTGGTCTTGTAGGCGCCGATGGCGGCGAAGGTCTGGTTGCGGAAGACGACGCCGGTGATCGTGGTCGATACGGTGCCCTCGTCGAGGTACACCCCGAACGTCTTGGCGTCGCTCGCGCCGTCGGCGTCGACCACGCCGTCGCGGATCACGGTGTCGTGCGCTCCCGCGATGCCACCCCAGGCCGGATCGGCCCACTCGGCCGTGAACCCCATCGCCGCGCCGCGGATCCGGAAGCGCTCGAAGACGTTGCGATGGTTCACGTGCTCGAGGTAGATGCCCACGGCTGCCGCCGACTGGGGACCGCTCATGTCGATGTCGAGATCGCTGAACGTCGTGTCCCAGGAGTTGTTGACGGTCTCGATTCCCGACCAGCTGACGTTGCGCACGGCGATCCGGTGGACGCCGCTCGTCACCGGATGCCCGATCCAGATGCCTGCCTCGGCCGTCCCGTCCGACGCGCCCGGCGTCGGCCGGCTGACTCCGTCGACGGCGATGTCGGCGATCGAGGCGATGCGGGGCGTCTGCCCGCCGTAGGCGACCAGTTGGTTGTCGCTGGCGCGGAGGGCGACGTCGGTGAACCGCGAGAACGTCAGCCGCTCGGCGACGAGTCCCGAAGGGCTGTACACGAGGAGCCCGAACGCGATCTGCCCGTTCCCCCGGAAGACGCAGTCGGTCACCGAGGTCGACGCCCCACCTGCGCCCCAGACGTGAACGAGCGCGCCGTGGAAGGTCTTCGCAGGAGTCGCGACGTCGAAGGTGATGCCCCTGACGACCGCGCCCCCGTTCCCCCAGTTCGCGCCGATCTCGAGACCGGAAGCAAGAACCGCGCCGCCGAGCTGCTCCGCGTACAGGCGGTGCCCCTCGCGGTTCGAGAACCACCCGGCCGTCTCGTAGGTGCCGTTCGCGAGCACGATGTCCTTCGCGGGCGTGGAGTCCAGCGCAGCCTGCAGCTCGGCGGCGGTGGTCACGCGCACAGCACCGACCGGAACGGCGTAGGCGCTCGGCGAGCGGGGAGCGGCCGGCGCGCCCGGATTGAGGGCGGGTTGCGGCTGAACGACCACCCAGCTGGTGGAGGCGCTGCGAGTCCCACCGGGCCCGATTGCGCGGACGACGACGGTGTGACTCCCGGGTGCGAGCCCGGCGAGGCCTGCAGGGCTCGTGGCGGGCGCGAACGCCCCACCGTCGAGCGAGAGCTCGACGCGATCGGCGTTCGTCGCCTGCCAGGCGATCGAGGCCGTCGGCTCGGCCGTCTGGGCCGGTGGCGCGCTCGTGATCGCGATCGTGGGTGCGGGCGCCGCCTTCACGGTCCAGCGGACGACCGCGCTCGCCGACTGGCGGGCGCGTACCGCCACGATTCGCAGTGAATGGCTACCGACCGACAGTGCCTTGACGGACACCGGGCTGGTGCAGGGCTTGGGTGCTGCGCTGTCGAGGGCGCACGTGACGGTGGACGGAGAGAAGCCGACGACACGAAACGAGATCGTCGCGGACGTGGCGGTCGTCGAGGCCGGCGGCGCCTGGGTGACGCTGATCGACGGCGCTGCCGCCGCTGCCGGCGACGCTGCCGTCGCAAGCACGAGGACGAGGCTGGCCGCGGCCGTTCCGACGATTCCGAGAGCACTCCGCACGCCTGACTGCATCGGCAGGCCCCACGGAAGGGTGAGCCGCCAGGCTCGGCCGGGGTACCCCGAAAGGGGAGGGAGAGGCGAGGAAGACGCCTCGCAAGCCCGGACTCAAGCCCGGCCGCCGGGCGTCCGATACCGACTGTGAGAGCGGAACTCCGGCTGGCCATCCACGCGTGAACGACGACTCGACCCTCCACCACTATCTCTCGCTGACGAAGCGCAGCTGGTGGCTGATCCTGCTGATCGCCCTGGTCACGGGGGGCATCGCGGTGGGCGTGTCGTTCCTCCAGGGCGAGCGCTACAAGAGCACGGCCACGATCCTCTACACGCCGGCAGTCGTGCCGACACCGCTGACCCAGGACGGCGGCGACCCGAGCCGGGCCGTCGACACGCTGGTCAGCCTCGTGCAGACGGACGAGGTGCTGAACCGCGCGCTGCCCGCAACCGGATACCCGACCACGGAGAAGCTCCGCGAGGAGCTCGACGTCGGCGCTGGGGCCAACAACGATCTGATCTCGATCTCGGTCTCGGAGCCGACGGCCCCCGCGGCGGCGACGTCCTCGAACGCGGTCGCCGATGCCTTCCTCGCCTGGCGGACGGAGAAGCAGAACGAGCTGCTCGAGGCGAGGATCGCGTTCCTGGACGACCAGCTGGCCTCGCTGTCGCCGACCGACGTCGACGCGGCGGCCGACATCCGCCGCCAGCTGACGGAGGCGCAGGCGCAGCTGAAGACGTCGTCGGCCGACCTGACGCTGGTGCAGCCGGGCGAGGTCCCCGACGATCCCTATGCGCCGCACCCGGTACGAAACGGCGTCATCGGCTTCCTGCTCGGCCTTTTCATCGGGGTCGTCGTCGCGATCATGCGCGACCGCCTCGACCGGCGGCTCCGCTCGGTCGAGGAGGTCGAAGGCGTCTACGGCGCACCCGCTCTCGGGGTCGTCCCGTTCGTCTCCCGCGCCCAGCGCGGGAACCGTGGCGCGGCGCTCGGCGACTTCGCCCCGCGGGAGCGCTTCTCCGACGCCACCGCGATCGCCGACGCCTACCGGACGATCCGCACCAACCTCGGGCTCTCCTGGTTGACGGGAGCGCCCGCGCGCGTCGTCGTCATCTCTTCGGCCGTCCCCGAGGAGGGCAAGAGCGCCGCGACCGCGAACCTGGCCACGGCCTTCGCCACGGCCGGCAAGCGTGTCCTCGCGATCTCGGCCGACGTCCATTCGCCCACGCTGCACCTCTACTTCGACCGCGTCGAGCAGGCGGTCGCCGCGAACGTCCGGTCCGGAGGGGTCGCGACCGAGGAGCGGCCCGCACGAAGCGGCGTGATCGAGGTTCTGTCGGGCGAGGTGAAGCTCGACGACGCCGTCCGCTACGTCGTCCTGAACGGAACGGTCGCGGCAGGTGGAGAGCTCTCGCTGCTGGCGAACGGGACGCGCTTCTTCGACCCGGCGACCCTCTACCAGTCGGAAGCGATGCGCGAATTGCTCGTCGACGCCCGCGAGCGGTACGACGTCGTGGTCATCGACGCCCCGCCGCTGCTCGTGAGCGGCGAGTGCGCGGTCATCGCTCGCCAGGCCGACGCCCTGCTGCTCGTTGCCCAGGTCGGAAAGCTCTCGCGCGACAGCGCCCGGCGCGCCACGCGCATCATGCAGGCCTCGAGTGTCGAGCCGCGTGGACTCATCGTGGTCGGTCGGCGCCTCGAGCACGAGGAGGCGTACGGGTATGGCTACGCGTACGGCGCCTCCCGCTAGCGGCCCGGGAGCAGGCACCCGGCTGCGCTCGCGTCTCGTGCCGGACGGCCCGACAGTCCGGCTGATCCTCCTCGGGCTCGCGGTGGCCGTTCTGATCGGCGCCGCGCTCCCCATCGTCGTCCGGGACCTTCCGGACGAGGTCACCCGGCTTGCTCCCGTCGCTCTGGTCGTCCTGATCGGGGCGACCTACCTGGCGTTCGCGCGCCCGGCGGTGCTCATCGTCGGTGCGTTCGCCCTCCTGGGCTTCGTGCGCTTCGAGCCCGCACCAGTGGACCTGGTGTTCGCCCTGCTGATGCTCACGAGCCTGCTCTCCGGTCGAATCCACCCGCAGTTGCCCGTCGTGGTCGGTGTCCCGCTCGGGCTTCTCGCGGCGCTGACGATCCTCTCCTCGATGAACGCGACCGACGCCGCGAGGGCCGCCCGGTTCGAGCTGATCACCCTCTACCTGATCGCGCTCGCGGTGTGGCTCACCTCCGTGTTCCGCGACGGGGCGCTCACCCGCGCGGCGATCAAGGCCTACGTGCTCGCCGCGGCCGCCACCGCTCTCGTCTCCGCGGTAGCGCTCGAGATCGGGTTCCCGAATGCCAGCTTCTTCCTCTTCGACGAGTTCCGTGCCGAAGGCCTGTTCAAGGATCCGAACGTCTTCGGCCCGTTCCTCGTGCCGGCGGCCGCGATCGTGCTCGAGGATATCGTCCGCCCGCGCCTCTTCGGCTGGGGGCGAATCGTTCTCGTGGCCGTGCTCCTGTCGCTGCTCGCCGGGATCCTCGTCGCGTACTCCCGCGCGGCCTGGCTGAACCTGGCGATCGCGTTCGCGACGATCGTGCTGGTCTACGCCTGGCGCAGGGGCGGATTCGGGGCAGCGCTGAAGGCCGTGCTCCTGCTCGGACTGGCGGGCGCGGCCGGGCTCGCCTTGCTCTTCGCGACCGGCTCGCTGTCGTTCCTCGAGCAGAGGTCCGGCCTCCAGCTCTACGACGCCGACCGGTTCCGGACGCAATCGTCTGCGCTGTCACGGATGACCGAGCTGGCCTTCGGACATGGGCCGGGGCAGGTGGAGACGACGCTCGACTACGCGGCGCACAGCCTCTACCTGCGGGTCGGCTTCGAGCAGGGGCTCCCGGGGGCGCTCCTGGTGCTCGTGCTCCTCCTCGTGACGCTCGGGCTCGCGCTGATCCTGGCCGCCCGCGACGCAGACGTCGGCGGGGTCGGCTCCGCGGCCCTTCTCGGCTGCTGGCTCGGGTTGATAGCGAACAGCGCGTTCATCGACACGCTCCACTGGCGCCACCTCTGGGTGGTGGCAGCGCTGATCTGGGCCGGCGCCTATGCGCTCAACGCGCCACGGCGCCAGCCCGGCTGACCAGGCGGCGGTACTCGTCGACGTGCGCCGCGCGGAAGCGCGGGAGGTCGAAGCAGGTCAGGGCCCGGTCGTACGAGGCCGCGCCCATGCTTCGCCGGAGCGGAGAGTCCCCGGCGAGGCGCGCGAGCGCCGCCGCGAGCGCATCGACGTCGCCGGGAGGGACGAGGATTCCCGTCTCCCCGTCGAGGACCTGCTCGGGCACGCCGCCGACGTGCGAGGCGATGACCGGCAACCCGGCCGCCATCGCCTCGATGATCGAGATGGGCAGGCTCTCGTAGGTGGTCGCCAGGACGAACGCATCGCCTCCCGCGAGGATCGCGGGCACGTCGTTGCGGACGCCCAGGAACGCGACGTCCTCGCCGAGGCCGAGCCGCTCGCGCTCGGCGAGCAGCGAGACTCGATCCGGCCCGTCGCCGACGATCTCGACGCGCACCGAGCCGCGCGGGAGCATTGCAACCGCGCGCAGGAGCGTCAGGAAGTCCTTCTGCGGAGCCTGAAGCCTCCCGACGCTGACGAAGACGGGCGGGTCGCCGGCCAGCGCCGCACGTGGCGCGCTCCGGACGTCGACCGCGTTCCAGATCACCGTCGACCGATCGGCTCGACACGTGCGCTGGGCGAGCCCGAGGTCGCGGTCGACATGCGAGACGCAGACCACGAGCGAGGTCACGGGACGAAGCACGCGGTCGAGCCAGAGGTACACGCGCGACATCGGCCCGGCCGTCGTCGAGAACGCCCAGCCGTGCACGGTGAACACTCGGGACGGGACGCGAGCGAGCACGGCGGCGATCCGACCGACGACGCCTGCCTTCGAGCTGTTCGCGTGCACGACGTCCGGGCGCTCGCGTCGAAACAGGCGGACGAGCTCGACGAGGCCGGCCAGATCCCGCAGCGGATGCACCGGGCGCCGGAGCCGCTCCAGCGGGACGTAGCGCGCACCCGCGCTACGGGCCGCGTCGACGAGCGGCCCCTCCCCGTGGGCGGCGACCACGACGTCGAACTCGTCGACCAGGCCGGGAAGCAGCTCCGCGACGTAGGTCTGCGCGCCACCGACCTCGGCGAGGGTGATGAGGAGCAGGAGCTTGGGCTTGGTTCGGCTGTCGGAGTGTGCGGGTGCCGGCGCCGCCGGCACCCGCGACCGCCCAGACCTCTGCCGAGGCGTCTCCTCGTCGACGATCCGGGGCACTACGTCTGGCGGAACGAGAAGATCGCGGCCACCGTCATCAGGACGATCTTGAGGTCGAGCCAGAGCGACCAGTTCTCGATGTAGAAGTTGTCCCATTCGACACGGTCGCGTAGCGCCTCCGCGCTGAAGCGCTCCGCGCCGCGTCCGATGCCGTGCACCTGGGCCCAGCCGCTGATCCCGGACTTGACGCGATGTCGGTCGCCGTAGCGGTAGACGTAGTCCTCGAAGATCTCGCAGAACTCGGGGCGCTCGGGCCGAGGCCCGATCAGGCTCATGTCGCCCTTGAGGACGTTCCAGAGCTGCGGCAGCTCGTCGATCGACGTCGCCCGCACGAACGAGCCGACCCGCGTCAGGCGGTCACGCTCGTCGCTCGCGCGCTCAGGGGTCGCGCCGGCATCGCCCTTCGGCGGCAGCATCGAGCGGAACTTGACGAGCTCGAAGGTCTTGCCGTCGAGCCCGACCCGTTCCTGGCGGAAGAAGACTGGGCTGCCCATCGAGAGCCTGATCGCGATCGCGCCGGCGAGGAGGAACGGCGAGGCAAGCACGAGCCCGAGGGCTGCGACAACCCGGTCTGCCGAGTACTTCAGCTCGAACTGCCAGCCCTTCGGGTCGATCCGCTCCATCGTCAGCAGCGGGAGCCCACCCAGGTGCTCGACGGCGAGCCGCTGCGTGACCTTCTCGTAGAGCCGCGGGACGAGCGAGACGGAGACGCCCAGCCTGTCGCAGCGGTCGACGATGCCGAGCAGCACTTGGTGCGGGGCCGTCGAGAACGTCACGATCACGTGGCGAATCCCGTACTCGCCGACGGTTCGCTCGAGATCCCAGCTCGCGCCGAGGACCGGGAGCCCGGACTCCCCGACCTCGTCGAGCGGCTCCTTGTCCAGGAACCCGATCGGCTGGTGCCCCGAATCGGGTTGTTCGAGCAGGCGCCGCGCGACGAGCTGGCCGACCTGCCCGGCGCCGATGATCAGGGTCGGGCGAACCCACTGGTCGTTGCGCCAGCTCTGACGCAGGAGCAGCGCGGTGCCGACGCGGCCCGTCGACAGGAGGGCGACCGAGGCGACCCACTGGCCGATCGTCTGCCCGGCGAGCAGGGCGTCCTCGCCCGTGAGCGCGCGGATCGTGACCACGACCATCGCTGCAAGTGCCGTCGCCGAGACGACGCCGCGCAGGTCATCGAGAACCTGGAGGCGGACACGCTGCGCGTACATCCCGCGGATCCGGAAGAGCAGGAGCACCAGGGCCGGGTAGATCGCCAGCCACGGGACCGGCGGGGCCGTCGCGTCCTCGACGCTGGCAACCACCGCGACGAGCACGCTCGAGAGCGCAAGCATCGCGATGTCGACCGCGATGCGCAGCGTGACCCAGGCGATCTCGGGGCGCGCGGCGACGCGCCCGACGGGCCTGGTGATGACCGCGGCCGCGGACTCGTTCTGGAAGTCGGGAAGGGTCGACACGACCTACCGCTCAGATCGACCCGAGGCGGATCGCACTTGAGCCTTCACAGGGCCACCAGCTCCGCACCGACGCCGAGACCGCGGGCCTGAGCTGCGATCTCGTCTACATAGGTCGGGTTCGAGACGAGCAGGAGGTCGGGCGGGTCTTCGAGGAGATGCTCCGGAGCCCGAACCGGGTGCGCCGTGCGAGGCAGGAACAGCCCCTGCCGCTTCGGGTTCACGTCGACGAGGTACGGGCACGACCTCACCGGCGTCGAGCAGGGAAAGGAACGCGATGCCCCTGGCGCCCGCGCCCCAGACGACGGCCCGCTGCCCGCCGCCGGCGAGCTCGTCGAGGCGGAGCTGCCATTCCTCGCGGACGCGCTCGAAGGAACCGGAGAACCGGTCGAGCGCTGCCCCGACCCCCGACTCCTCGGCCGGGACCGGCCTCGCATGCACCGCTCCGGTGCGTCGCGCCTCCAGGCCGAGGTACTCGCCGTGCCAGCAGGGTGCGACGTCGGTGACGTCGAACCCCTCCAGGGCGAACAGGTAGCGGAGGGAGTCGGCGACGAACCAGGCGCGGTGCTCGTAGACGAGGTTCCAGACGACGAGGTCGCCGAACGTCGCCATCGCGTTCGGCACCTCGACGTAGACGGCAGCGTCGACCGCGGCGCGGTCGACCGCCCGGCCGAGCAGCCGCACGAGCGAGACCTGGTCGCCGAGGATGTCGAGCACGTGGCGGCAGACGAAGAGGTCCGCCTGGAGGTCGAGCAGCTCGTCGGAGTAGGCCTCGCCGACGAACGTGATGTCCGGCGAGCAGACACGGCGCGACTCGATGCTGGGATCGATCCCGATCCCGGCGTTCGGGCCGCGGGCGCAGATCTCCTCGAGGAAGTGGCCCCGACCGCAGCCGACGTCCAGAATCGTCTTCCCATGGAGGTCGTACCGGCCGATCAGCCGCTCCGCGAGCTCCGCCACGAAGGCCTGGAAGGTGGGGGAGTGCTGGAGCGAGACGTCGTAGCCGCGGAAGCCGACCCGCGCCGGGTCGTGCAGCTCGTTCCAGACGAACGAGCACGTCTCGCAGAGCACGAGCCGGATGTCGCCGAGCGGGGATTCCCGCGCCTCGGCCTCCGTCCGCCAGAGGACTCCGTCCTGCGTCGGCACGTCGTGCAGCTCGACCGTGGCGCGCAGGTCGCTCTCGCCGCAGATCGGGCAGGCGCGGGACCTGGGTGCCAGCGCGACCACGTCAGTTCCTCGCACGGAACGCGGGCCGCACGGGCCGGCCGCGGAGGAACCGCTCGACGCCCTGATCGAGCGCGAGGGCGTATGTGGCGAGGGCGGCGTCGACGATCTCGATCGTCCGATCGACCTCGTCGTCGCCGTGGGCGGCGCTGATCACGAATGACGGCGCGAGCAGGCCGCGGCCGACGGTCTCCTGGAGGAACAGCGTCCGAAAGGACTGAGACGGGTTCCCGTCCGCGTCCCTGGTTCCGAAGAACAGGCAGGCCGGGTGGCCGAAGACGGTGAAGGCGTCGGCGACACCGTGTGCCAGCGCACACGCCTCGACGCCGGCGCGCACCCGCTCGCCCTGGCGGCTGAGCCGCTCGATCACCTGCTCGGCGTGGAAGACCTCGATCGTCGCGATCGCCGCTGCGAGGGCCGTGTGCTCGGCGCCGTGCGTCGTCGAGAGGAGAAAGACCCGCTCCTCGTCCGTCCGCAGGCCGCCGAGCTCCATGAGCTCGCGCCGCCCGACGAGCGCGGAGAGCGCGAACCCGTTGGCCATCGCCTTCCCGAACGTGGAGAGGTCCGGCCTGACGCCGCGGACCGCCTGGGCTCCGCCGAGAGCCCAGCGGAAGCCGGTCACGTTCTCGTCGAAGACCAGCACGGCTCCCTCCGCGTCGCACAGCCGCCGCAGCTCGTGGAGGAATCCGTCGCGTGGCGGCTCGACGCGCTCGGGCTCGAGCATGACGCAGGCGATCCGCCCGGGGTGGTCGGCGAAGACGCGCTCGACCGACGCGAGGTCGTTGTAGCGGAATCCCGCCGTCAGCTCTGCGACCGCCGGCGGGATGCCGGCGCGCATCGGCGTCGTGACCATCGCCCAGTCGTCGTAGGAGAAGAACGGGTGATCGGCGCAGATCGCCACCACGTCCCGGCCGGTCGCCGCCCGGGCGAGCCTGACCGCCGCAGTGTTCGCAGTCGACCCGTCCTTGGTGAACTTGACCATGTCGGCCCTCACGCAGGCGAGGAGCGCCTCGGCGGCCTCGAGCTCGACCGTCGCGGGCCGCGTGAAGTTCGTCCCGAGCGCCGCCTGACGGGCGACCGCCTCGACGACCTCGGGCCGGCCGTGGCCGAGGACGACCGCCCGCAGCCCCATTCCGTACTCGAGGTACTCGTTGCCGTCCGCGTCCCAGACCCTGCAGCCGAGGCCGTGCGTCAGGACGGGGGCGAGTCCCTCGGGGAACTGATCCTCGCCCTTGGCATACGTGTGGGCGCCTCCTGGGATCAGGTCGTTCAGCCGCTCGGAAAGCGCGCGAGAGCGCTCGAACGACCGCGTGCCGGCGTCCCGGCTCTCCCGGACGAGCTCCATGGAGAGAGGCATCGACCGCCGGCGGCTAGAACTGAAGGCTCGCTGACCCCCGTCAGTGGGGTCAGACACCGCATGGCTGCGCGGCTCAGGTCACGTCAGATTCGCTCAGATCCGCTCAGGTGGGTAGAGCTTTCTACCCATTTCGGCGCCTAGAAGTCGGACTTCTAGCCGATTCACCTGCTCGGGGACAACGACCCTCGCGAGATGCAGGTACGTCTTCGTCGTCGACATGTGGGCGTGCCCCGCCTTCGCCATCAGCGCGGTCGGGTTCGCCCCGCCTCGGTCTTCGAGAGCGGGGCTGGCTCCCCGTTACCGGGGGTCGGGCGCTGATCAGGGAGCCAGCGCTTCCTGCGGAGGACCTTGGTTTCAGCCGGTTTGGGAGCCTTGGATCGCTTGCGCCCAGCGCTCGAGTGAGATGTCGCCGTCGACGACGATCCGCAGCTCGACGTTGTCGAAGAACGCGAACGGATACTCGAGCATCATCTGCTGCATCTCGTGCTCGTCGGTGACGTTGACGACCCCGAACCCGCCGTTACCGTCGGCGAAGAACTCGAAGCTCTCCATCTTCTCGCGCCAGCGCTGCCGCCACTGGACGAACTGTTCCCAGAGGCCGGGCATCCGTTCGGGCGGGACTTGGAACCTTGCTCCCCGGTCGATGATGCAAACGCGCATCGACAACCTCCCTCGTAGGAGATGACGCGAGCAGGGTAGGAACGAACCCACCCCGAGTCAAGACGCCGACCGCACGAATAGGGGCGGCATCACGGCCGCCCGGCTGCATTCGCTCGGCTGAACGCTTTCGCCTGCTCGCCGTTCCATCTGCTCGCCTGGTAGCCGCTCCACGCGGTGGCGACGGTCGCGAGCGCGAGAAGCACGGCTGCCACGATCTCCACCCAGTCGGCGCCTTCCTTCTCTGCCGGGGTCAGATGGGATCACCCCTCTCGTCACACGGGATTCGGACGTCGGCGCGGATGCTCCGCAGCGCTTCGTCGGTGATTCGCAAGGTTCGCTCCATGGCGACGGGACGGAGACCACCGACGCCGGAATGGAACGGGTTGTCGAGTGAGCTCAGCAGGAGCATCATCATGACGACGACCGAGGTAACCGCACCCATCAGAAGCCCCTGCGTCACCGCCCGCTCCCCGCGATCGGCGAAGAAGAGCATGTACACGAAGATGACCGCCGAGATGCAGAAGAGAACAATCCAGAGCGGCGCCGGCAACACTCCCACCGCGCCGTGGACGCGATCCCGACGAGCCTCCTCGCGAGCCGACGTCTGATCGAGCCACTTGTCGTAGGCGGACTGCTCGCTTGCACTTTCCGGCTCGACACCCTTCACCGTCTGGAAGAGCGCGACTCCCCAGGGATTGATGGCATCGCCCTGACTGCCGGCCTCCATGCGTTCCCACTCTCCGTACACCACCGAGCGTCCGTAGCAGACAAGCTCACCCGTCAGTTGGGCGACGTACGCCGACGGGAAGAACTGGGCCGTCTCGACCTGCTGGGCCACGACGAGCGCCTCGGACTCCGCACCGCTGCGCGACTGGTCGTAGCTGCTGAAAGCGAGGAAGATGATGAAGCCGAGGAGCACCGAGAAGCCCGTCGCGATCACCCCGAACACACCCGAGGCGCGATCGCCGTCGGCGAAATAGCTTCCCTCCGGTGCACGCCGGCGTACGAGCAACATCGCCGCCACAGCCACGGCCGTCGCACCGACCGTGATCAGAAAGCCCCAGAGGACGTTCATCTCGACGCCCGGGATCCTACGCTCCGACCGGGCGAACGACGGACTCGAGCAGGACGACGATCTTGAGTTGCCGGTCGGTGCAGGTTGCGGGCTGCGGCCTCGAGGATCCAACTCGATCGTATGACGATGCGGCTCGCGACGGCCGACGAGATCGTCCAGGCGAGGGTCGAGTCGCGCCGATTCCGTACTAGACGGGCTGCTCCGGGTCGTCCTGAACGGTGACGCTCGGTGGCTCGGAGGGCTGGCTCTCACGCCGGGTCTCGCCGGACACAAGCATGGCGCATCCGAGCCAGATAACGGCGCCTATCGCCACCAGGTATAGGCCGAAAGCGGCAAACTCACTCCAGTCCACGATCACCACCAGCCCGACGAGCAGGGCGAGGAACGCCTGGACGTAACCGACGCTCCTCCGCGAGCTGTTGCGGCCGAGGATCAGGAGTAGCAGCCCGACGCCCGAAAGGGCGAAAGTCGCTACTCCTTCGCCTTGAATACCGGAGACGCTGACGCCGAACACGCGGGCCCACGGCAGGAAAGAGCCGACGATTACTACGGCAATCGCCCCGAAGGTCGCCTTCTGCGCGTTCGTGTATGCGCTCGTCTTCTCAAGGTAGTGGCGTTCCTCAGGTTTCGCTACCAGTTAGATCGCAACCATGCGGTTCGCCTAGAACTGAAGGCTCGCGTACCTCGCGATCTGGGCCTCGGTGAGCGCGCGCAGGTCGGCGCCGTCGCGGTAGCCGAGATACCACTCGACGACCCAGGCGAGCGCCTCGTCGACGCGAAGCCGCGGCCGCCAGCCGAGTCGCGCCTTCGCCTTGCTCGCATCGAGCTTCAGAAACGTCGATTCGTGAGGGTGCTCGCCCGGCTGGGGCTCCCATCCCGACGGCCCACCCCAGAGCCGCTCGACGGTCTCGACGATCCACCCGACGGGCTTCGCGTCGTCGTCCGGGGGGCCGAAGTTCCAGGCCCCGGCCGCCTCCGGGTCGCCGGCCGCAAGGTGCTCGGCCAGCGCGAGATAGCCGGAGATCGGCTCGAGCACGTGCTGCCAGGGGCGGGTGGCGGACGGGGCGCGGATCTCGGGTCGCTCGTCGCGCAGGAGCGCACGGACGACGTCCGGGACGAGCCGATCCTCGGACCAGTCACCGCCGCCGATGACGTTTCCGGCCCGGGCGGTGGCGACCGGGACTCCGGCCCTGCGCTCGAGGAACGAGAGGCGGAACGAGCGCGCGACGATCTCCGCGCACGCCTTGCTCGCGGAGTACGGATCGTGCCCGCCGAGCGTCTCGTCCTCTCGGTAGGCCCAGAGCCACTCGCGATTCTCGTAGCACTTGTCGCTGGTGACCACCACCACCGCCTGCACCGTCGGCACGGCGCGCACGGCGTCGAGCAGATGGGCGGCGCCGAGGACGTTCGTCGAGATCGTCTCCAGGGGATCGTCGTAGCTCCGGCGTACCAGCGACTGCGCCGCGAGGTGGAGGACGACGTCGGGCCGGTAGCCGACGAGCGCCCGCCGCAGCGCCACCGGATCCCGCACGTCGCCCAGCACGGAGTCGACGACCTCGCCGGCCCGGACGAGCTCGAAGAGGCTCGGGTCCGTCGGGGGCTCGAGCGCGTATCCACGCACGTCGGCGCCCAGGAGGCCGAGCCAGAGCGACAGCCACGGGCCCTTGAATCCCGTGTGTCCCGTGAGGAACACGCGCTTGCCGCGCCAGAAGGACGGATCCGGGCTCACGCACCCTTCCTCGGCAGCCGGCGGCCTGGACTCAAGGTTCGGGCGCGAGGGGACGATGGAAACCCCGAAGCCAATGAAGGTCGTGCTCTTCTGCGGAGGCCTCGGTCTCAGAATGCTCGAGGCCTCGGCCCGGATTCCGAAGCCGATGGTTCCGATCGGCACCCGGCCCGTGCTGTGGCACGTGATGAAGTACTTCGCCCACTACGGGCACAAGGACTTCATCCTCTGCCTCGGCCACAAGGCCGAGGTGATCAAGGAGTTCTTCCTCACCTACAACGAGGCGCTCTCCAACGACTTCGTGCTCGACGGGGGCCCGCGCAACGTCGAGCTGCTCTCCAGCGACGCGCACGACTGGCGGATCACGTTCGTCGACACCGGCCTTCGTGCCACCGTCGGCGAGCGGCTGAAGGCGGTCGAGAAGCACCTGGAGGGGGAGGAGTACTTCCTCGCGAACTACGGCGACGTTCTCACCGACGCGCCGCTCGCCGACATGATCGACACGCTCGTGACGAGCGGCAAGACGGCGAGCTTCCTCTGCGTTCGTCCCCAGTACACCTTCCACGTCGTCAAGCTCGACGAAGGCCGGCCCGTGGTTCGCGACGTCCAGGACGTGACGCAGGCCGGTCTGTGGATCAACGGCGGGTACTTCGTCATGCGCCATGACGTGTTCGACTCGATCCGGGAGGGGGAGGACCTCGTCGACGAGCCGTTCCATCGCCTGATCGAGCAGGAGGAGCTCCTCGGCTACCGCTACGAAGGGTTCTGGGCGCCCATGGACACTCTGAAAGACAAGCACAACCTGGAGGCGCTGGTCGAGAGCGGGCGCGCTCCGTGGCGGGTCTGGGAGCGCCGGTCCGGCCGGGAGCCCGAGCCGCTCCCGGTGGACTGGAGCTTCCTCGAGTTCGTCGGGGAATGATCGGCCTCGACCTGCGAAGGGCCGGCGGCGCCCCGCTGTCGGTGCTGGCGCTCGGAGCCCACTCGGACGACATCGAGATCGGCTGCGGCGGAACCATCCTGGGGCTCGCGGCGTGCCAGCCACTCGACGTGACCTGGGTCGTGCTCGGCGCGTCCGGCGCGAGGGCGGACGAGGCCCGGGCCAGCGCAGCACGATTCCTCGAGGCGGCCGCGACGCATCGGGTCGTGATCGAAGGCTTCGAGGACTCCTTCTTCCCGTACCACGGAGAGGAGATCAAGCGGCGAGTCGTCGAGCTCGCCGCGGAGGTCGATCCCGACCTCGTTCTCACGCATGCACGCGGCGACCTCCACCAGGATCATCGGCTCGTCTGCGAGCTGACCTGGAACTCCTTCCGCAACCACCTCGTCCTCGAGTACGAGATCCCGAAATGGGACGGCGACCTCGGGGCGCCGAACGTCTTCGTCCCGCTGGAGGAGCCCGTCGCGCAGCGCAAGCTCGACCTGCTGCTCGAGGGCTTCCCGTCCCAGGCGGGCAAGCCCTGGTTCGCGGCCGACCTCTTCCGCGCCCTGATGCGCATCCGGGGCATGGAGTGCGTCGCGGCGAGCGGACTGGCGGAGGCCTTCTACGCCCGGAAGGTGATCCTCTAGCGATGCGCTTTCAGGAGACCGTGATCCCGGGGGTGTTCCACGTCGAGCTCGAGCCGCGGCGTGACGAGCGGGGCTCCTTCACCCGGACGTTCTGCGCCGAGGAGTTCGAGCGGCACGGGCTCGCCTCGACCTTCGTCCAGGCGAACAGCGGCTTCAGCGTCTCCCGGGGGACGCTCCGAGGGCTCCACTACCAGCTGGCGCCGGCCGCGGAAGCAAAGACCGTTCGGTGCGTCCGAGGGGCGGTCTTCGACGTCGTCGTCGATCTCCGGCCGGGCTCGCCGGCTCACCTCTCCTGGTTCGGCGTCGAGCTCCGCGCCGGCGAGCCGTTCCTCGTCTACCTCCCGGAGGGCTGCGCGCACGGCTATCTCACGCTGGAGGACGAGACCGAGGTCGCGTACCAGACATCCGCCCCCTATGCGCCGGACGCCGAGCGCGGCATCAACTTCGCAGAGCCCCGGCTTGGTATCGACTGGCCCGCGCCGATCGTCGTCGTTTCGGACCGCGACCGCGCCTGGCCCTTCCTCGACAGCGCCACGGCGGCATCGTGATCCTCGTTGACCGAGCCCTCGAGGAGCGGGAGCGAGAGGGGCGACCGGTTCGCGTGGCGATCGTCGGCGCCGGGTTCATGGGGCGCAGGATCGCGCAGCAGATCGGCTTGGTCACTCCCGGGATGCGCCTCGCAGCCGTCGCAAGTAGCCGGCTCGAGGACGTCGAGCGAGCCTTCGCGGGCGCCGGGGAGCAGGAGGTCGAGCTCGCCCGGAGTCGCGACGAGGTCGAACGGGCCCTGGAGCTCGGCCGGGCGGCTGCGTGCACCGACCCCTTGGCGGTCGCCGCCGCGCGCGGGATCGACGTCGTGATCGAGGCGAGCGGAGACGTGGAGTGCGGGGCACGGACGAGCCTCACGGCCTTCGAGGCCGGCGCCCACGTCGTCCTCGTGAATGCCGATGCCGACGCAACCGTCGGCCCAGCGCTCGCGGCACGGGCCGCCGACGCCGGGGTGGTCGTCACCGGCGTGGACGGCGACGAGCCGGCGGTGGCCATGAACCTGATCCGCTACGTGAGGTCGATCGGCTACCGGGCGGTGCTGGCCGGGAACATCAAGGGCTTCTACGACCCGTACCGCACCCCGGAGACGCAGCGCGCTTTCGCCGAGGCGGTCGGGCAGCGACCCCGGATGATCACGTCGTTCGCCGACGGGACGAAGCTCTCGATGGAGGCGACGATCCTCTCGAACGCCACGGGTCTCGGCGTCGCCCGCCGGGGAATGATCGGATATCGCTGCTCGCACGTCCGCGAGGTGCTCGAGCACGTGACGGCCGACGAGTTGCTGCCGTGCGGGCGGGTCGACTTCACGCTCGGAGCGGAGCCCGGCTCTGGAGCGTTCGTCGTCGGCTACGGGGAGACGCCCGACGGCGGCGAGTACATGCGCTACTTCAAGATGGGCGAGGGCCCCCTCTACCTCTTCTACCAGCCGTTCCACCTCCCGCACGTCGAGGCGCCGCTCACGGCCGCACGGGCCGCGCTGTTCCACGACGCCGCCGTCCGCGCGCGGGGCGCCCCGGTCTGCTGAGACCATCGCGTGCGCGAAGCACGACCTCCAGGTGGGGGAGCTCCTCGACGGGGTCGGCGGCTTCACGTGCTACGGACTCGTCGACGCGGCCGAAACGACCGCCGCCGCCGACCTCCTTCCGATCGGGCTGTCGGGCGGCGCCCGCCTGTTGGTCGACGTCCCGCGCGATCACGCGATCCGCTGCTCCGACGTGGAGCTGCCGCCCGGGCGCGTCTCGGACGAGCTCCATCGGGAGCAGCGCGCCCTGTTCGTCTCGGCGTAGACCGGGTACGGCCCGGCTTCGCCGGGCAACGATTCCGCCTCGACCGGATACGGCCCGGCTTCGCCTGGCCTGACCGGCGGAGATCGGCCCGGCTTCGCCGGGCAACGATTCCGCCTAAATCAGGATGGGGGCGGCGTGGAGCGCTTCGGCGACGCGCCGCTTCGCGTCGATGTCCTTGAAGATCCGCTCGACGTCCTCGACCGAGAGCCCGAGCGGGCCGGCGAGGGCAGCGGCCGGGATCCCCTCGTTGCGCGCGTAGAGGCACAGATCCATCCCCTCGTAGGGGAGGGCGAAGTAGAACTCGTCCTGGCTCTGCGGCAGCGAGTAGGTGTCCGTGGTCGGTGGGCGCGACCGGATCTCCTCGGGAATCCCGAGATGCTCCGCGAGCTGGTAGACCTGGCTCTTGTACAGGTGTGCGATCGGCTTGACGTCGGCCGCGCCGTCCCCGTTCTTCACGAAGAACCCCTGGTCGTACTCGAGGAGGTTGGGCGTGCCGATCACCGCGTAGTCGAGCCGGTCGGCGTGGTGGTACTCGAGCATCTTCCTGGTGCGCTGCTTGAAGCTCGTCGCGGCGACCACTTCGCGATAGGCCTCGGCCGTCAGCCGGGCGGTCACGACCTCGCCCTCCGGGGACTGCGCGACGACCGAGAACAGACGGAATCGGTCACCGCCGAGCACGCTCGGGAGGACGATCTTGGCCTTCCAACCGCCGCCGTACTCGGGGATCACCCGCCGGATCGCCGCGTCGCGGCGGTCGTAGCAGCCGAGCGCGTCGAGGATCGGGGTGATCTCCTCGAGCGCCGTCGTGATGCCCGTGCTCTCGGCCGCCAGCCGTGAGAGAGCGATCGTCTCCGGCGCCGAGTCGGCCTCCGGCATGAGGACGCCGAGCACGCGCTCGGGTCCGAACGCCCGCGCCGCCAACGCCGCGCAGACGCTCGAGTCGATCCCGCCGGAGAGCCCCAGTACTCCGCCGCGGCGGCGGAGGCGTTCGTGGACGGCCTCGCGGAGGCCCTCCACGATCCGGGCGGTCTCGACCTCGGGGTCGAGCTCGAGATCCCTCAGCGAGACGGTGCGATCATCCGTGGCCATTGCGGCTTCGAGCCTCGACCCTCTCGGTGACGTAGTTGGTGATGCTGTCGACCGTGTCGAGGTTTTCGGGCAGCACGTCCGCATCGGGAATCGTGATGTCGTATCGGGACTCGATGAACTCGATCAGCTCGAGAACTCCCGTCGAATCGATCACGCCCGCTTCGATGAGCGATTCATCGGAGCCAAGTGAAAATCCCTGCGAACTGAGCGGGAAATTCTCGGTCAGAAAGGTCCTGATGTCATTCTCAACCGCAGTCTTCACGCCTCGGTCACCTCTCGTGATCGCCTTCCGGGTCGGGGTCGCCCCTGGTTGCCGGCGGCCATCGCCTGCCACCGGGCACCAGTCGCCGTCTCAGTGTAGTGCAGGTCTTGCCGAACGTCACCACCCCTCGTATGCTGAGTCAGCCTGTGTGCGGCATCGCCGGAACCTACACCCGGGTAGGTGGGCACGCCTCCCGAACGCTCCTGCTCTCGATGGGCGGCGAGTTGCGTCACCGTGGACCGGACGGGACGGGCCTCTATCTCGACGGCCGTCTGGGCATGGTGAACACGCGGCTCGCGATCATCGATCTTGCAGGAGGGGACCAGCCGCTCTCGGACGAAAGCGGCAGGTATTGGGTGATGCAAAACGGCGAGATCTACAACTACGTGGAATTACAGCAGGAACTGGAGAGCCTCGGGCATTCCCTGCAGACGACGAGCGACACGGAGGTCATCGCCCACGCCTACGAGGAGTGGGGCCTCGGCGCCTTCGAGCGTCTGAACGGGGACTTCGCGATCGCGATCTGGGACCGTGCCGAGCAGGAGCTCGTGCTCGTGCGCGACCGGTTCGGCGTCCGCCCTCTCTTCCTCGCGGAGTTCGGAGGAGACCTGTGCTTCGCTTCCGAGGCGAAGGCACTCCTCCGGCATCCCCGCGCCGAGCGCGAGCTCGATCCGCTGGGAATCGTCGAGGCGTTCACGACGTGGTCGATCCTCCCCGACCGATCCGCCTTCCGCGGCGTTCGCGAGCTGCCACCTGCGCATTACCTCCGTGTGGGGCCGGACGGCATTCGCGAGCAGCGACGCTGGTGGGACATCGACTTCTCGTCGAGCGGGCCGGCCCGCTCGCGCGCCGACTGCGAGGAGGAGCTGCGCGAGCTGCTCGTCGACTCGACGCGGATCCGTCTCCGCGCCGACGTCCCGGTGGCCGCATACCTGAGCGGCGGGCTCGACTCGTCCGCGATCGCATCCCTCGCCCGCGACCTCTCGAGCGAGCCCCTGTCCTCGTTCGGCATCGGCTTCCGCGACGAGCTCTACGACGAGAGCGCGTTCCAGGACAGCGTCGCCGAGGCGCTCGGCGTCAGCCTGACCCGGGTCGAGATCGACGCTCCCGACATCGCGACGCTGCTCCCGCGAGCGGTCGAGCTCTCGGAGAAGCCGACGCTGCGAACGGCGCTCGCGCCGCTGCTCCGGCTCTCGGGCGCGGTCCGCGAGGCAGGCCTGAAGGTCGTCCTGACCGGTGAGGGCGCGGACGAGCTCTTCGCCGGCTACGACATCTTCCGGGAGAACAAGGTGCGCCGCTTCTGGGCCCGCGAGCCCGAGTCTGCGGTCAGGCCTCTGCTCCTGGCACGGCTGAACGCCTTCGTCGCGCACGACCTCGGTCGCTCCGGCGCGTTCCTGACCGGCTTCTACCGCAAGGGTCTGACAGACGTCGACGACCCCCTGTACAGCCACAGGATCCGGTTCGCGAACACCGGACGCTGCCTCAGCCTGCTCCGACCCGAGGTGCGTGAGGCCGCCGCACGGGAGGGCGACCCCGCCGACAGGCTCGAGCGCCTGCTGCCCCCCGCCTTCGCCGACTTCAGCCCGCTCGGCCGGGCGCAGTACCTCGAGATCACGACGTTCCTCGACCAGTACCTCCTGCACTCGCAGGGAGACCGGATGCTGATGGGTCACTCGATCGAGGGACGATTCCCCTTCCTCGACTACCGCGTCGCCGAGTTCGCCGCAGCGCTCCCGGACGAGCTCCGGCTGCACGGCCTGAACGAGAAGTACCTCCTGCGTCGCGCCGTCGCGCCGTTCATCCCGGCGGAGATCGCGGCGAGGAAGAAGCGGCCGTACCGCGCGCCGATCGCGAGGGTGTTCGTCGGCCCCGGTGCTCCGGACTACGTCGCCGGCCTCCTCGAGCCGTCTCGGCTCGAGGAAGCAGGGATCTTCGACCCCGACGCGATCGCGCGGCTCGTCCTCAAGTGCGAGAGCGCCGCGTCGCGGCCGGTCGGCGAGACCGACGAGATGGCCCTGGTCGGCGCGATCTCGACCATGCTCCTGCACGACCTCCTCGTCGCCGGCCCTCGCCTCGCCTCGCCCGCCGAGCCGACCCGCGTGGTCCTCGGCGACCGTGTGGAGTCCACCGTCCCCGCTCACGCACCGACCCCGGAGCCAGTCGCATGACGATCGTCCACCAACGTCTCCTGCACGACAGCCTGCTGGCCGCCGCCGAGCACGACCCCTCGAAGACCGCCCTGGTCGTCGGCGAAGAGCGTCTCGCCTACGCCGACCTCCTCGAGCGGTCGCGGCGGCTCGCACGGGCGCTCCAGGAGCGCGGTCTCGAGCGCGGCGACCGCGTCGCGATCCACATGTCGAACACGGCTGCCTGCGTGACGTCGATCTTCGGCACGCTCCTGGCGGGCGGGGTGTTCGTCGTCGTCAACCCGGAGACGAAGCAGGACAAGCTCGCCTACATCGTCGACGACGCCGAGGCGGCCTTCCTGCTCACGGAAGGTGCGCTCGCACGCGTGTTCGAGCCGGTGATCGGAGACCTCGCGAGCCTGAAGGCGGTGCTCTGCGACGCGCCGACCGAGGCCGCCGGCGAGGTCGAGAGCTTCGCGGACGCCGTGGCGGCAGCGGATCCCTCGCCGGCGCCCCCGGGAACGATCCCGCTCGACCTCGCAGCACTCATCTACACGTCGGGCAGCACCGGCCAGCCGAAGGGCGTGATGATGACGCACCAGAGCATGGTCTTCGCCGCGGGGAGCATCTCCGAGTACCTGCGGCTCGGTGCCGACGACCGGATCCTCGGGCTCCTTCCGCTCGCCTTCGACTACGGGCTCTACCAGCTCCTGATGAGCGTCCGTATCGGCGCCACGCTCGTGCTCGAGCGCACGTTCGCCTTCCCGGCGAAGATCGTGCAGCGCGTGGAGGAGGAGTCGATCACCGTCTTCCCGGGCGTTCCGACCGTCTACGCAACGTTCCTCTCCATGCTCGGACGCGCGCCGCTCTGCCTGCCGACGGTCACCCGGGTCACCAACACGGCGGCTGCGCTCCTCCCCTCGATGCACGAGGGGCTGCGCCGGATCTTCCCGAACAGCCTGATCTTCGCCATGTACGGCCTCACCGAGTGCAAGCGTGTCTGCTACCTGGAGCCCGAACTGCTCGAGGAGCGACCGGCGTCGGTGGGCAAGGCGATCCCGGGGACGGAGACGATCCTGCTCTCGCCCGACGGGGACGAAGTCGCCGCGGGCGAGACCGGGATCCTGCACGTCCGCGGGCCGCACGTGATGGCCGGCTACTGGCGCCAGCCGGAGCTGACCGCGCAGATGCTCCGCGAGGGGCCTGCGCCCGGGGAGCGCATGCTCTGCACGCACGACTGGTTCACGAAGGACGAGGAGGGATTCCTCTACTTCGTCGGTCGCAGCGACGACATCATCAAGACCCGGGGCGAGAAGGTGAGCCCGCTCGAGGTCGAGAACATCCTCGTGGGCATCGACGGCATCAAGGAGGCCGCGGTGGTCGGCGTCGACGACGAGATCCTCGGCCAGGCGATTCGTGCCTTCGTCTCGCTCGACGAGGAAGCGTCGCTGAGCGAGCAGGAGATCATCGCGGCGTGCCGGCTCCGGCTCGAGAACTTCATGGTGCCGCGCGAGGTGGTCGTCCTCGACGAGCTGCCGAGGACCGACACCGGCAAGGTCAGGAAGAAGAGCCTGCTCGAGCCGGTCGTCACGGGCGCCGGTCAATGAAACGGCTTCTTCGCGCGATCGCCTCGTTCCTCGATCCCGGCACGTATCTCCAGGTCTTCCGGGTCCTCCACTTCTACCACTACGCCCACGTCAGCCCGCGCCGCAAGCTGACCATGGCGAGGAGCGCTCGGATCGCGCCGAACGTCTCGCTCCGCCACGCCGAGCGCATCAGCATCGGCTCGGGGACGCACGTCGGCGAGCGGGCGTACCTGTGGGCCGGTGCGAAGCACGCGACGATCACGATCGGGGAGCACTGCCGGTTCGGCCCCGAGGTCTTCGTCACGGCGGTCAACTACGGGATGCGCCCCGGCGAGCCGATGGCCTATCAGGAACGCGACGAGAGCGACATCGTGATCGGCGACGACGTCTGGCTCGGAGCGCGGGTCTTCATCGGGGCCGGCGTCACGATCGGGGACGGCTGCGTCGTGAGCGCGAACTCGGTGGTTACACGGGACCTCCCGCCGAACTCGATCGCCGCCGGGGTCCCCGCGCGAGTCGTCCGACGCCGCGACGACTACGCCGAGCCCGGGCCCGAGGCCCCGTCGCTCTCGTCGGCCCCGACTCCCGACACGATCCGGTCGTGACGCCGGACGTCTCGATCCTGCTCGTGGCCTACGAGTGCCGGGACGAGCTCGACGCCTGTCTGCGCTCGATTGCCGCCGCGACCGAGGGCCTCGCCGTCGAGGTCGTGGTGGTCGACAACGCGTCGAGCGACGGCACCGACGAGCTGATCGCACGCGAGTTCCCCGACGTGCGGCTCGTCGCCCTTCCCGAGAACGTCGGCTTCGCCCGGGGAGTGAACACGGCCGCCGAGGAGGCGACCGGAAGGTACCTCCTGCTGCTCAATCCCGACACCATCGTCCACGACGACGGGGGCGTCCGGCGGCTGCTCGGGTTCGCCCGCTCCCACCGCGAGTACGGCCTGTTCGGCGGGCGCACGCTCTGGCCTGACGGCACGCTGTGCCCCGGCTCGGTCTGGGGTGGGCCGACGCTGTGGAGCCACGTGTGCTTCGCGACACTGCTCTCGAGCGTGTTCAAGGGCTCGCGGATCTTCGATCCGGAGTCGCTCGGCTCGTGGCAGCGGGACGACGTCCGGAAGGTCGGCGTCGTGACCGGGTGCCTGCTGCTCGTGTCCCGTGAGGACTGGGGCGCGCTCGGCGGGTTCGACGAGCGTTTCTTCATGTACGGCGAGGACGTCGACCTCTCACTGCGGGCGCGCGGGCGCGGCCGTCCGCCGGTGTTCGTCCCGGAGATCGAGATCACCCATGCCGTCGGCGCGTCGTCGGAGAGCACGCCGGGCCGGAAGGTGCTCGTCATGAAGGGGAAGGCCACCGTCGTTCGCAAGCACTTCGGGCCGTTCCGTCGCGTCGTCGCATTGGCCCTGCTCCAGGTCGGCGTCGGCCTCAGGGCCGCGCTCGGGATCACGCCGTGGCGCGAGGTCTGGCGCTCGCGGCGCGACTGGGTCGGCGGCTATCCGGCCGCGACCGGAACGGACGGCGCGCGGCCTCGCGGGCTCGCGGCCACCGGCGCCGCGGTCGAGAAGGCGAGCTGATGGGGATCGTCGGGACCGCGATGCGCACGCTGCTTCCCGCAGACGCGACGAAGCACGCGCGGGTCGCCGTCTACCGGGCGCTGCCGGAGTTCAAGCGGCGGGAGATCCTTGCGAAGGTCGTGCGCCGGCAGGCAGCCGTGTGCGAGAGCTCGGGCTCGCCGCTCTACGCGACCCTGCTCGAGGCGGCCGCGGCAGACGTGGCCACGGGTGGGCCGTGCTGGAGCGTGCTCACGGGCCACGAGCGGCCCGGGAGCATCCTCGCGCTGCGCTTCATGGGCGCGGTGCACCGGCTCGTGCTGCGGGGCGATGCGCCGGCGCTCGCGCCGTACTACCCGTCGGTCACCTCGCCTGTTTCGGGCGGCGACCCGCGGCCCGCGTTCCTGGACGTGGTCGGCGCCAACGTCCCGCTGCTGCGGGAGCTCGTCACCCAGCCGGTGCAGACGAACGAGGTCAGCCGCTGTGCCGTCCTGATCTGCGGCTTCCTCACCGTCGCCCGCGAGACCGGGCTCCCGCTCCGGGTGCTGGAGATCGGTGCGAGCGCAGGCATGAACCTCCTCTGGGACCGCTACTTCTACCGAGCCGGCTCGAGGACGTGGGGTGACCCCGCGTCGCCGGTGCGCCTCGACGACGTCTACGACGGAGACTGCCCGCTGCTCGACGCCGCCGCGGAGGTCGCCGAGCGCCGCGGCTGCGATCTCTCGCCACTCGACGTTCGCTCGGACGACACCGTCCTCGCGCTGAAGTCGCTGATCTGGGCGGATCAGGTCGAGCGGTTCTCGACGTTCGAGCACGCCGTCTCGATCGCGCGTCGGAGCGACGTTCCCGTCGACCGTGCCAGCGCCCCCGACTGGCTCGAGCAGCAGCTTGCGAGCCCCGTCCCGGGCGTCGCGACGGTGGTGTTCCAATCCTACGTGCAGCAGTTCTTCAGCGGCATCACGGCGACACGAGTCCGGAGAGCGTTCGAGGATGCGGGCAGCCGTGCGACGCCGGAGGCGCCGCTCGCCCACCTCAGGTTCGAACCGCGCACCGGCGGCGCGATCCTGCGTCTGCGGTCATGGCCGGGAGGCGCAGACCGCGTCATCGCGCTCTCGACGCCGCACGGTCGGAAGATCCGCCTTGCCGACGGCGGCGCCGAGGCGTGATCAACGGGCGGGCGCCCCGCTCCTGGGCTGTCGGCCGGGCATTTCCGCACTACACTGAGTCGAGGCCTCCCGTGACCGGGAAGCGACCCCCCAGAGCCTCGTCGAGTCGGAGCTGAGCTGCGTGGACGACCGTGCTCCCGGCACACAACAGCGCTTCGCGACGTCCCTGAAGTGGGCGTTCCTCCAGAACTCGGGCGTCCGCGTCACCGGGCTCGTCACGACGTTCGTCCTCGCCGGGATCCTCGGGCCGTACGACTTCGGCCTCGTCTCGATCGCGATGGTCTACATCGCGATCCTTCAGGTGTTCCTCGACGCGGGAGTACCGTCAGCCGTCATCCAGCGGGAGCGCCTCGAGCCGCTTCATCTCGACTCCGCCTTCTGGATGACGCTCGTCTGGTGCCTGGTGCTCGCCGCGATCGCCTTCGCAACCGCCGGGCTGTGGGCGTCGGTCAACGGCCAGCCCCAGCTCGAGCAGGTGATCCAGGTCCTGTCGGTGTGGCTCGTGATCATGGGCCTGACCGTCGTCCAGCAGGCCTGGCTGAGGCGGGAGATGCGCTTCAAGGCGCTCGCCATGCGCGCGAACGTCGGCGCGCTCGTCGGGTCGGCAGTCGGGATCGGCCTGGCGATCGCCGGCTACGGCGTGTGGGCGCTCGTGGCCGCGGAGCTGACGACGGCATCGGTCGGGCTCGTCCTGCTCTGGGCCGTCTCCGACTGGCGGCCGGCGTTTCGCTTCTCGAGACGGCACGCCCGCGACCTGCTCGGCTTCTCCGTCCAGGCGCTGCTCGGCGATCTGGGCGGCTACATCGGGCGACGTGCCGACTACCTCCTGATCGGCGTGTTCCTCGGCCCGACGGTCGTCGGGCTCTACCGGCTCGCCGACCGGCTGGTGGACGGCGTGCTGAGCGTGACGACCACGCCGGTCGGCAACGTATCGCTCCCGCACTTCTCCCGGCTCCAGAACGACGCGGCCAGGCTGAGCGGGGCGGTCATGAAGTCGGTCCGGGCCACGGCGCTGATGAACGTGCCGACGCTGCTCCTCCTCGCCGGGTGCGCGACGTCGGTGATGGCCGTGCTCGGGCCCAAGTGGCTGCCCGCCTCCGATGCGCTCGAGGTGCTCGCGATCGTCGGGATCGCCAAGGCGCTGACGATCCTCGTCAACCCACTGCTGTTCGCGCTCGCGAAGCTCCGTCTCCGGCTGCTCGTGATCTGGTCGCTGACGGCCGTCAGCATCGTCACGTTCGCGATCACGGGCGTGCTCCTGGAGGACGCTCCGCTCGACGAGCAGGTGATCTGGACGGCGATCAGCAGGGGTCTCCTGTTCGCCCTCGTCTTCGTCCCGGTCAGCCTGATCGTCCTCGAGCGCTTCGGCGGCGTCCGGTTGCGGTCGCTCTTGCGAGCCTTCGCGGCGCCCGTCGCCGCTGGGGTGTCCGGCGGCGCCGTCGCCTTCGGGCTCTCGCGATCGGGAGCTCTCGACCACCTTCCTGCCATCGTTGCCCTGCTCGTCGTCGGGGTCGCGGGCGGCCTCGTCACGATCGGCGTGCTCGCCGCCCTCGACGAGGGTGTACGAACCCGCGCGGCCCGCCTCTGGCGGCGGGCACGCCGGCGCCCGGCGCGCGTCGAGTCCGTCGGGGGGCCGGCATGAGCCGTTCGAACGTCGGGCGGACGGATCTCCTGCTCGTGTGCTCGACCGGTGGGCATCTACTGCAGCTCGTCGCGCTGCGCGAGGTCTGGAGCGAGTTCGACCGCGCCTGGGTCACGTTCGACAAGAGCGACGCGCGGTCCCTACTCGCCGACGAGCGGGTGCTCTACGCGCACGGGCCGACGAACCGGAACGTGCCCAACCTCCTGCGCAACCTCCGCCTCGCCTGGAGCCTCGTCCGCGAGCTCAGGCCGCAGGTCGTGATGACGACCGGGGCGGGCGTCGCCGTGCCCTTCGTCTGGATCGGGCGTCTGTTCGGGGCTCGCGTCGTCTACGTCGAGAGCTTCACGCGGATCGACCGGCCGTCCCTCAGCCTGCGCATGATCGCCCCGGTCGCCGATCGGGTCTACGCGCAGTGGCCGGAGCTCACGGGTGCGGTGCCGAAGGCACGCTCCCTCGGGAGCGTGTTCGTCGACTCGTGATCTTCGTCACCGTCGGGACGAACGAGGCGACCTTCGACCGGCTCCTGCGGGCGGTCGACGGCATCGGCGAGGGGGAGGAGCTGATCGTGCAGCATGGCCCGTCGCCCGTGCGGCCGGCCGGCGCGACCTGCGTCGACTTCCTGACGTTCGACGAGATGGTCGAGACCATGAGCCTGGCGAGGGTGGTCGTGACCCACGCAGGGGTCGGCTCCGTGATGACGGCCCTCCTGGCCGGGAAGCAGCCGGTGGTGGTGCCGCGCTCGCCGCAGTACGGCGAGGCCGTCGACGACCATCAGGTCGCGTTCGGCCGCAGGCTCGAGTCGGCCGGGCTCGTGGCGTTCTGCGAGGACCCGGACGGCCTCGCGGAGGCGGTCGCCTCGAGCGGGGGTGCCGTCACGGTCGAGCTCCGCCCGGCGCGGAAGCTCGTCGGAGATCTGCGGGAGTACCTCGCCGGCGCGATCGGCTCGACGCCCTAGGCAGTCCACGAACCGCTGACTAGGCTGCGAAGGAGGTTCCATGCGCATCATCGTCACGAACTGCTTCAGTCGGATCGGCCTCGCGGCCGTCAACGCGCTCGGCTCCAGGCACGAGGTGATCGGGAGCGTGATCGATCGCGAGGCGCTGCGCTGGACCGGCTACGAGCGCTGGCTGCGCTCGGGCCGGATCCGCGACGTCTTCCATCATCCGCTCCCGGGGCGCGATCTCGACGGGTTCGCCGACGCGGTGTTCGAGGCGTGCCGCCGCTACGACGTGGACGCGGTGCTCCCGACGAGCACGGCCCTCGCGATCGCGCTCTCGAAGGCGAAGGCGCGCCAGCCCTCGGACGTCCGCGCGGCCATCTGCATCGAGGACTGGGAGCGGCTCTCGTGGTTCGCGGACAAGTGGCGGACGTACGAGGCGCTGACCGAGCTCGGGATCCCGACGCCCCGCACCGTCTTGCCCGTGGGCGATGGCCGGGCCGAGCTCGACGAGCTGCCGCTCCCGCTCGTCGCGAAGCCGCGGCTCGCCGAGGGCGCGCGCGGGATCGAGTTCTTCCACGATCGCAGGGCGCTGAGCGCTTTCCTTGACGATCCGCCGTCCGTCGGCGTCGGGGCGGGGGAGGGCTACCCCTACATCGTGCAGGAGGTCGTGCCGGGCGCCATTCACGATGCCGGCTGCTGCACCGTGCGGGGGAAGCCCGTCACGCTCTACAGCCAGTGCCGGGTCGTCACGCGGTACGAGTTCGGAGGGCCGTCGTTCAGCGTTCAGCTCACCGACGAGCCGGAGATCCGCGATCACGCGGCCCGATTGCTCGACCACCTCGGGTGGAACGGGTTCGTGGTCTCCGAGTTCATCAGGACCCCCGAAGGGCGCTACGTCTACCTCGAGGGCAACCCGCGGTTCGGCGCTGCGCTGCAGCTGATCGTCGAAGCCGGGATGAACCTGTGCGAGCAGACCGTCGAGATCTTCACCGGCCGGACGCCCGAGCCGACGCTCGACTACCCGGTCGGGATGGCCGTCAAGTGGTATTCGGCCGAGGCCTTCTCGATCTGTCTGCGCAAGCCGCGAACGGCGGCTGCGATCCGCGACCGGGCCAAGGCGGTCTTCCTGCCCTACCGTCCGGGCCCCACGATCTCGAACCTGCGGCTCCGCGACGCGCGACACCTCGCCGGGATCGTGGTCAGCGGCATCGCCTCGAACCGTGAGGAGCGGCGCGCCGTGAGCCGCACCCCCGTCGACGCCCCGGCGTCGGCTCAGGCGTCGAGGTAGCCGAAGCGCGAGAGGGAGGGCTCGCCGAGCTCGTTCAGGCGGCGAATCACGCGGTCGGGCTTCGACCTCCAGCGCCCGAGCGTGCGCGGCGGCCGGACGAGGGCGCCGGCCGCGGCCGGGTCGCCGTCGATGCCGAAGAAGTCGAACACCCGCGCCGCCGTCGTCTCGGGCTCGTTGCAGAGATCCTCGAAGCGCACGCGGAGGTAGCGCTCGCCCAGGTGGCTCTCGCCGAAGTCGGCAGCCTGGCCGTTGACGAGGTTCCAGAGCCTGATCGAGCGGGCCCAGCTGCGGAATCGATCCACGTTGCCGAGCACGGCACGCCCGTGCTTTTTCAACTGCTGCTGGTTGGTCGAGAACGCCATGTCGCGCCCGTCCCGGATGAAGTGGACGAACCGGAGCGTCGGCAGCACCTCGCTGTAGAACGGGAGGAGGTAGATGCTCCGAGGCTCCTTCCAGCCCCAGCGGGGCGCTCCCGGGGGGCATCGCGTCGCAATGCGCGGCGAGCACGTCCGAGAGGTCGCTCAGCATGGCGTCCCTCGTCGCCGGATCGGCACCGAGCGACGTCACGTACCGGTTGATCCAGCGATCGGAGTACGCTCCGAACGGCAGCGCATCCTCGTAGTCGTTCAGGTCGACGCCCGTGTACATGCCGGACGTTCGCAGGATCTTCGCGAGGATCCGCGTTCCCGAGCCGCCGGTCGCCCCGATCACGTTCGGGCCTCGATCGGCGAGGCCCTCGGGGAGCATCGCTCCGTGGCTCAGGGAGCTCAGGCCATTGTCGCTGCCGCTCAACGTATCCATCCTCTTCCCATTCTCTCGACTTCGCCGGCGATGTCCAGGCTCGACACCTTGCTAACCGCAGCCCCCGGTCTATCATGAGAGGAGCGTCCTCCCCCCGGGACCGACCCGCTTTGACTCGCTCCACACCCCGACGTCTCGTCGTGCTCGCCGTCCTCGCCGGCTCGCTCGCCATCGGCCTCTCCGCGGCATTCGCGTGGGGCGACGATTCGGCTGCGCGAACGGGCGCGGCCGGCACCGCGATCCCCGCGTCGGATGCCACCTCGTTCGCAGATGCGCTGGAAAAGGCCGGGCCCGGCGACGTCATCGAGCTCGCCGACGGCACGTACCCGGTGCTCCGCGTGGAGAACGAGAACGGGATCACGATCGCCGGCTCCCGGTCGGCGCGTCTCGACGGGATCGTCTTCGTCGGGTCGAGCGACGTGACGCTCCGGGGCGTCGCCGTGACGCCGTCGGCCGAGCAGCCTGCCGAGATCTCGGCTGTCAAGTCGGCGAACGTCGTCGTCGACGGCGTGCTCGTCGACGGGCGGGACGAGAGCATCGGCGCCGGGATCGTCGCCGACGAGACCGTGGACGGCTTCACGGTCTCGAACAGCGAGGTGACGAACTGCGGCGAGGGTCAGCGCTGCATCGCCATGGACTTCACGAAGAACGTGCTGATCGTCGGGAACGCTTTCCACGACTGCCTGAGCTGCGACTTCATCCGCGGGCGCTCCGGGATGACCATTCGCGGCAACACCTTCGACCGCGCCGTCGTGGGCCGGTGTGAGGCGGAGGGCCGCGAGTGCGCGCACAACGACATCATCCAGGTCATGGGCGGCGGGCCCTGGACGATCGTCCGCAACCGCTTCGGGGACAGCCAGGGAGGCGGGGGAGCGCTCTTCGTCAGCCTCGGACGGAACAACGAGGGCAACCCGATCCGCGACGTGCTGATCGCGTCGAACGTGTTCACCGGAAACGTCAGGTACTTCGCCCTGAACGTGACGGGCGACGAGGCCGCTCCGGCAGGTCTCATCTCGGGAATCACGATCGTGAACAACACGATTCTCTCGGGGGAGACCGCAGCGATCTCCCTCGCCGCGGCGTGGGCGACGCTGCCGGAGGCAGAGCGTCCGCTCGTCGCGAACAACGTGTTCGGCCGCCTGCGCAACAGGGACATCTGCGACCGCGGCCGCTTCGTCGCCAACGTCGTCGTCCGCGGATCGACCTGCTCGGGAGCGACGAAGGGCCGGACGGCGCTCGACGAGGCCGGAGCGCCGACCGGGGCGAGCGTCGCGCTCCTGAACCGGGCCGACATCCGCTACGCGCCGAAGCTCGACCACTACGGCAAGAAACGCAAGGGACGGCCCGACATCGGGGCCGTCGAATATCAGGGCTGAGGCGCCTGGAACGCCGACTTCGAGGGCTCTACGGCCTCCGGCAACAGACACTGGACATGCCGGCCCGAAAAGCCTATAACACGAGGAGAGCGTCAACCCCCGTTGAGTTCCCGTTCCCTGCTGGTACATCGCGGTTCGGGAGTCGTAGAAAGGATTGGTGATTCGAGGCGTGTCGCGCGATGCGAATCGGCGGCCTGGGCTCGGCCGGAAGACGAAGCAGCCCCCCGAAAACGCGGCCGAGGCGACCTCCGGCACGGACGAAGCCCCGAAGCGCCGCTTCGGAGAGCTACGCGCGACGCTCGACTACTACCGCACGGGGGCCCCGCTGCTGCGCTACTGGTGGGTCGTCGCGATCGGTGTTGTCGTCGCCGCCTGCGTCGGCCTGCTCGCCCTCTCGGCGAAGAAGGAGCCGTACCAGTACACGTCGTCGGCGCGGATGCTCGTGACGAGCCCCGAGGCCCCCTACTTCCGGTACAGCATCACGCGCGAGGGAACGCGTTCTCTCGGAGAGGACCAGGCGCCCCAGGTCGTGATCGACACCGGGCCCCCGGACACCGACACCCTGGTGCAGGCCGCCAACCTCTACCCGCTGCTGATCCAGTCCGACCTCGTCGCCAAGGAGCGGATCGACACCTATGGCGCGACTCCCGGACAGATCGAGGCCCGGGCGGTGTTCGCCGTCCAGACGCCGAACCGCTTCACCGAGTCGAGCGTCCCGGTGATCGAGGTCAGTGCGACCTCGACCGATCCGGAGAACGCCGTGGCGCTGGCCGACGAAACCGTCGCCGCCTTCGGAACCTGGATCCAGAACCAGCAGCAGACTGCGAAGGTGAAAGAGGATCAGCGGATCCTGATCGTTCCGATCTCGGCGGCGCGAGTCGTCTCCCAGACCGGAGGGCCCTCGTACGCGATCCCGATCCTGCTCGGCGCCGCGGTCTTCCTCGCCTTCTGCGGCTTGGCGGTCATGCTCGACTCGATGTCCCGTCGCGGTCGCACGCTGCTCGACGAGCAAACGGGCTCGACGCCCAGGCCGATCCCTCTGAGCCAGGCGGCGGAGGCTGACGCGGCGCGTGGCCGCGAGATCGAGGGCTCCGGCTCGGCCTGAGCAGCTCGCCGATGGCGTCGATCGAGACCGCATCCGCACGGCGGGCTCCCGCCGCTGCGACCCGCGAACGTGCGCGGATCCTGACCTGGCCGAACGCGATCGCGGCGTTCGTCCTGCTGATCTGGCTGCTCCCGATCAAGACGTACCGCCTCCCGGCCTCGCTTCCCTTCAATCTCGAGCCGTACAGGATCGCGATCGCGCTGCTCTTCGGCGCGCTTCTGATCGGCATCCTGGTCGGCGGCAAGCGGCTGTCGGCCGGCGGCCTCGGGATCGCGGTCACGGCCTTCCTCGCGGCCGTGCTCGCCTCGCAGGTCGCGAACATCGGCGTGCTCGACCCGGACGGCGGCGACAGCAACGCGCTCAAGGGCTTCTTCTACCTCGCCGGCTTCTTCATCGTCTTCGTGGTCGTCAGCTCGGTCATCGAGGATCGAGCCGGCGCCGAGCGAGTGATCCAGGCGCTCGTGCTCGGTGCGTTCGTCGTCGCCCTGGCGGCCCTCGTCCAGTCGAGGACGCGCTACAACGTGTTCGACCACCTGGCGAACTGGATCCCCGTGCTCGAGCACAACTCGGAGTACGAGGATTCGGTCCGCCGCGGCGTCGTCCGAGTCCGTTCCTCCGCCCAGCATCCGATCGCGCTCGCAACCGCGCTGATGCTCGCGGTACCGCTCGCCGTCTACCTCGCGAGCCGCGCCTCGACCGCGCTCCGCGCGAACGTGTGGAAGCTCGTCGCCGTCGCCATCACGCTCGGGGCGCTCGTGCCGGTGGCCCGCACCGCCGTCATCATGGCGATCATCATGCTCGCACTCGCGCTCGTGTTCGTCGGCAAGCCGGTGCTCCGCTACTGGCCCGCCCTGATCGTCGCGCTCGCGATCCTCCACGTCGCGAGCCCGGGCGCGATCGGCGCGATGTACAAGTCGATCTTCCCGGCGGGGGGGATCGTGTCGGAGGCCTCCGGCCGAGCCGGCCTGCCGGGATCCGGTCGCCTCGCGGACGTCGATCCCGGGATCGCGCTCTGGGAGGAGTCGCCCGCCTTCGGGATCGGGCGCGGGAACCCCCTCGTCGGGTCGCGCGCTCCCGACGCTCCGACGCAGGGGATCATCTTCGACAACCAGTACCTCTACACGCTCGTCGAGCTCGGAGCGCTCGGGATCGGGACGCTGCTCTGGTTCCTCGCCGCCGCCACCTGGCGGCTCCTCCGCGGTGCCGCCACCAGGGTCGGGTCGTCGAGGTATCTGATCGCTGCCTGCGGCATGGGGGTGGCCTCGTTCGTGGCCGCGATGTGGTTCTTCGACGCCTTCGCCTTCGTCCAGGTGACCCTCCTGTTCTTCGTGATCGCCGCACTCGGGCTCCGGGCGTTGACGTTCGACGACGATCCTCCCTCCACGATCCAGGGTCGCGCCGCGTGAGATGAAGGTGATCCTCAACGCCGACGACTTCGGCATCTCCGAGGACACCGTTCATGCGACGATCGACTGCTTCGAGCAGGCGGCGCTGACCAGCGCCACGATCATGGCCGGCACGCCTGCGACGGCGGCGGCGATCGCGTATGCCCGCGACCACCCCGAGTGGAGCTTCGGCGTCCACCTCCAGCTCACCGGCGACGGAGGCGCAGGCCCGGTCAGCGGCCGCGATACCGTTCCGAGCCTGGTGGGCGACGATGGACGGTTTCTCGCCACCAACGCGATCCGCGCCCGGGCGCTCCTCCGGAGGCTCCCGGCGGACGAGCTCGACCGCGAGGTGGAGGCGCAGCTCGCCTGCGTGCGAGACGCCGGTATCGACGTGACCCACGTCGACTCGCATCGCCACGTGCACAAGCTTCCGGTGATCCGCGAGTCGCTCCGCCGCGTCCTGCCCCGGTTCGGGATCACGCGCGTGCGAACGGTGCAGGACGTCTACCTGCGCAAGCCGCTCGCGAGCCCGACCTACTGGGCGGGGGCCTCCCTGCGCAGGGGGCTCGCCCGGTCGTTCTCCACGACGGAGCACCTGTACCTGCCCTCGAGCGCTCACGACCTCGACTGGGCCGGGGCGCTGATCGATCGCTGCGCCCAGCTCGGAGGCCAGACGCTCGAGGTCGGCGTCCATCCAGGGCCCGGCACCGACTGGCGCGCCGAGGAGCACGGCCTCGACGCTCGCGTTCGCTGCCGCAGCCCGCGGCGCCGGGCACGAGCTCGTCTCCTGGGCTGCGATTCTCTAGCGGCTAGGTTCGCGCGAGCGCCGAGAGCATGCTCTCGCCGCGCATCGCTGGCGGGGTCGGGATCCCCAGCACGTCGAGCACGGTGGGCGCGATGTCCAGCAGGTGCGAGTCCCGCCGGCCGCCGGCCTCGATTCCGGGGCCGGAGACGATGTAGAGCCCGTCCTGCGCATGATTCGCGTCGTCCGGACCGGTGTCGTTCTCGAACGTCTGGATGCCCTCGTCCCCGCCGACCGTGCCGACCGACCGCCAGTAGAGGTCGCCGAAATGGACGATCAGATCGGGGGCGACTCCCGTCACCTTCGGATAGACGTCGTCCGGCTTGTGCACGACCGTGCCGATCGGCCGGCCGTGCTCGTCCGGGATCGCCGCGATGCGCGCGGCGAGGTCGTCGCGCACCCGCTCGTAGTCGGACGGCTCGACGATGCCCTCTGGCTCGCGACCCTTGACGTTCAGGAAGACACGGGCGTAGTAGCCTCCCTCGCCCCACGCGACGGTCTTCGACCAGTCGATTCCGAGCTTCGCAACCGTCGTGCGCTCCGCGGGCTCGGCGAGCGTTGCGAGCAGCCCCTCGCGGCGAAGCCACTCGTTGACGCGGATCCCTCCGTCCATCCGCTTCGCTCCGTGGTCGGAGACGACCAGCACGACGGTGTCGTCGTCGGCATGCACCAGCAACCGGGAGATCAGGCTGTCGACGTGCCGGTGGTAGTCGAGGATGGCGTTCTCGTAGGGATTGCCAGGTTCGTATCGCCGGTGCTCTGGATCCATGTATTTCCAGAAGCCGTGGTGCATGCGGTCCGGTCCCATCTCGACCATCGCGAACAGCTCCCAGGGCTTGGTCTGCAGCAGGTGCTCGGCGAGCGCGAAGCGGCGATCGGTCATCTCGTACACCTGCCGGAGGAGATCGTCCTTGTCGTCGGTGCGGAAGTTCGGGCAATCGAACAGATACTCGCCCACTACTTCCTCGATCTCCCGCTTCAGCGCCGGCGGGAACGTGTACTGGCTCTCGGTCGACGGCGTCAGGAAGCACGAGACGAGGACGCCGTTCAGGGCACGGGGCGGGAACGTGCCGGGCACTCCGAGAACGATCGACGGCTTGCCGGCGCGCGTCGCGAGGTCCCACAGCCGGGGCTCGCGGATCGCCGTGCTGGTGGCGATCGAGAGGTTGTCGTACGAATGGTCGGAGCGGTTGCGGAACCCGTAGACCCCGAGGTCCCCCGGGGTGCGACTCGACATCATGCACGACCACGCAGGCACGGTGATCGGGGGGATCACCGAGGTGAGGCGTCCGCTCGTCCCGCGATCCATCAGCCCCGCCAGGGTCGGCAGCTCGTCGCGCCAGCGCTCCAGCACCAGCGAGGGCTCTGCGCAGTCGAGGCCGATGATCATCACCTTCGTCATTCGGGCATCTCCAGTGTGGTCGTTGATTCCCCACGCGCTGTCCGGCCCCCCGAGGGACTTGCCGCGAGCCGGCTCCTCCACGCGCTTCGCAGCTTGCCTGCGAGGCCGACGCGGCGCAGCGCGGACCGCGCAGCCCGGCTGGATCCGACCAGCGTCGTCCTCGTGGCGTTCACCACCAGCGGTCTCGTCCGCGGAGCGAAGATCATCGCCGGCTGCTCCTCCCATTCGGCGTTCGCGAAGCGCCGCTTGTACTCGGCATCGCCGAACCCGAAGTCGAGGACGGAGATCGCCGGGTCACGGCAGAGGCTGTCGACGAACCGCAGGAGGGCATACGTGCCGATGCGGTACTCGGAGAACGCGGGGTCGAATCCCGGGATCCCGGAGATCAGGCGCCCGTTGAGCGTGAGCCCGTGCCAGAAGGCGACGGGCTGGCCGTCCACGAACACGACACAGGCGCGGAGCCACCCTCGGGAGAGGGCGAGACGGGTGCGCTCGCGGTTCGCGGCGTCGTCGCGAAAGCTCGCGCCGAGGCCCTGCTGCCATGATCGGGCCGCCACGGCGTCGAGCGTCTCCACCAGCTCGTCGTGGTGCGTGAGATCGTCGTAGACGCGCACGTCGAGGCGGTCACCGAGCTCGCGGTCGACCTTGTTGCGGTAGCGGCGCACGCTGTCCCGCGTGCTCTTGGAGAGAGAGGCGAGGAAGTCGTCGAGCGAGGTTGGAAGGCGGATCTCACGGTGGACGCTGCGAGTCGCGAAGCGGTCCTGACGGAGCGCGGGCGCCGCTTCCTGGACGGCCTCTGCGAGGGGCGAGCCGACGGGGAGCTCCCGGAAGACGACGACGTCCCCCTCGCGACTCGCCAGCGATCCGTGCAGCTCGGCGAGGAGGGCGTCGACGGTCTCTCGATCGCCGTCTCCGAGGAGGCCTCCGTAGACGATCTTGATCGCCTTCAGCGTCGGCGTCCGGATCGTCCAGTAGCCCAGGTCGCACGGGAGCCGGAGGGACTCGAGCCTTCCGACGAGCAGCGCCGAGGGCTCGCCGCGGCGTTCCGCGACGAGGACGTGAGGCCTGACGACGTCCTGGGCCGTGCGGGACACGGCGAGCAGGTAGTCGAGGTTGGCGTCGACGACGTCGCCCTCGAGCCGCGCCCACGCGTCCCGGAGCTCCTCGAGCTCCGCAGCCGACCGGACGGTGCGAACACGGACGGCGGCGGGTGCGCTGGGGCGCGTCGAAGGCGAAGCTGCCACCGGATCCTCAGTCGAGGTAGCCGAGGCTCCGCAGACGCCCCTCGACCTCGGCTGCCTCCTCGAGCGAGTAGCTCTCGAGCTCCTGGCCGGCGAGCTCGCCGACGTCGACGTACTCGACGGGTCGTGCGTCCAGGATGGTCGGGTCGATCGCCTCGACGAGGACTCTGCCCTCGATGTCGCCCGGGATCGGTTCACCGAGGAGGTAGAGGATCGTCGGTGCGATGTCCTCGATGCGGGCCGAGAGCTCCACTCCCGCAGTGGCGGACGGCCCCGCGAGCGCGACCATGCCGTCGAGGCGGTGGCTGCCCACGTAGGCGTACGCGCTGCCCGACTCGATCTCCACCTCGTCCCAGATCGTCGGCGTCCGGCGGCGCAGATTGCCCTTCCCGAGCCACGCGTACTCGTCGAACTCGACGATCAGGTCGGGTGCCTTCGCGAGCGCAGGCCCCGTCGTACAGGCTCTCGCGATCGTGGACGGCGCGGACGATGCGGCTTGCCGTCCGGGCTCCGCAGCTCGAGGAGCCGGCGGGAGATCTCGCCTCGAACCCGCTGGTACTCCTCGCCGGGCTCGACGATGCCGTTCTCCTCGCGGCCGCGAACGTTGAGGACGATGTTGCCGAACGCGCCGTACGAGAACGCCTGCGTGCGCGACATGTCGACGAGGTCGGCCAGCGAGGAGCGAACTGCGCGGGCGCTCAGGTCGGGAGCCGCTCGCTTGATCGCCCGCCGGGCCTTCTCGGGGAGGACGCGTCTGCGAAGATCGAGCGCGCCCTGAAGCAGTCGCTTGGGCGCCGTGGCGGAGGGCTCGAGGTAGGAGAGGAAACCCTCCTGCTCGAGCCACGCGTTCAGGTTGACGACCCCGTCGAGCGATCCGGCGCCGTGATCGGAGACGACCAGCACGTCCCCGTCCGGAAGGCCGTCCAGGAGCCGTCCGAGGGCGTTGTCGAGAATGCGATACACCTCGGCGACGGGGCTCTCGCGGCCGTCGCGCTCCCAGTCCGTCCAGGCGAGGTGCTGGATGTGATCGGCGGACATGAAGACGATGAAGAGGAGCTCCGGCGCGAACCGCGCCGTCAGCTCGAGTGCGATCTCGACCTTCTGCTTGCACGCACGGCGCACCCGCTCGAGGTCGATCTGGCCGTTCGCCGAGATCGGGAACTTGTGGTCGAGCACGAGCTCGCCGTGGCCGCGCTCGATCTCCGCGAGCAGCTCGCGCGGGTAGGTCATGTCGTCGTGGGCGGCCGTGTCGAAGCCCGAGATCACGAAGCCCTCGACTGTCGGAGCGGGCCACGTGAAGGGCACGTTGACGAGGCCGACGGGACGGCCCGCCGCAGAGAGGTGATCCCAGATCGCCGGGGCCATGCGATAGCTCCCGTTGACGATCCGCAGCTCGTATCCGGAGCCGAAGCGCTCGGGGAAGTCCCAGATGCCGTGACGACCAGCGTTCACGCCCGTGACCATCGTCGACCAGGCTTGCGGCGTCAGCGGATGCACCGTCGAGCGGAGCGTCCCGTGCGAGCCGCGTGCGAAGAGCTGCCCGAGGTTCGGAAGGTCGCCCGCAGCCAGCAGCGGCTGGATCACGTCGAGCGTCGCCGAGTCGAGACCGACGACGGAGAGGCGGGGATTCGACACCTTGGACTCAGTCTAGGGGAGGGTTCCCGAACCGCCTAGGAGGACGGGAGAGGGTGGTCGCGGAAGGTCGTTCCGTGGACGAGCTCGGTACGCGGGCGCCTGAACGCCAGCCGCGTCGCGCTCGCTCCCAGCGTCCACTCGGCGAGGATCAGCAAGGGCAGCAGCCGGACGAACGCCGAGCGCAGATCGTGGTCGTGGCGCACGCGAGAGAAGATCGCCGGAACGCGCAACAGCAGGAAGTAGTGCATCGGGGAAGCCGGGAGAAAACGCGCTTGCGCAGCGCTTCTCGCTGGATCGGCCCGAGCAGCGCGAGCGCGAAGGCGCGTCTCCGCTGGAGGGCGCGGAGCTGGGCGAAGGTCTCCCGGTCGTCGTCGTGGATCGCGTGGAAGCGCGGGTCGAACACGAGCGGGATCCCCGCCTCGACTGCCTGCGCGCAGAGGATCCCGTCCTCCGCGCCGTAGCTCTCGGGAAACCGGAGCGGGAGATCGCGCGGCACCACCATGCAGTAGGACGAGATGAACGCCACGTGCCGTGGGCTCCCCTGGGGAAGGTAGGGGGTCTCGAACTGGAGATGCGTGACCCAGCCCCAGCGGCTTCGAGCGACGAACGTGCGTCCGCAACCGATGATCGCTCCGGGGAACTCGTCGAGCGCTCGGGCGAGTCCCGCGCCCCAGCCGAGCCTCGGGATCGCGTCGGAGTCGAGAAAGACCACGGCGTCGCCCGTCGCGGCCTCCCAGCCGCGGTTGCGTGCGCCTCCTGCGAAGCCGCCCCCCGATCGGATCAGACGTGCGCCGAGCCGTTCTGCGATCTCGCTCGTCTCGTCCCCTGAGCCGTCGTCGACGACGATGATCTCGGCGGGGGCTGGATCCTGCTCTCGCAGCGCCTGGATGACCGCGCCGAGCGTACGCGCCGCGTTGTAGGCAGGGATGACGACCGAGTAGGGGCGATGCGTCTGCAACGGCGTACCGGGGATCAGACGTTGTGCGCCCGGAACAGGACCGGGATCGTGCGCATGACGAGCTTCAGGTCGTTCATCAGCGACCACGTGGTCACGTAGAGATAGTCGAGCTTCACCATCTCGTCGAACGGGATGTCGTCGCGTCCGAGCACCTGCCAGAGGCCGGTGATGCCGGGCTTGAGGTCGAGTCGCCGCCGCCGCCAGTCGATCACGTGCTGATCCTCCTCGAGGATCAGCGGACGGGGCCCGACGAGGCTCATGTCGCCGAGCACGACGTTGATCATCTGCGGGAGCTCGTCCAGCGAGTAGCGGCGAAGCAGCCGGCCGACGCGGGTCACACGCGGGTCGTCCACGATCTTGAACATGCGCGGGTCTCCGCCCTCGCATGCGTGCTTGTTGAGCGCATGCAGCTCGGCTTTCCGCTCGTCGGCGTCGGCGATCATCGTCCGGAACTTGTAGATCCGGAACGTGCGCTCTCCCGTGCCTCGCCTGACCTGACGGAAGAACACCGGGCCCGGCGAGTCGAGCTTGATCAGGAGCGCGATCACCGCCATCAGGGGCCCGGCGAGGACGAGCCCGAAGAGCGTGATCGAGAGGTCCATTGCGCGCTTCAGGAGCCTCGCCGAACGGGAGAGTCGCAGATACGGGAGGCTGATCAGTGGGACGCCCTCGGCGGTGTGCACCCGGACGCTCGTTCCGAGCACCTCGAACAGCCGGGGCACGATGTCGATCTGTACGTCGAAGCCGTTCAGCGACCGGATCAGGTCGAGGGTCTCCTGATGCGAGTCGTTCGAGAATGCGATCACGACCCGTTCGACGTCGAGCGCACGGACGATGTCGGGGAGGCGCTCGGGCCCTCCGAGCACCTTGTGACCGTCGAGCCCGTTGCGGAACTCCTTCGGTGCCTTGTCGACGAAGCCGACGATGTTGATCCCGTATTCGGGGTGCGACGTCAGCTTGCGCGCGACGAGCTGACCGACGTCGCCGGCGCCGACGACGATCGTGTTCTGGAGGTACGCCAGCGATCGGCGGCAGACCGCCCGAGCGACGGTGCGGCAGAGCGTGATGAAGAGGATCGCGAGCAGCCAGAAGGAGATGAGCCGCTTCACGCTCGGATCGGCGGCGTCCGTGAGCACGGCACCGATGAAGAAGAGCCAGCTCCCGACGGTGACGAGGTGGAAGACGCCGATCAGGTCGTCCGCGGTCGAGTGGTCGGTGCGCTCCTCGTCCGAGTCGTAGAGCCCGTAGAGGCGGGCGAGGACGATCCAGATCGGGAGCGTGAGCAGGAAGATGCCCATCTCGAGGGGGCCCGAGACGACGTCACGCTGGCCGCTGGCGCCGAACAGGACGAGCGAGAGGCCGAACGCGAGCGTCAGCCCCGCGATGTCCGCCATCGCGAGGGTACGCCGGACGATCCAGCCGCGACGCTTGGTCGAGGAGCTGCGCCGATGCTCGAGCAGCTCGACGCGTGCGCTCGCTGAGCATGGGGGCGAGGTCGCCGTAGAGCGGCCCCGGTAGGGTGGGCCCAGCCGTCTTCACGGACTCACCTTCCGAATCGAGAGTTGTTTGGGGGGTCGACGGCTCTGTAGAAGAGCTACTCGCAGACTACTCGCGATTCACTCGACGTCAATGTCTCGAAGCCCTGCGTCGTGTCAGGCCAGACCTGGCACGATCGGGCAGCGACTCCGGCTGGGGCGGGTGACCGGGGCCTGCGGCCCCTCCTCGCCGGAGATCGGCCCGCAGTGCGCATGCCGGCGGTCGCCGGCATGCGCTGGCCGCCGCGAGCTCGGGCTTCGCCCGATTTCGCGGCACAGCGCCGGGCAACGATTCCGGCTAGACCGGGTGACCGGGGCCTGCGGCCCCTCCTCGCCGGAGATCGGCCCGGCTACGCCGGGCAACGATTCCGGCTAGACCGGTGTGGTGAGCCCGGGCACCGCCAACTCGACACCCGTAGGAACGTCGAGCTCGACCGGCCGGTGCGTCAGCAGGGTGCGTCGCGAGGGGACGGCCAGTGCCTCGTCGGCCGCGAGATGACCTCGCGTCGACGAATCGTCGGCGCTCGTTGCGAGGGTCGCCTCGCAGAGAAAGAGGTCCGCGTCGCGGGCGAGCTCCGTGAGAGCCGGACAGGGAGCGCTGTCGCCCGAGTACGCGAGCACCCGCCCGCCACCGCGAACGACGAAGCCGAAGGCCGTCAGGCCGAAGTGCTCGACCGGAAGCGCGGTCAGCTCGAACCCGGCGACCTCGAACGGCGTCCGCGCCTCGTACTCGCGAAGCGAGAAGGCTGCCTCGAACATCGCCGGCTGGCCGAAGCGCTCGCCGAACGCATCGAGGTCGGCGGCCGCCCCGGGCGGGAGCCAGAGCTCGGTCGGGGGATGGGGGTTGGCGAGGCCGCTCCCGTCGTACCAGATCCAGGGCACGAGGTCGCCCCAGTGGTCGAGGTGGAGATGGGTGATGGCGATCGCGTCGACGGGAAGCGCGTCCAGCTCGCGGAGTCGCGAGAGGACGCCCGGCCCGCACTCGAGGAGCAGCTTCCCTCCTGCCTCGACCAGGTAGCCGGCATGCGCGCCTCCCGGGTTGGGCCAGGCCGGAGAGGCTCCGATGACGGTCAATTGCACGCTCATATACTTACCGAGATGGATCGCCCAATCCGCGTCGTGATCGCCAAGCCGGGGCTCGACGGGCACGATCGTGGGGCGAAGGTGATCGCGCGCACGCTGCGCGACGCGGGGTTCGAGGTGATCTACACGGGGCTGCACCAGACGCCCGAGCAGATCGTCGAGACGGCGATCCAGGAGGACGCGGACGCCGTCGGGATCTCGATCCTCTCGGGCGCGCACATGACGCTCGTTCCACGGATCCTCGACGGCCTGCGCGAGAACGGGGCGGAAGACGTCCTCGTCGTGATCGGCGGCACGATCCCGCGGGAGGACGCCGAGACCCTGAAGACCCTCGGCGTCGCCGAGGTCTTCACCCCCGGTGCTCCCCTCTCCGCGATCGTGGACTTCCTGCGTTCACGGGTTCCGGTCTAGGTGTCGATCGACGTCGAGTGCGACGCCGGCGTCGCCGTCGTCACCGTCAACCGGCCCGATGCCCTCAACGCGATCGACCTCGAGCACGCGGGGCTGCTCCGCGATGGGCTCGAGGACCTCGCCTCCGACGACGACGCGCGCGTGCTCGTGCTGACCGGCGCCGGAGAGAAGGCCTTCGTCGCGGGCGCGGACATCAAGTACATGCAGGCTCTCTCCGTGCTGGAGGCCCGCCGCTGGGGGGAGCTCGGGCACCGCTGCGCCGAACTCCTCGAGACGATGCCGAAACCGACGATCGCCGCCGTCAACGGGTTCGCGCTCGGCGGCGGCTGCGAGCTCGCGCTCGCCTGTGATCTGCGCCTCGCCGCGACCAGCGCAAAGCTCGGTCAGCCCGAGATCAACCTGGGGATCATCCCGGGATGGGGCGGCACCCAACGCCTCGTCCGGACGACGACCCTCGGGTTCGCGAAGGAGCTCGTGTTCACGGGGCGCCTCGTCGCGGCGGAGGAGGCGCTGTCGCGCGGGCTCGTGAACGAGGTCTGCGAGCCGTCCGCGTTGCTTCCCCGGGCGCTCGAGCTGGCGCGGGAGCTCGCGGCGAAGAGCCCCTTGGCGCTGGCGGCGGCCAAGGAGACGACGAATCTGGCCCTCTCCGGCGACCATCGGGACAACCTCCGTGCCGAGGCCGTGCTCTTCTCGCTGCTGTTCTCGACCGACGACCAGTCGGAGGGGATGGCGGCGTTCGTCGAAAAGCGCCCGGCCCGCTTCACCGGTCGCTGAACTCCCTCTGGACAACATCCGCCCCGCTGCGTATGGTCGAGGTATGCGCGAACTGCGGCACGCGCGGCGTCCACTCGTTGCGATCCTCTCGGCGCTCGTGGTGCTCGTCGCGGGCACCGCCGCCGCACAGGCCGCTGCCCTGCTGCCCGACCTCGATCCTGCCGCGCCCGGACGGCCGCGGCCGACGGCCACCGGTGGGAAGGTGTATCTGACGTTCGGCGCCACCTTCGCCAACGTCGGCGCCGGGCCGCTCGTCCTGCGAGGGCACCGGGCCAGCACCGCCGAGCCGACGATGGTCGCCGATCAGATCCTGAAGCAGAGCGACGGCACCGAGGTGACGGTTGCGGGTGTCGGCGGCTTCGCGTACGACACGGAGTACCGCAGGTGGGGCTTCTCGCCCTACATCACGTACGAGCTGCGCTCGACGGCCGGCGTCCTCATCGGCACGGGCCCGAGTCTGGGGTTCTGCGTCATCGACACCTCGAACCCGAAGGGCGTGCTGCCCGGCGAGCCGCCGGGCGCCGTCTACACGGAATCAGCGAGTTGCGGGAAGAGTGCGCCGACGCGCCTGACCGTCGAGGAAGGCATCTCCGTCGGCTACGCGAACACGCACGCCGCCGGCAAGAAGGGGCAGATGATCGACATCTCCTCGCTGCCGTCGGGGCGATATCTCGTCGTGCACCTCGTCAACACGTCCGGCGCGCTCACCGAGTCGAACACGGCGAACAATGCCTCCTCGGCGCTCGTCGAGATCACGTGGGTGTCAGGCCAGACCCTTCCGTCGGTCCGCACCATCCGCAGTTGCGCGAACGCCGCGACCTGCTCCTGAGCCGAGGCTAGTCGCCGCATCGAGTCTGGCCTAGGATGGGTTCATGGGCCTGTGGCGTCCACTCCTCGTCCTCGTCCTCGCGCTCGTCGGCGCGGCGGGCGGGGCCGGCGCCGCCGGCGCGGCGGCCGAGCTACTGCCGGATCTCGATCCGGAAGCCCCGACGAGACCGACCGCGATCCAGGCAGCCGACGGGTCGGGCGCCGTCTACCTGACCTTCAACGCCGCGATCGCGAACACCGGCAAGGGCCCGCTCGTGCTACGCGGGCACCGCGCGACGGTCGACGAGCCGACCATGGTCGTCGACCAGGTCGTCAAGCGAGACGACGCGAGCGAGTCGGTCCGCACCGGGGTCGGGAGCTTCGCCTACGACGACGAACTGCTGCGGTGGGGCTTCTCGCCCTACATCACGTACGAGCTGCGGCCGGTCGGCGGGCAGGTCGTGGGCCGGGGCCCGGAGCTCGGCTTCTGCGTGGTCGACACGAGGGTGTCCGACGTCCGGAGGCCGCTGCCGGGGCAGCCGACGGAGAAGGTCTACCGCGACTGCGGCCGGGGCAAGCCCGGAAAGAGCCTGCTGGCAGTGGAGATGGGGATCTCGGTCGGCTGGGCGAACTGGCACAAGGCCGGGAACAAGGGCCAGCTCATCGACATCACGACGCTCCCGCCCGGCCAATACGTCCTCGCCAACCGGGTCAACACTTCGGGTGCGCTCGCCGAGGTCGGCACCGCGAACAACGCTGCCTCGGTCCTGCTCTCGATCACCAGGCCGGAGGGCTCGCTCCCGCAGGTCGAGGTGCTCAAGGAGTGCCCGGACTCCGGCAAGTGCAAGCCGCCGAAGAAGAAGAAGGCGACGTAGGCAGCCGCTACCCTTTCGGCATGACGGGAGCCCCTGTGCGGGGGCTGAGAGGCGACCACGAGGCCGCGACCGGAGAACCTGATCTGGGTCATGCCAGCGGAGGGAGCGGTTTGATGATGGGTGACGAGCTGACGATCGGCGGGCGGGCGTTCCGCTCGCGGCTGATCCTCGGTACGGGCAAGTACGACTCGTTCGAGCGGATGCGACAGGCCGTGGCGGCTTCGGGTTGCGAGATGGTGACCGTCGCCGTTCGCCGCATCGACTTCGATCGGCCGGGCGACGACCTCACCGCGTTCGTTTCCGACGACGTCCTGCTCCTGCCGAACACGGCGGGGGCCGAGACCGCCGACGAGGCCGTGCGAATGGCGCGGCTGGCCCGTGCGGGCGGCCTCCCCGACTGGGTCAAGTTGGAGGTGATCCCCGACCCGCGCTACCTGATCCCCGACCCGGTCGAGACATTGCGGGCTGCCGAGCTGCTCCTCGAGGAAGGGTTCACGGTCCTCCCCTACATGCACGCCGACCCGGGGCTCGCCCGCAGGCTGGAGGAGGCGGGCTGCCACGCCGTGATGCCGCTCGCCGCCCCGATCGGGTCCGGGCGTGGTCTGAAGATGCGCGAGGCGATCAGGATCATCGTCGAGCAGGCGGGCGTGCCGGTCATCGTCGATGCTGGGCTCGGGGCGCCGTCGCACGCAGCCGAGTCGATGGAGCTCGGCGCCGACGCAGTGCTCGTCAACACGGCGATCGCGTCGGCCGCCGATCCGGTCGGGATGGCCGGCGCGTTCCGGCTCGGCGTCGAGGCCGGGCGCGCCGCCCACCTCGCCGGCGTGATGAGCGAGCGCGACGCCGCCTCGCCGTCGAGCCCAGTGGCCGGGGTCGTCGGGCGGTCGTGATCTCGGTCAACGGCAAGGCTCTCGAGCTCGAGGCGGACGAGACGGTCGAGGCGCTGCTCGAGCGGCTCGGCTTCGAGGGCCGGTACGCGCTCGTCGAGCGAAACGGCGAGCCGGTCGAGCGCAGGAGCTTTGCGGAGACCTCGCTTGAGGACGGCGACGTGCTCGTGGTCGCGAGACCCGTCGCGGGCGGGTAGCGTCACGTCGTGCTCGAAGAGCGACGCCTCTACCTGGTAACCGGCGCGCGGCCCGATCTCGAGGACTTCCTCCGCGCAGCCGTCCGCGGTGGCGTCGACGTCGTCCAGGTGCGCGAGAAGCAGCTCGGCGATCGCGCGCTGCTCCCCGTCCTCGAGCAGGCCCGGGGCGTCACACGGGAGCTGGGCGTTCCGCTCGTCGTCAACGATCGGGCCGACCTGGCGATCCTGGTGGACGCCGACCTCGTGCACGTTGGCCAGGACGATCTCCCCGTCGAGGCCGTGCGCAGCCTCGGCCTGCCGGCCGGCATCTCCACCCATTCGGCAGAGGAGATCGACGACGCGGCAGGCGCCGCCTATATCGGCGTCGGGCCGGTCCACACGACGCCGACCAAGCCCGGCCGCCCGGCCGTCGGGCTCGACCTCGTGCGGCACGCGGCGTTGCACGCTCGCGTCCCGTGGTTCGCGATCGGCGGGATCGACCGATCGAACGTCGAGGTCGTCGTCGACGCCGGGGCGACGCGGATCGCGGTCGTCCGGGCGATCGGCGATGCGACGGATCCGGAGGGCGCCGCCAGAGAGCTGCGTCGGGCTCTCGAGCGCACGAGGGCAGCAGCATGACCCGCACACGGCTCGCAGCAGTCATCGCGCTCGCCGTCGCGGGTCTCGCGTGCGCCTCCGTCTCGGTTGCCCTCGCCCAGCGACTTGAGCCGGCAGCCGCGCCGCTCCTGCCCGACCTCGAGAGCGCTGCACCCTCCGCGCTGACCGTGGAGCGAGACGCATCGACGGGAAAGACGCGGTTCCTGCTCGGGTTCGCCTCCGCCGCCGACAACGTCGGCTCGGGTCCGCTGATCATCCGGGGGGCCCGCACCAGTGTCGATCAAGAAGAGATGACCGCCGACCAGGTCCTCGTCGGCAAGGACGGGGCGGAGACGGTACTCCCGGGCGTCGGCGTTCTGAGGTACGTCGTGGATCCGACGCACCAGCACTGGCATCTCCAGCCGTTCATGACCTACGAGATCCGGCGGGCGCGGGACTTCAAGCTCGCCCGACCGGACGAAAAATCGGGCTTCTGCCTCGGCGATCGCTACGTGACGGACCCTGACGCGCGGCTCCCGGGCGAGCCCGCGACTCCGATCTACAACACGAACTGCGGCCTCGGAGAGACGGGGCTCCTCGCCATCGAGGAAGGGATCTCGGTGGGCTGGGGAGACGTCTACGAGCCGTGGAGGGACGGCCAGTTCCTGGACTTGACCGGCCTTCCCGCCGGCCGCTACGTCCTCGTGCATCGCGTGAACCACTCGCGCGTTCTCCGCGAGTCGACCTACGGGAACAACGCGTCGTCGGCGCTCGTCTCGATCACCTGGCCGGGAGGGCCGCTCTCCAAGCCGAGAGTGCGCGTCCTCGCAACGTGCCCGGACACGCCGCGCTGCCCGGCCCGATGAGGGCCTTGACACTCCGATAAGAGTGTAACAATGTGTGGTAACGGTCGGCGGTCCGCCGGGCCGTCTCGCCCGCGCTCCATCGCCCTGATGACCTGGCAGTTCGCGCTCACCGGCCTCCTCGTCGGCATCCTCGTCGGGCTGACGGGCATGGGCGGAGGCTCGCTGATGACGCCGATTCTCGTGTTCGTCCTCGGGTTCAGCCCGACGGCGGCGATCGGCACCGACATCCTGCACGGCGCGATCTTCAAGTCGGTCGGTGCGGTGCGGCAGCGCTCGCTCGGGAACGTCAAGGCGAGGCTCAGCGGCTGGATGCTCCTCGGGAGCGCCCCGATGTCGCTCCTGGGCGTTGCCCTCGCCACCCTCCTCGCCCGCCGCTACGGCGACAGCGTCGAATCCGTGGGCGGCATGGTGCTGGGTGTCGCGCTTCTCTGCGGAGGGCTCGGCCTGCTGGCGAAAATGATCTTCGTCAAGGACGGTATCCGCACCGATTCGATCCGCCTCACCCGCCGCGATCGGATCGTCGCGTTCCTGATCGGGTTCATCGGCGGCTTCATCGTCGGGCTCACCTCCGTCGGCAGCGGTGTCTTCTTCGGCCTGACGATGCTGCTGGCGTTCCAGCTCAAGTCCGCGAAGGTCGTCGGCACCGACATCTTCCATGCCGCCGTGCTGCTCTGGGTGGCCGGGATCGGGCACTTCGTCGCGGGGAACGTCGACCTTGGCGCGGTCGGATGGCTCCTCGTCGGGTCGATCCCGGGAGTCCTGATCGGGAGCCAGTTCACCGTCAAGGTGCCCGAGGCGGCGCTGCGCGCGATCCTCGCGGCCGTCCTCGTCCTGAGCGGTCTCAAGCTGGTCGATGTCCCAGGAAGCACGGTGATCGTGATCGTCGCCCTCTGCGCCGGCCTCGTTGCGGGCGTCGTGATCGGCCTCGTCTCGCTGACGCGGCTCGTCCGGCGGCGCCGGGCGGAGCGCCGCGAGCCGGGGCTAGCCGTTCTCGGAGTCGGCGCTCCCGAGCAGTAGCCTGGAGGCGACCAGCGTCCCAGGGCGGGCGAGCTGCGTCTCCAACGAGAGCCCGATCGGGCCGGTGGTGAGCGTTATGGTGTCGCCCTGCTGGGCGCTGCCGAGCTGCGCCGGCTTGGTCTTCGTGCCCTTGGTCCGCTCGACGACGGCATCGGCTGGGACGGCGATCGTGACCGAGCGCTCGACGGCGAACGCAGCGCCGGTCGAGAGCTCGACGCCGGTGACGTCGACGGTGACCAACGCTCCCGACGCGAAGACGCGGCTCGCTGCCCCGATCAGGACGGGCTGTGTCTCCGCCGGCGTCTCCGGCGGTTGCGGCGGTGCGCCCTCGGGCTGGTCGGCGGGTGCCGGCTCCTCCCCGACCGGGGGGACGTCGGCCTCGGTGACGGTGCGGACGGTCCCGGTGACCGTCATCGACAGCGCGTCTGCGGTCGCCCGTGCCTCCGCCTCCTGGTCGTCGGAGAGCACGTAGAGCAGCCGGTCGGCCTTCTTCAGCCAGCGGAACGGCGAGACGGCGCCACCGTCGTCGGGATGCAGCTCGAAATGGAGGTGGTTCGTCGCGCCTGCGTCTCCCGAGCTGCCGACGTAACCGAGGAGCTCGCCGGCCTTGACCCGCGCGCCGTCGGCGAGGCCCGGCGCGAATGCGACCCCCGGCTTGCAGCCGCCGCGCCCGTCGTTCTTCGGCGTCAGGTCGTTGTTGAGGTGGATGTAGAGATAGGTCGTCCCGCTCTTGCCGTAGAGGTAGAGCATGCAGCCAGCTCGCTCGGAGCCGTTGTGGATCCTGACCTTGCCGGCCTCGACCGCGACGACCGGGGCCTGCCAGTCGGAGAGGATGTCGTTCCCCTCGTGCGAGCCCTGCCCACGGGGAGCCCCGAAGTCGTCCGTCCACTGCGCGGGGCCCACGATCGGGAAGAGGATCTTCTCGGGCACGTCGGCGACAGCGGCCTGAGCGAAGCCCGCGACGATTCCCACGACGAGCAGGGAGAGGGCCACTCGAGCGGTCGTCCGGTGGCGGCGAGGAGGCTCCGGTGCGCGCACGAAGTGGCGGACCCTAGCAGACGGCCGTTGTGAACCGTTCTGCATGCGGGCGCGTCCCCGCGGTCGTTAGAGTCTCGCCGGCATGAGGGTTGCGGTTTGCGTGAAGGAGGTTCCAGACTCTTCCGGGCCGCGGCGGATCGACGCGTCAGACCCTACGGCTCGATCGGTCGGGCGAGGGCGCGTTGAACCCGTGGGATCTCTCGGCGCTGGAGGAGGCTCTGCGTCTGGTCGAGGCGCAAGGCGGCGAGGTGGTCGTCGTCTCGATGGGTCCCGAGCGTGCGGCTGGATCGCTGCGGAAGGCGCTGGCCATGGGAGCCGACCGCTCGATCCTCGTGTCCGACGAGGCTGCTGCGGGATCCGATGCGGTGGCGACGAGCCGGGTGCTGGCGAAGGCGCTCGAGGGTGTCGGCGCCGACCTCGTGCTCTTCGGGCAGCAGGCGGCGGACTCCGACGGCGCGGTGCTCTGGGCGTGCGTCGCCGAGCGGCTGCAGCTCCCGGTCGTGTCGCAGGCGGCGAGTCTCGAGGTCGCCGGCGGCTCGGTTCGCGCGAAGCGCCAGACCGAGTACGGCTACGACGTGATCGAGGCCCCGCTGCCCTGCTTGGTCGCGGTGTCCGATGCGATCAACGAACCGCGCTATCCGTCCCTGAAGGGGATCATGGGCGCGAAGAAGAAGCCGCAGGAGACGCTCACGCTCGACGCTCTCGGCGTGCCCGCGGTCGGGCGCGGGGGAGGCAGGCTCGGGAACGTCGGTGCTCGCGCTCCACTCGCCGCCCCCGAGGGGCGAGAGCCTGATCGTCGAGGACGGAGCCTCGGGCGCCGGACGCGATCCTGTACCTTCCTGGTCGACCGGAAGCTCGTCTGATGACCGCGCTCGTCTTCATCGAGCACCACGACGGGGAGCCGACGAAGGCGTCGCTCGGAGTTCTCGCCAAGGCCGGAAGCCTGTGGAGCGACGTTGCGGCGGTGGTGTGCGGCTCCGGCGTCGGCGACCAGGCCGCGACGATCGGCGATCATGGCGCCGCGACGGTGTACGTCGCGGACGACGGTGCGCTTGCCGACCCGCTCCCTCAGCCGAGGGTGGACGTCCTGGCGGCCCTCACCGAGGCCAAGGGCTTCGACACCGTGTTGTTCGCCTCGTCGGTGCTTGCGGCGGACGTGGCGGCGGGCCTGGCGGCTCGGCTCGACGGCGGCCTGAACTGGGGGCTCGTCGATCTTCGCCTCGACGGCGACGCGTTGGTCGGCACGCAGCCGGCGCTCCAGGATTCGGTGTTCGTGGACGTCGGCTGGACGGCTAGGCCCCGGATCGGCCTGGTCCGCTCGGGGACGTTCGAGCCCGTCGGGTCGGGCGGCTCACCAGCCGTCGAAGACGTCGCGGTCGACATCTCGGAATGGTCGCGCTCGGCGAGGATGGTCGAGCGGGCACATGCAGAGAGCGAGGGACCGTCGATCGAGGAGGCGGAGATCATCGTGGGCGGCGGCCGGGGGCTTGGAGGCCCGGAGAACTTCCCACTCGTCGAGGAGCTCGCCCAGGCGCTGGGCGGAGCAGTCGGGGCGACCCGCGCCGTCGTCGACGCCGGCTGGTATCCGTACTCGACCCAGGTCGGCCAGACTGGGAAGACCGTCGCGCCCAAGCTGTACGTCGCCTGCGGCATCTCGGGCGCGATCCAGCACAAGGTCGGCATGCAGGGATCGGGGACGATCGTGGCGATCAACAAGGACCGAAACGCGCCGATCTTCGACTACTGCGACCTCGGCGTCGTCGGCGACCTCCACGAGATCCTCCCGAAGCTGACGGAGCTCGTCCGGGCTCGCCGAGGCTCGTGACGGTTCGTCCCTCGGACTTCCCGCCGCCGGTCGCGCCCGGAGAGTTCGTGGCCGCGCCGACGGACCCTGCCGACGAGCGCATCGACGTCGGGATCCTGATCGTCGGGCGGCGGCCCCGCCGGGCTCGCGGCGGCGATTCGCGTCGGCCAGCTCCTCGAGGAGCGTCCGGAGCTCGCCGAGCGTCTCGGCGACGTCCCGGTCGCGGTCGTCGAGAAAGGGAAGACTCCCGGCTCGCACGTTCTCTCGGGAGCCGTCGTCGACCCCCGCGGGCTCAAGCTCCTCTTCCCCGGGATGCGCGCGGACGACTTGCCCTTCTACGGGCCCGTCGAGCACGAGGCCGTCTACTACCTGACGCCGAAGCGCGCGATCCGCATCCCGCCGCCGCCGACGATGTTCAACGACGGCAACTACATCGCGTCGATGAGCCGGCTCTCGCGCTGGCTGGCCGAGCGGGCGGAGGAGCTGGGCGTGACGATCGTCCCCGAGACGGCGGCGGCGAAGCTGCTCGTGACCGGCGGGCGTGTCGTCGGCGTCCGAACGGGCGACCGCGGGCGCGGCAAGGACGGCGGGGAGCTCCCGAACTTCGAGCCGGGCTCTGACATCGTCGCCCGGGTCGACGATCCTCGCCGAGGGCACGCTCGGCCACCTGACCCGTGCGGCCGTCGATCGGTTCGGCCTCGGCGGGGAGCGCGCCGCAGGTCTACGCGCTCGGCGTGAAGGAGGTCTGGGAGGTTCCGAAGCCGCTCGACCGGATCGTCCACACGATGGGCTGGCCGCTGCGCGGCGGCAGGCGAGTGGCGCGAGTTCGGCGGGAGCTTCATCTACCCGATGGGAGACGAGCTCGTCGCGCTCGGCCTCGTCGTCGGACTCGACTACGCCGATGCGTCGCTGTCCGTCCACGACCTGCTCCAGGAGCTCAAGCTCCATCCGCTCGTGCGGCCGATCCTCGAGGGCGGCAAGCGGGTCGGCTGGGGAGCGAAGACGATCCCGGAGGGCGGGCTCCAGGCGCTCCCGCAGCAAGCTTCACTTCCCGGGTGGGATGATCGTCGGGCGACGCCGCCGGATTCGTGAACGTGCCGGCGCTGAAGGGGATCCACTACGCGATCCGCTCGGGCATGCTCGCCGCCGAGAGTGCGGTCGAGGCTGTCGGCCCGGGCTCGACCGCCTGGACGCCGGGGGGCCTCGAGTCCTACGACGAGGCGATCCGTGAGAGCTTCATCTGGAAGGACCTGAAGAAGGTACGCAACATGCGGCCCGCGTTCACGCGCGGCTTCGTCTCGGGATCTGCGCTTGCGGGCGTCGCGACCGTGTCGTTCGGCAAGTTCCCCCCGAAGGACCTCGACGTTCACGCGGATGCGGAGGCCCCCGTCTCGCTCGACCGGGAGCGCGCCTATCCGGCGCCCGACGGCGTCCTGACCTTCGACAAGCTGTCGAGCGTCTTCCTCTCCGGCAACAAGACTCGCGACGACGCGCCCGACCACATCCGCGTGCAGCACGAGGTCCCGCGCGAGCTCGCCGAGACCTGGGTTCGCATGTGTCCGGCGCAGGTCTACGAGATCGTCGAGGACGCAGCGGCGAGCGACCTGGTCAGCGGTCGAGGTGACCGCCTCGAACTGCGTGCAGTGCGGCGCGATCACCGCCAAGGGCGGCCGGCTGACGCTGCCCGAGGGCGGCGACGGGCCGGACTACACCCTGATGTGAGCGCCTGCCGGGGCTGCCGACGCCCGACGATGTCGAGCGCGCAGCCCGGCGGCTCGGCGACCGCGTCCACCGGACGCCCACGCTCACCTCCGCCACCCTCGGCGCCGCCACCGGCGCGAGCGGTCTACCTGAAGGCCGAGCTGCTCCAGCGCACCGGCTCGTTCAAGCCGCGCGGCGTCTTCACGCGGCTGGACGCGCTCACCGCCGGAAGAGCGGCGACGCGGGGTGATCGCCGTCTCGGCGGGCAACCACGCCCAGGCGCTCGCCTATGCGTGCGCGACGGGAGGGGCATCGACTGCCTGGTCGTGATGTGGCGCGGCGCGAGCGCGCCCGAAGGTCGAAGCGGCGCGCGGCTACGGCGCGACCGTCGACCTCGAGGCGCGGGGGCCGGCGGAGGCGTTCGACCGGCTCGACGAGCTCACGGGGCGACCGGGCGATCCTCGTCCACCCGTTCGACGACCCGCTCGTCGATCGCCGGCCAGGGGACCGTCGGGCTCGAGCTCGCTCGAGGATGTGCCTGACGTCGACGTGGTCATCGTCCCGGTCGGCGGCGGCGGGCTCGTCGCCGGCATCGCCGTCGCCGTCAAGGCGCGCCGGCCGGGCATCCGCGTCGTCGCCGTCGAGCCGGAACGTGCGAACGCGCTCGGAGCCGCGCTCGCCGCGGGCGGTCCCGTTCCCGTGTCGCCCTCGTCGATCGCGGACGGGCTCAACGCGCCGTTCGCGGGCAGGCTCCCGGTCGCGATCTGCAGCGCGCTCGGAGTCGAGCACGTGATCGTCACGGACGAGCAGATCGAGGACGGATTCCGCTTGCTCTACGAGCGGGCGAAGCTGGCCGTCGAGCCTGCCGCGGCGGCCGGCGTCGCCGCGCTCACGAGCGGGGCGGCCGATCTCGCCGGGGCGTCGGCGGTGGCAGTCGTCGTCTCGGGAGGCAACGTGGCCGCCGAAACCGCGTCTGGTATCCTCGGTCGAAGATGAAGACAGACATCCATCCTGACTACGTTCTCGCGACCGTCCGCTGCTCGTGCGGGAACACCTTCACGACGCGGTCGACGAAATCAGAGCTCCACGTCGAGATCTGCTCGGCGTGCCATCCGTTCTACACCGGCAAGCAGAAGCTCGTCGACACCGGAGGCCGTGTCGAGCGCTTCCAGCGCCGGCTCGAAAAGGCCGCGGCCGCACAGCGCTCCTGAATCGGCCGGAAACGCCGTGAACGCGCCGATCGGCGGTCAGGCTGTCCTCGAGGGCGTCATGATGCGCGGCCCGTCGGCGTGGTCGGTCGCCGTCCGCAAGCCGAACGGGGAGATCGCCGAGGTCAACCGGTCGGTCGCTTCTCTTCTGGCGCGCCACCGCGTCGCTCCGGCTGCCGGTGATTCGCGGGGTGATCGCGCTCGGCGAGTCGCTCGCGATCGGCTTCCGGGCGCTCGCCATCTCCGCGAACTACGCGGCGCACGACGAGGACGACGAGTCGGGAGAGCCCTCGACCGAGCTCTCCCGGGCCCAGCTGCTCTTCGCGTTCGCGGTCGCGATCGGCTTCGCCGTCCTCCTCTTCAAGGTCTCGCCCGCGCTGATCTCGAACTGGTTGCCGATCGGCGACACCTGGTTCGTGATCGTCGAGGGCGCGATCCGCGTCGCGATCTTCATCGGCTACCTCGCGCTGATCTCGCTCTGGCCCGACCTGCGGCGCGTCTTCGAGTACCACGCCGCCGAGCACAAGGCGATCAACGCGTACGAGGCCGGCGACCCGCTCGAGCCGGAGGTGGTGCAGCGCCACAGCCTGATCCACGTTCGCTGCGGCACCTCGTTCCTGCTCTACGTGATGGTCATCGCGATCTTCGTGTTCGCGCTGTTCGGGCGGCCCGAGTGGTACTGGTTGATCGTGACCCGGATCGCGGCCCTGCCGCTGATCGCGGGCCTCGCCTACGAGGTGATCCGGTTCGCCGGACGCCATCCGAACAACCCGGTTCCTGCGCGCGCTCCTCGCTCCCGGGCTCTGGCTCCAGCGCCTGACGACGCGGGCAGCCGTCGCTCGATCAGATCGAGGTCTCGATCCGCGCGCTGCGGGAGGTGCTCCGCCTCGAGGGCCGGATGACCCCCGAGGAGCGCAAGGTCGAGGTCATGGCATGAGCAAGCCGGCCGAAGGCCGGTGCGCAGCGGCCGACCGAGGTGAAGGCGAGGCTGTCCACGGCGAGTCGAGAAGCGTGACGACAGCGAGGAGTCGATGGCAGTCGAGAAGCGTGCGGACGCGATCTGGAACGGGAGCTTGCCGAGGGAAGCGGGACGGTCAGGGCCGCCAGCGGCGTCGTTCGACCTCGGCGTGTCCTGGCGCGAAGCGGTCAGAGCAGGGCGACGGAGGCGACGAGCCCGGAGGAGCTGATCGCCGCCGCGCACGCGGCGTGCTACTCGATGGCGCTCTCCGCACGGGCTCGCCCAGGGAGGGACGCCGCCCGAGGAGCTGCGCGTGACCGCCACCGTCGGCTTCCAGGCCGGCGAGGGGATCACCGGCAGCCACCTCGACGTCCACGGCCGGGTGCCGGGGCTCGACGAGGCCGGATTCGCGGCGGCGGCCGCCGCGGCAGCCGAGAACTGCCCGGTCTCGAAGGCACTCGCCGGGGTGTCGATCACGCACGCGGCGACGCTGGAGCCATAGAGGCCCGCAGCTATCCTGACGCGGCGATGGCCGCGATCGACCAGCTGGTTTCCGACCTCGAGCGCACCTACGCCGAGGTGCAGGAGCAGATGAGCGACCCCGAGGTCTTCTCGGACCGTCAGGCCGCGGCCACCGTCGGCCGCCGGCTCAAGGAGCTCGAGGAGCCCTACCGCCTCGCCCGGGAGTGGCGGAGGGTGACGCAGGACCTCGAGGACGCACGGCACGACCCGGAGCTGGCCGACCTGGCCTCGGAGCTCGCGGTCGAGGCGGAGCGTATCGAGCACGATCTGAAGCTGGCGCTCGTCGAGCGCGATCCGGCCGACGGGAAGGACGTCATCGTCGAGATCCGCCAGGGGGTCGGAGGCGACGAGGCGGCCTTGTGGGCGGCCGACCTCCTTCGCATGCTGACCCGCTACGCGGAGCGGCGGGCGTTCAGGACGGAGGTCCTGAGCTCGAGCCCGAACGAGGCCGGCGGCTTCAAGGACGTCTCGTTCGCCGTCAAGGGAGACGGTGCGTACTCCGTGTTCAAGTGGGAGGGTGGGACACATCGCGTGCAGCGCGTCCCCGCGACAGAGTCCCAGGGCCGGATCCATACCTCGACGGCGACGGTCGCCGTGATGCCCGAGGCCGAGGAGGTCGAGGTCGAGATCGACCCGAACGAGCTCAAGATCGACGTCTACCGCTCCACCGGCCCCGGCGGCCAGAGCGTCAACACGACCGATTCCGCCGTCCGGATCACCCACCTCCCGACGGGCCTCGTCGTCGCGATGCAGGACGAGAAGTCCCAGCTCCAGAACAAGCAGAAGGCCCTCCGGGTTCTCCGGGCCCGGCTCTACGAGCTCGAGCGGCAGCGCCAGGAGGCGGAGCTCTCCGCCACGCGCCGGGCCCAGATCGGAACGGGCGAGCGCTCGGAGAAGATCCGCACGTACAACTATCCCGAGAACCGGGTGACGGATCACCGCATCAAGCTCACCATCCACCGGCTCGACGCGGTTCTGGCAGGCGAGCTCGACGAGTTCACGGAGGCGCTCGCAGCCGAGCAGCGCCGCCTGGCCCTCGAGGCCTCCGCGGTCGGCGCGTGACCGTACGCGACGCCCTTCGCACAGCCGGGGCCGAGCTGCGGGCGGCCGGCTGCCCATCGCCCCACGTCGACGCGGAGCTGCTGCTCGCGCACGCCCTCGGCGTCGAGCGGACCGCGCTCTTCGCCGAGCCCGAGCGCGAGTTGACCGATGGAGAGGACGGCCTCTTTCGATCGCTCCTCGCGCGGCGGGTGGCCCGCGAGCCGGCTGCATACGTGCTCGGCGAATGGGGATTCCGTCGTCTCACGCTCGCCGTCGACCCGCGCGTGCTCGTTCCCCGCCCCGAGACCGAGGCCGTCGTCGAGCGCTGCCTGGAGCGGCTCGCGGGCGTCGACTCCCCGCTCGTCCTCGACGTCGGCACCGGGTCGGGCGCGATCGCCCTCGCCATCGCCGACGAGAGCCCGGGCGCGCGAATCGTCGCGACCGACATCTCGGTCGACGCGCTCGCCCTCGCGAACGAGAACCGGCGCCGGACCGGGGCGGAGGACCGCGTCGAGCTCGTCCTCGGCCACCTCGTCGCCGGGCTTCGAGGCCCGTTCGACCTCGTGGTCTCGAACCCGCCGTACGTCTATCCGGAGGAGTTCGAATCGCTCGACGCCGAGATCCGGCTCTACGAGCCGTACGAGGCGGTCGTCGGCACCGGCCAGACGGACGCGATCGCCCGCCGGGCCCTCGAGATCCTGCGACCGCGCGGGTGGCTGGTGCTCGAGACGAGCGAGCTGCGCGCCCAGGACGTCGCCGCCGAGCTGAGAGCGCTCGGCTACGAGGACGTCGCCGTGTTGCGAGACCTGGCCGGCCGCGACCGGATCGTCGAGGGGCGGAGGCCGGGGTAGCCTCTGATACCGCCTCCAGGAACCAAGCCGTTATAACTGGACGGGTGGGTACGGGATCGGTCGAGCAGGTGGTGGGCGCTCTCCGCGCCGGGAAGCCGGCCGTCATCCCGACCGACACCGTGTACGGGCTCGTCGCCGACGGATATCGGGAGGCGCCCGCCCTGAAGCTCTACGCCCTGAAGGGCAGGCCCGACGGGCTGCCGTGCGCGCTGATGGCCGCGGATCTGGACACGATCCTCGACGCGGTCCCGGAGCTCCTCGGTCGTTCGGCCGTCGCGGCGCGCGCGCTGCTCCCGGGCCCGTACACGCTCGTCCTCTCGAACCCGGCTCGGCGTTTCCGCTGGCTGTGCGGGGGCACGTCCACCGCGATCGGGATCCGGGTGCCCGACCTGCCCGAGGCCGCGAGGGCGGTCGTCGCCAGGGTCGGTGTCGTTGCTTCGACGAGCGCCAACCTCCACGGCGGGCCCGACCCCGTGCGCCTCGCGGACGTCCCCGACGAGATCAGGTCTCGTGCCGGCGCGGAGCTCGACTGCGGGGAGCTCCCCGGGACGCCCTCGACTGTGCTCGACCTGACCGGCCGCGAGCCCGTGGTGCTCCGTGAGGGGATCGCACCGGCTCACGAGGCGATCGCACGCGTGCGCGCGGCGCTCGCCTGATTCCCGGCAAGGCGTCTACCATCTCCCGGGATGGCGACGACAGCGGAGACGCTCGACGTCCTGCGAGCGGCGGGCCTGGCGGACGTCGACCCGGAGATCGCGGAGCTGATCGGGCGGGAGCTCGAGCGTCAGCGGGGCCAGATCGAGCTGATCGCGTCGGAGAACTTCACGTGGCCCAGCGTGCTGGAGGCGGTCGGCGGGGTCCCGACGAACAAGTACGCGGAGGGCTACCCGGGCCGGCGCTACTACGGGGGCTGCGAGGTCGTCGACGAGATCGAGACGATCGCGATCGAGCGTGCGAAGGCCCTCTTCGGCGCCGAGCACGCGAACGTCCAGCCGCACTCCGGCTCGCAGACGAACATGGCCGTGTACTTCGCGTGTCTCGAGCCTGGCGAGCGGATCCTGGCAATGCGCCTCGACCACGGCGGTCACCTCACGCACGGGCACAAGGTCAACTTCTCGGGTCACCTCTACTCGGTGGTCGGGTACGGCGTCGACCGCGAGACGGGCCTGATCGACTTCGACGAGGTTCGCCGCCTCGCCCTCGAGCACCGGCCGAAGCTGATCGTCTGCGGCGGGTCGGCCTATCCGAGGGTGGTCGACGCGCAGCGGTTCCGCGAGATCGCCGACGAGGCCGGCTGCCTGCTCCTGTGCGACATGGCGCATTTCGCGGGGCTGGTGGCCGCGGGGGAGCACCCCAACCCCACGCCATGGTGCGATTTCGTGACGTCGACGACGCACAAGACGCTCGCCGGCCCCCGCGCCGGCGTCGTCCTCTGCCGCGAAGAGCACGCGAAGGCGCTCGACCGGGCGGTGTTCCCCGGGATGCAGGGCGGGCCGCTCGAGCACACGATCGCGGCGAAGGCGACGTGCTTCCGGATCGCGGCCAGCGAGGCGTTCCGCTCCTACCAGGCGCAGATCCGCACGAACGCCGACGCGCTCGCCGAGACGCTGCTCGCCGGAGGTGTCGACGTCCTGACGGGAGGTACCGACACCCATCTCGTCCAGCTCGATCTGCGCCGCTCGTCGTGGACGGGCAAGGACGCGGAGGATCGGCTGCACGAGATCGGGGTCACCACCAACCGCAACACGGTGCCGTACGACGAGCGCCCGCCGACGGTCGCCTCCGGCGTGCGGCTGGGGACGCCCGCGGTCACGATGCGCGGCTTCTCGGAAGACGACGTGCGCGAGGTGGGGTCGATCATCGTCGACGCGCTGGCCGAGAACGCCTCGCTCGGCGCTCTGCGGGCCCGGGTCGACGCGCTGTGCGAGAAGCGGCCGCTCTACCCCGGCTTTCGGGGGTTTCCGACCTACGTCTCGTGACCCCTCCGCTCACCGTCGTCGACCACCCGCTCGTGCAGCACAAGCTCGGGCTGCTGCGGGACGAGACGACGACGACGCAGATGTTCCGTCAGCTCGTCAACGAGTTGACGCTGCTGTTGACCTACGAGGCGACGAAGGACCTGGCCACGGAGCGCGTCGAGGTGACGACGCCGAACGAGCGGACGGCCGTCCAGCGGATCTCCGGCAAGAAGGTCGCCGTCTGTCCGATCCTGCGGGCCGGCGTCGGCATGCTCGACGGCGTCCTCAGCCTGATCTCGGGTGCCCGCGTCGGATTCATCGGGCTCTACCGGGACGAGGAGACGCTCGAGCCGGTGGAGTACTACGTCAAGCTGCCGCAGGACGTCGCGGAGCGGGACGTGATCATCCTCGACCCGATGCTCGCGACGGGGAACTCGACGGCTGCCGCCGTGGAGCTCGTCAAACGGGCCGGGGCGCAATCGCCCCGGCTCATCGCGCTGATCGCGGCTCCTGAAGGAATCGAGCGCATCCACCGTGAGCACCCCGACGTGCGCATCGTCGTCGCGGGCGTCGACCGCGGCCTGAACGACCGCGGGTTCATCGTTCCGGGGCTCGGCGACGCAGGCGACCGCCTGTACGGGACGAAATAGGCGGCAGCCGTGCTCGACACGTTCCTCGACCACAAGGACGTGCTCTGGGGGTTCCTCATCGCACTCGCGGTGGCGCTCGTGCTCACGCCCGCACATCGGGAGCGTCGCGCGATACCTCGGGGTCGTCGACGCGCCCGGCGAGCGGCGTCGCATCCATCGGCGTCCCGTCCCCCTGCTGGGAGGGATCGCGCTCTTCCTGGCGATCTTCGTTCCGGCGCTCGCGTTCCTGCCCCTCGACGGTCCGTACCGCGGGATCCTGATCGGCGCGGCGCTGGCGACGATCGTCGGGCTGATCGACGACACCCGCGGGCTGCCGTGGTGGGCGAAGCTCTCGGGGCAGTTCGGGGTCGCGGCCGTCCCCGTGGCGTTCGGCGTCGTCCTCGACCGCTTCACGTTCCCCCTCTTCGGCGTCCAGGAGCTGCCAGCCTGGCTCGCGATCTCCGTGACCCTCGTCTGGATCGTCGCGATCATGAACATGGTCAACTTCGTCGACGGGATGGACGGTCTCGCTGCGGGGATCTGCGGCATCAGCGGCGCGACGTTCGCGGTGATCGCGCTCTCGCTCGGAAAGCCCGAGGCGGCCGTGCTCTCGGCGATCGTCGCGGGCGCGTGTGGAGGCTTCCTGCGCCACAACTTCTACCCTGCCCGGATCTTCATGGGGGATTCGGGAGCGCTGCTCCTCGGGTTCACGCTCGCGACCGTCGCCGTGCAGGGGCTGCTCAAGACGGCCGCGACGGTGGCGCTGTTCCTCCCGCTGGTCGTGCTCCTCGTGCCGATTCTCGACACGTCGTTCGTGGTCGCGAAGCGGCTGAAGTACGGCCTTCCCGTCTACCACGCCGACGACTGGCACTTCCATCACCGGTTCCGGGACATCGGCTTCTCGCAGCGGCGAACGGTCGGGTACCTGTGGGCGTGGTGCGCGATCCTGGCCGGCGCGGCGCTCGCGACGCGCTTCATCCCGTTCCGGGCGCACGGGCACTGGAACCTCTGGCCCACGCTCGCGGTTGCCGGCATCGGCCTGGTCGCGGTAGCGGCCTCCGTCTACATCGTGCTGCTCCTCGAGATCCTGAAGCTCCGCCGCGTGCGCGGGTGGATGGCCTGGCGCCGGGAGTCGGAGGCACGGCGCGAGCGCAAGACCGCCTGACTTCGCCAGGCACAAACTCCCCCGTCAATGTGTCGAAATCGTGCTCGCCGCGCGCGTTTGGCGCTGTCACGAAGTCGGCCTGCCCTGATAGGCTAGAGTCGAACTCCGATGACGGGGGCGATGACGTTGGCGAAACCGACCCAGCTCGACCCGCTCGGAGCGGGCGCGCTGCTGGCCAGCGTTCTCGCAACCTGCCTGGGCGTCGGTGCCCTGATCGGCTTCGCGGCCGGAGACACCGGCATCGGGGTCGCTGTCGGGGCGATCGTCGGGGTTCCGGCGAGCATCGGAGCCGTCGTCGCCCGGTACAGGGGCGTCTAGGAGCATCGTGGCCATGCTGACGCCGCGCGCATTGCCAGACCGCCGGATGCCGACGATTGCCGGCGCTCTCGTCGTGGCGCTCGCGCTTCCGGTCTTCATCGCCGCGGGCTGGAGGATCGAGGCCTGGGCGCTCGGAGCCGGCCTCTGGCTGGCGAGCCAGGTGCTCGGGATCCTGTTCGCTCGTTCGGGCATCGGCGCTCCGAAGCTGTCCGGATCGGGCGTCGTCGCGTTCGGGATGATGACCCGCGGGATCGTGCTGATGGTCGTCGCGATCGTGATCGCGACCTTCGACCCGACGCTCGCGCTCGGTGGGGCGCTCGTCTACGCCGCTGCGTACACGGTCGAGCTCGCCCTCTCGCTCACCGCCTACTACTCGGGGCAGGCCGAGCGGTGAACGCGTTCCTGCTCGCCGCCTCGGGCGATTTCCAGCCGCAGGACGAGTTCAAGCTCGACACGTGGGTCGATCTCGGCATCCTCTCGATCAACAAGGCCGTCGTCTACCTGTGGCTCGGTGCGATCGTCACGATCGTGATCGGGGTCTGGATCATGCGCTTCGGGCTCTCGCTGCGCCCGAGCCGGAAGCAGACGACGGGCGAGGCCGTCTACGAGCTCGTCCAGGGCCAGATCGCGGAGGGCAACCTCCCGAGCAAGGCGATCGGCAAGTGGTTCCCGTACGTCGCCTCGCTCTTCCTCTTCATCTGGGTCCTCAACATCATCAGCTTCGTCCCGCTGCCGATCTCGAACGAGCACTTCACGACGCTCTTCGGGGTCGAGATCCCGACGTTCGCCCTCTACGCCGCGACCTCGAGCCTGAGCGTGACGCTGGCGCTCGCCCTGATCACCTTCGTCGCGACGCACTACGAGGGGATTCACTACAACGGGGTCGTCAAGTACTTCAAGAGCTGGATTCCCGCTGGCGTTCCGAAGGCGCTCCTGCCCTTCATCGCCATCCTCGAGGTCATCTCCCAGTTCATGCGGCTGATCTCGCTGTCCGTCCGGCTCTTCGCCAACATGCTGGCGGGCCACATGCTGATCCTCGTGATGCTAGGCCTGATCATCATCTTCGAGAGCGTCGCGGCCGCGATCATCGCGGTCCCGATCGCGGTCGGCGTCTACATCTTCGAGGTGGCGATCGTCGTCACCATCCAGGCATTCGTCTTCGCGCTCCTCTCCGCCATCTACATCGGCGGAGCGATCGAACCGGAGCACTAACGAACAAGGGAAGAGAGGGAGGGTCAATGGGATCTGTTGCAGGAACGCTCCTCGCCGTCGTCGATGGGGCGGACGTCGTCAGCGCCGGACGGGCGATTGCGTTCGGCCTGGGCGTCGGTCTCGGCGCCGCAGGCGCCGGTATCGGCATCGGCTACATCTTCGGCTCGATGATCCAGGCCGTCGCGCGCCAGCCGGAGCTGCGGAGCGAGCTCCAGGGCATCCAGTGGCTCGGCTTCGCGCTCACCGAGGCGGTCGTGTTCTACGGCCTGCTCGGCGGCCTGCTGGCTTACGTGCTCGCGTAGCCGATGCACGACACGCTGCTCGCGCTGGTCCTCGCCCAGGAAACCGAGGGGGAGAGCGGGAACGACCTCATTTCGGTCGTCCCCGGCCTGATGATCTGGACGGTCATCACGTTCGCGATCGTCTTCTTCGTGTTGCGCAAGCTCGCGTTCAAGCGGATCCAGGGAATGATCGACCAGCGCCGGGACCGCATCAAGGAGGCGCTCGACGCCGCGGACGACGCGCGCGAGGAATCCCGTCAGCTGCTCGAGCAGCATCGAGCGCTGATCGCGGACGCCCGCTCGCAGTCCGAGAAGATCCTCAACGAGGCGCGGGCCGACGCCGACGCACAGCGCGAGCGCGTCCGGGCCGAGGCGAACGCCGACCTCGAGCGGCGACTCGAGGAGAACAGGCGGGAGATCGAGGCCGAGAACCGCCGGCTCGTCGAGCAGATCCGGCGCGAGGTCGTCGAGTTGACGCTGATCGCGTCCGAGAAGGTGACGGGCAAAGTGCTCGACGCCGACGACCAGCGGCGCCTGATCGACGAGGCGGTGGGCGAGATCGACTTCGACCGGCTCTCGTCGAGGAACTAGGAACGAGAAGTGGCCGTCGCACAGCGGATCTACGCCAAGGCCCTTTACGACGCCGCCCGGGACAAGGGGCGGCTCGACGCCGTGCGAACGGACTTCGCCGACTTCGCCGAGGCGATGGAAGGCTCCCCGGAGCTGCGAAACCTGCTCCGCAACCCGCAGATCGACGCCCGGGCGAAACGGGCCGGGCTCGACGCGGTGTTCGCGGACGCCGACGACCTCTTCCGGAACTTCCTCCGGGTCGCGGCCGAGAAGGGCCGGCTCGCGAGCCTCGACGAGATCCACCGGGAGTTCGAGCGGCTCGTCGCCGAGGACGAGCGCGTCCTCGAGGTCGACCTCGTCACGGCGTACGAGCTGACCGACGCCGAGGCGAAGGAGATCCTCGACCAGATCGAGCGCGCGTCGGGACGGCGCATCGAGGCAACCCGATCGGTCGATCCCTCGCTGATCGGCGGCATGATCCTCCAGGCGGGCTCGTTCCGGGCGGACGCGAGCGTTCGCGGTCGGCTCAACGCGCTTCGTCAAGAACTCGCAACAAGGAGCTAGAGACGCCCATGAAGCTACGCCCCGAAGAGATCACCGCCATCCTCAAACAGCAGATCGAGCAGTACGACGTCGAGACAAGCCTCGCCGAGGTCGGGACGGTGCTTCAGATCGGCGACGGCATCGCCCGGGTCTACGGGCTCGAGAACAGCTTCGCGATGGAGATGCTCGAGTTCGAACACGGCGTGACCGGGCTCGCGCTCAACCTCGAGGCCGACAACGTCGGTGCTGCGCTCTTCGGCGACTGGGAGAGGATCGAGGAGGGCCAGCCCGTTCGCCGGTCCGGCCTGCTCGCGAGCGTGCCCGTCGGGGACGCGCTCGTCGGACGGATCGTCGACCCGCTCGGCAGCCCGCTCGACGGTGCCGGTCCAATCGCCTCGGAGGAGCGCAGGCCGCTCGAGTTCAAGGCGCCGGGCGTGGTGCAGCGCCAACCCGTCACGGAGCCGATCCAGACGGGCCTGAAGTCGATCGACTCGATGATCCCGATCGGTCGCGGCCAGCGCGAGCTGATCATCGGCGATCGCTCGACCGGGAAGACCGCGATCCTCGTCGACACGATCCTGAACCAGAAGGGCGGCGACGTGATCTGCATCTACGTCGCGATCGGCCAGAAGGCGTCGAGCGTCGCCCAGGTGTACCAGCGCCTCAAGGAAGAGGGCGCGATGGACTACACGATCATCATCAGCGCACCGGCTTCCGAAGCGGCGCCGATCAAGTGGATGGCCCCGTTCGCAGGCGCCGCGATGGGCGAGCACTTCCTCTACTCGGGACGCCACGCGCTCTGCATGTTCGACGACCTGTCCAAGCACGCCGACGCGTACCGGCAGATGTCCCTCCTCCTGCGCCGTCCGCCGGGTCGCGAGGCGTTCCCGGGCGACGTCTTCTACCTGCACTCGCGGCTGCTCGAGCGGGCCTGCAAGCTCAACGACGACCTCGGCGGAGGCTCCCTGACGGCGCTGCCGGTGATCGAGACGCAGGCCGGCGACGTCTCCGCCTACATCCCGACGAACGTGATCTCGATCACGGACGGCCAGATCTTCCTCGAGTCGGACCTCTTCTACTCGGGCGTTCGTCCGGCGATCAACGTCGGGATCTCGGTTTCCCGCGTCGGCGGAAACGCACAGACGAAGGCGATGAAGAAGGTCGCGGGCCGCCTGCGGCTCGACCTCGCCCAGTACCGGAACCTCGAGGCCTTCGCGCAGTTCGGCTCCGAGCTCGACGCCGTGACCCAGCGCACGCTCGCCAGAGGAGAGCGGATGGTTGCCTCGCTGAACCAGCCGCAGTACACGCCCTGGCCGTTCGAGGAGCAGGTCTGTGCGATCTACGCGGGCATCCACGGCCACCTCGACCAGGTTCCGACGGCACAGGTTCCGCGGTTCCAGGACGAGCTGCGCGAGCATCTGCGCACGGAGGGCTCGATCTACCAGCAGATCCGCGAGACGGGCGACCTGCCGGACGAGCTCGCGGAGCGCCTGACCGCCGAGCTGGAGCGGTTCAAGGAGCGCTTCAACGTGCAGGAGGAGACCGGCCTCGTGGGAGCCTCGGCCTAGCTTCATGGCTTCTCAGCAGGATCTGAAGCGGCGGATCCGCTCCGTCACGAACACGCGCAAGATCACCAAGGCGATGGAGCTCGTAGCCGGCGCCCGGCTACGACGCGCCGAGGCACGCATCCGGGCGATGCGCCCGTACGCCGACCGGATGCGCGAGCTGATGATCGGGACGGCACGCGCGGCGGGGACGGCGTCGAGCCAGCTTCCGCTTCTCGAGACTCGAGAGGGCCAGGGGCCGGTCGCGATCCTCGCGGTGACCGGGGACCGGGGCCTGGCGGGGCCGTTCAACACGCAGATCCTGCGGCGTGCGTTCGCGCTGGAGCGCGAGCTGCGAGCGGCCGGACACGAGACCCGCTGGCTCGCGGTCGGGAAAAAAGGGCGCTCGACCCTGACGTTCCGCCGCTACGAGCTGGCGCAGGCGTGGGTGGGCTTCACGGACCGGCCGGGCTACGGTGACGCCGGCGCGATCGCCAACCGGATCGTCGAGCTGTTCGTCACGCGTGAGGTCGACCGCGTCCTGATGGTCTACAACCGCTACATCTCGCCTCTCAGCCAGGTCGTCGAGACGCTCGAGCTGCTCCCGGTGCCGCGCACGGCGCTCGAGGGCGAGGAGGACACGGCGAAGACGCCGCTCGAGATCGCGCTCGAGGGCGACTTCATCTACGAGCCGGAGCCGGAGGAGATCCTCAAGCGCCTCCTTCCGGCCTACGTCGAGACGACCGTCTACCGGGCGCTCCTCGAGTCGGCCGCCTCCGAGCTCGGAGCCCGGATGACGGCGATGCGCAACGCCTCGAAGAACGCGAACGAGCTGATCGACCGGCTTACCCTGCAGATGAACCGCGCCCGCCAGGCGGAGATCACCCAGGAGATCCTCGAGGTGGTCGCCGGCGCCGACGCCCTCGAGTAAGGCGCCGCCGTCAGGCGGTGCCGCCGGCCGCGACGGCTCGTCGAGGCCCGGAGGGTCTCGACAGTGGCGCGCCGTCAGGCGGCGCCGCCGGTTGCGACGGCTCGTCGGGGCCAGACCCCGTGGCGGATGATGCGCGGGAATGTGCCGGACGTCCCGGCTGCCTCCCTCGGTCGGCGGCCGCAGGCACTGATCGGGAAGCGCGTACCCACGTTGCGCGCGCTACAGTTGGCCGGTCATGACCGCTGGGGGCGCGACATGACGGCCGTCACCGAACTGGAGCCGGTCGACACCACGACGATCCGGGGGGCCGTCGAGGGCAAGTCGCCGCGCCAGCTCTTCTGGGAGCGGTTCAAGCAGGACAAGGCAGCGATCGCCGGTCTCGTCGTCGTCGTCCTGCTGATCCTGCTCGCGGTCTTCGCAGGCGTGATCTCGAAATACCTGGTGGGACACGGCCCGAACGAGCTCTTCCAGCGAGAGATGACCGACGAGTTCGGGCTCCCGAAGGGCCCGAACGCGGACTTCTGGTTCGGAGCGGACACCGCCGGGCGCGACGCCTTCGTCCGTGTCCTCTACGGGATCCGGACGTCGTTGATCGTCGCCCTGCTCGCGACCGGGATCGCGGTCTTCATCGGCGTGATCATGGGCCTCCTCGCGGGCTACTTCCGTGGCTTCTGGGACACCCTCATCTCACGCTCGGTGGACATCGTCCTCGCGATGCCGCTCTTCCTGTTCGCGATCGGGATCGTCGCCGCGTGCGGGAGCACGGCTGAGGGGTGCCTGAACGGATTGATCCAGCCCGGGCTGCCGCTCGTCGTGTTCGTGATCGCGATCTTCAGCTGGCCGTACATCGCCCGCATCGTGCGCGGGAACGCGCTCTCGATCCGCGAGAAGGAGTTCGTGGAGGCCAGCAGGTCGCTCGGGGCGGGCAACCTCCGGATCATGTTCCGCGAGGTGCTGCCGAACCTGATCGGTCCGATCATCATCTACACGACGCTGCTGATTCCCAGCAACATCCTTTTCGAGGCGGCGCTCTCCTTCCTCGGGCTCGGCGTGCCGCAGACCACGCCCTCCCTGGGCTCGATGCTTTCCGACGCCTCGGGCGTCTTCGACGTCGCGTGGTGGCTCATGCTCTTCCCGGGCCTGTTCCTCGTTGCGACGACGCTGTCCTTCAACCTCGTCGGCGACGGTCTTCGCGACGCACTCGATCCGAGGACAGGACGCTGATGCATCACCCGTCCGGGCTAACTTCCCGACTGCTTCACCGGTCGAAAGCTATGAGTAACGTGCGAACCGAGCCGCGCCAGGGGAGGCCGGCTCGCAGAAACCACGAGGGGGTCGATGTGACACGAAAGAATCTTGCAGGCATTCTGGCCGCCACGGTCGTCGGGCTACTGGCGGTGCTCGCCGCCGGCTGCGGCGGCGGCAGCAGCGAGGAGGGGGGCGGCGAGGCGACGACGGCCGCCGACACCGGCGCTGCGGACACGGGCGCCGCGGCCGGCGGGCGAGACGGCAGCGGGCGGCGAGGTCGCCCAGGGCGGAACCTACCGCGTCGGTTACGAGAGCTCGTTCAACTTCACGAACGGCTTCGATCCCACGGGCGAGTACCTGGGCGAGGCCTTCGGGATGTACTCGAACCTCCTGATCCGCACGCTCGTCGGCTACATGCACCTCCCGGGAGCCGAGGGCAACGAGGTCGTGCCGGACCTGGCCACCGACACGGGTCAGGTCTCCGAGGACGGCCTCACGTATACGTTCACGCTGAAGGACGGCGTCAAGTTCGGCCCGCCCCTCAGCCGCGAGATCACCTCGCAGGACGTCGCGTACGCGTTCGAGCGGATCGGCACCGAGGCGCTCGTCGCGCAGTACGGCTTCTACTACACGCCGATCGAGGGTATGGCGGAGTTCCTGGCCGGCGAGGCGGAGACGATCTCCGGCATCACGACGCCGGACGACAAGACGATCTCGTTCAAGCTGACCGTGCCCACCGGCGACTTCCTCTATCGCGTCGCAATGCCCGCGGCCGGGCCGATCCCGAAGGAGGTCGCAGGGTGCTTCACCAAGGCGGGCGAGTACGGCCAGTACCTGATCTCCTCCGGCCCGTACATGATCGAGGGCTCGGACCAGCTCGACGCGACGAGCTGCGACACGCTGCAGCCGATCTCTGGCTTCGATCCGAACGCGTCGCTGGCACTCGTCCGCAACCCCGACTACGACCAGGCGACCGACGACACGCGTGAGAACAACGTCGACGGTTTCACGTGGACGATCAACACGAACAACGACGACATCTTCAACAAGATCACCGCGGGCGAGCTCGACGGCGAGGTCGCGTCCGTCACGTCGAAGGTCCTCAAGCAGTACGCGGAGGACGACGACCTCAAGGACCGCCTCGAGACCGGCGCGGGCGACCGCACGTGGTACATCACGATGAACCTCACGCAGGCGCCGTTCGACGACATCAACGTCCGGAAGGCCGCGAACCTGATCATGGACAAGCTCGGGCTCCAGCGAGCCTGGGGCGGCCCGATCAAGGGCGATATCGCGACGCACATCATGCCGAACGCGATGCTGAACGACACCCTCGCGGACTACGACCCCTACCCGACGCCCGACTTCAGTGGCGACGAGGCGGCGGCGATGGAAGCGATGAAGCAGTCGAAGTACGACACGGACCAGGACGGCCTCTGCGACGCAGCGGAGTGCAAGGGCGTCCTGCTCGTGAACCGCACCGACGAGATCTGGAAGAACATGGAGCCCGTGATCGTGGCCTCGCTGGCGAAGATCGGCATCGAGATCACGGCGCGCGAGTTCGAGGACGGCTACACCGTCATTCAGACCGTCGGCAAGAACGTCCCCATCAGCTCGGTTCCGGGCTGGGGCAAGGACTACGCGGACGCCTCGACGTTCGCCGTCCTCTTCGACAGCCGCTCGACGCTCTCGACCGGCAACATCAACTACTCGCTGATCGGCCTCACGCCCGAGCAGGCCTCGACGCTCGACGGCTTCGAGGGCGTCGACACGGGCATCCCGAGCGTGGACGCCGACATCGACGCCTGCAACGCGATCCCCGTCGGCGACGAGCGCGTCACCTGCTGGGGCGACTTCGACAAGAAGCTCATGGAAGAGGTCGTTCCGTGGGTGCCGTATCTCGACGCGATCAACGTCGACATCATCGGGCCCGCGGTCACGCAGTACCAGTACGACCAGTTCTCCGGAACGGTGGCGTACTCCCGCGTCGCGGTGGACGCCTCCCAGCAGTAAGGGAAGCAAGCAAGCGGATGGAGGGCCGCCCCGCCGGGGCGGCCCTCCATCCTCCGAGTCGGAGCCGGACATGAACGGTGTGACGAGACGGGGAGGGTGACGTGGCTGGCTACGTGATCCGCCGGGCGCTCTGGGCGATCCTCGTCGTCCTGGTCGTCACGCTGATCACGTTCGCGATCTTCTACCTGCTCCCGGCCGGCGACCCGGCCGTCCGGTTCGCCGGCAAGTCGCCGACGCCGGAGACGATCGCCGAGGTCAGGGAGCAGTTCGGCCTCGACAAGCCGTGGTACGGCCAGTACGGCGTCTTCATCAAGAATCTCGTCACCGGCGACGAATGGGGCTGGCCCGGCCTCGGCTTCTCGTACGACACGCGGATCCCGGTGCGGGACGAGCTGATGGAGCGGGCGCCGCGCACGCTCTGGCTGATCTTCGGGTCGGCGATCATCTGGCTCGTCCTCGGCGTCTCGATCGGCGTTCTCTCCGCGCTCAAGCCCCGGTCGATCTGGGATCGCTTCGCGATGACGCTTCGCGCTCTTCGGCGTGTCCGCGCCCGTCTTCTGGCTCGGCCTGATCGCGCTCTTCGTCTTCTGGCAGAAGCTCGGCTGGCTGCCGGGGACGGGCTACGTCGCGCTGACGGAGAGCCCCAAGGACTGGTTCCTCCATCTCATCCTGCCCTGGTGCGTGCTCGCCCTTCTCTACGCGGCGTTCTACGCCCGGATCACGCGCGGCAGCCTGATGGAGACGATGGGGGAGGACTACATCAGGACTGCGAGGGCCAAGGGCCTGTCGGAGCGCAAGGTCGTCCTCAAGCACGGCCTGCGCTCGAGCTTGACGCCGATCGTCACGATGTTCGGCATGGACATCGCGCTCCTGGTCGGCGGGGCCGTGATCACCGAGTCGGTGTTCAACATCCAGGGGCTCGGCAACTGGGCGATCAGCTCGACGTTCAAGAGCGACCTGCCCGCGGTCGTCGGCGTCGTCCTCGTCGCGGCGATCGCGGTGGCGGTCATGAACTTCATCGTCGACATCCTCTACGCCTGGCTCGACCCCCGGGTCCGCTACCAGTGAGCGGAGAGTCGCTTCTCGAGGTCCACGGCCTCACCGTCCGCTTTCCGACGCCGGACGGCGTCGTCAGCGCGGTCGACGACCTCTCCTTCAGCCTCCGACGCGGCGAGACGCTCGGGATCGTCGGCGAGTCGGGATCGGGCAAGAGCGTCACGAACCTGGCGCTCCTCGGTCTCATCAACCGCAAACGGGCGCAGGTGGGCGGCGAGGCGATCTTCAAGGGCGACCGGGACCTCCTCAAGGCCACCGACGACGAGCTCCGGAAGATCCGTGGCAAGGAGATCGCGATGATCTTCCAGGATCCGTTTGCCTGCCTCCACCCGATGTACCGCGTCGGCGACCAGATCGTCGAGGCGATCACCGTCCACGACACGATGGCGAAGCGCCAGGCGCGAGGAGCGCGCGATCCAGCTGCTCGCCGACGTCGGCATCCCGAACCCGCGAGAGCGGTTCCACGACTATCCGCACCAGTACTCGGGCGGCATGCGCCAGCGGGCGATGATCGCGATGGCGCTCGTCAACAACCCCGACGTGCTGATCGCGGACGAACCGACGACGGCGCTGGACGTCACCGTGCAGGCCCAGATCCTCGAGCTGATCGACCGGGTGAAGACGGAGTTCGACATCGGCGTGATCCTGATCACGCACGACCTCGGCGTGATCGCCGAGGTCGCCCAGACCGTGATGGTCATGTACGCAGGACGGGCGATGGAGCGTGCCCCGACGACCGAGCTCTTCGCCGACCCGCTCCATCCGTACACCTGGGGGCTTCTCGAGTCGATTCCGGACGTCGACGAGAGGGGCAGCCGCCTCGTGCCGATCGAGGGGTCGCCGCCTTCGCTCATCTTCGTGCCGCCCGGCTGCCCGTTCCATCCGCGCTGCCCGCACCGGTTCTCGCCCTGCGACGAGGAGCGGCCGGAGTTCCGCGACCGGGGCGCAGGCCATCCCGAGGCCTGCCATCTCACGACCGACGAGAAGCAGCACCTGTGGGCGGGCCGCAAGGCCGCGCGGATCAGGGTGACCGCGTGAGCGAGGTGGCCCTCGGCGAGCGCGCCCCGGGTCCGTCCGCCGCAGGCGGCGCGCCGCTCGTCGAGGTCGAGCACCTGACGAAGCGCTTCCCGATCACGAAGGGATTCCTCCAGCGGAAGGTCGCCGAGGTGCACGCCGTCGAGGACGTCAGCTTCACGATCATGCAGGGAGAGACGTTGGGTCTCGTCGGAGAGTCCGGCTGCGGGAAGTCGACGACCGCCCGGCTGGTGCTGAAGCTCCTCGAGGCGACGAGCGGCACGATCCGCTTCGAGGGGAAGGACGTCACCGGCCTCGGTCGTCGCGAGATGCGACCGCTGCGCCGCGAGATGCAGATGGTCTTCCAGGACCCCTACTCGTCGCTCAACCCACGCCAGACGATCGGCCAGATCATCGGCGCGCCGTTCGCGATCCACCGCTCGCCGGGCTCGACGAAGTCGAAGGTCCAGGACCTCATGAACCGCGTAGGTCTCAATCCGGAGCACTACAACCGCTACCCGCACGAGTTCTCGGGCGGCCAGCGACAGCGCATCGGCGTCGCGCGGGCTCTCGCGCTCAGCCCGAAGCTGATCGTCTGCGACGAGCCGGTCTCGGCGCTCGACGTTTCGATCCAGGCGCAGATCCTGAACCTCCTGCTGTCGCTCCAGCAGGACTTCGATCTGACCTATCTCTTCATCTCGCACGACCTCGGGGTCGTCCGGCACGTCTCCGACCGCATCGCCGTGATGTACCTGGGCCACATCGTCGAGATCGGGCCGGCAGACGAGGTGTATTCGAATCCCAAGCACCCGTACACCGCCGCCCTGCTCTCGGCCGTGCCGAAAGGAGACCACGACGGCACGCGGCGCCGTGACCGGATCGTCCTCAGCGGGGACGTCCCGTCGCCTGTCGACCCGCCTCCCGGCTGCCCCTTCCATCCGCGCTGCCCGAAGGCACGGCTCGTCGCCGGCAGTGCCGAGTCCGTGCCGGAGAACTGCCGCACCGCCTTCCCGGAGCTCCGCCGGGTCGGCGCGCAGGACGTGTCGTGCTGGTACCCGCTCGAGTCGGCAGAGGAGCTTCGACAGGTCGCGCACACCGATGTAACGGAAGAGCCCGATCCCGCGTCTACCGCATAGCCGATGCCGATCCAGCCGACCTCGATCGCAAGCCACGTCTGACACCTCGACCACGCCGCCCGGGTGGCGGCGGCGCTGAAGCGGGCCGACGAGGATCGGGCGCGCGCGCATCGGCCGGGGCGGCCGCGCGGGGTGTGGTCGTCATCCGGGCGCCGTCTCGTATCGAGACTCCGTCCGCGCCCCGCCTAACCTCCGGCCCTCGCTATCGTCGCAAGAGACAGGAAATGCGAGGCGAGGGAATGGAACGCGATCGGTGCGCGCGTGCGCGCGAGTGGTCGTCGCTCCGGGCGGACGGCGAGCTCTCGGAGCTCGAGCGCCTGCTCCTGCGGCGGCACCTCTCGCGCTGCGCGTCTTGCCGCGACTTCGCGGGGCAGCTCCAGACGACGACGCAGCTCCTGCGCGCGGCGCCGGTCGAGCGCCCGTCTCGCTCGCTCGCACCGGAGGTGCGGTCGACGCGTCCTAGAAGGAGGCGCTATCGGATTGCGGTCGCGGCCGGGTTCGTCGCGATCGCCGCGGCGACCGGGGGCGTGGTGGGCAGCATCGTCGGAGGCGGAGGCGGCGGGCCGGCCCCGGCGCAGCGAACACCTGACATCGCCCTGCGTCCCGACTCGACGACGGTGCCGGTTACGCCTACGCCGCCGCCCGTCGAGACCCCGGGCGAGAACGTCTGAGGCGGAATCGATACGTCGCGCGACAGCGCGACGTCGATATCCGCCGGGGAGGGCGGCGTCAGCCGTCCGGTTAGATCTGAGGCGGAATCGATACGTCGCGCGACAGCGCGACGTCGATATCCGGGCGGTTGCCGTCTGAAATCCATGGATCGTGCGGGTCGAAACCCGCTTCGTGCGCTAGACTCGGCCTGACTTTGTAACACCACCAGGAGTCACATGTCCGAGACCGTCGCGCCTCCCAACGTCGGCAAGATCGTCGAGATCAAGGGCGTCGTCGTCGACGCCGTGTTCCTCGACAATCTGCCCGAGATCTACACCGCGCTCCGCATCTCGGTTCCGGAGGCCGACGGGCGTCCCGGGATCGACGTGATCGCGGAGGTGCAGCAGCACCTCGGCGACGACACGGTTCGCGCCGTCGCCATGGACTCGACCGACGGGATCCCCCGTGGCGCGGACGTGATCGACACGGGTGCGCCGATCACCGTCCCGGTCGGTGAGGCGACGCTCGGCCGCCTGTTCAACGTGCTCGGCGACACGATCGACGGCCGTGCCGACGAACCTGCGTTCACCGAGCGCTGGCCGATCCACCGCGACCCGCCGAGCTTCGAGAGCCTCAAGCCGACCCTCGAGATCTTCGAGACGGGGATCAAGGTCATCGACCTCCTCGCCCCGTACGTCAAAGGCGGCAAGGTCGGCCTCTTCGGCGGCGCCGGAGTCGGCAAGACCGTCCTCATCCAGGAGTTGATCCACAACATCGCCCAGCAGCACGGCGGCCTCTCGGTGTTCACCGGGGTCGGCGAGCGCACACGCGAAGGGAACGACCTGTATCTGGAGATGACCGAGTCGGGCGTCATCTCGAAGACGGCTCTCGTCTTCGGGCAGATGAACGAGCCGCCGGGGGCGCGCCTACGGGTCGGTCTGTCCGGCCTGACCATGGCCGAGTACTTCCGCGAGCAGGGTCAGGACGTCCTCCTCTTCATCGACAACATCTTCCGGTTCGTCCAGGCCGGCTCGGAGGTCTCCGCGCTGCTCGGCCGGATGCCGTCGGCCGTCGGCTACCAACCGACCCTTGCGACCGAGATGGGCCAGCTCCAGGAGCGCATCACGTCGACCCAGCGCGGGTCCGTGACCTCCGTCCAGGCCATCTACGTCCCGGCCGACGACCTCACCGACCCCGCGCCGGCGAACACGTTCGCCCACCTCGACGCGACGACCGTGCTCTCCCGGGCGATCTCCGAGCAGGGCATCTACCCGGCGGTCGACCCGCTCGACTCCGTCTCGCGGCTGCTCCAGCCCGGCGTGGTCACGGACGAGCACTACCGGACGGCGGTGCGCGTCCAGGAGATCCTCCAGCGCTACAAGGACCTCCAGGACATCATCGCGATCCTCGGGATCGACGAGCTCTCGGACGAGGACAAGATCGTCGTCGCGCGAGCCCGTAAGATCCAGCGCTTCCTCTCGCAGCCCTTCTTCGTGGCCGAGGCGTTCACCGGCACGCCCGGGAAGTACGTCCGGCTCGACGACACGATCACGGGCTTCCAGGAGATCATCGAAGGCAAGCACGACGATCTCCCCGAGGGAGCGTTCTTCTTCGTCGGCACGATCGACGAGGCCGTCGAGCGAGGGCGCGAGCTCGCAGCCGCGTAGGGATGTCGTCGGTCGAGAGTCCCGGCAAGACCTTCGACCTCTCGGTCGTCACGCCCGCGGGCGCGGTCTTCGAGGGCGAGGCCAACATGATCGTCGTCCCCGGTGACGCCGGCGAGATCGGCGTGCTGCCGCGGCATGCGCCGCTCGTCGCCATGCTGCGCGCCGGCGAGACGCGGATCAAGGTCGGCGAGCAGTGGACGGCCTTCGCGACCGGCCCCGGCTACTTCAAGATCCAGCGCGACCGGGCGATCGCGCTCGTCGACGACGCCGTGAAGGCCGAGGACATCGACGTCGAGCAGGCTCGGATCCAGGCAGAGGAGGCGAAGGCCCTCCTCGAGCGTGCGGACGCCGGCGAGGAGGGGATCGACCGCTGGCTCGCGGAGCAGCGGCTCCGCCACGCCGAGAACAAGCTCTCGGTCGCCGGAAAGTAGGTTCGGCCGGGCTTCGCCCGCCAGCGATTCGGCCTGGCCCTGTGACCGGGCGGCTTCGCCGCCCTCTGCGGCCGATATCGGCCCGGCGGCTCTGCCGCCGGGCAACGATTCGGCCTAGGGCGTGACCGGGCGGCAGTGCGCAAACCGGCGCTGCCGGTTTGCGCGGCCGTCCCGACATCGAGCTCCGCTCGATTCGGGACACCACGTCGCCCTTCGCCGGCCGGCTGTGATCGGCGGCCGCGCCGGCCTTCGGCCGGGCCGCCCGGCAACGATTCCGCCTAGCCCTGTGACCGGGCGGCTTCGCCGCCCTTCACGGCCGATATCGGCCGGGCTCTGCCGCCGGGCAACGATTCGGCCTAATACGCCAGGGTCGGGCGCAGCCAGCGCTCCGCCTCGTCGATCGCGATGCCCTTGCGCCGGGCGTAGTCCTCGACCTGGTCACGCCCGATCCGCCCGACGGCGAAGTACCGGGCCTCCGGGTGGGAGAAGTAGATGCCGGTCACGCTCGCGGCCGGGGAGGTCGCGCACGAGTCGGTGAGCTCGATGCCGATCGCCCTCGCGCCGAGCAGCTCCATGAGCGTGCGCTTCTCCGAATGGTCGGGGCAGGCCGGATACCCGAACGCCGGACGGATCCCGCGGTAGGGCTCCTCCCGGAGCTCCGCCGGGGTGTGACGCCCTGCCTCCTCGTAGCCCCAGTCCTGGCGGGCGCGCTCGTGCAGCCACTCCGCGAACGCCTCCGCGAGTCGATCCGCGAGTGCCTTGACCATGATCGCGTGGTAGTCGTCCAGCTCGGCCTCGTAGCGGGCGGCGAGCTCGTCCGCACCGTGGACGCTGACGGCGAAGGCGCCGAGGTGGTCGGTGCTCCCGTTCGCGGGGGCGATGTAGTCGGCAAGGCTGCGGTTGGGGCGACCGTCGGGCTGCTCCGTCTGCTGGCGGAGGAACCGGAATCGGGCGACCTCGGCGGCGCCCGGACCCGCGTTCGCGCGCAGGACCACGTCCTCTCCCGTACGCACGGCCGGCCAGAAGCCGTAGACGCCGTGCGCCTGGAGGAGCCCGCCGCTGACTATCCGATCGAGCAGCGCCGTCGCGTGCTCGAAGAGCTCCCTGGCCGCGGGGCCTTTCTCCGGGTGCTCGAGGATCGCCGGGAACCGCCCCTTCAGCTCCCAGGCGGCGAAGAAGAACGTCCAGTCGATGTAGGGGCGAAGCGTCCCGACGGGAACCTCGATCTCGCGGCGTCCCGTGAAGACGGGAGTCGGGAGGTCGTGGTGGGCGAGTCGCGGCTGGTTCTCGACGGCATCCGCGAAAGGCAGCAGCCGCTTCGCCGGTCTGCCCTCGTGCTGCGCGCGGAGGCGCTCCTGGTCCGCGCGGGTCGTCCGTTCGAGATCGGCTCGCCGACCGTCGTCGAGCAGGTCGGAGACCACCCCGACGACCCGGGAGGCGTCGAGCACGTGGAGCGTCGGGCCGCTGTACGCGGGCGCGATCCGGACAGCGGTGTGCTGGCGCGACGTGGTCGCCCCGCCGATCAGGAGCGGCAGGTCGAGCCCGCGCCGCTCCATCTCCTCGGCGACGTGCACCATCTCGTCCAGGGAGGGGGTGATCAGCCCCGAGAGCCCGACGGCGTCGCATCCTTCGCGGAGCGCCGTGTCGAGGATGTCGTCGCACTGCACCATCACGCCCAGGTCGATCACCTCGTAGCCGTTGCAGGCGAGGACGACGCCGACGATGTTCTTGCCGATGTCGTGCACGTCGCCCTTGACCGTCGCGACGACGATGCTTCCCTGCGAAGCGCCCGAGGCTTCGCTCCTGTCCATGAAGGGCTCCAGATAGGCGACCGCGCGCTTCATCGCCCGCGCGCTCTTGACCACCTGCGGGAGGAACATCCTGCCGTCGCCGAACAGGTCGCCGACGATCCGCATCCCGTCCATCAGCGGCCCCTCGATCACGTCCAGCGGGCGCGGGAGCAGACGGCGAGCCTCCTCTGCGTCCTCCTCGATCCAGTCGACGATCCCGTGCACGAGCGCATACGAGAGCCGATCGGCGACCGGCGCGGCTCTCCACGAGAGGTCGTCCTCGCGCCGCACCCCCTCGCCCGACACCGTCGCGGCCAGGCGCACGAGGCGCTCGGTGGCGTCCGGTCGGCGGTTGAACAGGAGGTCCTCGACGTGCTCGAGGAGATCCGGCGGGATGTCCTCGTAGACGGCGAGCTGCCCGGCGTTGACGATCCCCATGTCGAGACCTGCGTGGATCGCGTGATAGAGGAAGGCCGCGTGCAGCGCCTGGCGGACGGGCTCGTTTCCCCGAAAGGCGAACGAGAGATTCGACACGCCACCCGAGACGAGGGCCCCCGGGCAGCGGACCTTGATCAGCCGAGTCGCTTCGATGAACGCCTTCGCGAACTCGTCGTGGGCCTCGATCCCCGTGCCGACGGTGAGGATGTTCGGATCGAGCACGATGTCGGTCGGCGGGAAGCCTGCCTGCTCGATCAGCAGGCGGTAGGCGCGTTCGCAGATCGCGACCTTGCGCTCGACGGTGTCCGCCTGTCCCTGCTCGTCGAAGGCCATGACGACGACGGCGGCGCCGTAGCGGCGCACCAGGCGCGCCTTGGCGAGGAAGTCCGCCTCGCCCTCCTTGAGGCTGATCGAGTTGACGACCCCCTTGCCCTGGAGGCACTTCAACCCGGCCTCCAGCACGCTCCAGCGTGAGCTGTCGACCATGATCGGAAGCCGGGCGATCTCCGGCTCGCTCGCGATCAGCTGGAGGAACGTCGTCATCGCCTGCTCCGAGTCCAGGAGCGCCTCGTCCATGTTCACGTCGAGGACGTTCGCGCCGCCGCGGACCTGGTCGAGAGCGATCTCGATCCCGCCGGCGAGGTCGTTCGCGCGTACCAGCTCGGCGAATCTCCGCGACCCGGTCACGTTGGTGCGCTCGCCGACCATCACGAACGCGGAGTCCGGCCTGACGGTGAACGCCTCGAGGCCGCTCAGGCTCGGATACCGGCTCTCGGGCCGGGGAACCCGGCGAGGCCGCTTGCCCTCGACGGCACGGGCGATCGCTGCGACGTGCTCGGGCGTCGTCCCGCAGCAGCCGCCGACGACGTTGACGAGGCCGTCGTCGGCGAAGCCGGCGAGCAGAGCGGCCGTGGTCTCCGGCGTCTCGTCGTACTCGCCGAACGCGTTCGGGAGCCCGGCATTCGGGTGGCAGCTCACCAGCGTCGTCGCGCTTCGCGAGAGCTCGGCCAGGAAGGGTCGCAACTGTGCGGCGCCGAGCGAGCAGTTGATCCCGACCGCCCAGGGACGAGCGTGCTCGACGGAGAGGAGGAACGCGTCGACGGTCTGCCCCGAGAGGTTTCGTCCGCTGCGGTCGACGACCGTCATCGAGACGATCAGCGGCAGGCTGGCCTCCCGGCCGTCGAAGACGTCCGCGGCCGCGACGAGAGCCGCCTTGCCGTTCAGGGTGTCGAAGACCGTCTCGACGAGCAGGAGGTCGGCACCACCGTCGACAAGCCCTCTGACCTGCTCCGCGTACGCCTCGCGGAGCTCGTCGAACGTGACGGCGCGAAACGCAGGATCCTCGACACGAGGAGACAGCGACAGCGTGCGATTCGTCGGGCCGACCGACCCTGCGACCAGGCGTGGCTGCTCGGGCGTCCGGGCGGTCCACGCGTCGCAGGCCTGCCGGGCGATCCGCGCGGCCTCGACGTTCAGCTCGTACGCCAGCCCGTCGAGCCCGTACTCGGCCTGCGCGACCCGGGTCGAGGTGAACGTGTTCGTGGAGACGATGTCGGCTCCCGCAGCGAGGTAGGACCCGTGAATCGCCTCGATCGCAGCAGGGCGGGTCAGGCAGAGCAGGTCGCTGTTGCCCTGCAGGTCGCGCGGATGATCGGCGAAGCGCTCACCGCGGAAGTCGCGCTCTCCGAGCGCGAGGCACTGGATCTGGGTTCCGATCGCTCCGTCGAGCACCACGATCCGCCGCGCCGCGAGCGCGTCGAGGTAGTCAACGGCGGGGAGGCGCTGGGGTGCGGGCATCAGTCACACTGTAGGCCCGGTTCTGCACGATCAGGGAAAGCGGGCAGGGTGGTGAACCCGGCCGCCGAAGTGTCCGCTATCCTCGAACGTCGGTTGCGCGAGCCGCCGCCCGACGACACCTTCCCGCCAAGAAACCTGTGCGAACGACGCTGAAGAGGGGGGTGGGTCGCCCCCAGACGAATGGAAACGGCCGCCCTCCGGGGGGCGGCGGAGTGGGGCTGCACTCGTTCGGGCCGCTCGGGCCCATGTCCCGGTACCGCGCCTGGCGGCGGAGCAGCGGCCGGCTGGTGGGGAAGATCCTCATGTGGGTCGTCGTCGTGCTCTTGGTCGCGGCGGGCGCCCTCGGCGGGGGTATCTGGCTCTACCTGAACGAGAGCGTCGTCGCGATCCGCGCGAGCTCCCCCGAAGTCGCCGCGTCGGAGGAGTTCCTCGACACGCCTCCTCCCGGAAAGGCGACGTACGCCCTCGTCGTCGGGTACGACAAGCGCTACGGCGAGGCCGGAGATCCCGGGCGCGCTGACACGCTGATGCTGCTGCGGGCCGACCCGAAGAGCGATTCACTGTCGCTCCTCTCCTTCCCGCGGGACCTCGTCGTCGATCATCCGGGCTGCCAGGGGCGGGAGCCGTGGCGCGACCGGATCAACACCGCGTACGCGTACTGCGGGCCGTCGGGGGCGGTGCGGACCGTGAAGCAGCTCACCGGCCTCCCGATCAACTACGTCATCGTCGTCAACTTCCGCGCGTTCAAGCAGATCGTGAACAAGGTCGACGGCGTCTACGTCGACGTCGACCGGCGCTACTTCAACGACAACTCGGGCTACGAGCAGTTTGCGACGATCAACCTCCAGCCCGGGTATCAGAAGCTGACCGGCGGTGCGGCTCTCGACTACGCGCGCTTTCGCCACACCGACTCCGATCTTCACCGGATCGCCCGCCAGCAGGCGTTCGTGAAGGGCTTCAAGCAGCAGGTACAGGCGAACTTCTCGCTGCTGAAGCTGCCGGGCATCATCAACACGATCGTCGAGAACGTCGAGGTGGGCCGGGGCGGGAAGAAGGCGATCGACTTCGACACCGTGTTCGGCTACGCGCGCTTCATCTACGAGCTACCGGCCGGTCACTTCTTCCAGGCGCGCCTCGGCGGCCTCGAGGGAACGAACGAGCTCGAGGCATCGGAAGCGTCGATCCAGACGGCGGTGCGCGACTTCCTGAACCCCGACCTGGACGCGGCGGAGCGGGCGACGAACGTCGCGCAGGGCAAGAAGGCGAAGGACGAGGCGCCCGAGCCCTCCGACGTCACGGTCGAGGTGCTGAACGGCAACGGCGTCGACGGCTCGGCCTCCGAGGCGAGCGGCCGAGCTCGCGGACCGCGGCTATCAGGCCTCGAGCGGAGGCAACGCCGACGGCTTCGAGTACTTCACCACGGTCGTCCGCTATGACGCGGCGAAGGCAGGCGCGAAGGAGGCAGGCCGCGGCGGTCGCGGACCTCTTCGGCGACGCCGAGCTCGAGGCGGCGAAGCCGGCGGCCGGGGTCGAGACCATGCTGCAGGTCGTCGTCGGGCAGACCTTCACGGGGACTCTCGCTCCGGCTCCCGTCGCCGAGGTGGTCGAGCACCAGCCACCGGCCGTCGAGCAGGCTTACGAGGACGTGCTCCCCGCGCTGCGCAAGGCGAAGGGGAAGGTCGACTTCCCCGTGCTCGTGCCGACGGTTCGAGCATCGGGGACGATCCTCGACCCGGAGGTACCTGTCCGCGTCTACTCGGTCAACCGGGAGGACGCGATCAAGATCGTGTTCCGAAAGGGATATGGCAGCTACTGGGGCGTCGAGCAGACGGCCTGGACGGAGGCCCCGATCCTCAGTGGCGCGAGCCTGAAGCGGAAGATCGGCGACCGGAGCTACCAGCTCTACTACGACGGCTCGAAGCTGCACATGGTCGCGTTCGAAGAGAACGGGGCGGTGTACTGGGTGACGAACACCCTGCTCGACGAGCTCTCGAACGAGACGATGATCGCGATCGCGAAGGGTCTGAAGCCCCTCTCGGCCGTGCAATGACGCCGCCGACGCTGGGCGTACTCGGCGCCGGCTGGGTCGGCCTCGTGACCGCGGCGTGCTTCGCCGAGCTCGGCCACGACGTGGTCGTGCGCGACGTCGTGCCCGACCGGGTCGACGGGCTCCGGGCCGGAAGGGTGCCGATCTACGAGCCTGGCCTGCCCGAGCTCCTCGCGCGCAATCGCGAGCGGCTCACGTTCACACTCGAGGCCGCAGAGGTCTTCGATCGAGCCGGCATCCTGTTCGTCTGCGTCGGGACCCCGCCGACCTACTCCGGCGACGCCGACCTGTCCGCGGTGTGGCGCGTGCTCGAGGAGCTCCCGGCCGCCGCGCGCGAGCTCGTGCTCGTGATGAAGAGCACGGTGCCGGTGGGAACGGGCACGAAGATCCTGTCCGAGCTGGCGGCGAGGGGCATCGCGGGGGTGCAGTACGTGTCGAATCCCGAGTTCCTGGCCGAGGGCACCGCGATCCGGGACTTCCTCGCATCCCGATCGCATCGTGCTCGGATCGTCGAGTCCGGAGGCGGCGACGGCCGTGGAGGCGCTCTACGCCTTCGCGGCTGCCCCCGTGGTGCGGACCGATGCGGCGAGCGCCGAGATGATCAAGTACGCGTCGAACGCATTCCTCGCGACCAAGATCTCGTTCATCAACGAGATCGCGAACGTCTGCGAGGAGACCGGGGCGGACGTCGTCGTGGTCGCTGCCGGAATGGGCCTGGATCCCCGGATCGGCCCGCATTTCCTGCGCGCGGGGCTCGGATTCGGCGGATCGTGCTTCCCGAAAGACGTGGCCGCGCTGAAGCAGCTCGCGGGAAACTCCGGCTACCACTTCCAGCTGCTGACGTCGGTGATCGAGGTGAACGAGCTCCAGAAGCGGCGCGTCGTCGGGAAGCTCGTCAAGCATCTCGGTCGACTCCGCGGGAAGACCGTGACGCTTCTCGGGCTGGCGTTCAAGCCCGACACCAGCGACATGAGGGAGGCGTCGAGCCTCGTTCTCGCCTCGCGCCTCCTCGCGGAGGGAGCGACGGTGCGGGGGTGGGATCCCGTGGCTCTCGAGGAAGCGCGGCAGGCTGCTCGCAGGCGTCGAGCTCTACGAGGACATGATCGACGCGCTCACGGGGGCGGACGCCGCCGTGATCGTGACCGAATGGGACCAGGTCAAGCAATTTCCCTTACGAGGAGGCCGCTCGGGTGATGCGCTCCGCTGTGCTGATCGACGGCAGGAACGTCATCGACCCTGACCAGGCGCTCCGGAACCGCTTCGTCTACGAGGCGATCGGTCGGCCCTCGCAGGCCTGATGGAGGCGATCCTGCTCGCAGGCGGGAAGGCCGAGCGGCTCGGCGACGCAGCCCGGGGCCTTCCCAAGGCGCTGGTCCGGATCGGCGACCGCCCGCTCGCCTCGTACCAGATCGAGTTGCTCGCGACGGGCGGCGTCGGCCGCGTGCTCGTGAGCTGTGCCGCCGGCCAGGGTGAGCTCTTCGCGCCGAGCTCTCGGTGGGCTCGGAGCCGAGATCGTCACGGTCGAGGAGCCGGAGCCGCTCGGTCGCGGCGGCGGCCTTCGCTTCGCAGCATCACGCCGGCGGGAGAGGGGCCCACTGTCTGGCGCTCAACGGGGACGAGCTGCTCGACGTCGACATTCCCGCGCTCCTGCTCCGGCACGAGGAGACCGGCGCGGCCGCGACCGATGACGGTGTCGCCGCTTCGCTCCGCGTTCGGCGTGGTCGAGGTCGACGACGACGTCGTGATCGGCTTCCGGGAGGCACCGCGTCTTCCCTACTGGGTGAACTGCGGCCTCTACGTGCTCGGAGAGGAGGCGCTCGAACGCCTCCCCGAGCGCGGCGACCACGAGCGCACCACGTTTCCGGAGCTGGCCGCGGAGCGGCGCCTGCGGGCGTACTTCCACGAAGGGATCTGGTTGACGGTGAATACTCCGAAGGAGCTGCGCCAGGCCGAGGAGTTCCTGAACGCCAACCCCGAGTGGAGGCCGAGCTGACGCCCTACGACCAGTCCGTGCGGCGCGTCGAGAAGCCGTGGGGCTACGAGCTTCACTATGCGCTGACCGACCGCTACTGCGGGAAGGTGCTCTTCGTGCGGGCGGGGGAGTCGCTCTCGCCTCCAGTACCACGAGGCGAAGGACGAGACGCTGTACCTCCAGTCCGGCCGTGCCGTGGTGACCCTCGGCCCGACGGTGGAGCAGCTCAAGGTCGTCGAAGTCGCGCCCGGAGCGTCCTTCCACGTCATTCCGGGAACGGTCCATCGCCTGGCGGCGCTCGAGGACGCGACGTTCCTCGAGGTCTCGACCCCGGAGCTCGAGGACGTCGTCCGGCTCGAAGACCGGTACGGCCGTGCGCGAGAGGCCTGACGGCGGCCGTCCAGTAAGGTGAGGCGATGGCGGCGCACCTCGGGAGGTACGACGTCAAGGATCTCGCGCTGGCCCCGGCCGGCGTGGCGCGAGTCGAGTGGGCCGATCGCGAGATGCCGGTGCTGCGGGCGATCCGGGAGCGGTTCGCGCGCGAACGCCCGCTCGCCGGCCATCGGGTGTCGGCGTGCCTCCACATCACGACCGAGACGGCGAACCTCCTCCGCACGCTGCAGGCCGGAGGGGCCGACGTCGTCTGTTGCGCTTCGAACCCGCTCTCGACCCAGGACGACGTCGCGGCCGCGCTCGTTTCCGAGTACGGGATCCCGGCGTTCTGCGATCCGCGGCGAGGACGCGACACCTACTACGCGCACGTCGACGCGGTAGTCGACCACCGCCCGCAGCTCACCATGGACGACGGGGCGGACGTCATCGGCGTGCTCCACTCCAGACGACGCGAGCAGCTGGGCGACATTCATCGGAGCCACCGAGGAGACGACCACCGGAGTCCTGAGGCTGCGCGCGCTCGAGGCCGACGGGAAGCTCGCGTTCCCCGTAATCGCGGTGAACGAGGCGCAGACGAAGCATCTGTTCGACAACCGCTACGGGACGGGGCAGTCGACGATCGACGCGGTCCTGCGGGCGACGAACATCCTGCTCTCCGGGCGGCGTCTCGTCGTCGCCGGCTACGGCTGGTGTGGCCGCGGAATCGCGCTGAGGGCCCGTGGCATGGGCGCGCACGTGATCGTGACCGAGGTCGAGCCGCTGCGCGCGCTCGAGGCCGTCATGGACGGCTACGAGGTGATGCCGATGGCTCGGGCGGCCGAGATCGCCGACATCTTCATCACCGCCACCGGTGACAAGAACGTGATCGGTCGCGAGGAGTTCGCCCGGCTGAAGGACGGTGCGATCCTCGCGAATGCCGGTCATTTCAACGTCGAGCTCGAGTTGCCCGCGCTGCGGGCCCTGGCCGTGTCCGTGCGCGAGGCGCGTCCGAACGTCGAGGAGTACACGCTCGGGGACGGACGCCGCGTGTACGTCCTCGCCGAGGGGCGTCTGGTCAACCTCGCGGCGGCCGAAGGGCATCCGGCGGCGGTCATGGACATGAGCTTCGCGAACCAGGCCCTGTCCGCCGAGTACGTCGCGGCGAACGCGGCCGAGCTCGACCGCCATGTCTACGACGTCCCGAGCGAGATCGACCGCGAGATCGCCCGGCTCAAGCTCGAGACGCTGGGCGTGCGGATCGACACGCCTCACCGAGGAGCAGGAGCGGTACCTGTCATCGTGGGACGAGGGGACCTGAAGCCGGACGCTCGCACCTCGCCGGTGACCTCCGCCCGGAGGAGATCGTCCGGCTCGAGGAGGACAGGGTGGTGCTGCTCGACCAGCGTCGGCTCCCCGACGTGGTCACGGAGCTCGAGTGCAGGACGAGCCAGGACGTGGCGGATGCGATCCGCGTGCTCGCCGTCCGCGGTGCTCCGGCGATCGGCGTGGCAGCTGCCATGGGCTACGCGCTCGCTGCCGCGATCGGGGAGGACCTCGACGAGGCAGCCGTCACGCTTCTGGCCTCGCGACCGACGGCCGTCAACCTCCCGTGGGCGATCGACGAGATGCGGGCATCCGGGCGGGATCCCGCGGTGCTCGCCGAACGGGCGCGCGCCCTCCATCGCGAGGGAGGTGGAGCGCTGCGAGGCGATGGGGGAGGCCGCGGTCGAGCTCTTCGAGCCGGGCGCCCGGCCGCTCACGCACTGCAACACGGGAGCGCTGGCGACGGCGGGGCACGGATCGGCGCTCGGCGCGATCCGCTCAGCCCATGCCGCGGGGCGCATCGCACACGTCTACGTCGACGAGACCCGGCCTCTCTACCAGGGGGCTCGTCTGACCGCCTGGGAGCTCGAGCGGGCCGGCATCCCGCACACCGTGATCGTCGACGGCGCGGCCGGCGCGCTGATGCGCTCGGAGGGGCTGACGCACGTCGTCGTCGGAGCCGATCGCATCGCGGCGAACGGGGACGTCGCGAACAAGATCGGCACGTATAGTCTGGCCGTGCTGGCCGCCCACCACTCGATTCCGTTCGTCGTCGTCGCGCCGACGTCGACGATCGACGCCGGGACGGCGTCCGGCGCGTCGATTCCGGTCGAGGAGCGCTCGTCGCTCGAGGTCTCCGAGCGCTTCCCGGCCCGCAATCCGGCCTTCGACGTGACGCCGGCCGAGCTCGTGACGGCGATCGTCAGCGAGCGAGGCGTGCATCGTCCGCCCTACGGGTTCGCCCGGGAGCGCCCGTGAAGGCGATGGTCATGGCGGCGGGCCTCGGGACGCGGCTCCGTCCGCTCACGGCGACCCTGCCGAAGCCGATGGTGCCGATCGCGAACCGGCCCGTCCTCCACCACCTGCTCAACCTGCTCGCCCGCCATGACATCCACGAGGTCGGCATCAACATCCACGTCTTCCCCGAGCTGATTCGGGGCTACTTCGGCGACGGCTCGGCGCTCGGGATGTCGATCCGCTGGTCGGAGGAGACCGAGCTCCTCGGCACGGCGGGAGGGACGAAACGCCTCGAGGGCTTCTGGGGCCGGGAGCCGATCCTCGTCACCTCGGGGGACGGCCTCCATGACGTCGACGTCACGGCGCTCATCGGCCACCATCGACGCGCCGGTGGGCTCGCGACGCTTGCGGTCAAACCGGTCGACGACCCGTCCGCCTACGGTGTGGTGATCGTCGAACGCGACACGCGGATCAGCGGCTTCCAGGAGAAGCCGCATCGCGACGAGGCCCGCTCCGACCTCGCGAGCTGCGGCGTGTACGTGATCGAGCCGGAGCTGCTCGACCGCGTTCCGAAGGACACCTTCTACGACTTCGGCCAGGACGTGTGGCCCTCCCTCGTCGCGGCAGGCGAGCCCGTCTACGCCTACACGACGATGGCGTACTGGAACGACGTGGGGGGGCTCGACGAACTGCGAAACTCGATTCTGGACGCGGTCGGGGGCAGGGTGCGGATCGAGATCCCGGGCCGCGAGATCGCGCCCGGCGTGTGGGCGGAGGACGGGTGCGAGATCGATTCCTCGGCGATCGTCGAGGGCCCAGTCGTCCTCGGTCGCAACGTGACGATCGAGGCCGGTGCTCTCATCCGCGGCCCGGCGGCGATCGGCGCGGACTCGCGGGTCGGGCGCGGCGCAGCGATCCGCAGCGCGGCGCTGCTGCCCGGGAGCGTCGTTCCCGACGGAGGGGATCGCGATCGCCGGGATCTTCGGCGACGCGTCGAAGCTCGCGGAGAGCATCCTCCGTTACCCGGCCGCGCGCGACTCGTGACGAATCGCGCGGAACGCGCGCGTCGGGCCCGCGTAGCCTCGAGACATCGGCCTCGTCGATCTTCTCCTCCCGGAGCGCTGCGCGGGTTGCGGCCGCTCCGAGGTTCGCCTCTGCGCGTCGTGTCGCGCCCGGCTGACAGTTCTTCGCCCGCCGCTCTGCGGGCGCTGCGGTGCGCCTGTCGCCTGGGCGGTCGAGCGCTGCCTCGACTGCGCGGGGAGGCGCCTCGCCTTCGCGCGGGCGCGCGCGGCGGTCGCCTACGACGGCACCGCCGCCCGTCTGGTCTGGGCGTGGAAGGAGGGTGGCCGCCGGAGCCTCGCAGAAGACGCCGCGGCCCTCGTGACGAGCGTCGTGGCGCGTCCGGAGGCGGCCATGATCACCTTCGTCCCCGCAGCGACGGATCGTGGCCGCTGGCGCGGCCACAACCCGGCGGCCGGGCTCGCCCGTGCGCCTCGGAGCGACCTGGCAGCTGCCGGTCGAGCCGCTGCTCGCACGGGTCGGACGGCGGCGCCGGCAGCACGGCCTCGCCCTCGCCGCAGCGGCGGGCCAACCTGAACGGGGCGTTCACGGCCGTGGCTGCACCACCCATCGTGCTGCTCGTCGACGACGTGTACACGACCGGTTCGACGGCAGCGGCATGCGCCGCGCGCGCTTCGAAGCGCGGGTGCGGAACGCGTGGAGGTGGTCGCGTTCGCCCGCGCCCTGCGAGAGGGATCCTTGCGAAGGCCGTGAGATAGCATGACGGAGCACCCCGTGGCCAGCCTCGCTCGGTCGGAGCGAGTGGAGCAAGGAGGCTCACGTGAGACTTCAGGTCAAGGGCAAGAACCTCGAGGTAAGCGACTCGCTGCAGCGCTACGCGGAGGAGAAGCTCGGGAAGCTCGACCGGCATCTGGACGACGCGACCCGGCTCGAGCTGGAGCTCGCCGTCGAGCGAAACCCGTCGATCTCAGCGAGCCAGGTCGCGGAAGCGACGATCTGGACGAAGGGTCCGATCCTCCGTGCGAGAGAGAGCTCGGACGACATGCGGGCCTCGATCGACCTCCTTGTCGAGAAGCTCGAGCGCCAGGTCAAGCGCTACCGGGAAAAGCGCCAGCGCCGGCAGATCGCCCGCCACGCGCCCCATCATCAACACGACGAGGAGACGAGGCCCGTGGTAGCGGACGAGGACGAGCCGTTGATCGTGAAGACGAAGCAGTTCGCCGTCAAGCCGATGACCCCGGAGGAGGCCGTGCTCCAGCTCGAGCTGATCGGACACGACTTCTTCGTGTTCCGCAACGCGGAGTCGAGTGAGGTGAACGTGGTCTACCGCCGCCGCGACACGAACTACGGGCTCATCGAGCCCCGCGTGTAGCGGAACCGCCGCCGAGTTGACGGACCCGATCGACCCGAGAGCCTTCCGATGGGTCGAGGCCGGCGTCTCGGGGCTCGCCCGCAGCCGCGACTGGGACACGGTCGAGCTGGTCGCGCTTCCCGAGCTCGCGGAGCATCCGCTGGAGGAGTTCAGGTTCGGCGCTCTCGCGGACGGCACGCTGGTCATCGACGGCGACGGGGTGGACGAGGTCGTGGCCGAGCGACTCGGTCGGCGGCTCTCGGAGACGCTGGACGGGCCGTACGAGGCCGTCGCCGCGCGCCAGACGAGGCTCGACTGGAGCGTGGCCGCCCGCGTGCTGCGGATCGAGGAGCTCACCCTGCCCGCTCTGGAGTCGGGCGAGATCGTGGTCGCCCTGGGCCCCGACGGAGAGACGACGGTCGTCGTCGACGGCGTCGAGCCCGACGGCGCGTCGGACGATCTCGCGTTCGCCGTGGAGCTGCTCCTCGAGCTCGGCAGCCGGCGATTCCCGTCCTTCGTCGTTCGGGCCAGGCGAACGGTGGGAGACCGTTGGGGGATCTCGGTCGACCCGCTCTGACGCTACCCTTCGGGAGAACATGTCGCAGAATTACGGTGCACTCGAGAAGGTGCTGCGGATGGGCGAGGGGCGCCGGCTCAAGCGCCTCGCCGAGCAGGCCGCCTACATCACGTCGCTCGAATCGGACTTCGAGGAGCTCTCGGACGCCGACCTCGCCGGGAAGACGGTCGCGTTCAAGGAGCGGCTCGCGAACGGCGAGGAGCTCGACGAGCTGGTCTTCGAGGCCTACGCGGCCGTGCGGGAGGCGGCGAAGCGCACGCTCGGCCTGCGCCCGTTCGACGTGCAGCTGATGGGCGGGATCGTCCTTCACGAGGGCGACATCGCGGAGATGAAGACCGGCGAGGGGAAGACGCTCGTCGCCACGATGCCGCTCTACCTGAACGCCCTGGCCGGCGGGAACGTGCATCTCGTGACCGTCAACGACTACCTGGCGAAGCGCGACACGGAGTGGATGGGGCCGGTCTACGCGGCACTCGGCCTCCGGGCAGCGTTCATCCGGAGCATGATGCCGTTCGCCGAGCGGCGCGATTCGTACGCGGCCGACGTCACCTACGGCACCAACTCCGAGTTCGGGTTCGACTACCTGCGCGACAACATGGCAGTGTCGCTCGAAGCGACCGTCCAGCGTGGACACGGCTACGCGATCGTCGACGAGGTCGACTCGATCCTGATCGACGAGGCACGGACGCCGCTGATCATCTCGGGCGAGCCCGAGACTGCGGCGAAGACCTACTACGACTTTGCCCGGGTCGTGAAGACGCTCAAGGGCGTCGCGGCGAAGTTCGTGCCGAAGGGCGCCCCCAAGCCAGAGGACGACGCCGACTTCGAGTTCGACGAGAAGTTCAAGACGGTGTCGCCGCGCGAGTCGGCGATCGAGAAGGTCGAGCTCACACTCGGCATCGAGAACCTCTACGACCCGCGCCACGCCCAGCTCGTGAACCACCTCATTCAGGCGTTGAAGGCACAGTCGCTCTACCAGCGCGACGTGGACTACGTCGTGGTCGACGGCGAGGTGAAGATCGTCGACGAGTTCACGGGCAGGATCATGGAGGGCCGGCGGTGGTCCGAAGGCCTGCACCAGGCGGTCGAGGCGAAGGAGGGCGTGCCGATCAAGGAGGAGCACGTCACGCTCGCCACGATCACGCTCCAGAACTACTTCCGCCTCTACGAGAAGCTCGCCGGGATGACCGGAACGGCGAAGACGGAGGAGAAGGAGTTCCAGGAGATCTACGGTCTCGCCGTGGTCGAGATCCCGACGAACGTCGCGGTCGAGCGGGCAGACCAGAACGACTACATCTACAAGACCAAGGAAGCGAAGTACGACGCCGTCGTCGCGGACATCGCAGAGCGCCACGAGTACGGCCAGCCGGTGCTCCTGGGGACGATCTCGGTGGAGGTGTCGGAACACCTCTCGAACCTGCTGACGCGTGCCGGCGTCACCCACAACGTCCTGAACGCGAAGCAGCACGAGCGCGAGGCCGAGATCATCAAGGACGCCGGCGAGCCGGGCGCCGTCACGATCGCGACGAACATGGCGGGCCGCGGTGTCGACATCAAGCTCGGCGAAGGCGTTCGAGAGCTCGGCGGCCTGTACGTCCTGGGTACCGAGCGTCACGAGTCGCGGCGGATCGACAACCAGCTCCGAGGCCGCTCCGGACGTCAGGGTGACCCGGGCGAGTCGCGCTTCTACCTGTCGGCGCAGGACGACCTCGTGCGGCTGTTCGCCGGCGACCGGATCTACGGGATCATCGACCGCTTCAAGCTTCCGGACGACCAGCCGATGGAGGCCGGGATCCTCACCAAGCAGATCGAAGGCGCCCAGAAGAAGGTCGAGGAGCAGAACTTCGTCACCCGCAAGAACGTGCTCAAGTACGACGACGTCATGAACACGCAGCGCATGGTCATCTACGACCAGCGCCGGCGCGTGCTCGAGGGCGAGGATCTGTCCGACGACATCAGCGACTGGATCGACAGCGTCGTCGAACGGATCGTCCTGGAACACACCGAGTCCGACCAGACGGAGGACTGGGACGTCGAGAGCCTCTTCACGGAGATGTCGTCGCTGTACGAGGTCGAGATCGAGCCGGCGGAGGTCGATCCGCAGACGATGTCCCGCGAAGAGGTAGTCGAGGAGTTCCAGGACGACGCCCGCGACGCGTACGCGGCCAAGGAGGAGGAGCTCGGCTCCGAGCTGATGCGTGAGATCGAGCGCTACCTGGTCCTCCAGGTCGTCGACGTGCGCTGGCGCGAGCACCTCGAGTCGATGGAGTACCTGCGCGACGGGATCCACCTGCGCGCCATGGCTCAGAAGGATCCGCTCGCGGAGTACCGGGCCGAGGGCGCGGCGATGTTCGACGACCTCGGCGAGACCATCCGCGAGGAGGTCGTTCGTTACCTGATGCACGTCGAGATCGCCCGCGACGAGGCCGAGGCGCTACAGCCGGAAGCACCTGACGAGAACCTCGTCTACGAGCACGAGTCGCTTGCCGGCGCTGATGTCCTGTCCGCCGCGGGCGCGGCGAACGGCGAGGGCGCAGCTCCGTCCACGGCAGGCGCATCGGTGGCGACGAAGCAGCGTCCGGCCGCGCAGCCGCAGCGGGTCGCCTCGGAGTTCGATCGGGTCGGGCGCAACGACCAGTGTCCCTGCGGGTCCGGCAAGAAGTTCAAGAAGTGCCATGGGGCGTAGGCATGGCTGACCGCGCCGCGGTTTCCTCCGACCTCGAGGAGATCAGGGCCCAGCTCGCCTGGGTCCGTGATTACCTTTGACCCCGACCGGATCCGCGTCCGCCTCGGGGAGCTCGAGGAGGCGATGGGCGCGCCCGGGTTCTGGGACGACCAGCAACGCGCGGCCGCGCTCTCGGCAGAGCACGCCCGGCTGAGTCGCCGAATCGAGCGCTATGACGGCCTCGCAGCGGAGGTTTCCGACCTCGAGCAGCTCCTCGAGCTCTCGTCCGGGGACGGTGAGCTGGACGAGATCGCGGCGGCGATCGTCCCGCTCCAGCGCCAGCTAGGCCGGCTCGAGGAGGACGCGCTGTTCCGGGGCGAGCACGACGCCGGCGACGCTGTCGTCACGATCCATGCCGGCACCGGTGGAACGGACGCCCAGGACTGGGCGGAGATGCTCTTGCGCATGTACCTTCGCTGGGCCTCTGACCGCGGCTTCCGGACGGAGCTGCTCGAGGCGTCGCCAGGCGAGGAGGCGGGCTTGAAGTCGGCGACGTTCACCGTTTCCGGCGAGAACGCCTACGGCATCCTGAAGGCCGAGCGCGGCGTGCACCGCCTGGTACGGCTGTCACCGTTCGATCAGGCCCACCGGAGGCACACGTCGTTCGCTCAGGTGATCGTCAGCCCGCTCGTGCCGGAGACCGTGGGGGTGGAGATCGACGAGGCCGACCTTCGGATCGACACGTACCGGGCGAGCGGTGCGGGCGGACAGCACGTGAACAAGACGGACTCGGCAGTGCGGATCACCCACATCCCGACTGGGATCGTGGTGCAGTGCCAGAACGAGCGTTCGCAGCTCTCGAACAAGCAGACAGCGCTGCGCATCCTCAAGAGTCGACTCGTCGAGTTGGAGCAGGAGCGGCGCGAGGCCGAGCTCGCCGCCGAGCGCGGCGCTGCGCAGGACATCGGGTTCGGCAGCCAGATCCGCAGCTACGTGCTTCATCCCTACCAGCTCGTCAAGGATCACCGGACGGGGATCGAGGAGGGAAACACACAGGCGGTCCTCGACGGGCGCCTCGACGAGCTGATCCACGGGTACCTGCTGGCGCAGGCGACCGGGAGGGTGGCGTAGTGCGGCGAATCGCGCGACGCGTGATCTCGCCGCGGTCGCGCGTTCCGGCGGCGCCGGGTCACGACCGGCACGTCTCCGCCCGGCCGTTCGCTACACTCGGGGGCCGAGCAACACGTTTGCGCGCCTCGCGGCCGGAGTGGTCGTCCAAGGATTCGAGCGCGCCTCAACGAAACCCAGCGGAGTGACGACGGCGCACGATCCGGAGCTCACGAAGGCCGCCGAGAGCGAGAACGGCAGCGGCTCCGGCCTCGCGTACCCGGCGCCCGGCCCGGAGGCCGACCAGCTTCCCGGCGGGCGGCCGATGATCGTGTTCGATGCGGTCACGAAGGTCTACGAGCCGGGTGTCGTCGCGCTCGACGGCATCTCGCTGACGATCGAGAAAGGCGAGTTCGTGTTCCTCGTCGGCCCGTCGGGGTCGGGGAAGTCGACGATGATCAGGCTTCTGATCAAGGAGCTCGAGCCGACCAGCGGTCGCATCGTCATCGGCGGGCGTGAGCTCGGGAGGCTGAAGCGGAAGCTCGTCCCGATTCTCCGGCGCAACGTCGGCTGCGTCTTCCAGGACTTCAAGCTGCTGCCGAACAGGACAGCCTTCGAGAACGTCGCCTACGCGCTCAGGGTGCAGGGGCAGACGTCGCCCGAGATCAGGGCGAAGGTACCCGAAGTGCTGGCGCTCGTCGGGCTCGCGCACAAGGGGGCGTCGTACCCCGACGAGCTCTCCGGCGGCGAGCAGCAGCGAGTGTCGATCGCACGCGCCTTCGTGAACCACCCGCCGCTCTTGATCTGCGACGAGCCGACCGGGAACCTCGATCCGGACACGTCGGTCGGCATCATGCAGCTGCTCTATCGCATCAATCAGACCGGGACGACCGTCGTGATGGCGACCCATGATCGGGAGATGGTCGACAAGATGCGTCGGCGTGTGATCGCGCTCGAAGGCGGGCACCTGATGCGCGACGAGCGACGCGGAGGGTACGTAACGACGTGATCGAACGGATTCGGCTCTTCGTCGGCGAGGCGTTCCGCTCGCTCTTCGGGAACCTCTCGACCACGATCGCGGCGACGATGACCGTGCTGATCGGGATGTTCCTGCTCGGCCTCTTCATCGCGCTCGGTTCGTGGGTCGTCTCCTGGACAGATCACGTCAAGAAGGAGGTGCTCGTCAAGGTCTTCTTCGAGACGGACGTCAAGGAGAAGCAGATCAACGGCGTCCGTGCCCAGCTCGTCGCCATGCCCGAGGTGTCGAAGGTCGTGTACGTGTCGCCCGACGACGCTCTCGACCGGATGCGCAAGCAGTTCCCCGAGCTCACCGAGAACCTGGCGTCGAATCCGCTGCCTCCCGCATTCGAGGTCACGCCGAAGCGGGCGGAGGACGTGGACGCTATCGCGAGCCGTCTCGAGCCGGCGCCCGCCGGGGTGGACAAGGTCGACTACGCGAAGAAGAAGACCGATCGGATCCTCAAGGTCGCCGGCATCATCGAGCTGATCTTCCTGATCGCTGCGGTCATTCTCCTCGCCGCGTCGATCATCCTCATTGCCAACACGATCCGGCTTTCGATCTTCTCGCGGCGCCGGGAGATCGAGGTGATGAAGCTCGTCGGAGCAACGAACTGGTTCGTGCGGGGCCCCTTCATGCTCGAGGGACTGATCTGCGGCCTGGTCGGGAGCCTGATCGCCGTCCTGCTGCTGCTCCTCGGGCGAGAGCTCGCTCTGCCTGCGATCTTCAGCGACACGATCAGGGACGCGAGCTCCGACGTTCGCGCCTGGAGCTTCCCGGTCGTCGCGGCGATCCTGGTCGGAGCCGGGCTCTTCCTCGGCGCCCTCGGGTCGGGCATCACGATCAGGCGCTTCCTGCGGATCTAGTAGTAGCCCGAATCGTTGCCCGGGCAGGTCGTGCCCGAATCGGGACGGCGCGAACCGGCGGCCGGTATCGGGATCGGGCCGATTCGGGCGGGAGGGCCGAGCGGTAGCCCGAATCGTTGCCCGGGCAGTGTCCCGAATCGAGCGAAGCTCGATGTAGCGCTTTCCGGCAACCGCCGGAAAGCGCGGTCGCCGCGATATCGGCCTTCGGCCGATTCGCGGCATGGCGGGCCGATCGGGCCGAGACCGGCGGACGCCGGTCTCGGACACTGCTGTAGGAGAGACTGGCCCGGTCTCCGCGCCGCTTATACTTCGACGCACGACGCGGTTGCGGACGATACGAGCAGCGGCAGCGATCGCTTGCGGCGCGATGGCGCTCGCGGGGGCGTTCGCGCTCGGCTTCATCGCCTTCAGACAACCAGCCGAATCGCCACCTGTCGCCGCGCCCGCCCCCGTCTTCCACCACGGGCCGATCTTCGGCTACGGCCCCGTGCCCGCCCCCGCCGAGCCGGCGAGACCGCCGCTGGCGCTCGAGCAAGTTCGCCTGGCGCTGGCGCAGGCGTACTACCGGCATGTCTCCGCGACGTGGCTCGTCGAACCGACGATCGACGCGATCCTGGAGAAGCTCGAAGACCCGTACACCGAGTACCTGGACCCCGTCGAGTACGGTCGGCTCCAGGGCCGGCTCGAGCATCAGTACTTCGGTGTCGGCCTGACCGTCGACCAGCGGGAGCGCGGGCTGGTCGTCACAGGCTCGCTCGCTGGGCCGGCTCGAGAGGCGGGGATCAGACCGGGCGACGTGATCGTCGCGATCGACGGTCAGCCGGCCAACAGCCTGCCGTTCGATCAGTCGACGGCTCTGATCAAGGGCGAGCGCGGGACCGTCGTGCGGCTGACCCTGCGCCGCCCGAGTGACGGAAGGGCCCTCGAGGTCGAGCTCGAGCGTGGGCCGGTGCGGACGCCGGCCGTCCGCACCCGGATGGACCTCCGAGACGGCCACCGGATCGGCTACATCCGCCTGATCGCGTTCTCGAGCGATGCCGCCGAGCGCGTCCGGATCGGCCTCGAGCGGCTCGTCGACGGCGGTGCGGAGGCGCTCGTCCTCGACCTTCGAGGTGACCCGGGCGGATACGTCGCGCAGGCCATCCGCGTCGCCTCTCTGTTCCTCGAGCGGGGGATCGTCTGCTCGACGAGCGGTGTCAACCAGGAGACTCGCGTCTACCCCGTCAGCGGTGCGGCGGTAGAGCCCGACCGACCGCTGGCGGTTCTGGTCGACGGGAGCACCGCGAGCGCGTCCGAGATCGTCGCCGGGGCCCTGCGCGACAACCGGCGTGCGATCATCGTCGGACGGCGCACCTACGGCAAGGCGACCATCCAGTCGGTGGTCGCGCTCTCGAACGGGGGCGCTCTCAAGCTGACGACCGCCACGTACCTGACGCCTGCCGGCTCGAGCATCGGCGGACGGGGTATCAAGCCGAAGGTCAAGGCCTCGGACGATCCGGCGACCCGACCGGACGAGGCGATCGCCGCGGCCGAGAGCGTGCTCGTCGAAGGCCTCGCCGCCCACTGACATCGGGTGTCGGCGCAGCAACCCGCGAACGGGGGCGAGCTCGCCTCGGAGCCGCTCGTCTGCGAAGTGGCGCGCCGTGGCCGGCTGCTCGTGGGAGAGCCGTACTTCGATCCCAGAACGCCGATCGTCCTCGACCGCAAGCAGGCCGGTGACGTCTCCCCGGGCGACCTGGTCGTCGTCCGTGCACGGAGGGGGCGAGCGCGGATCGAGCGAGCGCTCGGTCCGTCGAGCGCCATCGAGCCGGTGCTCGAGGGGCTCCTCTACCACACTGGGATGCGGACGATCCCGGAGCTCGATCCGAGAGCGGCCCTCGAGGCCGGCGCCCTGCCGGCCGATCCGTCGGGTGTCGAGGAGGGGAGGGTCGATCTCCGGGCGCTTCCCGCCTTCACGATCGACCCCGACGACGCGAGAGACTTCGACGACGCGATCAGCGTCCGGACCGAGGGTGACGCCCTCCGCGTCTGGGTTCACATCGCAGACGTCTCGCGGTACGTGACGCCCGACTCGGGGCTCGACGACGACGCCTCGCAGCGCGCGCTTTCGGTCTACGTGCCCGGCCGGGTCGAGCCGATGCTGCCGGAGCGGCTCTCGGCCGGGCTCTGCAGCCTCCTGCCCGGTCGCGACCGGAGTTGCGTCACCGTCGAGATCGGGTTCTCGGGCTCGCTGGAACCGAGCGAGCCCGTCTTCTACCGCAGCGCGATCCGTAGCCGGGAACGCCTGACGTACTCCCGGGTCGAGGCCCTCCTGGCCGGCCGTGCAAGGGAAGGTGTCGAGCTCGGCGAGTCGCTCCGGCTCGCGGAGCGGGTGACGACGGAGCTCCGGCGTCGCCGCTTCCAGCGGGGAGCGCTCCGCATCGAGACAGGTGAGATCGCGTTCGCGCTCGACGGGCGGGGAGGTATCGAGCGCGCCTGGACAGAGCGCGAGCCCGTCGCCCATGCTCTCGTCGAGGAGCTCATGATCCTCGCGAACGAAGCGGTGGCGGGACTGCTCGCCTCGCGTCGCCGGGAAGCGCTCTTCCGGGTGCACGAGCGCCCCGATCCGCAGGCGATCGAGCTGCTGCTCTCCAAGCTCGAGGCTCTGGAGGTACCGACGCCCCCGGCGCCGGAGCAGCTCACCGCGGCTGACGCGACCCGGATCGCCGCCGAGGTGAGCGCCAGCGTGACGCGGTACATCGGCGGGTCGGGCAGGGGGGAGGAAGCGTTTCCCGCGCTTGTCCTGCGGGCGCTCCAGCAGGCCCGCTACGACCCGCGGAACCTCGGGCACTCCGGGCTGGCGAGCCCCGCCTACTGCCATTTCACCTCGCCGATCCGCCGGTACCCCGACATCGTCTGCCATCGGGCGCTGCTTCGCGAGATCGGAGCCGCGGACGACCCACTGCCCGGCGACCTGCCGGAGCTCGCCGAATGGGCCTCGGTCCGGGAGCGCCAGGCCGCACAGGTCGAGTACGCGGCCGACGCGATCTGCCTCTCGTGGCTCCTCGAGCGCCGCCTCTTCGACCTCGGCTGGGACGCGTGCCTGGAGGGCGAGGTGACCGGCGTGATCGGGTCGGGCATCTTCGTCCGCTTCGACGGGATCTACGAGGGGTACCTTCCGGCGCGCCGGCTGCCGGGCGACTACTACGAGCCCGACGTCCTCGCAACCGCGCTCGTCGGCAGGCGAACCGGGCGACGGTTCCGGCTCGGCGATCCGATCGACGTCAGGGTCGAAGGCATCGATCGGACGAGCGGAAAAGTAAATCTCGCTCTTTGCGAGAAATTCACCTGAGGCCGGTTTGCATTCGCCGGCGACGCGTCCTAGTGTCCCCCTTGCGCCGAGCACGGGGCGTGAGTAGGCCGAACCCTCACCGGTAGGCCGTACGGGACGCAGGTAGGCCGCAAGGCCGGCCGCGGATCGGAAAGTTCGCCGGTGTGGAGGACGAAAGCGCACCCGGCTCGGCGAATTCTTTGGACCGGCAGCGGCGCGACGACCGCCGGAGCCCGCGGGCTACGATCGGCTCGTGGCCAGGACGGGAACCAAGCTGATCGCCGACAACCGGCGCGCCCGGCACGAGTACGAGCTGCTCGACCGGTTCGAGGCCGGGCTCGTGCTGACGGGCACCGAGGTGAAGTCGCTTCGCGCCGGCAAGGCGAGCATCCAGCACGCCTTCGGTCAGCTTCGGGACGGGGACGTCTACCTCGTCGGGGCGAACATCCCCGAGTATCCGCAGGCGAATCGCAGGAACCACGATCCAGACCGCGACCGCAAGCTCCTGCTGCACCGCGGAGAGATCGACTCCCTCGTCGGCAAGATCCAGGAACGAGGGCTGACCCTCGTCCCGACGCGCCTCTACTTCAAGGACGGCCGCGTCAAGGTCGAGCTCGCCCTCGGGCGCGGAAAGCTCGGTCGCGACAGGCGCCGCGACCTGGCCGACCGCGATGCCCGCCGGCAGATCGAGCGGGCGCTCAAGACCCGCCGGTTCGAGTAGGCGGCGGCTCGGGTACCGGCGCTCCGGCGGGTGGCTGTGCAGCCTCCTGGCGGAACGCCTGCCCCTCGATGTCCATGTGCGGGAGGAGCCGCTCCAGGAAACGCGGGAGCCACCAGGTGCCTCGCTTCATGATCACGAGGAGCGCCGGGGTCAGCAGGATGACCATCGACGCGGCGAGAGCGACGGCCGCGGCGAGCCCGACCCCGAACTGCTTGACGACGGGATCACCGTTCAGGATGAAGCTGCCGAACACGAAGATCATGATCAGCGCAGCCGCCGTGATCACCTTCGCGCTGAACGCGAGTCCCGACTGCGCGGCCTCCCGGTCGCTCTCGCCCTCCGCCCGGTGCTGGTCGATCTGGCTGAGCAGGAACACCTGGTAGTCCATCGACAGCCCGAAGAGCACCGCGAACATCATCAGCGGCACGTAGCTCGCGATCGGATCGGTCCCGCTGTCGACGTCGATGCCGACGAGCTCGAGCCCCCAGCCCCACTGGAAGCAGGCAACGAGCACGCCGAACGCCGCGGCAGCGCAGAGCACGTTCGTGAGCGCCGCCTGCAGTGGTACGAGCAGCGAGCGGAACGCGAGAAGGAGCACGAGCACGCTGAGCCCGAGGACGACGACGATGACCAGCGGGAGCTTGTCCTGGATCTCCGTGGCGAGGTCGACGTTCGCGGCAGTCGAGCCGCCGACGAAGGCCTCGACGTCGCCGGTCGTGTCGGCGAGCGCTCCCGGGATCACGGAGTCGCGCAGCGTGTTCACGAGGTCCGCCGTCTCCGGATCGGAGGGGGCAGTCGTCGGGACGAGACTGAAGATGGCGGTGTCGCCGGAGTCGTTGAGGAGCGGCGGCGTCAGGTAGCGTCACGCCCGGCGTGGCGGTGAGCGCGTCCTGGAGCGCCACCAGCCGCGGGTCGGTGGCCCGTTCGTCGCCACCGGCCTTGGTCAGCTGCTGGGTGAGCAGGTCCTGGAGCTGCTCCGCTTCCTTCTGCTGCTCGTTCGCCTGTGCCTGGAGCGCCTCGAGCTGCGCCTGCTGCTCCTGGAGGTCGTCGGCTTGCTGCTGCAGCTCGGTGCCCTGCTGCTTCAGGCTGTCCGCCTCCTGCTCGAGCTGCTCGCCCTGGCGCGCGAGCTCGGCCGCCTGGGCCTCGAGCTCGCGCTTCTGGCGCTCCAGCTCGGCGGCCTGCGCCGCGACCGGCACGGCCTGGGCGGCCAGGCGGGCCGCCTCGGCGCGAAGCCCGTCCGCCCGCCGTCGCACCGAGACCGCGTCGGTGAGCAGTGCCTGGGCGCGTTTCTGGAGCGCGGGGGCCCGATCCCGGAGGGCGGTCAGCTCCTTGTCGATCGCCGCCTCGCGCTGCTCGAGCTGAGCGAGCTGCGACTCGAGCTGGGCGTCCTGGTCGGGATCCTCGGTGGCGGCGATCTGCTCCTCCAGGTCCTGCTCCTGCGAGACGACCGCGGCGAGCTCCGTCTCGAGCACCTCGCCGCGGCGCAAGAGCCGCTCGGCCTCGCGGAACAGCGCCCGCGCGCGGGCCCGGATCTCGGCCTCCTGCGCGCGGACCGCACGCTCCTCGACACGGAGGCGGTCCTCCTCGGCGCGAAGCCGTGCCTCCTGGGCTCTGAGCTCCGCCGCCTCGCGCTCGAGCCGGGCCTGCTCCTGCTCGAGCGTGGCCGCCTGCGCCTCCAGGTCGGCCTGCTGTTGCTCCAGCTCCGCCTGCTGCTGTTCGAGCGACGCCTGGTCGGCCTTCAGCTCGTCGCTCTCCTGCTCGAGCTGCTGCTGTTGCGCCTGCCCGTCCTTCTGCTCCTGTTCCAGCTCGCTCTGAAGGGCCTCGGCGTCCGCCTTGTTCTCGACCACGATCGGATCGGCCGCCGCCTTCGGCTCGAGCTGCGTGGCGATCAGGAAGGGGCCGTTGTAGCCCGGGCCGAAGCCGTTGCTGATCAGGTCGTACGCCTGGCGCTCCTGCGTCGACTTCGGGGTCGCGCCGATGTCCTCCTGCCCGAGCTGCAGGGAGAAGAACGGGATGATCAGCGGTGTCAGGATCGCAGCGGCGAGCAGCACGGCGATCCACGGGTGACCGGTGACGAAACGGGCCCACGCGGCCCAGAAGCCCTTTCCCGGGGGCTTCTCGGGAGGGTGGAGAAAGCGTGGCAGGCGGAGCGACTCGATCCGGCGACCGACGAGCGAGAGGAGCGCCGGCATCAGCGTGACGGCACCGACGACGGCGGTGACGACCGCCACCGCGGAGGAGTAGCCGATCGACGTGACGAGCGGGATCCCGGCGACGGCGAGTGCGAGCAGCGCGATCACGACTGTCGTGCCGGCGAACACGATCGCCGTCCCGGACGTCGCGACGGCGCGTGCGACCGACTCGCGGACCTCCATGCCGCCACGGATCTGGTGGAGGTGGCGCATGACGAGGAAGAGGGCGTAGTCGATCCCGACGCCCAGCCCGATCATCGTGGCGAGCGTCGGCGCGATGCTCGGCACCTGGACGATGTGGCCGAGGAGGCCGATCAGGCCGAGGCCCGTCGCGAGCGAGACGATCGCGACGACGATCGGCATGCCCATCGCGACGATCGTCCCGAACGCGAACGTGAGGATGAACATCGCCGCGACGATCCCGATCACCTCGCTCGACTCCGTCGTCGGCTCGGAGAGCTCGGCGCCGATCGGGCCACCTGCTGCGACCTGCATGCCGGCCTTCTTCCCTGGGTCGGCCGCGTCCAGCACGGCCTGCGCCTCCTCCTCGGTCAGGTCGGTCGAGCTGATGTCGAGCAGGACCGGGATGTAGGCCGTCTTCCCGTCGTCCGAAACGAGCGAGGAATCGTCCTGCGCGAACGGGTCGGTTGCGCTGTAGACGTGCGGGACCTTGACGATCGCCTTGTACGAGCTCTCGATCGCCGCCTTGTTGGCCGAGTCCGTCACCTTGCCCTTCGCGGCGTAGAAGACGATCGGGCTCTGCCCGTTCTGCTGGGGTGGGAAGTTCTCGGCGAGGAGGTCGGTCGCCTGCTGGCTGCCGGTGCCGGGAAGGCTCACGTTGTCGTCGGTCTCGGCGCCGATCCGCGAGACCAGGGCACCGATGCCCGCCGCGAGTAGGATCCAGAGAAGCAGGACTGCCACGCGGCGCTTCGCGCAGAACTGGCCTACCCGGTAGAGGAGCTTCGCCATGCCTCGCCGGAGTTTGTGTGTCGTCTACGGGGGAGTCAAGGAGGCTCCCGCTACACTGGAACTACACATACGGGGGCGATCAGGTTTCGACGTGGTCGGTTCTCCGGATGAGCTGCAAGCCGAGGACCCCGGTTGGCCTCGTAAAACACCCGGGAAAACAGCAAGTGCGAACGACAACGAACTCGCACTCGCCGCCTAGCCACTCAGGTAGCTAGGTAGCGCGTCGGCCCGGTCTCGGCCCGTGGATCGGAGCCCGGCGTCATGAACGGGCTCGCCGCCGAGGGAGAGCCAATCGCCCGAGGCGGGACTCCAAAGGATGGCTAGCCCGTCGGTAGGCCGCCTGCGAGCCGGCCGGCGGGCGAAGCGAAACCGCAGGCTACGCTTGTAGACGCTCTCCCCGGTGCGACCGCGGACGCGGGTTCGATTCCCGCCGCCTCCATCTTCGCCTCGGCGGGGCGACCCTCCCTCAGGTCAGCCAGATCGTGACCCTGTTGGCGCTGTCGCTGATGCTCCGGTAGATCCCGACGCCGGTCTTGCCCTGGAACCTGCCCGTGCCCGTGACCCTGAGCTGCCACGCGGGTCGGGCGTCGGACGGAGGAAGATGAAGAGCTTCCCGCCCGGCAGCGAGAGCATGATGCGGCAGCGAGGGTTCTCGAACCGGCCCGTGAACCTGCACACGGCACTGTCCGTGCCCACGGCTTTCCCGCCCTGATACACGGTTTCGACGTGAACGTGAACGAGCGCGGGCCGAACTGCCCCTCGCTCGCCGAGACCACGGTCAGATGCAGAGAGCCCTCGGGCGGAGCCGCGGTGGCAACTCCCGTGAGGCAGAGTGCCGCGGTCACCGCTCCGGCAACCAATGCTCGTCGGATCATCTTCGGTCGACTCCTCTCGAGGCAGCTCACAGGTTGCGCGATCCGCCCGTCTGGGCGGCCGTAGAACTGGCAACCCGCCTCCGTGCCGGTTTCAGCGCGAAGACGTCCCAGCCCCCGGGTCGGCAGGCACGTCTAGGATCGTGATCCTCGAGGAGCCGTGATGCCGCAGGCCGATCTGATCTACATCGAGTTCATCAGCCGCAACGAGGGTGTCGGCCTGGACGCCTTCCGGTACATGGTCACGTCGCTTCAGGCCGGCTGGGAGGGAGCTCACGAGAGCGACGACGCCTTGCTCTTCAACATCGGCCGCACGTGGCGTGTCGGTCCGGAGCCGGAGTTTCTGACCATCTGGCGGTCACCGGGCGGGCTTCGACGGCTGGACGAGTGGGAGGGGCTGTACCGCCAAGACGGTCAGGAAGAGCCCTGGAACGTCCCGTTCCGCCTTGCCGGGCGCATGGACGCGGCGGGATGCTACGAGCCGCTTCTCGAGCCGGTCGCCGCTACCGCGGGCAGGTACTACGCGGAGTACTTCGACTTCGCCGACGAGACGGCCCCGAGGGCGGTCGGCGAGTTCTTCGCCGAGCGAGCCCTTCGGTTTTCCGGGCTCGAGCTGAACCTCCTCGTCAACCGGATCGGGATGCTCGGCCCGGATCCGCCGGGGATCGCGATCTGGGGCTGCCCCTCGTGGCTGAGCGTCTCCGACCTGGCAGAGGATTTCGCCGGCTGCCGCTCCCCCGTTCGTCCCGTCTCCGCCGCGCTCTATGCCGACATCGGCACCGAGGTCAGATAGGTACGCGGCTAGGCTGTCGTCGCAATCCGAGAAAGGAGCGTCATGTCGGACAAGAACCTGTTCGTCTACATCGGGGTCTACGAGTCGAAGGACGACGCGGAGGCCGATTACGACCTCCTCAAGGAGCTCCATCGGGCGAAGGCAGTGGGAACGTACGACGTGGCCGTCATCTCGAAGGACGACGAGGGCAAGGTGCACGTGTCGAAGCACGAGAAGCCGACCCAGCACGGTGCCTGGTCGGGCCTCGGCGTCGGGGCGCTGATCGGTGTCATCTTCCCGCCCTCGATCATCGGCACGGCAGTGGTCGGTGCCGCGGCTGGCGGGCTGACGGGGCACCTGTTCCGCGGCATGTCCAGGGGCGACATGAAGGAGCTCGGCGAAGCGCTCGACGAGGGCCAGGCATCGCTCGTCATCGTCGGAGAAGACAAGCTCGACGAGGCGATCGCGAAGGAGCTGAAGCGACAGAACAAAGCGATCGAGCGCGAGATCAACGCGGACGCGGCGGAGACGCGGAAGGAGCTCGACGCGGCGATCGACGAGGCCGTCCGCAGCTAGGTTCGGCTGCGAGAAATCGGCGCTCAACTCCGGCCGCGCCGTTGCCGATACAGAAGACGCCGGGCGGCGCCCAGCAGATCCGAGAACGCACTCCTCCGACTGCCTCAGGGGACGGCCGCCCGGCGATCGCTCGACCTCGCTTCGGTAAGGCTCCCGTCGGCATAGTCTGGGTGAACCCCGACGAGGAGGCCCGATGCGGAAAACGTTCGCGGCCGCCGTGACCGTGGCCGCGCTCGCGGTGGCGGGTTGCGGCGGTGGAGACACCGGGGAGCTCGAGGCGCAGATCGCGCAGCTCCAGGAGCAGGTTGCCGCACAGCAACAGCAGATCGACAAGCTCGAGCAGGACACCTCGTCGCTTCGGGCGCTCGAGGCGCGAGTGGACGAGCTCCTCGAGAAGATCCCGAATCTCGACCAGCTGGGCGACGTCCTCGGTCAGCTGGGTATCGGCTGAGCCCGATGAGGACGGCGCTCGCCGCTGCTCTCGGGATCCTCGCCCTCGCCCTTGCCGGGCCGGCGCAGGGCGGCCCGTCCATCACGTACGCGGCGCTCGGGGACTCGGTCGCGGCTGGCTACGGCCTGGGTGGCCCGACGGCCGGCTGCGGGCGGTCGCCCGAGCGAGCCTACCCGGCGCTCGTCGCCCGGAACCTCGAGCGCCGTCACGACACGGTCCGCTTCGTGTTCCTGGCGTGCTCCGGGGCGACGGCCGCCGCCGAGCACGCCGGGCCGAGAGCGCTCGAGACGCAGGTCGCACGCGCGCTCGAGCTGATCGGCGACCGCCGAGCGCTCGTCTCGATCACGATCGGGATCAACGATCTCGAATGGTGGAATCTCGCGCGGGTCGCGGCGCTCCTCCGCGGTGACCGCGCGACCTACGACGCGTGGGTCGAGCGCACGGTCGGCGCCGTCGGGCTCGAGCTGCGCCGCCAGCTTCGCCTGCTCCTGGATCGCCCGAGGGTGCGCGTCGTCCTCACCGACTACTTCGACCCGGTCAACCACGGGAGCCCGCTCTACGTCCTGTGCTCCGATGCCAACCTCTGCCGCGACCGGGTTGCCGAGGCTGTGGGCCGGCTGAACGCCGCGATCCGCGGCGCCGCGAAGGGCCTCGGAGGACGCGTGCGTGTCGCCGGCGTCGGAGCGTCGTTCGAGGGCCACGAGGCGGCACGGCCGTTCTGCGGCAGTGCGCCGCCGGGAAGCGCGAGGACGTGGATCCAGCGGGACTGCCTGCACCCGAACGACGCCGGGGCCGCTGCGATCGCGACACGCGTCGACAGCGCAGCCGCGCTGATGGGGTCGTGACGCCGAGCACGAGGAACTCAAGCGCCCACGTCGAATCGCCGATGACTGGATCGCCACGCGATGCGACGCACGATCACGATCCTGGCCGCGCTCGCGGCCCTGCTCTACCTCGGCGCTGCGCTGGCCGGCACCGGGGATACCGCCCCTGCGGTCGACGCGCCTACCACGGCCGCGACGACGGCTCCCGCGCCGACTGTCACCCAGCCCGGCGCAGCGCTGACGCTGACCGTCTCGAAGCCTGAAGCGGCCTACGCGGAGCGGCTCGAGGCGTCGGGGTCGCTCCAACCTGTAGCCCCGGGCGAGCAGGTCGTGCTCGAGATCGATCTCGGGGACGGCGTCTGGTCGCCGATGGGGCAGGGAGCGGTCGACGGCTTCGGCTCCTACTCGATCCCCTTCGACGCCCTTGCAGCAGGGACGCTGCGCGCCCGGGCCGCCATCAGCGGCATCACGAGTGCGACCGTCGGGCTCACGGTGGCTCCGGTCGTCCACGTCCGGGCCGAGCCGGGTGTCGCCTTCCGGACCGCCTCGCTGAGGGTGGTCGTGAGCCCGCAGACCTATAACGGTCGGGTCACGGGTGTCGTCCGGCGTGACGGGAGGCGCGTGGGGAGGGTTGCGGGCCGCGTCCGTGGCGGGCGTCTGCGCCTGAACGTGCCGACACCCGGCGTCGGGACGTTCTGGGTCGAGCTCTCGTTCCCGGCCGACTCCGGCCTGGGGGCCCGGACGGTCGGGACGAAGGTCGTCGCGCGCGGCCGCACCATTCAGGTCGGCTCCACAGGGCGCGATGTCGTCGCCCTGCGCGCGCGGCTGGCGGAGCTGCGGTTCCACGTGCCCGGGCCGTCGACGACGTTCAGCTCGTCCCTCTTCGACAGCGTGATCGCCTTCCAGAAGGCGTACGGCCTCTCGCGCACCGGGGTCGTCGACCAGGCGACCTGGCGCAAGCTCGAGCGTGCGGAGCCCCTGAGGCCGCGCTACAGGGGCCCCTCGCCGCACATCGAGGTCGACAAGACGCGGCAGATCCTGCTCGTCGTCAAGCAGGGAAAGGTCGCGGCGATCCTCCCGGTCTCGACCGGGGCGACGGGCAACACGCCGGAGGGGCGCCATGCGATCCGCTGGAAGGCGCCCGCCACGACGACCTGGCTCGGTCCGGCATCCTCTACAGGACGATGACGTTCGTCGGCAACAGCTTCGCCATCCACGGGTGGGTCTCGGTTCCCCCGTATCCGGCGAGCCACGGCTGCGTCCGCATACCCATCTGGACGGCGGACTGGCTCTACAACCAGTCGCCCGTCGGCGAGACGGTCTACGTCTATCGATGAGAGCCGTCGTCCAGCGCGTGCGCGAGGCGCGCGTGCTCGTGGCGGAACGGCAGATCGCCTCGATCGGCGCGGGTCTCTGCGTCCTTCTCGGCGTCGCGGACGGCGACTGCGAACGAGATGCCGAGCGGCTGGCGCGCAAGGTCGCGCTGCTCCGCATCTTCGAGAACGAGGCCGGGAGGTTCGACAATAGCGTCGTCGACGTCGGGGGCGCGGCGCTGGTGGTCAGCCAGTTCACGCTGATCGCCGAGACGGCGAAAGGGAACCGGCCGAGCTTCGCGCACGCAGCGCGCCCGGAGCTCGCCGAGCCGCTCTACGAGCACTTCTGCGCGCGGCTCGCTGAGCACGGTGTCACCGTCTCCAGACGGAGCCTTCGGCGCCCGCATGCTCGTGCAGATCGAGAACGACGGTCCGGTCACGATCATCCTCGATGCATGAGTCACGATCTCGCGGGCGGCGCCTGCTATCCTTTCGGGCGCCACCACAAGTTCCAGGCTTTGGAAAGTGGGCGCTCTGCGCCCGCTTTTTGTGAGAGGGCACGGAAGGAGCATCGCGAGCGGAAGGGCGTCGTGAACCAGGTCCACCAGAGAGAGCGAGAGCTGCAGCGAGAGGTCGAGACGGCGATCTCGGCCGCTGCGCCCGACGTCGAGGTCCTCGCCGTCGAGCTCGTCGGGCCTGAGCGGTTCTGCGTCTTCATCGACCACCCTGACGGCGTCGACCTGGCGCTCTGCGAGCGGGTGAGCGGCTTTCTGCGCGGCTACAGCGACCGGTACACCGTCGACGTCTCGTCGCCGGGGTTCTCGCGTCCGCTGCGTCGCCGTGAGCACTTCGAAAGGGCGTCCGGCCAGCGGGTGACCGTTCGCACCGCGCAGGAGATCGAGGGGCGCAAGCGGTTCAAGGGCGAGGTGGCGGAGGCGCGCGACGACGCGCTCGCGCTGCGCCTCGCGAACGGGGACGTCGAGATTCCGTACGCGGCGATCGTCCGTGGCAACCTGATCGACGAGGGGCGGTCGACGTGAGTCGGGAGATCCTCGAGGCGGTCAGGGCGATCGAGAAGGAGAAGGGCATCGAGGAGGACACCCTCGTCGAGGCCCTGGAGGACGCCCTGCTTGCCGCCTACAAGAAGACGCCGGGTGCGGCCCGGCACGCGCAGGTCGAGCTCGATCACGGGAGCGGCGACTTCCGGGTCTATGCGATCGAGCTGCCGGCCGACCTGGAGGTTCGGCTGATCGACGACGCGCGCGAGCGCGCGATCGCGGCGCTCGAGGCGGCGGAGGTCGAGACGGGGGAGAAGTCGCACACCCTGGTCAACGACGACGACCTCGACATCGAATGGGCCGACGTGCCCGCCGAGCAGATGTCGCGAAAGGACGTCACCCCGGAGAACTTCGGGCGGATCGCCGCGCAGACCGCCAAGCAGGTCATTCTCCAGCGCATCCGCGAGGCCGAGCGGGCGATGATGTACGACGAGTACGTCGACCGCGTCGGCGAGGTCGTCACCGGGATCGTCCAGCAGGCGGGCGACCGGAACAACGTCCTGGTCGACCTCGGCAAGGTCGAGTCGCTTCTTCCCCGCTCCGAGCAGGTGGACGGCGAGCGGTACGAGCAGGGGAGCCGCATCAAGGCAGTGATCACCGAGGTCCGGTCGGGAACCAAGGGCCCGCAGGTGATCCTCTCGCGCCGCGATCCGGAGCTGATCAGGACGCTGTTCGAGCTCGAGGTGCCCGAGGTGGCGGACGGCCTGGTCGAGATCCGCGGCGTCGCCCGCGAGCCGGGCTACCGATCGAAGATCGCCGTGCAGTCGCACGCCCAGGGCGTCGACCCGGTCGGTGCGTGTGTCGGCCCGAGGGGCTCCCGCGTCCGGATGGTCGTCTCCGAGCTCCGCGGCGAGAAGATCGACATCATCCCGTGGAACCAGGAGCCCGCACGCTTCATCGCCAAGGCGCTCTCCCCGGCACGGGTGCGCGAGGTGCTGATCGACGACGAGGGGAAAGAGGCCACGGTCATCGTCCCCGACGACCAGCTGTCGCTCGCCATCGGCAAGGAGGGCATGAACGCGCGCCTCGCCGCGCGCCTGACGGGTTGGAAGGTCGACATCCAGTCGGAGCGGCAGTATGCGGAGGCCGAAGCCGAGGCCGCGTACGGAGGCGTCGGCGACGGGGAGGAGTACACGGGCCGCTGCTCGGCTGTCCTTTCGAACGGCAAGCGCTGCCCGAACGCGGCCCTCCCGGGCTCGCGGTACTGCGGGATTCCCGGGCACCGCGAGCTTGCCGCGCAGGAGGGCGACGCAGCTGCCTAGTGGCCGGCCCAATCAGGACGTGCTCGGGCTGCGGACGGAAGGCGCCGAAGGAGGAGCTCGTGCGCTTCACGGCGAGAGGCGGCGTACTGACGCACGACCCGGACGGGCGCGCACAGGGGCGCGGGGCGTACACCTGTCGGGACGCGGCGTGCTTCACGACCGCCAGGACGCGGCACGCGTTGGCGCGGACGCTTCGCTGCCACGTGGTCGTTCCAGCCAGTTTGCAGGGAGTTTACGAGCGAGGCTAAGCTGACCGCGATGGCAGACGGCGGAAACAAGCCACAGCGGCCGCTCCGTCCCCGGCAGGGGACGCCCGGCGCCAAGCGTAAGCGCCGAGTCGTCATCGACGCGCCGCGCCCGCGCCCGGGAGACCAGTCGCGCATGCGCGAAGGCGCTGCGTCGAAGCCGCCCCGCGAGGGCCAGCCGGTCGTCAAGGACACCGGCCCCGTCAAGGTCGCCTCGGGGGCGACCGTCAAGGATCTCTCGGCCGCCTTCGGCGTTCCGGCGCCGCAGATCATCAAGATCATGATGGGCGTCGGCGAGATGGTCACGATCACCCAGTCCCTCGGGGACGATGCGATCGAGCTGATCGCCGCGGAGCTCGGCCGAGAGGTCGAGATCAAGCACGCGAGCGAGGAGGAGCTCGAGCCGGAGGTCTACGAGGACGACCCGGCCGATCTCGAGCCGCGGCCGCCGGTGGTCGCGATCATGGGTCACGTCGATCACGGCAAGACGACGCTGCTCGACGCGATCCGCGAGAGCGCCGTGGTCGAGACCGAAGCCGGCGGCATCACCCAGCACATCGGCGCGTACCAGGTCGACCATCGCGGGCGGCTGATCACGTTCCTCGACACTCCGGGACACGAGGCGTTCACCGCGCTACGCGCCCGTGGTGCGAAAGTGACGGATATCGCGGTCCTGGTCGTCGCCGCCGACGACGGCGTGATGCCCCAGACGAAGGAGTCGATCAGCCACGCGCGGGCGGCGAACGTCCCGATCGTGGTGGCCGTCAACAAGATCGACCGGCCGGAGGCCAATCCCACCCGCGTCCGACAGGAGCTGGTCGCCGAGGGGCTCCAGCCCGAGGAATGGGGGGGATCGACGCAGTTCTCGGATGTCTCCGCGCGCGAGCACCAGAACCTCGACGACCTTCTCGAGCGCGTGCTGCTCGTCGCAGATGCCGAGCTGGACCTGACCGCGAACCCGAACGCGCCCGGCTCCGGGCCGATCATCGAGAGCCGTCTCGACGTGGGACGCGGCCCGGCCGCGACGATGCTCGTTCAGCGGGGGACGGTGCGGGTGGGCGACGCGATGATCGCCGGCGACGCCTGGGGCAAGGTCCGGGCGCTCTACGACTACCACGGCGAGAAGGTCAAGGAGGCGAAGCCCGGGACGCCGGTCGAGATCCTCGGCTTCGACAAGCCTCCGCAGGCAGGTGAGTACGCGCGGGTCGTCGAGAACGATCGGCAGGCGAGGCACCTCGCCGGCCTTCGCGGTCAGCGCGTCCGCGCGGAGCAGCTCGCGCAGCAGTCGAAGCGGGGCCCGTCGCTCGAGGACCTGTTCAGCCGGATGGAAGAGGGCGGCGTCCAGGATCTCAACATCGTCGTCAAGGCCGACGTGCAGGGCTCCGTCGAGGCTGTCGTCGGCGAGCTCGCCAAGATCAAGCACCCCGAAGTGCAGGTCAGCGTGATCCACACCGGCATCGGCGCGATCTCCGAGGGTGACGTGATGCTGGCGGCGGCCTCCTCGGCGATCGTCGTCGGGTTCAACGTCCGCCCCAACGCAGAGGCTCGCGCGCTGGCCGAGCGCGAAGGCGTCGACATCCGCACCTACCGCGTCATCTACCAGCTCACGGAGGACATCCAGCAGGCGCTGGTGGGCATGCTCTCACCGGAGCAGGTCGAGGAGACCCTCGGTGAGGCCGAGGTTCGACAGCTCTTCCGCATCTCGCGGCTTGGCGTCATCGCAGGCTGCTACGTCACGAACGGCGTCATCCGCCGCAACGCGCAGGTTCGCGTCGTCCGCGACGGAGTGGTCGTCTACGAGACGACGCTCGCCAGCCTCAAGCGGTTCAAGGACGACGTGCGGGAGGTGCAGGCGGGCTTCGAGTGCGGTATCCAGCTCGAGGGGTTCAACGACCTGAAGGAAGGCGACGTCCTCGAGTTCTACGAGACGCGGGAGGTCGAGCGCACCGACCTCGTGGTGGCCGGACCCGACGGATCGTCGGCCGGCGACGCAGAGTAGCGCCGCGGGAGCCATGGGCTCCGGCTACGTCGGCATCCTCTCGTTCGAGCTCCACTTTCCGGACAACCACTCCCTGAAGGGGAAGCGCAAGGAGCTCCTCGCGCTGAAGGCGCAGCTGGCGCGACGCTTCGGGGCGTCGGTCGCCGAGGTCGACCACCACGACGTCTGGCAGCGCTCCCGGTTGACGCTCGCCTGCGTGACGCGCGAGCACGGCGAGCTTCACGAGCTGCTCGACGCCGCGGAGCGCTACGTCGGCGGCCAGGCGTACGAGCTCCTCCGCGTCGATCGGGAGGTCGTGACGATCGATGAGTGAGTCGGCACGGATGCGCCGCGTCAACGAGGCGCTGCGCGAGGTCGTGTCCCAGGGCATGAGCGAGCTCAAGGATCCGCGGATCGGGTTCGTGACGGTCACGGCCGTCAGGACGAGCCCCGACCTGCGCCAGGCGACCGTATTCATCAGCGTGCTCGGCTCCGAGCGCCGTCGCGCCCGTGCCCTGACCGGGCTCCAGTCGTCGCGCGGCGTGCTCCAGGGGCGCGTGAACCGCGAGCTCCACCTCAAGCGCACCCCGCAGCTCACGTTTGAGTACGATCCGACGATCGACCGAGCGGCCAGGCTCTCGAAGCTCATCGATGACCTCAGCTACGACGACAGAGACGCAGAAGGCGTTCGAGGCGATCGCTGACGCGATCCGCGAGCGCGACGCGTTCCTGCTCGCGACGCACGAGAACCCGGACGGCGACGCGCTGGGCTCGATCCTCGCCGCGTACCTCGCCCTGCAGCAGCTCGGCAAGGACGTCGTCATGTATCTGTCCGGCTCGGTGCCGCTGCCGAACGAATACGCCTTCATGGAGCTCGACCCCCTCGTGCGTGACCTGCCGGACGACGTGGACGGACGTGTCGTGATCACGCTGGACTGCGCGAACGAGCGCCGGCTCGGCCCGGACCCGTCGTTCCTCGAACGCGCGCCGGTCGTGATCGACATCGATCACCACCACGACAACACCCGCTTCGGGACGCTGAACCTCGTCGTCGGGGACGCGTCCTCGACCGGCGAGATCCTCGCCGACCTCTTCGCCAAGCTCGGAGTGGAGATCACGCCTGCCATCGCCGAGGCGCTCTACATCGCTCTCGTGACCGACACCGGGCGATTCCAGTACACGAACACCACGCCGCGGACGCTCCGGCTGGCGGCGGATCTCGTCGAAGCCGGCGCGGACGTGCACCGCGTCTTCCAGGGGGTGTACGAGAACGTCGCGTTCGCCAAGCTGAAGCTGCTGGCCCGGGCTCTCGAGCGCGCCCAGGTGCTCGAGGGAGGGCGGTTGATCGTCTCGGTCCTCCTGCGCGTCGATTTCGACGAGGCCGCGGCGGAGGAGCCGTTCGCCGAGGGGATCATCGATCATCTCCGAGCGGTGGAGGGGGCCGAGCTCGTGGCGCTGATCCGCGAGCCGCCGACGCAGAACGGGCCCACGCACCGCGTCAGCCTCCGGACGACGGACGAGGAGCTCGACGTCTCCGCGATCGCGCGCAAGAGCGCGGGCGGCGGCCACCGGCAGGCCGCAGGCTTCTCGAGCGAGCTCCCCGTCCCGGAGATCGTCGAGTTCATCCGCCGCGAGTTCGTGGCCCAGGCCGGCCCGAGCGACGGCAGCGCCCGACCGGGGTGAGCCCGCCTCGGGGAGGGCTGATCCTCGTCGACAAGCCGGTCGGCCCGTCGTCCTTCGCAGTCGTTCGGGACGTGAGGCGCCGTCTCGGCCTGAAGGCGGGGCATGCGGGGACGCTCGACCCGGCTGCCAGTGGCCTCCTGCTCGTCCTCGTCGGGCCCGCGACCCGTCTGGCCCGCTACCTCGTCGGTCTCGACAAGCGCTACTCGGCGGCGATCCGCCTCGGGCTGCGGACGACGACCGGAGACGCCGAGGGGGAGCTGCTCGAGGAAACGGCCATGCCCGGGGACGTCGCAAAGGCACTCGACGACCTCAGGGGCGAGGTGGCGCTGCCGATCCCGGCTGCGTCGGCCGTCAAGATCGGCGGCGAGCGCGCCTATCGGCTCCAGCGACGCGGCGTCCCAGTCGAGATGCCCGTCCGGCGCTCGACGGTGTACGAGCTCGACGTGCGCCGGTTCGACCCTCCGCAGCTCGAGGTGGATCTCCACGTCGAGAGCGGCACGTACGTCCGGGCGATCGCCGACGCCCTCGGCGGTCACTGCATCGCCCTTCGGCGAACGGCGGTGGGACCGTTCAGGGTGGAGGACGCCGACGAGCAACGCGTCCTCGAGCCCCTGGAGTCTCTCCCGTTCCTGCCCGAGCTCGAGCTGTCCCCCGGGGACGTCGAGCGCGTGCGGAATGGGCAGGATGTCGCCTGCACGGCCGATGGCCGCATCCGCCTCGTCGTCCTGGGGCAGCTCGTCGCCGTCGCGCGAGCAGGAGGGGGAGTGGCGCGACCGGAGACCGTTCTGCCATCGTGACCCGGTCATGATCGTCGCGCGCGCAGCCCATGAGCTCCCGCCCGCCGAACGGGCAGTGGCGATCGGGACCTTCGACGGTGTACACCGCGGTCACCGCGCGGTGATCGACGCCGCGCGCTCGTCCGGGCTTCGCTCGTGCGTGGTTACGTTCGATCCGCATCCGCGGGAGGTGCTCGGCTACGAGGTTCAGCTCCTGTCGACGTCCGAACGGCGCATCGAGCTGATCGGAGAAGCGGGTCCCGGACGACGTTCTCGTCGTCGAGTTCACCCAGGATCTCGCCCGCCTCGAGCCCGAGGAGTTCGTGGCGCGGGTCCTCGAGCCGATCGGCACGCGCATCGTCCACGCCGGCCAGAACTTCCGGTTCGGACGTGGGAGGAGCGGCGACGTCGACACGCTGCGAGCCCTCGGCTTCGACGTGCGGCCCGTGCCACTGGTCTCCGGCGTCTCCTCCAGCCTGATTCGCGAGGCGCTTCGCCAGGGGGACGTGGGGGCCGCCGCGGTGATGCTCGGCCGCCCGCCCGAGCTCGACGGGGTCGTCGTGCCCGGAGACCAGCGTGGCGGCACGCTCGGCTACCCGACCGCGAACCTGGCGATCCCGGCGAATCTCCTCGTGCCCGCGTACGGCATCTACGCCGGCGAGGCGCGAGGCACGCGTGTCGCCGTCTCGATCGGCGTGAACCCCCACTACGGCGGCCAGGAGCGCCGGATCGAGGCGTTCCTGCTCGACTTCGAGGGCGACCTGTACGGGCAGCATCTGCGCCTGGCACTCTGGCAGCGCCTCCGGGAGGAGCGGGCGTTCGAGTCCGAGGACGCTCTGGTCGAGCAGATCGGGAGGGATGTCGCCGACGCGCGCTCGGCGGTGCCGCCCGTATGAAGGCGATCCACGTCTCCGAGATCGAGGGGCTGGAGCTGCCGGAGTTCGGGTTTCTCTGGAGGCCCGTGCGCGCGGCGCTCGGCGTCGAGGCGTTCGGGATCAACGCCTACTCCGCAGTCGAGGACGGAGGAGAGCTGATCGAGGACCACGACGAGTCCGGAGGCGGCGCGGGACGCCACGAGGAGCTCTACGTCGTCGTCTCCGGGCACGCGACGTTCACGGTCGCCGGCCGAACCGTGGAGGCGCCGGCCGGGACGCTCGTCTTCTGCGACGATCCCTCCGAGCGGCGCAGCGCCGTCGGGCGCAACGCCGGGACGACCGTGCTCGCGATCGGCGGGCGGCGCGGTGAGCCCTACCGCGTCTCTCCCTGGGAGTCCTACTTCCTGGCGTTCGCGGAGCTCGAGCGCGGCGACCCGGCTGCTGCCCGCGACGCGATCGAGGAGGGTCTCGAACGCTACCCGGAGAACGGCGCGACCCTGTACAACGCGGCCTGCGTCTACACACGCATCGGCGATCGGGAGCGCGCGCTCGATCTCCTCACGAGGGCGCTCGCGGTCGAACCGCGCGCTAATGCGTGGGCGCGCGACGACGCGGACCTCGATCCGCTCCGTGACGACCCGCGCTTCCCGGTCGGCGACGCCGATCCAGCCGGCTAGATGGTTGATCGGACAGTGTGGTGCCGCCGGGGACGGCCGAGACCGAGCAGGAGACAGGGATCACGTCTCGTTCGTACCGGAGGTACGGGCGAGACGCGACGTTGGCTCCTGCGACGTGTCCGGGCGGGAAGGTCAGTCGGGGAGGGTCAGCGCGACGCCGTCCCGTCTGGGATCGGCGCCCGCTCCGCTCCGTGCGACGATGCTCGTCCCGCCGAAGTAGTGATGGAGGCCGGGCCAGACGCGCACCTCGTACCCGTCACCGCTCGAGCGCTGCCGCGACGTCGGCGGCGAGCGGAGGTTCGGCATTGACGACGGGCCCGGCAGGGTGGAGGCGCGGTCGAGCGACCGCGCTCGCCGGCTCGAGCCTCTCGTCGAGAACGCCCGCGAGCGTCTGCACGAGCGCGCTGCGCAGGCGGCTCCCGCCGGCCGACCCGCCCGCGAGAGCGAGGCCGTGCGCGTCAACGGCGACGGTCGGAGCCATCATGCTCTGCATCCGCTCACCGGGCTCGTGGGAGCCCACCAGCAGGTCGGCCTCGCCGAGCATGCTGTTCAGGTGGACGTCGAGCCCGGGTAGCCAGTCCCCCGACCCGAGCCCGAGGCTGCTGGTCACGACGCAGCCGTTGCCGCTGCGATCGACGACCGAGACGTTGGTGGTATGGCCGTGGCGCTCGCTGCCGGCGAGCGCCTGGACGAGCGCCACGGCCCGTTCCGCATCGCCGAGGCCGCGCAGCCTGGGCAACCGGCGCAGGGTCTCGATCACCCCGGCGAGCCCGCCGCGGGTCGACACCAGGTGACCGGCGTACTCGCAGGAGACGGGCTCCGTCCAGCACGCCCGGTAGCTCTCGAGGTCGCGAGCCGTGACGAGGCCTCCGCGCTCCTGCATGAGCTCGAGCAGCTCCCGGGCGATCGTCCCGTTCGCGAACGTCGCCGCGCCTTCGTCCGCCAGCAGCTCCATCGTCCGGACGAGCCCCGGCTGGAGAAGTCGATCGCCGGCGCCGAGGAGGCGCCCGCCGGGTGCGTAGATGCCGGCGCCTTCCCGCAGGGTGAACACGGGCTCGAGCATCGCGAGACACGTCGCGTGAGCCGGCGGCATGTCGACGCCGCTGCGCGCCAGCTCGAGCGCAGGCGCGCACAGCGCCGCCCAGGGCATCGATCCGTGGCGGCGCCAGAGCTCGTCCAGCCCGGCCGGGAGACCGGGCACGGCGCAGGTGGCAACTCCGATGGCATACGGAACCGGTTGCTCGCCGAACGGGACCTCCAGCTCGACTGGCGACGCCGGCGCTCGGGTGCCGCCGAGGCCCGGGACCGCGACGAAACAGTCGAGCAGCCGTGCTTCGCGTGCCGCCGCGTCCCACCAGGCGACGTGACCGCCGCCGGCGATTCCGGTCATCACGGTCTCGGCCACGCACGAGACGAGCGTCGCGGCCACGGCCGCGTCGGCTGCGGTGCCTCCGGCCTCGAGGATGTCGAGGCCCGCCCTGGCCGTCGCAGGATGGCCGGCCGCGACGCCGGCAACTCTGGTCGAGGAAGCCATGGGACGTGGAGTATCGCCTCGGAGGGGCTCTGCTAGCCTTGTGCTCATGGCACTAGCGACCGAGGTGAAGAAGGAGATCGTCGAGACGCACGGGCGCAGCCCGTCCGACACGGGCTCGCCACAGGTCCAGATCGCGCTGCTGACGCGGCGGATCAACGACCTGACCGGCCATCTTCAGTCCCACGCGAAGGATCATCACTCGCGCCGTGGGCTCCTGAAGCTCGTCGGCCAGCGCCGACGCCTCCTCAACTACCTCCAGAAGAAGGATCTCGAAGGCTATCGGGCGCTGATCCAGCAGCTGGGTCTGCGGCGCTAGCCTCCGGCGGCGGGAGGGGCGGCGGAAGTTTGAGGGAGTCCCGCGAAGGGGTTGCCTCAAACCTCCGCTCAGCCTCCTGCCTCGAGGACACGAGGAGGAGAACATGACGATCGTTGCTTCTGAGCGGCACGCTGTGACGCGTTCCGTCGGAGGCCGGGAGATCCGGTTCGAAACCGGTCACCTGGCGAAGCAGGCCGACGGCGCCGTCGTCGTCCGTGCGGGCGACACGATGGTGCTCGCGACCGCCCAGGGCCGTTCCGAGGCCCGCGAGGGCGCCGATTTCTTCCCGCTCACCGTCGACGTCGAGGAGCGGATGTACGCCGCCGGGAAGATTCCCGGCGGTTTCTTCAAGCGGGAGGGGCGCCCGACGGAGCGCGCGATCCTGAACGCGCGAATGATCGACAGGCCGATCCGGCCGCTGTGGCCGAAGGGGTTTCGCAACGAGGTGCAGGTCATCGCCACCGTACTGTCGGCGGACATGATCGTCGCGCACGACGTGCTCGCCATCAACGGCGCGTCGGCCGCGCTGACGATCTCCTCGCTGCCGTTCTTCGGCCCCGTCGGAGCCGTGCGGATCGGCATGGACGAGGACGGCCGGCTGATCGTCGATCCGACGCTCCCCGAGCTCGAGGAGTCGAAGCTCGACCTGCTGGTCGTCGGGACTCGCGACGCGATCACGATGGTCGAATGCGGGGCGCAGGAGATTCCCGAGGAGACCCTCCTCGCGGCGCTCGAGCTCGCCCATCGCGAGATCCAGACGCTGTGCGACATGCAGGACGAGCTCGCGGGCGCGGCCGGCAAGCCGAAGATGCTCGATCCCGAGCTGACGAACGAGCTCGCGACGAGCGCCGGCGGGCGCATCCGCGAGCGGATCGCCGCCGTCGGCCTGCGCGAGGCCGGCGCCGCCGTCGAGGAGCTCGAGGCCGAGCTGAGCCCGGTGCTGTCGATGGAGTCGACCGAGGCCGACATCGTCAGGCGCCGGCAAGTCCGCGCGAGTCTCCTCCAGATCCTGGAGCAGGAGCGGCTCGGCGCGGTCGTCGAAGCGGTGCGGCGGCAGTTCGAGGACGAGCTCCGCGCGCTGACCGACGCCGAGCAGGACTCCAAGGAGCTGAAGTCCGCCAAGCGCGACCTGCTGTACAGCCGGATCGTCGACGAGACCCAGCTGCCCTTCCCCGCGGGTGGGGCGTCGGCAGACGGAACCGAGTCGTCCGCGGCGAGCGACACGCTCACGAAGCAGACGATCAAGAAGGCAGCCGACTCGATCTACAAGGAGCTCGTCCGGCAGAAGATCGCCGTCGACAAGCGGCGCCCGGACGGTCGGGGCACGACCGAGATCCGCCCGATCACCTGCGAGGTCGACGTCGCGCCGCGCACGCACGGCTCCGCCCTCTTCACCCGGGGTCAGACCCAGATCCTGAGCCTGCTCACCCTCGGCACAGCGAAGGAGGGTCAGCGAATCGACGACCTGTCGCTCGAGCAGGAGCGGCGGTTCATGCACCACTACAACTTCCCGCCCTTCTCGGTCGGCGAGACGGGCTTCATGCGAGGGCCCAAGCGCCGCGACATCGGGCACGGCGCCCTTGCGCAGCGGGCGCTCGAGCCGATGATTCCTGACGAGTCGGAGTTCCCGTACACGATCCGGATCGTCTCCGAGACGCTCGAGTCGAACGGCTCGTCGTCGATGGGCTCCGTCTGCGGCTCGACGCTCGCCCTGCTCGCAGCGGGCGTCAGGATGGAGCGCCCGGTCGCCGGAATCGCGATGGGACTCATCAAGGAGGGCGACGACCACGTGATCCTGACCGACATCCAGGGTGCGGAGGACCACCTCGGCGACATGGACTTCAAGGTCGCCGGGACGCGCCTGGGCATCACCGCGCTCCAGATGGACATCAAGATCACGGGTGTCACGCGTGAGATCATGCGCAGCGCGCTCGACCAGGCCCGGACGGCCCGCGAGTTCATCCTCGACCGGATGGCCGAGACGATCGCCGACGCGCGGGAGAACCTCGCTGAGCACGCGCCGCGCATCACCTCGGTCAGCATCGACCCCGAGCAGATCGGCCTCGTGATCGGCAAGGGCGGCGAGACGATCCGCGCGCTCGAGTCCGAGAACGACGTCCAGATCGACATCGAGGAGGACGGCACCGTCCTCGTCTACGCGACCGACGGGGTCAAGGCCGAGGCCGCGGTGTCGGCGATCAAGGCCCTCACCAAGGAGCCGGAGATCGGCGACACGTACACGGGCAAGGTCGTCCGGACCACCGAGTTCGGCGCGTTCGTCGAGCTGAAGAAGGGGACGGACGGGCTGCTGCACGTCTCGAACGTCGGCCCGGGCCGGCTCAACCACATCGAGGACGTCCTCAGCCGTGGGGACACCGTGGACGTGTTCGTGCAGGACGTGGACAAGGCACGCGGGCGGATCAGCCTCAAGCTCGTCGCCAAGCACGAAGACGGCAGCCTCGTCAGCCCCGAGGCGCTGATGGAGCGCGCGAAGGATGCACCTCCACGGCCGGAGCGTGAGGAGCGCCCGCGGGGCGAGGGCGGGCGGGGGCGCGATCGCGACCGCGGCCGCCGCCCCCCCCGGCGCGACGACTGACGCACCCCGTGCGGGGCTTTGACGCGATCGTGGTCGGGGCCGGCCCAGCCGGCTCCGTCACGGCGTATCGCCTCGCGACGTCCGGAGCCTCCGTCCTGCTGCTCGACAAGGCTCGGTTCCCACGGGACAAGCCTTGCGGCGGGGGGCTGACGCTCCGAGCCGTCAACCAGCTGCCGGTCGACGTCGGCCCGGTCGTGGAGCACGTCGTCGACCGGATGCAGCTCCGGCTGCGCTACGGGACGTGGTACGAGCGTCGGAGCGACGGCCCGCTGATCCTGATGACGCAGCGCCGCCGCCTCGACGCCCTTCTCGCCGAGCAGGCCGCGGCAGCCGGAGCCGAGTTCCGCGACGGGAGCAAGGCGACCGCGATCCGCCCGGCCGGCAACGACGGCTGGGAGGTCGAGATCGGAGCGGAACGGGTCACGGCGGGGCTCGTGATCGGCGCCGACGGCGCGAACGGCATCTCGGCCAGGCAGCTCGGGCTCGGCGGGAGGCCCGTCTACGGCGTGGCGCTGGAGGGCAATATGCCGTACGACGTGATCGGGGAGGCACGGTATCGCCGGCGCGCCGTGATCGAGCTCGCGACCCTGCCCGGCGGCTACGGCTGGGTGTTCCCGAAGGGCGACCACGCGAACTTCGGCGTCGGCGGCTGGGAGCGCACCGGCCCGACTCTCCGCCACCATCTGCGCGTGCTGTGCCGGGAGCACGGCGTGCCCGACGATCGCCTCGAGAGCCTGCGAGGCCATCGCCTGCCGCTCCGCCTGCCCGACGCGCCGCTGGCGCGGGGGCGGGCGCTGATCGTCGGGGATGCCGCCGGGCTGGTCGACCCGCTCTCCGGTGACGGCATGTACGAGGCGTTCGTCTCCGCCAGGCTCGCGGCAGAGGCGGCAGGAGCCGTTCTCGACGGCCGGCAGACCACCGTCGAGCCGTACGACGCGGCCTTACGCGCCTCGCTCGGACGGCTGGCAGGCGCGTCCTGGAACGCGAAGCTCGCCTTCGACCGGTTTCCGCGGCTCGCCTTCGAGCTGTCGAGGCCGCCCTTCGTGTGGCCCGTCGTCGAGAACATCCTGCGGGGGGAGCTCGAGGCACCGAGCGCGGCTCGCGGCCTCGCCAGGCTGCCGATCCGGTTCGTTCTCGGGCTCGCAGAGGCGTTCGGAGCCCCCGGCCGCCGATACGAAGAGACGCCTCAGCCGGCGATACGATAGTCCCGTGCAGAAGTACCTGCTGAGCGCCCTCGACGACGGCGAGCGCGTGGTCACCGAACGGCTCGACGGCGTCCGGTCGGTCTCGATCGGCTTCTGGATCGGCGCCGGGTCACGCGACGAGGACGACGCCAGGGCCGGGGTGAGCCACTTCCTCGAGCACCTGCTCTTCAAGAACACGCGCTCCTACAGCGCACAGGAGATCGCCGAGATCTTCGACGGCGTGGGGGGCGAGCTGAACGCAGCAACGACGCGCGAGTACACCGTCGTCTACGCGCGGGTGATGGACGAGCATCTCGAGACGGCGATGGACGTGATGACGGACATGGTCTTCGCGCCGACGCTCGCGGAGCTCGACAGCGAGCGGGAGGTCGTGCTCGAGGAGATCGCGATGTACGAGGACACGCCGCAGGAGCTCGTCCACGACCTGATCACGACCGCGGTCTTCGGGAGCCACCCGCTCGGACGGCCGGTGATCGGCCGGGCGGACGTGATCTCGTCGATCACCCGCCGAGCCGTCGGCGCGTACCATCGCGGGCGCTACGTGGGCGACAACATCGTCGTCTCCGCAGCAGGCAGCGTCGACCACGACCACCTCGTCGAGCTGTGCAGGCAGATGGCCGAGAAGAAGGCCACGCCACCGGCGCGCAAGCCGCGGGCGCGCCCGCTTCTCGTCGCGCCCCCGCCGCCCGGGCTCGTCTTCAACCCCAAGCCGACCGAGCAGTATCACGTCTGCATCGGGGCGCCTGCGATCGCCCGTTCCGACCGCCGTCGCTTCACGGCGTCGATCCTCGACAGCATCCTCGGCGGCTCCGCGTCGTCGCGGCTCTTCCAGGAGATCCGCGAGAAGCGAGGCCTCGCCTACTCGGTGTACACGTTCGCTTCGCTGTACGCCGACACCGGCGAGATCGGCGTCTACGTAGGCACCCGCGAGGAGAACCTCGCGACGTGCCTCGAGATCGTCGCCGAGCAGATCGCCGACATCGCGGGCGGCGGGATCGGAGAGACGGAGCTCCGTCGGGCGAAGGAGAACCTGAAGGGCCGGATCATGCTCTCCATGGAGTCCACGGCGGCCCGGATGAACAGGCTCGGCAAGTCGGTGATCACCGACTCCGAGCTCCTCTCGCTCGATCGGATCCTCGCCGAGATCGAGGCAGTCGAGGCCGACGGCGTCGGACAGCTCGCGGCCGCGCTGCTGGCGCCCGGGCGGCTCTCGGCCGCGGGGATCGGCCCCGACGAGGGCCAGTACCGCAAGGCGATCGAGCGACTCTGCCCCGGCCTGGCCGACCGGGTAGCCGTCGCGGCGTGAGGATCGTCCTCTTCGGCCGGGACGGGAAGGTCGGTTCCCTCCTCGGCCAGCGGCTCCGGGAGGCCGGCCACGAGGTCGCCGGCGTCGAGGCGGGGGAGGAGCCGCCGCTCCTCGACCAGGACCTCGCCGTCGACTTCACGGCTCCGCAGGCGGTGCTCGGAAACATGAGACTGGCGCTCGGCGCAGGCGTCCCCTGCATCGTCGGGACGAGCGGGATGACCGAGGCAGGCCGCGCGGAGCTCGACGGGCTCGCGCGTGCACACGCCGTCCCATGTCTCGTCGTGCCGAACTTCGCGATCGGCGCCGTCCTGATGATGCGGTTCGCGGAAGAGGCGGCCCGCGCCATGCCGAGCGCGGAGATCGTCGAGCTGCACCACGACACGAAGGTCGACGCGCCGTCCGGCACCGCCGCGGCCACCGCGGCACGGATGGGCGGAGCCGTCCCGATCCACTCCGTGCGGCTTCCAGGGCTGGTGGCCCATCAGGAGGTGATCTTCGGCGCGGCGGGGCAGACGCTCAGCATCCGGCACGACACGACGTCGCGCGAGGCCTTCGTCCCGGGCGTTCTGCTCGCCGTCGAGCGGCTCCACACGTTGCCCCCGGGCCTCACGATCGGGCTGGACAGCCTGCTCTGAGGCGGCATCGGGAGGCCGTACCGGTCGGGCCCCTACAATGGCGGGGTGCTCGGCGAGATCCTGACGGCGATCGTGACGCCGTTCCGGGAGGACGGCACCGTCGACCTCGACGCGTTCGCGCCGGCTGTGCTCGACGCTCTCGGACCACGGCTCGGACGGCCTCGTCGTGGCCGGGACGACTGGGGAGGCACCCACCCTGACGGACGGCGAGAAGCTCGAGCTGTTCCGGACGGCGGTCGACGCCGTCGGGGGTCGAGCGACGATCGTCGCCGGCACGGGGTCGAACGACACCTCCCACTCGATCCACCTCACGCGCGAGGCGCATGCGCTCGGCGTGGATGCGTTCCTCGTCGTGACGCCGTACTACAACAAGCCGCCGCCGCGCGGGATCGTCGCTCACTTCCGTGCCGTCGCGGAGGCCACCGACCGCCCGATCATCGCGTACAACATCCCGCAGCGCTGCGTCGTCAACATCGAGCCCGAGACGATCGCCGAGCTCGCGGCGATCGCCAACGTCATCGCCGTCAAGCAGGCGACGACCGACCGTGACCAGGCGCGGTTCATCGTCGAGGAGACGCCGCTCGATCTGTATGCGGGGAACGACGACCTCGTGCTCCCGTTTCTCGAGCTCGGCGGCGTCGGTGGGATCTGCGTCTACTCCAACCTGCCGGCTGTCGGCTTGCGGGCGAAGGAGCTCGTCGCGCGCTTCAGGGCGGGAGACGAGGCCCAGGCCCGGGAGATCGACGACGAGCTGCGCGTCGTGGTCGACGCGCTCGCAGTAACGACGAACCCGATTCCGGTCAAGGCAGCGCTGGCGATGATCGGTCACGACGTCGGAGGCCTCCGCCTTCCGCTCGTCGAGGCCTCGGACGACGAGAAGCGGCGGATCCGGGCAGGGCTCGAGCAGGCCGGCGTCCTCGAGGCCGCGGCAACCGCGTCGTAGACCTGCGGCCGATTCCCGGGGGCAGGACGGGTCCCGCCCCTACAATGGCCCGGTGCCGCCCGGACTGACACGCATCATCCCGCTCGGAGGCCTCGGCGAGGTCGGGAAGAACATGACCGTCGTCGAGTCCGACGACGGTCTCGTCGTCATCGACGCCGGCCTCGCGTTCCCACGTGACGAGCACCTCGGCGTCGACCTCCTGCTGCCCGAGTTCACGTACCTGCGAGAGCACGAGGGCGAGATCAGAGCCGTGATCCTGACGCACGGACACGAGGACCACGTCGGCGCTCTGCCCTATCTCCTCCGGGAGCTCGCGGTGCCGGAGGTCTGGGCGACGCGCCTCACGCTCGGGCTCGTCAAGTCGAAGCTCGACGAGCACGGGCTCCTGCGGGTTGCGGAGCTGAACGAGATCGAGCCCGAGGGGGATCCCGTCGCGATCGGCCCGTTCCAGGTCGAGTTCGTGCGCGTCGCGCACTCGATCCCAGACGCGGTCGCGCTCGTGCTCGACACGCCCGGCGGACGGATCGTCCACACCGGAGACTACAAGATCGACCATACGCCGGTCGACGGCTTCCGAACCGACGTCGGGCGGCTCGCGGAGATCGGGAACCGCGGGGTCGACCTCCTGCTCGGCGACTCGACGAATGCCGAGCGGCCGGGGGTGACGCCGTCGGAACGGACGGTCGGCGAGGCGTTCCGCCAGATCGTGCCCCGGCTCCGCGGGCGCGTGCTGATCGCCTCGTTCGCGTCGAACGTCCACCGGATGCAGCAGGCGGTCGAGGTCGCGGCCGAGACGGATCGGAAGGTCTGCGTGATCGGGCGGTCGCTGCGCAAGAACATCAACATCGCCCGGAACCTCGGCTATATCGAGGTTCCCGAGGATCTCCTCGTCCGGCCCGTCGATCTCGACGAGCTCGCCCCGGAGGAGATCATGATCCTCTGCACGGGCAGCCAGGGCGAGCCGCTCTCTGCGCTCGTCCGCATCGCCTACGGCGACCACGCGAACGTCCAGGTGCAGGAGGGCGACACCGTCATCATCTCCGCGAAGCCCGTTCCCGGGAACGAGCTCAAGGTGCACGACACGATCAACCGGCTTGCCAAGAGCGGGGCGGAGGTGCTGCACCAGGAGACCGCGCCGGTGCACGTCTCGGGCCACGCGAACGCGGAGGAGCTCCGCACGATGCTCGCGCTCCTGCGACCGCGGTCGGTCATGCCGGTGCATGGCGAGTACAGGATGCTCGACGGCGCACGCACGCCTCGCGCTCGACGCGGGCGTTCCGGCCGAGCGCATCGTCACCGCCGAGAACGGTGACGTCGTCCACCTCGGAGCGTCCGGCGCCCGGATCGTCGACCACGTGTCCGGCAGGGATCGCGTTCGTCGACGGCCTGGCGGTCGGCGACGTCAAGGACGCGTCGCTCCGCGACCGCCGGCACCTGGCGGAGGACGGCGTCCTGATCGTCGTGACGACGATCGGATCCCAGAACGGCAGCGAGGTCGCGGCGCCCGAGGTGATCGCCCGCGGCTTCGCCGGTCCCGACGAGCTGCTCGACGAGGCGCGCGAGGAGGCCGAGCGCACGCTGCAGGCCTGCCTCGCCGACGGCGTCGGCGAGCTGAAGCTCCTCCAGGAGCATCTGCACGACGCGGTCGGTCAGCTCATCCACGCCCGCACGGGCAGGCGTCCGATGATCCTTCCGGTCGTCCTCGAGATCTGACCATGGCAGAGACGTGGCCCACCGTGGTCGAGTCGTACGGCGTCTCGGCGCGAACGTCAGCCCGGCTGGTTCACTCCCTCCGGGCATCCGAGGTCGCGGCGCTCGCCTTCTGTCGGCTGCTGGAGTCGTGGGCGCGCGGGGATCCGACTCCCTGCACCGCCGGCCGGCGGCAGGCCGCTCTCCGGCGTGCGGCCGAACGGGTCGAGACCGCGCTCGCCGACCTCGAGGCGCCGCTCGACCGCTACCTGCTCGAGCTCGAGAGCGACAGCGCCGAGGGCCGTCCCTGGTACGGAGAGCCCGGGCCGGGCGAGCTCGTCGAGTGGGAGCCGGTGCTGCGGCGGGCCGGCGTCGCAGCGGCGCCGCACCGCGTCGCGCAGGCTTACCTCGAGCTCGCCGTGCTCGTCCGGGCCCTCGAAGGGCTCTCGGCGTCCGCACGATTCGCCTCGACGCCCGATCGCGCGTCGCTGTGGGCCGGGCTCTTCGATCTCCGCGAGAACCTGTTCGAGGCCGTCGACGACCTCCGCGCCCTCGCGGCGTAGTGCCGCGAATCGGGCAGAGCCCGATCTCGCGGCGGTCGTCGGAACCGGCGGAGCCGGTTCCGACACGGGCGGGCGCCGGAGGCGCCGCGCAGCGGCCGTTCAGGCCGCGAAGGCTCATCGAGACCCGGAAGGGTCTCGATAGTGCCGCGAATCGGGCAGAGCCCGATCTCGCGCGGTCGTCGGACCGGCGAGCCGGTTCGACACGGGAGCGTCTGGCACTGCGGCAGGAACGGGCAGCCGGCCCGCGAACCTCCCTGCATGGCGCAGACCGTGCGCCCGACTCGTGCGCGCTCGAAGGCGTCCCCGGCGCGGGCGAGAACGGCGAAGACCAAGGCGACACCCCGTGGCGCGTCTCCGAGGCGGGAGCACCAGCATCCCGAGCTTCTCGGCCTGGTGCTGTGCGCGCTCGGCGTGTTCTTCGCCGTCGTCCTCTGGCTCGGGTTCGACGGCGGCGCCGTCGGGGACCGGATCGGGGAGAGCCTGCGCGTTCTCGTGGGGCAGGGGGCCGTGCTCGTGCCCGCAGCGTTTCTCCTGATCGGTGGACTGCTGCTCGGCCGGAGCGCGCTGATCGACGTCCGGCCGTTTCGAACCGGGCTCGTCGTGCTCGTCCTCGCGCTCCTGCTCACGTTCGGCGGCGACGTCTTCGGCCTGGGGCCGGACGGGACGGCGCCGCGGAGCGTTGACGTCGACCAGGTCGATGAGCACGGCGGGATCCTCGGTGCGCTGCTCTACATCCCGCTCGTGTCGCTGGTCGGTCAGGTGGGGGTCACGATCATCGCCGTCTTCGCGCTGCTGGCCGGATTGCTGCTCGTGACGGGCGCGTCGTTCGGTGCGGTGATCCGCCATTCCGCGCGCACCGGCCACCGCATCGCCCGCGGAACCGCGACGGCGGCGAAGCGGGGTGCCGAGCGCGTTCAGACGGTCAGCGCATCCCCGCTGTTCGGCGAGCCGAGCGGGCCGCCCGTCGACGGCGTCAGCCAGTACCCGGACGTCCTCGACGAGCACTCGGACGATTCCGACGGTCACGCCGTCCCGCTGCTCGTCGAGCAGCTCGACGTTCCGATCGCGCCGGAGCCACCGGCGGCTGACGAGCCGCCGACGGAGGATGGCGTACAGGGCGCGCTCTTCGAGGCGAGAGTCGATCCCCGCGACTACCGCCTGCCCGATCGAAGCGTGCTGAAGCGCTCCCGTCCGAGCGGCTCGCAGCCCCTTCAGGCGGTCGAGCGGACGGCCGAGACGCTCGTCCAGACGCTTGCTCATTTCGGCATCGAGGCGACGACGATCGGACAGGTCGCGGGGCCACGGGTGACGCGCTACGAACTGCAGCTGGCGCCCGGAACGAAGGTTTCGCGCGTGTCGGCGCTGAAGGACGATCTCGCCTATGCGCTCGCGACGACCGAGATCCGCATCCTGGCGCCGATTCCCGGGAAGCAGGCGGTCGGCGTCGAGGTGCCGAACATCTCCCCGAACCTCGTCACGCTCGGCGACATCCTCGAGGACCTGCCTGCCTCCGCGAGCCCGCTCTCGGTCTGGCTCGGAAAGGACATCTCGGGTGCGTCGGTCTGGGCCGATCTCGCCCGGATGCCGCACATCCTGATCGCCGGAACGACCGGCTCGGGGAAATCGGGTTGCATCAACACGATGCTCTGCTCGATCCTCCTGCGGGGCACGCCCGACGACGTCCGGATGATCCTGATCGACCCGAAGCGGGTCGAGCTCGGCCTGTACGAGTCGATCCCTCACCTCCTGACGTCCGTCGTCTCGAGCCCGAAGCGGGCCGCTGCCGTGCTGTCGAACGTCGTCGAGGAGATGGAGCGGCGCTACGAGCGAATGAGCGTCGCCCGCGCACGGAACCTCCCGGAGTTCAACCGGGTGCTGGCCAAGCGCGGGGAGGAGAGGATGCCCTACCTGCTCGTCGTGATCGACGAGCTGGCCGACCTGATGATGATCTCGCCGCAGGCCGTCGAGGACTCGATCATCCGGCTGGCCCAGAAGTCCCGCGCGGTCGGCATCCACCTCGTGCTCGCGACCCAGCGGCCGTCGGTCGACGTGATCACGGGAATGATCAAGGCGAACGTCCCGTCGCGGATCGCGTTCGCCGTCTCGAGCCAGACCGACAGCCGCGTGATCCTCGACCAGTCCGGGGCAGAGGCTCTGCTCGGGCAGGGCGACATGCTCTTCAAGCCGCTCGGGACGTCGCGGCTGCAGCGGGTGCAGGGCGCGTACGTGAGCGAGGAGGAGATCGCTCTCGTCGTCGAGCAGTGCCGCGGGCAGCGAGAGCAGAAGCTCGACGAGTCGCTTCTCGAGCCGCCAGAGCCCGCTCCGGGCGAGGGCGACGACGAAGACGGCCTCGATCCAGACGAGGATCCGCTCCTCGGCCGGGCGATCGAGGTCGTCGTGCAGACGCAGACGGCGTCGGTGTCGCTGATCCAGCGCCGCCTCCGCGTCGGCTATACGCGGGCCGGGCGGCTCGTCGACATGCTCGAGCGGCGCGGGATCATCTCGGGCTACGAAGGATCGAAGCCACGAAGGGTGCTCGTCGCCGAAGCCGACCTCGGCGACGCCCTCGACGGACTGCGCGAGGAGGTCGCACCCTGAGGTGGACACGGGGGCTACAGTGGCCGGCGTGCACAACGGCAAGGCGGTCGCCGCGTTCGTCACGGGTCTCCTCGCCCTCATCGTGTTGGCCGCTGCTGCGGCGCTGCCTCGCTTCCTCGACTCCTTCACGCCCCTGCAGGCGCTCGTGGTCGTGCCAGCCGCCGTCGTGCTCGCGCTGGTCTCCATCGGGCTCGCCCGTCGTGCGCGCTTCGAGTTCCAGCGGAGCCTCGGGCGCATCGGCGGCGACGGCCTTGCTCTGACCGGCTGGCTACTCGGCATCGCCGCCCTCCTCGTCTCGCTGACTGCGGCGCTCGCCGTCGGCGTGTACGCGGTTCTGACCTTCACGCAGCAGTAGGGTCGCAAAGGCCGGAGCTCGCGACCGAGGCTACAATCCGAGGTCGCGTGTTCGAGATCGGCAGCAGCCTGCGCGACGCGAGGGTCCGCAAGGGCCTCGAGCTCAGCGAGCTCGAAGCCGAGACGAAGATCCGCGCCAAGTACCTGCGTGCGCTCGAGGACGAGCGATTCGACCTCCTGCCGAGCGACACCTACGTCAAGGGCTTCCTCCGGATCTATGCGGAACGGCTGGGGCTCGACGGCCAGCTTTACGTCGACGAGTACAACTCGCGCTTCTCGCTCGCATCCGACGAGCCGGCGCTTGCTTCGCGACCCCGCGATCGCTCGCGGCAGGGTCGTTTCGAGGCGAACGCGGTGGCGCTGGCGCTGGCCGGGATCGTCGCGGTCACCGTGCTCGTGATCGCGGCGTGGCGGATCGGCGACACCGAGGATGGAGGGGGAGAGGCGACCGGAGCGACGGCGGCGGCCGCCGAGACGGCCGCCCCCGAAGCTCACCGGGTCCGTTCCGGCCGAGGCTCCCGGGGTGCAGCTCCTCGTCACCGCGCGGGCGGGATCGTCCCGGGTGGAGGTCCGACGGGGATCAGAGGCGGGCGTGCTCCTCTGGGAAGGGACGCTCGCGAAGGGCGAGGAGCGCCCGTTCGAAGGCGAAGGGCTGTGGGTCTTCCTGGGGAAGGCACAGAACGTCTCCCTGACGCTGAACGGCGAGGCCGCCCCACCCGTCGGGCGGGGAAAGCAGGCCGTTCTCGTGACGGAGAACGGCGTCGAGCTGGCCGGCTAGCCTCGGCTCGTGACGCGACCGCGCGCCGTCGTCGTCGTCACCGGCAGCGAGCTCGTGCGCGGGAGCCGGCGCGACCCGAACGGGCCGTTCGTCGCCGCGGAGCTTCAGCGCCTCGGCGCCGATCCGGCCCGGATCGTCGTCGTGGGCGACCGTCCCGACGAGCTCGAAGGCGCGCTCCGGGAGGCCGTCGCAGCGGAGATCTGCGTGACCTCCGGCGGCCTCGGGCCGACGCACGACGACCGCACGCTCGAGCTCCTCGCCCGCGTGGTGGGTCGCGAGCTGAGGATCGACCCGACGCTCGAAAGGCAGATCGAGGAGGTCTCACGGGGGATCGCCGACCGGTTCGGCCGGCCGTACGCGGACTTCTCGGCGGGCATCCGCAAGCAGGCGCTGGTGCCCGACGGCGGTGTCGTCATCGGGCTCGCGGGCACCGCGCCCGGTGTGCTCGTCGAGCACGACGGGAGGGTGGCCGTCGCCCTGCCCGGGCCGCCCGGCGAGCTGCGCCGGCTCTGGCCGAGGGCGACGGGAGCGGAGGCTTTCCGGCGTGTCTTCGACGGAGCGCTGCCGCGGAGCCATCGCGTGCTCCGATTCTTCGGCCCCAGCGAGTCGGCCGTCGCCCAGGCCCTCGACGATGCCGGGGGTGAAGGGAGGGGGGTCGAGGTCACGGTCTGCGCCCGGAGCCTCGAGATCCACGTCGATCTCTTCGTCGAGGAAGGCGCCGAGGACACGGCCGAAAGGCTGGAGCGGGCGTTGCTCGGGCCCTTCGGCGGCGAGTTCTTCGCGCGAGGACGAGCGGACGGTCGACGAGATCGTGCTCGGCCTCTGCCGGGCGAGAGGCCTGACGCTGGCGACCGCGGAATCGTGCACGGGCGGCATGGTGGGCGCGCGGCTGACCGATGTGGCCGGCGCGAGCGACGTGTACCTGGGCGGAGTGGTCGCGTACTGCGGACGCGACGAAGGCAGGCATCCTCGGCGTGCCGGAGGCGATCCTCGAGCTGCACGGGGCCGTCTCCGCGGAGACTGCGGCGGAGCTCGCCCGGGGCGCGCGCTCCACGATCGGGGCCGACGTGGCGGTGAGCGTGACCGGGATCGCGGGCCCTGGCGGAGGCACGCAGGCGAAGCCCGTCGGGCTCGTGTTCGTCCATGCAGAGACGGGCGACGAGTCGGTGGGTCGACGGCTCGAGCTGCCCGGCGACCGCGAAGCGATCCGGGAGCGCGCGACCGCGATCGCGCTGCATCTCCTTCGTACCGTTCTGGCACGGTCCGGAGACGAAGCCGTCTGATTTCGGCGCTAGCGTCGAGGGCGGTGAAACGCTGCGGCTCTTCTTCGGCCTTCCGCTGCCGCCGGACGTCGGAACTGCCTTCGAAGAATGGCAGTCGAGGGCATTCGACGCCGCCCCCGGCGTGCGGCCGGTCGCCGCGGAGCACCTTCACGTCACGCTCGCGTTTCTCGGCCCGCGCCCTGCCGCGGAGCTGGGCGCCCTTTGCGACGTGCTGCGGCAGACGGCCTCGGCTGTGCGGCGCCCCGTGCTCACTCCCGCCCGTTACCGCGAGACTCCACGCGTCGCGATGATCGTCCTCGCCGACGACGCAGGGAGAGCGGGCCAGTTCCAGCAGCGACTCTCGGAGGCCCTCGAGGAGATCGCTGCGTATCGTCCGGAGCGGCGACCGTGGCTCCCGCACGTGACGGTGGCCCGGCTTCGCGAGCGCCCGCGGCTCCGGCCCGGCGTGCCGTCGATCGGATCGTTCAGTCCGTCCGATGCGGCTCTCTATCATTCGGTGCTGCGGCCGACGGGGCGCAGTACGACATCGTCGAAGCGGTTGCCCTAGGAGGTTGATGTGGACCGCGAGCAGGCGCTCAGCGCCGCCCTGACCCAGATCGAGCGGCAGTTCGGCAAGGGGTCGGTCATGAAGATGAACGACCAGGCCGATCAGGCGATTCCGGCGGTCTCGACCGGCTGCCTCTCGCTCGATCTCGCGCTCGGGGTCGGCGGGCCTGCCCGCGCGGCCGGATCGTCGAGATCTTCGGCCCCGAGTCGTCGGGCAAGACGACGCTCGTCTACCACGTGATCGCCGAGGCGCAGAAGCTGGGCGGCATCTGCGCGTTCATCGACGCCGAGCACTCCATGGATCCTGCCTACGCGCGCAGGATCGGCGTGAACATCGACGATCTCCTCGTCTCCCAGCCGGATCACGGCGAGCAGGCGCTCGAGATCGCCGAGCTGCTCGATCCGCAGCGGCGCGCTCGACGTCGTCGCGATCGACTCGGTCGCCGCGCTGACGCCGAAGGCGGAGATCGAGGGGGAGATGGGCGACAGCTTCGTCGGCCTCCAGGCGCGCCTGATGAGCCAGGCGCTCCGCAAGCTCGCGGGCACGCTGAACCGGACCGGCACGGTGTGCATCTTCACCAACCAGCTGCGGGAGAAGATCGGCGTCATGTTCGGGAATCCCGAGACGACGACCGGCGGCCGCGCGCTGAAGTTCTACTCGTCGGTGCGGCTCGACGTGCGGCGGATCGAGACGCTCAAGGAGGGCGTCGAGGCGATCGGCAACCGCACGCGCGTCAAGGTCGTCAAGAACAAGGTCGCGCCGCCCTTCAAGCAGGCGGAGTTCGACATCATCTACGGCGACGGGATCTCGTGGGAGGGATCGATCCTCGACGTCGCGCTCGAGCAGAAGGTCGTCCAGAAGTCGGGCTCGTACTTCAGCTTCGGCGAGGAGCGTCTCGGCCAGGGCCGCCAGAACGCGATCGCGTTCCTGCGGGAGCACCCGATGTCGCGGACGAGATCGTCGTTCGCATCCGCGCTGCGCTCGGGCGGCACCGATCTCGGCCGCGCTCCGAGCCGGAGCGAACCGGCGTCGGAGGAGATCGAAGAGATCGCCGAGGTCGCGTAGGCCGCTCCATGGAAGGCGTCTCGGCCGAGGCCCTTCGCGTCGCCGAGCGGGTGCTCCGCAATCGTGATCTCTCTGCGGCTGCACTCCGGCGCGCGCCTCGGCGCCGCGGGCCTCGCCGAGCGCCGAGGCCGAAGCGGTGGTCGCGCGCGCTCGTCGCCACGGGGCTCGTCGACGACGGCCGCCTCGCGCGCGCACGGGCACGCACCCTGGCCGCTCGGGGGCAGGGCGACGCGGCTGATCGACGCGCGGCTCGAGGACGAGGGGTTCGGCCCGGAGATCCGCGAGGAGGCGGTCGGGCGCTCGAGCCCGAGGTCGAGCGGGCCGCTGCTGCGCTGCAGCGCCTGCCACCGCCCGAGCGCCGGCGGGTGGCGGCCAGGCTCCATCGTTCCGGCTTCGCGACGGACGCGATCGAGTCCGCTCTCGTCCGCCTCGACGCCATGCTCGACGCGGAGCTACGATGAATCGTTACCAGTTAGCGATTTCTCGCCCACAGGGCACGGCTGACCGCCGGATCGACAAGCAGAGAACGAGGGCATGAGAGCACAGGACGGGAAACGAGCGATCACGGGAGGTCGCAGACCCTAGGGGGATCCGCGCCACGAGCGGTTCTCCCGTCCCCTGCGCAGCTCCGCCGCGCGATTCGACGAAGCGCCGTTCCTACGGGGCATGACGTAGGAGCGATCAATGCTACTTGTCGTAGGGATCCTGATCGGTCTCGCGGTCGGGGCGCTCGCTGCGTATCTCGTCTCGCGCATCCTCCTGGCAAACCGGCTCTCAGCGGCCAGAGAGGAGCGCGATCGCCTCCTCGCGGACGCGCGGCGCGACGCCGAGGCGATCCGGCGGGAGGCCCAGGTCGAGGCCCGCGAGGAGGCCGTCAAGCTTCGCGCCGAGGTCGACCAGGAGCTGGCCGAGCGCGCGGGCGGAGATCATCGCGCATCGAGGAACGGGTTCTCGAGAAGGAGGAGGAGATCGATCGCGAAGCTCGGAGAGTTCGGTCGCCGCGAGCAGGCGGTCGCCGAGCGAGGAGACGAACGTCGCCGGGCTCCAGCACGGAGGTCGGAGCAGGCCAGGACGTCCAGCTCGCGCGAGCTCGAGCGGATCTCGGGCATGACCGTCGAACGAGGCGCGCCAGGAGCTCCTCGACGCGGTCCGAGGAGCTCGTGCGCCACGAGATGGCGAGGATGGTGCGCCAGATCGAGGAGGAGGCGCAGGCCGAGGCGAAGCAGCGGGCCCGGAACCTCGTCGCCGACGCGCTCCAGCGTGTGGCGGCGAGCCACGCGGCCGAGACGACGGTCTCGCTCGTCCAGCTTCCTTCCGACGACATGAAGGGGCGGATCATCGGCCGCGAGGGCCGCAACATCCGCGCGCTCGAGAACCTGACCGGCGTCGAGTTCATCATCGACGACACGCCGCAGGCAGTCGTTCTCTCGTCGTTCGACGGCATGCGGCGCGAGATCGCCAAGCTCACGCTCGTGAAGCTCGTCGAGGACGGCCGGATCCATCCCTCGCGGATCGAGGAGATGTACTACCAGTCGAAGGCCGAGATCGAGGAGCACGTCCGCCAGGCCGGCGAGCAGGCCGTCTTCGAGGCGAACTGCGGGAAGGTGCACGAGGAGCTCGTGAAGGTGCTCGGGCGGCTGCGCTACCGCACGAGCTACGGCCAGAACGTCCTCAAGCACTCGCTCGAGGTCTCCCACCTCGCCGGGATCATGGCCGTCCGAGCTCGGAGTGAGCGTGAAGACGGCGAAGCGCGCCGCTCTGCTGCACGACATCGGCAAGGCGATGACGCACGAGGTCGAGGGCCCGCATGCGGCGATCTCGGCCCAGCTCGCCCGCAAGTACGGCGAGTCGCCGGCAGGTGATCCACGCGATCGAGGCGCACCACTACGAGGTGCAGCCCGAGACGGTCGAGGCGATCCTCGTCATCTCGGCCGACGCGATCTCGGCGTCGCGGCCCGGCGCGCGAGGGGAGAGCCTCGAGAACTACATCAAGCGCCTCGAGAACCTCGAGAAGATCGCGTCCAGAAGAAGGGCGTCGAGCGGGTGTTCGCCCTCCAGGCCGGTCGCGAGATCCGCGTCATGGTCAAGCCGACGGAGGTCGACGACGACGAGGCCGTGCTCCTCTCGCACGAGATCGCCCGCGAGATCGAGGAGCAGCTCGAGTATCCGGGCCAGATCAAGGTGACGGTGATCCGCGAGAGCCGCGCGAGTCGAGTTCGCGAGAGTGAGGCGCTACCACGTCACGACGTTCGGCTGCCAGATGAACGCTCACGACTCGGAGCGCATCAAGGGCATGCTCGAGGAGCTCGGCCTCGGCGAGTCGACGTCGCAGGAGGAGGCGGACGTGATCGTCTTCAACACCTGCACGATCCGCGAGAAGCCCGACCAGCGCTTCGCGGCGCACCTCGCGCAGGCCCGCGCGCTCAAGGACCGGAGATCCCGAGCGCGTGATCGCCGTCGGCGGCTGCTACGCGGAGGCCCAGCGCGAGCGGCTCTTCGAGCTCTACCCGTTCGTCGACGTGGCGTTCGGCCCAGGATCGATCCCGCACCTCGGCGAGTGGCTCGGCGCCGGAGGCGAGGCGTCCGCGCGGCCGCTTCGCCGAGTGGCGCCACTTCGCCGGTGACCTGCCGGTCAGGCGCGAGCGCCCGTTCCAGGCCTGGGTGCAGATCTCGATGGGCTGCAACTCGGCCTGCTCGTACTGCATCGTCCCGTCGGTGCGAGGGACGCGAGCAGAGCCGCCGCCCGGGCGAGATCGTCGCGGAGGTCGAGCGCCTCGCCGCCGACCGGAGTCCGCGAGGTCACGCTGCTCGGCCAGAACGTCAACTCCTGGGGTCGGGATCTCGCGCCCGAGCTCCGAACCGAGTTCGGCGAGCTTCTCCGGGCCGTCGGACGCGGTCGACGGAATCGAACGCATCCGCTTCACGAGCCCGCATCCGAAGGACTTCCGCGAGCCGGTGATCCGCGCGATGGCCGATTGCCGCTCGGTCTGCGAGCACGCCCATCTCCCGGTGCAGTCCGGCTCGACGCGGCGTGCTCCGGCGATGCGGCGAACGTACACGCGGGAGCGGTACGTCGCGCTCGTCGAGCGCATGCGCGAAGCCGTTCCCGACCTCGCGCTCACGACCGACCTGATCGTCGGCTTCCCGGGCGAGACGGAGGACGACTTCGGGGCAGACCGTCTCGCTCGTCGAGGAGGTCCGCTTCGACGGGGCGTTCACCTTCGTCTTCAGCCCACGCGCTGGAACTGAGGCCGCCGGGATGTCCGATCAGGTGTCCGACGACGTCAAGCGGGAGCGGATCGAGCGTCTCGTCGAGGTGGTGCAACGCGTCGCAGCGGAGCGGAACCTGGAGCGAGTCGGTCGGATCGAGGAGGTGCTGGTCGAGGGGCCGAGCCGGACCGATCGCGTCACTTCTCCGCGGCCGCACCCGGCGCAACACGACCGTCAACTTCGCCGGGACCGCGGGGCCCGGGGAGCTCGTCGCCGTCGAGATCGAAGGGGCGACGTCGACCACGCTCCGTGGCCGGCAGGCCGTGCCGGTCGCCGCGTAGCCCGTCGGTCGAGTCGCTCTCCCGAGGGAGCTCGCGGTTTCGACACGCTGTCGTGACGATCCGGGCGCCACGCGCGCGCTCGCGGGCGCTACGCTCGAAGCGGGAGGTGGGCGGGCGTAACCCCAATCAAAGAAGCGATCACGCCGGGCCTCGTCGTCGCCGTGTTCGGCCCGACTGCGTCCGGGAAGAGGGCCGTCGCGGAGGTGCTCGCCCGCCGCACCGCGGGGGAGGTCGTTTCGGCCGACTCGATGCAGGTCTACGAAGGCCTTCCGATCCTGACCAACCAGCCGGACGAACCGACGCATCTCGTCGGCATCTGGCCGCTCGAGACGGAGAGCTCCGTCGCCGACTACGCGGGCCTCGCCCATGCCGTGATCGACGGGATCCTCTCCAGCGGCCGGACGCCCGCGGTGACGGGCGGGACCGGTCTCTACCTCCGGGCCGCCCTTGCGGATCTGGCGCCGCCGCCGCAGCCCGCGCCCGGGATTCGCGCGCGGTACGAGCGGCTCTACGACCGTGTCGGCGGTGAGCGCGCCCACGCCTTGCTCGCTGAACGTGACCCGGCGGCCGCTGCTGCCATCCATCCGAACGACCGCCGGCGTGTCGTCCGCGGCCTCGAGCTCGCCGACGCCGGCCTGTCGCTGCGTCCCGCGAGCGATCGCCTGTGGACGGAGGACACCCGCCATCCGACGCTGCTCGTCGGGCTCGACGTGCCGCGGGACGTGCTCGAGGTCCGAATCGAGGCGCGCACGCGGTCGATGTACGAGCGTGGGGTGGAGGCAGAGGTGGCAGCGGCGCTCGATCGAGGTCTCTCGAGGTCGGCCGGTCAGGTGATCGGCTTGCGCGAGGTGGCCGAGCTTCCGCCTGAGGAGGCGATCGCACGGATCGTCGTTCGCACCCGACGCTATGCGGCATACCAGCGCAAGTGGATGCGGAGAGTTCCCGGCCTTGTTAGCGTCCGGGCCGATCGTCCCCCGGACGAGGTCGTCGATGAGATTCTCCAAGTGGCACGGGCTCGGGAACGACTACCTGCTCCTCGAGCAGGCTGAGGTCGGACGCCCGCTCGACCCCGCGCTCGTCCGTCTCCTGTGCGACGTGCACCGGGGTATCGGCGCGGACGGAGTGCTCGAGGTGACAGCACTCGCCGGCGCCTGCGGTGAGATCGTCATCTGGAATCCAGACGGCTCCCGGGCCGAGCTGTCGGGCAACGGCACGCGGATCGCGGCCCGCTGGCTGGCGCGGCGCTCTGGCGCAACAGCCGTCACGATCCGTGTCGGACTCCGCTCGGTCGAGGCGAAGATGCGTGCGGGAAGCCTCGTCGAACAGGATCTGGGGCCCGCCGAGGTCGGTGCGCGCGAGTCGCTCGACGTCGCCGGCGCCACGATCGAGTTCACGCCGGTCGCCGATCGGGAATCCTCACGCGGTTGTCGAGCGCCTGCCCGACCGGGACGCCCTCCTCGGCCTCGGGCCGCTGATCGAGCACCATCCTCGCTTTCCGAAGCGGACGAACGTCCAGCTCGTCCGCGTCGACGGACCACACGAGATCACGGTGCGCGTCTGGGAGCGTGGGGTCGGCGAGACGCTCTCGTCCGGCACGAGCGCGTGCGCAGCTGCCGCCGCGTCGATCGCGAACGGTCGCTGCGAGAGCCCCGTCGTCGTCCATCTGCCCGGCGGCGATCTGACGGTGGAGATCGACGAGCGCGGTCACGCGCTGCTCACGGGCCCTGCGGAGGAGATCTGCAGCGGCGAGGCCTCCGCGGAGCTGCTGGCCGCAGCCGCCGCTCAGACCGCGACGCCGTAGCTTCGCAGCGCCTCGTTCAGGCTGACCTTGAGGTCGGTCGACTCGGTTCGCATTCCGATGATCAGCGCCGCCGGGAGCTGATAGATCCCTGCCGGGAACTCCTTCGCTCGGGTGCCGGGGACGACGACGGAGCGGGCGGGCACGTGCCCGCGGTACTCGACTGGGTCGTCCCCCGTAACGTCGATGATCGGGGTCGACGCGGTGAGGACGACGTTCGCGCCGAGCACCGCTTGCTCGCCGACGACCACGCCCTCGACGACGACGCAGCGAGAGCCTACGAAGGCGCCGTCCTCGATCACGACGGGTGTCGCCTGGGGAGGCTCGAGCACGCCGCCGATGCCGACGCCGCCCGACAGGTGAACGTTCGCGCCGATCTGCGCACAGGAGCCGACCGTCGCCCAGGTGTCGACCATCGTCCCGGGCCCGACCCAGGCGCCGATGTTGACGTAGCTCGGCATGAGGACGACGCCCGGGGAGAGGTACGAGCCGTAGCGCGCGACGGCCGGCGGAACGACGCGGACGCCGTCCTCCGGCCGGATGCGCTTGAGCGGCACCTTGTCGAAGTACGTGAAGGGCCCGACCTCGATCGGGTTCGGACTGACGCAGGCGAAACGAGAGCAGAATCGCCTTCTTGACCCACTCGAGCGCGACCCAGCCGGCCTCCGTCCTCTCGGCGACACGGATGGCCCCGACGTCGAGCAGGCGCAGATGTCTCGTCGACGGCCGCGGTTCGTCCGGCAGCCTCCGCGGCCGGGAGCTCCCACAGCGTCCCGATCTCGCGCTCGAGGGCGGCGAGGTCGTCGTCGTTCACAGAGCCTCCTCGAGGATCGCGGCCGCGTCGCGGCACTGCTCCTCGGTCGGGACGAGGGCGAAGCGGACATACCCCTCACCCGAGGGCCCGAGCGAAACTCCGGGAGTGACGACGATGCCACGACCGAGCAGACGCTCTGCGAACGCGGTCGAGCTCTCGTCTCCGGGCGTCGACACCCAGAGGTACATGGTGGCTCGGCTGCCGGCGACCCGAAGCCCCTTGCGCTCGAGCACGTCGCGAAGGAGCGCACGCTTGCGCGCGTAGCGCTCCCGCGCCTCGTCGACGTGGCTCTCGTCGCTCCAGGCAACCACGGATGCCCGCTGCACGAACTCCTGAGGAGCGGTGCCGACCGTCGGGCGGTAGAGCTTGAGCGCGTCGATCGCGTCGGGGCTGCCGGCGACGAAGCCCGATCGGTACCCCGTCATCGAGGATCGCTTGCTGAGACTGTTCACGGCGACGACGTTCGACCGGTCGGCGACCTGGAGGGCCGAAGGGGGTGCCGGCGTGTCGAACCAGAGCTCCGAATACGCCTCGTCCGAGGCGATCAGGAACCCGTGTCGGTCGGCCAGCTCGGCGAGGCGCTCGAAGAGAGCGAGCGGGGCGGTCGCGCCGGTCGGGTTGTTGGGGTAGTTGAGCCAGACGAGCGCCGTTCGCTCCCAGGTCGACGGCTCCACCGAGTCGAGATCCGGCAGGAACTCGTTCGCTTCGAGCAGCGGCAGGCGCGCGACGTCGCCGCCTGCGAAGCGTGCTCCACGCTCGGCGACCGGGTATGCGGGCTCGGTGACGACGACGAGATCGCGCCCTCCGGCACGATCGACGACGATCTGCGCGAGCCCGAAGATCGCCTCCTTCGCGCCGTACGTCGGGATCACCTCGCGGTCGGGATCGACCGTGACCCCGAAGCGACGGCCGATCCAATCGCCGATGGCCTCGCGGAGCTCGGGCAGCCCTGCGGCCTTCGGATAGCCCATCGTCTCGCGCAGACCCTCCTGCAGCGCCCGGCGGATGGCAGGAGCCGTGGGCTCCTGCGGGTCGCCGAGGCCGAAATCGTGCAACGTGACCCCGGCCGCCGCGACGCGGCGCTTCTTCTCCTCGAGCCGGGCGAACGGGTAGACGCCGAGCTCGGCGAGCAGGGGCGACCGGTGCATCGACCTCAGGGCTCCTCGACGACGAAGCGCACGAGCGCGTCGAATGTCCGGCCCAGTTCCTGGATCGAGACACGCTCGTCCCTCGTGTGCGCGTAGCGCGTGGCCCCCGGACCGAGGTTGACCGCCTCGAGCCCGGCCTCGGTGAACTGCGCGACCGGCGTCCATGCCTGCTTCGGCTCCACGCTGAAGCCTCCCGCCGCCTGGAGTCTCCGGACGAGCGGCGACCGCGCCGAGACGCGACCGGGCGGCGAGTTGCTGGTGATCTCCAGATCGCCGACGTCGCCGACCAGCTCACGGAGACGTGCCTCCGCGTCGGGCAGCGAGCGGTTCGGCGCGAAGCGGTAGTTCAGGCCTGCCGTCGCCCTCTCCGGGATCACGTTGTCCGCAAGCCCACCCTCGATACGGGTCACGCTCAGAACCTCGGTGAAGACGAGCCCGTCGATCTCGACGGGCTGCGGCGGGATCCGCGAGAGGGGGAGGAGGCCCTCGATCGCCCTCGTGATGGCGTTGTCCCCGAGCCACGGACGCGCCGAGTGGGCGCTCGTCCCGTGGAAGGTGAGGGTCGCGTTGAGATTGCCGAGGCAGCCCGCCTGGATGGTGTTGTCGGTCGGCTCCAGGACGATCGCGAGGTCGGCCTCGCGAAGAGCGACCGACCCGGCGAAGGCGGCCGGGAGCGGGCTCTCGCCAACGGGGAGCTCCTCCCGCGTGAAGAAGAGGAGGCCGAGATCGACGGCGCGTTTCGGGCGCGCCTCGTCGAGCCAGGCCGCGAGCTCCAGCATCACCGCCAGGCCGCCCTTCATGTCGCTCGCGCCGAGCCCCAGCACCCAGCCGTCGTCGATCCGCCCCGGAACGTTGTCCTGGGGCGGAACGGTGTCGAGGTGCCCGGCGAGCACGACGAACGGCCGTTCCGGAGCGCGATCGGTCGCATAGAGGAAGCTCTCGCCATCGGCGAAGAGCTCCGCGAACGACGCTCTCGGGACGGCGCCCTCGACGTACCCGGCGATCTGCGCTTCGTCTCTCGAGACGGACGGGATGTCGACGAGTGCGAGGGTTCTCTCTGCGAGCCTGCGAGCCTGGGCGACGTCATGCGGCATGGGGAGGACTCTAACGCGCGGCCTCGCAGACCCAGGGGGCCCCCGAGCCGCCGCCGGGGGCATACTTCCCGTCGTGACCCAGCATCAGCCGGATCCAGCACCGGGCGCCGAGCCGGAGCGCGGTTTTCTCGTCGCGGTCCTCCGTCCCACCGTCGATGAGGAGGAGGAGCTCGCCGAGGCTCGAGAGCTGATGCGGACGGCGGGCGTGCAGGTGATCGGCGAGCTGGTTCAGCACCGGCAGCGTCCGGATCCACGCACCTACGTCGGTAAGGGCAAGTTCGACGAGCTGAAGGGCCGCGTCGCCGAGGCCGAAGCCGAGTCGCTGGTCGTCGACGACGAACTCGATCCGAGCCAGCAGCGACGGCTCGAGGATGCCCTGAAACTCCGGGTGATCGACCGGACCCAGCTCATCCTCGACATCTTCGCGCAGCACGCGCACACGGCCGAGGGGAAGCTGCAGGTCGAGCTCGCGCAGCTCGAGTACAACCTGCCCCGCATGCGCGGTCTCTGGCAGCACCTCGAGCGACTCGGGGGCGGGATCGGGACCCGCGGGCCGGGAGAGGCGCAGCTGGAGACCGACCGCCGGATCGCACGCCGGCGGATCGGCGTCCTCCGCCGCCGGCTTCAGGCGCTCGAGCGTCAGCGAGAGACCCAGCGAACGTCCAGGCGGCGCTCCGACATGCCGCTCGTGGCGCTCGCCGGCTACACGAACGTCGGCAAGTCGACACTCCTGAACGCGCTGACCGGTGCGGAGGCGTCCGTGGACGATCGCCTGTTCGAGACGCTCGACCCGACGACTCGGGGGTTCGAGCACGACGGACGCCGCTACCTCGTGACGGACACCGTCGGCTTCATCCGGCGCCTCCCGCATCAGCTCGTGGAGGGCTTCGCGGCCACGCTCGAGGAGACGCTCGCCGCCGACCTCCTGCTGCACGTCGCGGACGGCTCTGCACACGACGCGACGCTCGACGAGCAGATCGCCTCGGTCGCCACCGTGCTGGCCGAGATCGGCGCGGGCGCCCTGCCCGTCCAGCTCGTGCTGAACAAGGTCGATGCGCTCGATCCGCTCGCGCGCCGCCGGCTGCGAAACCGCTATCCCGAAGCTCTCCAGATCTCGGCCCGCACGGGCGAAGGCCTCCTGGAGCTCCGCGAGCGGATCGCCGAGCGTTTCGCGGAGCGCTTCGAAGCCGTGAGGCTCCTCATCCCGCACGTCGACGGCGCTCGCTTGGCCGAGCTCTACGAGCTCGGGGCGCCGATCGAGGAACGGACGGATCTCGCGGAGGGCGTCCTCGTCGTCGCCCGCCTGCCTCGGGTGCAGATCCCGCGCTTCGCCCGCTTCCTGGTTGCCGAGGCCGCTGGAGAGGCGGCCCGCAGTCGCGGGTGATCGAGCTCGCCGTCACCCGGCCGCGGCCTGACGCGGTGCTGCCGCACCGGGCGTACGCGGGAGACGCCGGCCTCGACCTGGCCACCTGCGAGCGCGTCGAGCTCCGTCCGGGCGAGCGGACGCTCGTGGCGACCGGCATCGCGATCGCGCTGCCGGAGGGCTACGCGGGATTCGTCCAGCCCCGCTCCGGGCTGGCTGCCCGCAGCGGGGTCACGATCGTGAACTCACCCGGCCTGATCGACTCCGGATACCGCGGCGAGGTGAAGGTCGTGCTCCTGAACACGGATCCGGACCGAGACCTTCGTCGCGGAGCCGGGCGATCGTATCGCCCAGCTCGTCGTGCTTCCCGTTCCGGCCGTCGACGGTTACCGAGGTAGAGGAGCTTCCGGCGAGCGCGCGCGGGGCGCGGACGGCTTCGGCTCGACGGGAGCGTGATGGAGCCGCGGCTCCGCGTGTCGGCTCTGCTCAGGCGCGGCGACCGGATCCTGCTCTGCCGTCACGAGAAGGACGGTCGCCAGCACTGGCTGCTTCCGGGGGGCGGCGTGAACGGCGGCGAGACCCTCGTCCACGCCCTTCAGCGCGAGCTGACCGAGGAGGTGCGGGATCGAGGAGGATCTTCCGCTCGAGGGGCCGATCGCGGTTGTCGAGTCGATCAGCCCGGCTGACGCCGCCGAGCGCCGCGCCACGTCGTCCACATCATCTTCGCGGGGCATCTCGGCGAACGGTCGCTCGAAGCGGTCACCTCCCACGATGCGGCCGTACGCGGCCACCGGCTGTTCGATGCGGAGGAGCTGTCGGAGATCGCGCTGCACCCGCCGATCCAGCGCTTCCTCGGCCGCTGGCAGCCGGGCGACCCGGTCGTCTACCTGGGCGCCATGTGGGCGCCGTAGAAGGCGGAATCGTTGCCCGGCCGCGGTGTCGCGAGATCGGGCTCCGCCCGATTCGCGACGGCTGCAGCCGGCGGCGCTGCAGGCGTAGCCGACCGCCGCCGACGGCGCGTGCCCGGCTCGAGCGCTCGCGTCGCGACCGTCGTGCGCGCGCTCGGCGTCGAGCGTCGGTCGTCCGCGAGCTGCTCGAGGCTCGGCACGTCCCCCAGGGTCCGGGCGAGCGCCCGTTCGAGGAGCCAGTCGGCGAGCCAGGGGTTCCGCGGGAGAAGCGGTCCATGGAGGTAGGTGCCCAGGGCGTTCCCGACCCGGCATCCTTCGTAACCGTCCTCGCCGTTGTTGCCGAATCCGTGGACGACGCGGCCCAGTGCGGTGGCGCCGTCGTCGAGGAAGGTACGGCCTGCATGGTTCTCGAACCCTGCGATCGTCTGCGTGCGTCCGGGCTCGAGCTCGCACTCGAGCAGGATGTCGCCGATCATCCGACGTTCGCCGGCGATCGTGTGATGGGGGAAGAGGCCGACCCCGGGAAGCTCGGTCCCGTTGCGATCGCGATAGAAGCGCCCCAGCAGCTGGTAGCCGCCGCAGACGGCGAGCAGGGCCGCCCCGCCGGAGACGGCCTCGATCAGCTCTGGCCCTCTGCGAGCGAGGTCGGAGGCGATCAGCGCCTGCTCGCGATCCTGCCCGCCGCCGACGTAGATCAGATCGGTAGCGAGGGGGAGGGGATCGCCGAGGTCGACGCCCGTCACCGAGAGGTCGATCCCGCGCCAGGAGGCCCGGCGCTCGAGCACGGCGATGTTGCCGCGATCGGCGTAGATGTTCAGGTACTCCGGGTAGAGATGCGCGACGAGGATCGACACCTCGTTGAACGATACTGACGCCGTGGCGGCCCTCCGATCGACTGCGCTCCAGCTGCGAACCGCCCGGCGCGTGATCCGTGGCCGAGGCGTCTCGGTGCGCCGTGCCGTCGAGCCCCTGGACGGGCGAATGGTCTTCGTCTTCGGCAGCCCACGCTCGGGAACCACCTTCCTCGCGGGGGCGATCGGATCGTGCCCGGGCTTCGTCGACCTCGGAGAGGTCGCGGCGCTCAAAGCCGCGGTCCCCGACCTCGTGCGCCTTGGCCAGGCCTCCGCGGCCCTCCGGATCCGCAGGCTGCTCACCCTGACCCGGCGCCTCTCCATGACCGGCGGCCTTCGCGCCGTCGAGCAGACGCCCGAGACGGCGTTCGTCTGCGACGCCGTGGCACGAGCGCTGCCGCAGTCGACGAAGGTGCACATCATCCGCGACGGCCGCGACGTCGTCTGCTCCCTCCTCGAGCGTGGCTGGCTGAGCGCGGGAAGGGCCGGTGCCGACGACGCCGGCCTCGCGTTCGGCTCGCACGGCCGGTTCTGGGTGGAGCCGAGGGAGGGAGGCCGAGTTCGAGGCGGCGAGCGATGCGAAGCGTGCCGCGTGGGCGTGGCGCCGCTACGTCGAGGCGGCCGCCGGGCGCACGGACGTCGTCGAGCTCCGCTACGAGCGGCTCGCAGCGGATTCTGCGGCCACGGCAGCCGAGCTCGCGCCTGCTCTCGACATCGAAGTGGAGGAACTAGCTCTCGCGCTCGAGAGCGCTCGCGGCTCCTCGGTGGGGCGCTTCCGCCGCGACCTGACGAGCGACCAGCTCGCCGACGTCGAGGACGGAGGCCGGAGAGCTCCTCCGTCGCCTCGGCTATTTGCAGTAACGTCAGCATGTTCTATCCTTTCTTGCACAGGGATGGAACGCAAGCCACGAGCCGGACCGCTCGCCCGGATCGACGAGGAGGCGCTCGCCTCCTTCCGTCGGGACCTGCGCCGCCGGTATACGGATGCGGAGATCGTCGCCGAGCTGCAGGCCAGCGCCCGGCGCCTCGGCCGCTCGCCGACGATGCGGGAGTTCGCGAGCGACGCGGAGACGACCGTTCATCCGCAGACGGTCGTCGAGCGCTTCGGGAGCTGGAACGCCGCGAAGCGCCGTGCGGGCCTCGTGCCGCGGCGGTTCGCGACGCGGGAGGACCTCTTGCGGCTGCTCAGGGAGCTCGGCGACGAGCTCGGCCGGGTGCCGACCGCTCGAAGGATCTCGAGGCACGGCGCGGACGCATGCCGTCGAAGTCGCTGTACTGGCACACCTTCGGGTCGCTCAGCGGCGGCGCTGCGGGAGGCAGGCTTCGACGTTCCGGTCGGCGAGGAGCGCCTCGAGCGGGCGATCGAGCAGGGCGCCGCAGCTGGCCAGGCGAGCTGGGTCGGCTGCCGAAGTTCGCGGACTGGGCGCGAGGCACGGCAAGAGCGATCCGGCGATGCTGACCGAGTGGCAGGTCTACCGGATGCTCGACGTCGGGCGCAGGCGCGTGGTCCGACCTTCCAGTACCTCGTCCGTGAGCGCCTCCTGACGGACGGCGACGAGGTGTCTCCGACGGCCTGCTTCGAGGCTGACGCCCCGTGGGGCCGTCGCTCAAGCGCCTCCGCCGACCTGCCGATGATCGCCGTGTGGGACGGCGCCAGCTCTCGAGGAAGCCGCGCGATCGCGACGAGCGTCGGCTCTACGGGCGCGGCGTCGAGGTCGTCGTCGACGACGCGGAGGACGAGGAGGACGGGGAGGAGGCCGAGGCCGAGGTCGACGAGGCCGAGGAGGTCGAGACCGCCGCCCCGGAGACCCAGGATCCGCTCAAGCTCTACGTCCGCCAGATCGGCGACGGCCCGCTGCTGACGGTCGCGCAGGAGCGCGAGCTCGCGCGGCGGAAGGACCTCGGGGACGATGCGGCGAAGCGCAAGCTCGTCGAGTCGAACCTCCGGCTCGTCATGTCGATCGCCCGCAACTACCAGAACGCTGGCGTCCCGCTTCTCGACCTGATCCAGGAGGGCAACCTCGGCCTCATGCGCGCGGTCGAGAAGTTCGACTACAAGCGCGGGTTCAAGCTCTCGACGTACGCGACGTGGTGGATCCGCCAGTCGATCACGCGCGCGATCGCAGATCAGGGACGGACGATCAGGCTGCCCGTCCACGTCGTCGACCAGGTGCGCCGGGTGACGCGCGCGCGCCGTGCGCTCGGCCAGACGCTCGGCCGAGAGCCGACGCCGGAGGAGATCGCCAAGGAGGCGGACGTCGAGCCGAAGCGCGTGCGGCGACCTGCTCGAGCTCGATCGAGGACCCCGTCAGCCTCGAGACACCGGTCGGCGACGGAGACTCGCTCTACGCCGACGTGATCGAGGACGACGGACACGGATCGTCCCGAGGACGTCACCTCGTCACACCTCCGGGAGGCCGAGGTCGCAGGAGGCGCTCGACGCACCTGAACGACCGCGCATGCGCCGGGTGCTCGAGCTTCGCTACGGCCTCGCCGGGGAGCCGCCGCGCTCGCTCGAGGAGGTCGGGCGCGTCCTCGGCGTCACTCGGGAGCGCGTGCGACAGCTCGAGGCGAACGCCTTCCGCGAGCTCCAGGCCGCAGCACCGGGCCTGAAGCACTACCTCCGGACCTAGCAAGGCGCCGAAGGCGCCGCGCAGCGGCCGTTAGGCCGCGGGGCCAGTGGTCGGCGGGTTGCCGGCCCACTTGCGCCGAAGGCGCCGCGCAGCGGCCGTCGCGCCGCAGCTCTTGCGTGGTGACCGCCGGCTGCGCCGGCTGCGCTGCACGGCTGAGCCGCCCTGCGGCCGGCTCGTTGCGTCGTGACCGCCGGCTGCGCCGGCTGCGCTGCACGGCTGAGCCGCCCTGCGGCCGGCTCGTTGCGTGCACTTACCTGATCGCGACGCCGTCGATCTCGCGCAGCGACGCGAGCCGGTTCAGCGACTCGACCTCGATCTGGCGGACCCGCTCACGGGTCATCCCGAGCCGCTTGCCGATCTGCTCGAGGGTGTGCGGCTCGGCGCCGCGAAGGCCGTAGCGAAGCTCGAGCACGCGGCGGTCGCGCACTGGGAGGGCCTCGAGCGCGCGCTCGAGGGCCTCGTTGCGAAGCCGACGCTCGGCCTCCTCCTCCGGGAGGGGGCCGTCGCCCGGCACGAGATCGCCGAACACGGCGTCCTCGTCCTCTCCGATCGGCTGATCGAGGCTCGTCGACGTGCGTGCGGCGGCGCGCACCTCCGCGGCCTGCTGGAATGGGAGGCCCGCCTCCTCGGCGATCTCCTCGAGCGTCGGCTCGCGAGCGAGCTGCATCCAGAGCCGCCGCTCGGCCTGGTGCATCTTCTGCATCCGCTCGACCACGTGGACGGGCATGCGGATCGTCCGGGCCTTGTCGGCGACAGCACGCTGAACGGCCTGGCGGATCCACCAGGTCGCGTAGGTGGAGAACTTCAGTCCGCGCTGCCATTCGAACTTCTCGACGGCGCGGATCAGCCCGAACATGCCTTCCTGGATCAGGTCGAGGAACGGAAGGCCCTGATTTCGATAGTTCTTCGCGATCGAGACGACGAGGCGCAGGTTCGATTCGATCATCCGCTGCTTCGCCGCCATGTCGCCGCGCTCGATCCGCTTCGCCAGCTCGACCTCGTCCGCGGCGGTGAGCAGCGGATGCCGTCCGATCTCGCGAAGGAAGAGCTGGAGCGCGTCGGTGGTCGTCTCGACCGCGGCCTCGAAGGGATCCTGGGTCGCCTTGGTCGACGTCGTCTCGGCGGGAGGCTCGCCCTCGGCCTTCCGCTTGTCGATGAGCTCGATGCCGCGCTCCTCGAGCTCGCGGAGCAGCGCCTCGACGTCCTGTGGTTCGAGCTCGACGGCCTCGATCGCCTCGAGCAGATCGGCGTGATCGACGAAACCGGTCGTCTCGGCGGCCTCGAGGAGCTGCTTGAGCTCCTCCGTGGGCGTGAACTGGGCAGTCGTCTCTTCAGCCATCGGCGTTCCTCATGCGTGTTCTTTCACATCCCGATGCGAGCGCGCAAGTCATCGACCCCGTACAGCCCGCCGAGAGCGCCAGCAGCGACCTGCGCTCGACCTTGCTCACCTTAGCAGGATGCCCGTCGGAATCCATACCCTCCGGTCGGGTGATAGGCACGTCGGGTCCGATCCCTACGCTTCGATACGGAACCTTCGAAAGGACATCCGATGCCGACCACCTTCGAGGACGAAGACGTCATCCTGTATCTGCTCCGGCGGCGCCGGGTCACCGACGCCGGCGAGGAGCATGTGATCGCACGCACGACCTTCCGGCGCTGCCGACTGCTTGGCCCTGTCCACCTCCGACTCGGCGAGAACGTCGTCGTCGAGGACTGCAACTTCGAGCCCTCCCGGGAGGACTGCATCACCGCCGCCGAGGCGGGACAGTTCTACGTCGGTGCGCTCGGTGCAGTGGATTGCCGCTTCCTCGAGTGCACGTTCGACAACGTGAAGGTCGTCGTGCCTGCCGACCACGAGCTCGCCGGCCCGGGCAGCTAGCGATCCCGCTCTACCAGCACGGCCGGCCGACGGCTCAGGCCTGGCGCGTTTGTCGCCGTCTGTCCGGTGGCGAGGGGTGTCCGAGCGACTGTCGCCGTTCTCGATGGCTCCCCCTCCCCGGGGTGGATAACCGGCTCGTCCGGGAACTCGTACGCCGACGACCCGGACCTTCCGGGAAACTCGTCACGGCTGGTCCGGGCTGTTCAGGCTGCCGCTCGCTCTTGGGCGTTTACCGTGAGCACGTCCTTCCTCGGATCACCAACGTCGCGTGTGGGCTGAAGGCGGCGGAGCCCCTGCGCCATCGGGTGTGCCAGGGCCTGACGGGCGAGGTCGTGGAGATCGGCTTCGGCTCGGGACTGAATGTGCGCCATTACCCGGCGGCCGTGACCCGAGTTGCGGCGATCGAGCCGTCCGACGTGGCCTGGAAGCTGGCCGCAAAGCGCCTGGCCGCGACGAACGTGCCGGTCGAGCGGTCGGGCCTGGACGGCGAGTCGCTGCCCTTCCCCGACGACACCTTCGACGCTGCTCTCTCCACCTGGACGCTGTGCACGATCCCGGACGTAGCCGTTGCCCTCCGTGAGGTGCGTCGCGTCCTCAAGCCCGGAGGCAGCTTTCACTTCCTGGAGCACGGGCTCGCTCCGGACGACAAGGTGCGCCGCTGGCAGCACCGCCTCGACCCGGTAGAGCAGCGGCTCTTCGGCGGCTGCCGGCTCACCCGGCCGGTCGTGGAACTGATCAGCAGCGGAGGCTTCACGATCACAGAGCTCGACGAGTTCTACGAGCAGGGGGCACCGAAGTTCCTCGGCGCAGACTCACTGGGTGCAGCCCTGTCTCCCTGACCTACGGAGTTCGATGAAGGCGCGGGGCGTAGCACTCGAGTAGGTAGGGGGAGGGGGTGCCCGTTCCCGCTACGCCGGCTACTCGCGGGCGATCTCGAGCCTCTTCGCCCCCTCCAGCCGCATCCGCCGACAGACGGCGAGGAAGGCGTCGGCGTCGTGGAGCCGGGCGAAGACGTTCACGGCGATCGGCCCCTCGGGCATCGAGGGGGTTGCGTCGAGGTCGTAGAACCAGCAGACCTCCGAGTAGCTCTCCTCGATGCCGTACCCCGAGCCCTTCTCGACCGTGAGGAAGCCAACGTCGCCAGCCCCGACAATCGTCGTCGCGTGCTCGCGCGGTACCGTGACGAGCGCGGGGAGGATGAGGTAGACCTCGCTCCCGGAATAGATCCCGTGGCGCGCGAGGCCGGAGACGGGGAGCGCATCCCAGACCGCACTGCACGTCTCGGGCGCCTGTTCCCGGAGCAGCCGCGCCGTCGCGGCCACGTCCTCGTCGAGGAAGCGGAGGACGACCTCACGTTGCACGCGCAACACTTATCACGTCACGACCGTCGCGGCACTGGTCGACGAGGACTCGGTTAGCAAAGCGTTTGCAGCTCAGGCCGATCGGGAAGGCTCTTCCAGCGATGCGGGTCTGTAGGTCAATGCACGATAAGCGGCGTTATGTCGAGTTGGCCGCGGCCGCCTTTCGCCCCGCCACCACCCGAGTTCTGTCAAACTACGCCGGCTCGGCCCGGCCCACGCCGGACGCGGCCCTTCCATCCCGACTTCTCCACAACGTCACGTTGTCCACAACGTCTTGCGAATCAAGCGTCGAACGCGTAGCGTGCATGGTCTTCGTGCCTAGCGATCCGCCAGTCTTCCCGGGACGGATCGATCCGAGCGACCGGTTCCGTGATCGGCGGCAGACGCTCCAGCGGCGGCGCCGGGCGTTCCGTCGGCTCGTCGTATTCGTCCTGCTCTCGGCGGCAGTCGTCGCGCTGGCGTTGAACGCACGGTTCATCTCGGGCGGCGGAGGCGATTCGAAGGACGCGGCGACGACCGCCGCCGGCGCCACGGCAGCCGCTCGAGACGGCCGCCGCCGAGAGCCGAGCCGCGCGACGCTCCCGCACGAGGTCCGCGGCGTGCACATGACGATCGGCGCTCGCCTCGATTCCACGGCAAGCTCGACGAGTACATCGCCTACGAGCAGGACGGGCTGAACACGATCGAGCTCGACGTCAAGGACGAGAACGGCGACGTCGGCTTCGTCTCCCCCGCCGTGCCGCTCGCCCGCGAGGTCGGCGCCCGGCCCAGCCGCTACTACGACGCCCGCACGGTCGCGCGAGGCAGATCCACGCTGCCGGCCTCTACCTGATCGGGCGCGTGGTCGTCTTCGAGGATCCTGCGCTCGTCGAGGCGCGGCCCGAGCATGGCGATCAAGACGCCGGACGGGACCGTCTGGAAGACGGACGCTGGGCTCGCCTGGACGAATCCGTACGACAAGCGCGTCTGGGACTACAACGTCGACGTCGCCGATCGCCGCCGCCAAGGCGGGCTTCGACGAGATCATGTTCGACTACGTTCGCTTCCCGACCGACGGCGACGTCGCCGGAGCGTCTTCGCCGGGAAAGCGCGCCGAGCCGAAGTGGCAGACGATCGCCGCGGTTCGTCCAGTACGCGACCGAGCGCCTGAAGCCGCTCGGCGTGCGCGTCTCTGCTGCCCTGTTCGGACTGTCGGCCACGCGCGACCTCGGGATCGGCCAGCGACCGCGCGCTCCTCGCGAAGTATCTCGACACGATCTACCCGATGGTGTATCCCTCCCACTTCGGCCGCGGCGAGTACAACATCGACGACCCCGAGCGCCGAGCCCGGCCGGACGGTCAGCTTCGCCCTCCTCGACTTCCGGCAGAAGCTCGAGGGCCGCACGGCCGAGATCGTGCCGTGGCTCCAGGACTTCTCGCTCGGGCGCACGTACACGCTCGCCGACGTCGCAGCAGCAGATCCGAGGCGGCACGCCGCGCGCGGACCGCCGGCTTCCTGCTCTGGAATGCCGACGGGGTCTACACGACCGCGGCGCCGCTCGCCGGGTAGTCCCCCGCTAAATCCACATTTCGTCCACAGGATTTCCGAATTCCTGTGGATATTCGTGTGAAAAAGCACTTTCTCGCAATTTGCGAGATTTCTCGTCCGAGATTCCTTGCACCATGTCTTCGAGACGCCCTAGTGTCCTCATTGCGCCGAGCACGGAGCGCGAGTAGGTCGAAACTCCACCGGGCAGCAGTACGCGGCAGCGGAGATCTGGCCGGAGGGGTGGACGAAAGCGCAACCGGCTCGGCGAACTTCTGGTCCGGATCGGTTCGACGCCTCGCGCTGTCAGGTCCGGCGGTCTGGAGTAGGTTTCCGTGCTGATGCCGACGCCCCCTCGCCCTCCGGCCCTCGCTCACGGCACGTCGGCGTTCCTGTGGGCGATCTGTCGCTCGGCGTCTTCGTCTTCGTCGGGATGCTCTCGATCTCGATGCCGCAAGGGCACCTCGATCGTCGTCTCGATCGTGTCGCGCGTTCGTCATCTTCTTCGCCGTTCTGCTCTTCGGGCGAACCGCGGCGCTGCAGGGAGATCGCTGCGCTGCCGATGTGCGGAGCACCGGCTCCGCCGGTGTCCGCGGCCGGTCGATCGCGCGGCCCTACGCCCCGACAGGCCGCGCGGGCCCGCACAGCGAGCCGAGGAGCGCCGGGTGAGCTCCCCGCCGAGCGCTGCTTCGAGGCGCTCCCTGGCGCTCCGGCGTCCTCCGCCGGTCAGGCGCTCGAGCCTCGCGCAGTGGTCGAGGAGGAGCCCGCTATCCCGCGGTCCGCCGGGCTCGAAGACCCTTGTCACCGACTGCCTCGGTCACCATGGTGCCATCGACGCGCAGCGTCGGTGCCGCTTGGGCGATCTCCCTGGCGCGAGTGAGCCTCTAGGCGAGCTGAGCCGGCGCCGGCTCGCGGCGAAGTCGTCCGACGGTGAGCTCGTCGGCCAGCGAGGCATCCAGCCGTCCTCCCCGCTCCCGAAGACGTGCTCGACCACCTCCACCTCCCGGTCCGAGTAGAACGGGACGTCGAGGTGCTCGTGGGAGACGACGTTCACGGACGTCCGCGGCACAGCCGGGCAGCGGACGGCGACGACCATCCGGCCGCGGTCCGGGCACGACGATCCTGAACGCCGACGGGAAGACCGGCCGAGGCGCGGTCCTCGGCGAAGCAGAAGAAGCTCCACGGCCAGACCCCCGGCTGATCCGCCAGGCGGCCTGGTCGGCGAGCTCGGCCGCGGCCGGCTCGAGCCGGCCGGTCATGACGTTGTAGAAGTCGCCGCGACCGTCAGCCGAGCGGCGCCCAGTCGAGCTCGTCGTGCGTGAGCGAGGCCGGCGTGCGCCTCACCGCACGGGCAGGCGAACCGCACCTCGTAGACGGCCGGATGGGCGCGCGCCGGGGAGGCGCTCGACCGCCCGAAAGGCCGACAGCCGGACACTGGCCTCCGCGGCGCGCCGGACACCGGAACGTGTAGCGCGCCGTCAACCCGTCGTACACCGCACCCTCATTGTGACCCGCTCGGCCGACGGTGTCGATCGCGGGCGTGGCAGGCTGCCCGGCTAGCGGTACTCGACGACGGAGAAGACGTCGTGGCCGTCGAGCAGGCTCGCGGCCGTCGAGGAAGGCGAGCTCGACGAGGAACGCGACGCCGACGACGACCCCGCCGAGCCGCTCGACGAGGTCGACCTTGGCCCGCGCCGTTCCGCCCGTCGCGAGCACGTCGTCGTGGACGAGGACGCGCGTGCCGGGCGGAATCGCGTCCGTCGTGGAGCTCGAGCGAGTCGACACCGTACTCGAGCGCGTACTCGACGCTCACGGTCCGCCAGGGGAGCTTGCCCGGCTTGCGGGCGGCGACGAAGCCGCAGCCGAGCCGGTAGGCGAGCGCGCCGCCGAGGATGAACCCGCGCGCCTCGGCCCCGAGCGACGAGATCGGGCTCGCGCGGCTCGGCGAAGGCGGCGAGGCGCTCGACCGCCTCGTGGAGCGCCACCGGATCGGCGAGCAGCGGCATGATGTCCTTGAAGACGATGCCCGGTCGCGGGAAGTCCGGGACGTCGCGGATCCTCGACTCGAGGTCGACCGTCGTCACTGCGTCGAGATCTCCGAACGGAGCGCCCGCCAGAAGAGCAGCTGCGAGAGCTCGATCGCGTCGGCCGGCGAGCTTCTCGAGATCCTCGAGGCCGCGCTGGCGGCGGTCGGGAGCCGCGAGCGTAGAGTCGGCCGCCGACGGCCTGCGATCAGGGCGGCCTCGTTGTCCGCCGCGCTTCGGAACTTGCCGAGGTTCCTCGGCTCGATGCCGTAGCGCAGCAGACGCGTGCACGCCGAGACGATGTCGACGTCGGCCTCGTGCAGTCGCCCGTCCTGGACAGGGCGCAAGATGCGAACCTGAACCAGCTGGCGCACGAAGTCGGGATCGGCGCCCGGACGCTCGCAGAAGCTCGTCGAAGTCGACGAGGGGCGACTCCAGCGTCCCTTGAGGCCCGCCGGAGCGCCCGCAGCGCGACGGGCATCCTTGCGTCCGCGGCGCGGTGCGGCCAGCTCCTCGCGGATCACGCGGAGCGGCAGGAACTCGTCGCGCTGGAGCCGCAGGATCGTCCGCAGCCGCTCGACGTCCTCCAGGCGGAACAGCCGGTAGCCGCCCTGCGTTCGCGCCGGATGCACCAGGCCCTGATCCTCGAGGTAGCGGATCTTCGAGATCGAGACGTCCGGGAACTCCTCCTTCAGGCGGTCGCAGACCGCCCCGATCGTCAGCGGGCGCTCTCCGCGTGGAGCGACGCGGTGACCGTCGCCATCAGCGCTCCAGGAACGTCAGCTTGTACTTGCCGATCTGCACCTCGTCACCGTCCTCGAGCAGCTTCCGAGTCGACGCGGCGCCGGTTGACGAACGTGCCGTTCAGGCTCCCCTGGTCCTCGATCGCGAAGCCATCCGCCGCGCGTACGAGCACGGCGTGGCGTCGGGACACGGTCACGTCGTCGAGGAAGATGTCGCAATCGGGCGAGCGGCCGATCGTGAGGCGGTCGCCGGTCGAGCGTGAAGGCCTCGCCCGCTCGGCCACCGCCCGAGCGCACGATGATCGCCGTGCGGTCGATGCCGGCGTCGGCAGGCGAGGACACGGTTGCGCCCTCCTCGTCCGCCGGACTCGAACGACAGTGTCTGGTCTCCCGCCGTCGTCCGGGATCAGCAGCGCGCCGCACTTCTCGCAGTACTTCGCCGCCTCCAGGTTCTGGAAGCCGCACTCCGGACAGTGAACGTGCGTCACGCCCGGTATCGGCCTCCCCGAGCTCCTCCTCGGTCAGGCTGCGGAGCGGCCTTGACCGCGAGGATCTCGGTCAGCTTGCTCGAGGTCGACCTCCGCGAGCGGGCTCTCGCCCTTCTCGACCTGCATTGTGCAGCCGAGCCACGAGCTCCGCGCGCAGGATGTCGATCTTCCCGTGCAGGAGGCGCCGCCGGTACGAGATCTCCTGCTCCTCCTTCAGGAGCGATGCGGATCAGGTCGCGCAGCTCGGCGTCGGACAGCGATTGCAGGTCGGGAAGAGCTTCCACGCGGGCTCCTGGTTCGCTGTTGGCGGAGGAGTGCCCCTCCAGTTCAAGCAGGCGCCGCCGAATCCTTCAACCTCGACTTGAGGGTTGAGCCGTCAGGCGGTCGGCCGGCTCGGCCGCGCGATGATCGTCCGTCGACGAGCGCCTCGCAGCTCCTGCTCGAGCCGTTCCGCCTCCTCCTCCGTGTCTCCTTCCGCGTAGACGTGGACGAGCGGCTCGTTCGGGTCCGGGACGACCTGCGCCCACCCGTCCGTCTTCGAAGACCTTGATCCCGTCGAGCAGGTCCGTCTCCCGCCCCTTCATCCGTTCGGTGAGCACGCGCATGACCGTGCCCTTGAGCGCCCACGGGCAGCGCACCTGACGGTGCACGAGCGGAGGAGCTGCGGAAGCTGCGCGACGAGCTCCGAGAGCGGCTGCTCGACCGGTGCGAGCAGCTGCGAGGAGGTTGGCGAGGCTCGCGATCGCGTCGTAGGCCGGCAGGAAGCCCGGGAAGACGAAGCCCGCCGCCCGACCGCGCCGGCGAAGACGGTCCCCTCCTCGGCGGCGGCGCGGGTCAGGGCGGCCAGCGACGCCTGGGTGCGCCGCACCTCGAGCCCCGACCCGTCGACGAGGCGCTCGACCAGGCTCGTCGCCGTGATCGGGACGCGCGATCGACCCCCGCCTGCCGTTTCGGCTGATCAGCGAGACGAAGAGGAGGAGCTCCTGCTCGACCGGGATCTCGCGGGCCTGCTCGTCGACCAGGTAGAGGCGCTCTGCCGGCCTGGTCGATGACGACGCCGAGGTCGGCGCCGACCGCGGTGACGAGCCGCTTCACCTGGCCGATCGACTCCTCGAGGCTCGCCTCGGCCGAGACCGGCGGGCGGCCGGTCACGTAGGCGTGCGAGCCGATCGTCTCGACCTCGAGCGCGCCGAGAACGAGCGGCAGGATGAGCGAGGCGGACGAGTACGAGTAGTCGACGACGATGCGGAAGCGGCGGCGGCGGATCGCCTCGACGTCGAGCGTCTGCAGGAGGTCGTCGACGTAGGTCTCGCCGGCCCGCGAGGGGAAGCTGAGCTCGCCCAGATCGGCGTAGGAGGCGCGGCGGAACTCCTGGCGGGAGAAGTGCTTCTCGATCTCCTTCTCGAGCGCGGGCGTCGCGTCGATGCCGGGCGGCTCGAAGATCTGGATCTGCACGACCTCGGGGTCCGTGCTGCTCGGCGCACGTGGATGCCCGCCGCGAGGCCGAGCGATCTTCAGGAGGTGGCGGTTGACCGCGGCCGGCAGCACGCGCAGGTCGTCGACGTGGACGCCGGTCGAGGAGATCCCCGCGAGCAGCGCACGCTTGATCAGGCGGCAGGCGGGCTGCGGCGAGCGGCTCGCGACGACCCGGGACCCGCGGCTGCAGGGCCGTGCCGAGCGCCATGCCCGAGCGCGGAGGGCCATCTCGGGCGTCAGGTCGACGTTGACGAGCCCGGACAGCGGGGTCGCCGCCGCCGAGCGCGCCGCCCGCGACTCCCAGATCAGGTTCCGGTCGACCTGCGTGCCGGACTCGACCTCCTTGAACGGGTAGATGCGCACGCCCGGCATGACGACGCTCTCGGGGCCGAGCGTGCACTCGTCGCCGATCGCCGCCCCCTCGTGGATCCGGGCGTGCGCGCGCACGTCGCACGAGCGGCCGAGGATCGCGCCCTCGACGAGCACGCTGCGCCCGATGTAGGTCTCTGCGTCGATCACCGAGCGCGTCACCGCGCGTGCTCCCTCGCGCAGGACGACGCCGCTCGAGAGCACCGCGTACGGGCCCGACGATCGGCGCTCGACGCGATCCGGCAGTAGTTGCCGACGAAGGCCGGGCCCTCGATGCCGCTCGAGGTCGTCGAGCTCGACGCCCTCCCCGAGCCAGATGTTCCCGCGCAGCCGGATCCCGGGGATGTCGAGCTTCACGCGCTCGTCGAGCGCGTCGAAGTTCGCCTGGCGGTACTGGTCGAGGTTGCCGATGTCCTGCCAGTAGCCGTCCATCACGTAGCCGTAGAGCGGCCGGCCCATCTCGAGCAGGAGCGGGAACAGCTCCTTCGAGAAGTCGTACGGCCGGTCGGTCGGGCACGTGGCGGAGCACCTCGGGCTCGAGCACGTAGATCCCGGTGTTGATCGTGTCGGAGAAGACCTGGCCCCAGGAGGGCTTCTCGAGGAAGCGCTCGACGCGACCCTCGTCGTCGGTGACGACGATGCCGAACTCGAGCGGGTTGTCGACGCTCTTGAGGCCGATCGTCACCGACGCGCCCTTCTCCCGGTGGAACGCGCACGAGCGCGGAGAGGTCGACGTCGCAGAGCGCGTCGCCGGAGATGACGAGGAACGTGTCGTCGAGCTCGTCGCGCTGCGAGCCGGACCGAGCCGGCGGTTCCGGCCGGCGACTCCTCGACCGAGTACTGCATGCGCACGCCCGTGCGCCTTCCCCGTCGCCGAAGTAGCGTGCGGATCGCCTGCGGCATGAAGGCGACGGTGACGACGACCTCGTCGACCCCGTGGCTCTTGAGCAGCTCGACGATGTGCTCCATGCAGGGACGCCCGACGATCGGCACCATCGGCTTCGGCTGGTTCGAGGTGAGCGGGCCGAAGGCGCGTGCCCTCGCCGCCCGCCATCACGACGGCCTTCACCGGACAGCCTGCCACGACCGCGAGCGACGTACTGGAGGCCGGCGACGACCGCGAGCCCGAGGCCGGCCCAGAAGATCCAGAGCGGCCAGTCCGTGCCGTCCGGGGTAGCGAGCACGCAGACGAGCGACAGCGTAGAGGATCCAGGTCGCGCGTCTTCCCGAGGAAGCTCACCTCGAACGTGTAGCCGCGCTTGACGGCGAACCGCGAGCCGCCGACGAGGACGACGTCGCGCACGACGATGATCGCGAGCGCGACCCAGGGCAGCCGGTCGGCGAGCCAGAGCAGGATGATCGCGGCGTCGATCATCAGCCGGTCGGCGAGCGGGTCGGCGTACTTGCCGAACTCGGACTCGACGTGCCAGCGCCGCGCGAGGAAGCCGTCGACCTGGTCGGTGATCGCCGCGACGCCGAAGACGAGCGCCGGCGGCGAAGCTGTAGCCGTCGTCGGCCTGCGAGCACGAGGACGACGAAGACCGGGATCAGCGCGAAGCGCGCGATCGTGAGCGCGTTCGGAAGCTGCGCGAGCGGGGCGCGACTGCGGGAGTGCCACCACGGTCAAGGATAGTCGCCGCCGATCGAGCCGGCTCGCGCTGCTCGGGTAGGCTCGCCCGTGGCCGACCGCGCTCGCGCATCCCGGGCTTCGTCAACGCCCACAGCCACGCCTTCCAGCGGGCGATGCGGGGTCGCGAGGAGGGCGGCGACTTCTGGGCCTGGCGGGAGACGATGCTCGCCGAGGCCGGCCGGCTGACGCCCGAGCACGCGTGCGGACGCTCTACGCGGACGTCTACCGCGAGATGCTGCGCCGCCGGCTTCACCGCCGTCGGCGAGTTCCACTACGTCGGCTTCGACGGAGGCGCGAGCGGCGGCCGAGGCCGCCGCCGAGGCCGGGATCGAGCTTCGTCCTCCTCTACGTCGCGTACGCGCGCGGCGGGCATCGAGCGCTTCCGCCAGGACTCGGTCGGCCGACTACCTCGAGCCAGGTCGAGGCGCTGCGCGCGGCGGGCGCCCGCGTCGGCGTCGCCCCCCACTCCGTCCGCGCCTGCCCGCCGCGACTGGCTCGAGGAGATCGGCGCCTACGCCGCGCGCGAGGGGCTCGTCCTCCACGTGCACGCCGACGAGCAGCCGCGCGAGATCGAGGAGTGCCTCGCCGAGCACGGCTTGCGGCCGATCGAGCTGCTCGCCGAGCCGGGCTGCCTCGGTCCGCGCACGACGATCGTCCACGGCGACGCACGCGTCGGACGCGGAGCTCGACCTGCTCGCGCAGGCCGGGCGCGCGGATCTGCGTCTGCCCGACGACGGAGGCGAACCTCGGCGACGGCTTCGCTCCCGGTCGAGCGGATCACGCGCCGCGGGATCGGCCTCTGCATCGGCTCGGACTCGAACGTCCGCATCGATCCGCTCGAGGAGCTCCGCGAGCTCGAGGGGATCGCCCGCCGCCAGGCGCTGCGCCGCAACGTGATCCCGCCCGCGATGCTCCTCGCTACGGCTCGGTCGGAGGGCGCGGGCGCGCTCGGGCTCGACCGACTGGCCGCCGATCGAGGTCGACCTCGACCACCGCTCGCTCGCGGGCGTCGGCCGCGACGAGATCGAGGCGGCGCTCGTCTTCGGCTGCGGCGCCGACGTGGTCGCGTCTCGCACGCTAGCGTCCGCCTCAGCCTAGCTCGCCGCGCCAGCTCCTTCGAGCGCTGTCATCGCGGCCTGGATCGCGTTCAGGAACGCGGCGCGGACGCCCGCCTGCTCGAGCTCGCGGATCGCGGCGATCGTCGTGCCACCGGGCGACGTGACGATCTCGCGGAGCTCGACCGGGTGCATCTTCTCGTCGCGGAGGAGCTTCGCCGTGCCGAGCATCGTCTGGACGACGAGGTCGGTCGAGATCTCGCGCGAGAGGCCGAGCAGGATGCCCGCCTCGATCATCGACTCGGCGAGCAGGGCGAAGTACGCCGGGCCCGAGCCGGAGACGGCGGTGACCGCGTCCATGTCGGTCTCGGAGACGCGCACGGTGCGACCGACGTGGGCGAGGAGCTCCTCCGCCTGGCGGAGGTGCTCCTCGCTCGGCGTGCGCGCCCGGCGCGACGCCCGCCATCCCCTCGTGCACGGTCGCAGGCGGTGTTCGGCATCGCGCGGACGACCGGAACCCGCTCGCCGAGGTGGCGCTCGATCGCCGAGGTCGGGATCGCGGCGGCGATCGAGAGCACCGTCTGCGCCGGGCGTCAGCCGCGCGGCCGATCTCGGCGAGCAGCGACCTCGATGTCCTGCGGCTTGACCGCGATGACGACGATCTCCGCGCCCTCGACGGCCTCCGGCGTTCGAGAGCGCGCCGACGACGCCGTAGCGGCCGTCAGCTCCTCGACCCGCTCGGGCCGGCGCGCGGTGACGACGATCTGGTCGGGCTGGCGCCAGCCCGACGAGACGAGCCCGGCGACGAGCGCCTCGCCGATCTTGCCGGCGCCGAGGATCGCGATTCGCTCGCTCATCGGGCGGGACTCTACCCCCCGCCTGCCGGCTGGAGGTCGATCACGGTGATCGTCGTGTCCTGGACGACGGCGATCGTGTACTGCTCGCCGGCAGGGGCCAGGAAGGACGTGCCGGCGATGTAGGTCGTCGTCCCGTCGGCGTCCTCGATCTCCACCCGCCCGGACTGCACGAGGTTGAGCGTCGATCCCTCAGGGGTCCGGCGCTGGAAGAAGCCGTCCGGCAGCCTGATCACCTCCGCCTGGACGGCCACGCCGCCCGGTACCACGTCCGTGACCGTCGCGTCGATCCTGGCAATCGTCTCCGTCGCCGGGTTGGTGCCCGTGTCACGGGTGAGTCGCTCCGCGACGAACGCCGCGACGCCGCCGAGGACGAACGCGGCGATCACGACCGCCGCCTGGCGCGGGGTTACGCGTCCCGCCATGCGCGCCGGGTCACGATCAGCCACGGCAGGTACACGAGCGGAATGGGAAGCGTGACGCCGCCGACGACGCACGCCTCGAAGATCACCCAGTGGTACCAGCGCCGCACTCTCCGCGGGTAGGCGTAGTAGACGAGGAACGGCACGACGACGAGGAAGACGATCACGACGAACGCCGTCGAGCCGGCCGAGACCCCCGACCACGCACCGCCGACGTAGGCGACGGAGGCGCCGAAGACGAAGAGCAGCAGCGTGAACCCGGCGCTGAGGGCGATCTGCGCCCAGAGCGGCAGCTTGGCGCGCTTGCGGGCGTCGAGGACGGTCAGCACGGCCCAGTGACTGTAGCCACACTCCTCCTGCAACCCCCTTTCGAGGGATGACACGCACCCGCTGTCGCCCCGACGATGAAGGTGGCGTCCCGGAGAACGAGGAATGGAGGCAGCGTGCGGAGCAAGGCCGCGCTCGCTGCGCTCGGCATCGGGGCGGCGCTCCTCGCGGCGGGTTGCGGCTCGTCCGGCGGCGAGAGCGGCGCACCGGTCGCCGAAGCGCAGTCGACGACGACCGTGGCGCAGACAGCGGCCGCGGAGCAAGGCCCCCCGGAGGGCGGGATCTTCCGGATCGGGGTCGAGTCGTCGTTCAACTTCACGAACAACTTCGATCCCACCGGCGAGTACCTGCTCGAGGCGTTCTCCCTCTACTCGAACCTCCTCCTGCGGACCCTGCTCGGCTACGAGCATGTCGCCGGCCCGCCGGGGAACCAGCTCGTCCCCGATCTCGCAGCGGCGCTCCCGGAGGTGTCGCCGGACGGGCGCACCTGGACGTTCCGCCTGAAGGACGGCGTCCGCTTCGGCCCGCCGGTCAGCCGGGAGATCACCTCCCGCGACGTGGAGTACGCCTTCGAGCGCATCGGCACGCCCGTCGCTCGCGGCCCAGTACGGCTTCTACTACGACGTGATCGAGGGCATGCAGGAGTTCCGGGACGGGAAGGCTGCCCGCATCAGCGGCATCGAGACACCCGACGACCGGACGATCGTCTTCCACCTGACGGCCCCGACGGGCGACTTCGGCAACCGGGTGGCGATGCCCGCGACGGCTCCCGTTCCCGAGGAGGTCGCGGGCTGCCTCACGAAAGCAGGCGAGTACGGCCGCTACGTCATCGCCTCCGGGCCGTACATGATCGAGGGCTCCGACGCGCTCGACGCGACGAGCTGCGAGACGCTCGAGCCGATCTCGGGCTTCGACCCGAACACGTCGCTCTCGCTGGTGCGAAATCCCGAGTACGACGCCTCGACGGACGATCCCGAGGCCCGCGAGAGCCTGCCGGACGGCTTCCTGCTGACGGTCGACACGAACGTCGACGCGATCTACGAGCGGATCCGCCGCGGCGAGCTCGAGGCCGAGTGGGCCTCCGTCCCGCCGACGGTCCTACGCGAGTACTCGGAATCGGACGAGCTCAGCGATCGATTGCGCGTCAACCCCGCCGACACCGTCGCCTACGTCACGATGAACCTGACGCAGCCGCCGTTCGACGACGTCCACGTGCGAAAGGCCGTCAACCTCGTGCTCGACAAGGAGGGGCTGCGCCGCGCCTGGGGCGGTCCGCTGAAGGGCGAGATCGCGACGCACGTGCTGCCCGACGCCATGCTCGGCGGACGCCTCGATGCCTACGACCCGTATGCGACCCCCGACTCGGCCGGCGATCCCGAGGCGGCCCGCGCAGAGATGCGCCAGTCGCGCTACGACGAGGACGGCGACGGGCGCTGCGACGCCGCCGCCTGCGAGCGCGTGCTCGTCCTCTCCGCCCCTGCCGAGACGCCGCGCGCCATGGAGCCGGTCGTCCAGTCGTCGCTCGCCGAGATCGGCATCGAGGTGGTCGTTCGCGAATCGGCCGACCCGTTCGCGGCGCTCGCCACCGTGCGCAAGGGGATCCCGATCAGCCCGGTTCCCAGCTGGGGCAAGGACTACGCGGACCCGTCGACGTTCATGGTGCTCTTCGACGGTCGCAGCATCATCCCGTCCGGCAACACGAACTACTCCCTCGTCGGGTTGACGCCCGAGGTGGCCGCCGAAGTCGGGGCCGAGGGGACGGTCGACGGGATTCCGAGCGTCGACGCGGACATCGACCGCTGCGCCGCGCTCCTCGGGCCCGAGCGGCTCGACTGCTACGCGGAGCTCGATCGACGCCTGATGGAGGAAGTCGTGCCCTGGGTGCCATACCTCGACCGCGCGAACGTGGACGTCCTCGGCCCGGCGGTCGCGGCGTGGTCGTACGACCAGGCGTCGACGATCACCGGCTACGCGCACGTCGCCGTCGACGAGTCGAAGCAACAGGGGACGTAGCCAGATACGCTCGGGCCGGTGTCGGCCCCGTCGGCAGAGCAGCGCTCTCGACCGCCGCTGCTCCTGTCCATCGTCGTCGGGCTGCTCCTCGTCGCGGTGATCGGCTTCCTCATCTGGTGGCTGCTGGTGCGCGACGACGAGCAGCAGGCCGCTCCGCTGGTCCCTGCGGGCGAGGTTACCCTGAGCGCGGAGACGCTCGACTTCGGGGACGAGCAGGTCGGGTGGCGCAGCGCGACCCAGACCGTGGTGCTGACGAACGGCACGACCGGCGCCGTGCGCGTCGAGGACACGGCGGTCGACGGTCAGGCAGGCGAGGACTTCCCGATCGCCGAGTCGAGCTGCCAGAGCGCCCGCCTCGATCCCGGCGACTCCTGCGCGGTCGCGATCCGCTTCACGCCCGCCGAGCCGGGCGTCCGCTCCGGCGAGCTCGTCCTGGCGCTGGACGGTGGCCCGGGCGAGCAGACGGTCGAGTTGCGCGGAAGCGGCATCGGCAGCGCGACGATCGTCGTCGGCGCGACGCGGCTCGACTTCGGCGAGCACCCCCTCGATGCGAAGGGCGACGCGCGGGAGGTTGCCCTCACGAACGTCGGAGAGCTCCCGGCACGGGTGAACCGCGTCGCGGTGACCGGCCCCGCCGCCGCCGACTTCCGTCCGTCGCGAAAGGTCGGATGCCTGGCCTCCCGGACGATCGAGCCCGGCGCTGCGTGCGTCGTGCGCGTGACGTTCATTCCGTCCGAGCCGGGCCCGAGGACGGCGACCCTGCTCGTGGGTCACACCGGCGAGGCGAGCCCGGCGCGGATCCAGCTGCTCGGTGCCGGGGAAGGAGAGGCGGTGCTCGCGCTCGCCCCGGGCGAGCTCCGTTTCGGCGAGGTCGAGGTCGGCGCGGCCGGCGAGCCGCAGTCGGTCTCCGTGAGCAACGCAGGATCGGCTCCGCTCGAGCTCGCCTGGGTCGCGGTCGCCGCGGGCGACGCGGGCGACTTCGAGCTGCTCGAGGGCGGCTGCGCGGTCGGCGCGACCCTCGAGCCCGGGGCGGCGTGCAGCGTCCGGGTGCGCTTCGCGCCGGAGTCCGGCGGACCGCATTCGGCGGCGCTGGTCGTCGCGGCCGAGGGCGTCTTCGCCGAGTCGGCGCTCAGGGGAACGGCGTCGGAGCCGCCCGTCGAGCAGCCACTGCCGACTATCTCGGGACCGACCGAGACGGCCCCGTAGGCCGGTCGTCGTCCCGTGTGCGCGACCCCTCGTTCGAGGGATTCCTTGACGCGGGCCCGCGGGTCGACGAAGACGTGACTACGGGCGCCGTGCGCCCCTGGTACGACCTCCCCACGGAATCGCGCGGCGCCCGGCCAAATCCCGCCGGATCAGGCATCCTGTAGGCCAGGCGCCGAGTCGAGAGGCGCGGCGCTACCCGGGACATCAGTGCCGGGCGGCGGATACCTCGCAGTCCCGGGGTTGACGGCACCGTCGCCCGGCGCTCTGGTCGCTACGCGGTCGCGAAGTACTCGCGCGTCCCGCGGACACCGAAGAGCAGATAGAGCACGATCGCCGAGACGACGATCGCCGAGACGCCCTGCCACGGGTTGACGTCGTACCACTGGAAGACGGTGAACAGGCCGCCGGCGAGGTGGACGACGGAGAGGAAGCCCAGCGTCCAGCGCGCGAAGCTGCTGCGGCGCGCGACCGAGATCGCGAGCCAGGCGATCACCACGCCGATCCCGATCGCGACGATCCCCCAGACGATCAGCCAGCCGCTCGAGTAGCCGATCTCGTCGGCGATCTGGGGGTCGTCGCGCTCGACGATGACGCCGATCCCGAGCAGCGCGGCGATGATCCCCTGGATCACGCCGAAGATCGCCACCAGGATGACGGCGAACGGGGGTCGGGTCGCGGTCTGCGCCAAAGTGCGCGCAAGACTACAGACCTACTAGGCTGGGCCCATCACCTACTGCCGGGAGGCTCCCATGAAGATCGTCCACTGCCCATGCGGAACGGACGTCGAGGGTGAGACCGACGATCAGATCGTCACCAACGTCGAGGCGCACATCAGCGCCGATCACCCCGATCTCGTCGGCAAGTACTCGAGGGAGCAGATCCTCGAGATGGCGCACGACCACTGAGGCGCGCGACGCCGCCTAGGAGGCCCGGCTGAGCCAGGCCTTCTTCTCGAACGTGACGACGCTCGCGCCGCTGGCGGGCGCCGGCGCCCCCTGGGAGAGGATCCCGTGCAGCTGTGCCCAGCGACTCGCTTCGGTCCGGTTCGAGACGTTGAGCTTGCGGTAGATGTTCGAGAGGTGGAACTTGACCGTCTGCTCGGTGACCCAGAGCATCTTGGCGAGTTCGGAGTTCGAGTGGCCCTCGGAGACGAGCCGGAGGATCTCGAGCTCACGGCGTGTCAGTCCCTGCAGGTCGCGCGACTCGCGCCGGGTCGCACCGGCCTGGCCGGCCGACCGGACAGCGCCAGGGAAGTACACCGAGTGGGAGAAGGCCTGACGGATCGCTGACGCGAGGTCGTCCGGATGGGCGGTCTTCAGGACGAAAGCCGACGCCCCGGCTTCGAACGCGGCCTCGACCCAATGAAGGTCGTCGAGCGCCGTGAAGACGACGATCTTCAGAGACGGAAGCCGCGTGCTCGCCTCCCTGACCAGCTCGATCCCGCCCGGCCCGCCGTCCCCGCCCTCGAGCTCGCTGACGAAGAGCGTCGGCTGTCGCTCGGCGATGATCGCGATCGCTCGTGTGGGCGAAGTGGTCTTCCCCATCACGTCGACGCCGATCCTGCCGAGCAGCTGCTCCACCGCCTCGAGGAAGAGGGGGAACGGATCGTGGACGACGGCGGTGTGTTTTGCGTTATTCGACATTCGACTGAACCAGCGGGCAGATCCAGCGGGGGGACTCACCCTTTCGAGGGACACCGGGCGAACCCTCTCCCGGGTTCCTCACGAAATCCGGAATCCTCGACTTTCGTCCAGCACAAACGAGGGATGCGGCTCCCTACCATCGATTCGTGGCAGTCCGACGGCGACTCATCGCAGGGCCGTTTCTCCGCTTCTACAGGGGCTTCGAGCGTCTCAGGGGAAAGAGCTTCTCCGTTCTCGCCGCTCCGGCGTTCGCCGCGTTCGGCAAGCACAGCACACTCCAGCCGCCCGTCCGCCTCGCTCGAGAAGAGAGGATCGCGATCGGCAGCGGCGTCTTCATCGGGCCCGGCTCCTGGCTGCAGGTGCTGGAGAGCGACGACGACGCGATCGCGATCCGGATCGGCGACCGGTCGAGCATCGTCGGCCAGTGCGTGCTCTCGGCAGCGGTCCGAATCGAGCTCGGAGCCGACGTGCTGCTGGCGCGAAACGTGTACATCGCCGACCACACGCACCGCTTCGATCAGGTCGGCGTGCCCGTGCTCCGCCAGGGGATCGCCGACGTCGCCCCCGTCTCGATCGGCGACGGTGCCTGGCTCGGCCAGAACGTCGTCGTCTGTCCCGGCGTCCGCATCGGGCGCGGCGCCGTGGTCGGCGCGAACTCGGTCGTCAAGGACGACGTTCCCGACTACGCGGTCGCCGTCGGAGCGCCTGCGCGCGTCGTCCGGGAGCTCATGCCGGAGGCGGTGCTCGCATGAGGCGCGTCCTGTTCCTGGCGTATCACTTCCCTCCCGTCGGCGGCGGCGGCGTCCAGCGCTCGGTGCGCTTCTGCCGGCACCTGCGCGACTTCGGCTACGAACCTGTCGTCGTGACCGGCCCCGGCTCCGGGGGCGGACGATGGACACCGCGCGACGCGTCACTCGCCCACGATCTACCCCCGGACGTCGAGGTCCTCCGTGTCCACGGCGAGCCTCCTTCAGCCGGGCGTCTCCGCCGTCGCGGGAGGACCTGGCTCGGGATGAGCTCCCGCTTCGACGACTGGTGGATCGACGGCGCCGCCGAGGCTGCCCGGCGCACAGGCGGGATCGACGTCGTCTACGCGTCGATGTCGCCGTACTCGAGCGGCGACGCTGCCCGCCTGATCGGCGCCGCCATCGACAGGCCATGGGTCGCGGACCTCCGGGATCCGTGGGCGCTCGACGAGATGACGGTCTATCCGACGAGTCTCCATCGCCGCCGTGAGCTTCGGCGGATGGGGGCGGTGCTCAGCTCCGCTGCGTCGGTGATCATGAACACGCCCGAGGCGGCCCGCCGCGCGGTTACGTCGGTTCCGGAGCTCGAGAGCTCTGCGATCGTGACCATTCCGAACGGCTGGGATGCCGACGATTTCGCGGGTTCCGAGCCCGTGCGTTCCGACAACGCCTTCCGGATCGTCCACACCGGCTATCTCCATGCCGATCTCGGCTGGGAGCTCAGGCGCCGCCGCGTGGTCCGACGGATCCTCGGCGGAGCCGTGAACGGGGCGGATCCACTGACACGATCGCACCTGTTCCTCCTCCAGGCGGTGGAGCAGGTCAGGACTGCGCTGCCGCGCCTGGGCTCGCACATCGAGGTGCATCTCGCCGGCGTCCTCTCCGAGGCAGATCGAGCGATCGTCCGCTCCAGCTATGTCCGGACGCACGGTTACCTCGCCCACGCCGAGAGCATCGACCTGATCCGCTCGGCCGACCTGCTCTTCCTCCCCATGCACGACCTTCCGACGGGAACCCCTGCGACGATCGTGCCCGGGAAGACCTACGAGTACCTCGCCTCCGGGCGGCCGATCCTCGCTGCGGTGCCCGACGGAGACGCGCGAGATCTCCTCTCCGCCGCACCAGCAACGGCTTTCGTCTGCCGTCCCGACGATGTCGCCGGGATGGCGAGCATCATCGAGCGCCAGTGCTGGCGGCTCACCCACGCCGGCCGAGCGCCGACAGACGTTCCCGCGGTAGCGTCCGCCTACGAAGCCGGGGAGCTGACGGCGAGGCTCGCCGGCGTGTTCGACGGGGTACTCGGCGGCGCGGACAGCCTCGCGCGCCGGCCACGTAGCGGCGACCGCCTCATGGTGAGGGGGATCTCCCTCCTTGCGCTGACCCTGCTCACGGCGGCCGGGTTCCTGGCAGCCGGGTGGTACTCGGTCAGTCGAGTGGACGAGCCACGCGTCTCCGCAGGCGCGCAACACGGCAGTGGCTCATCGGAGCCGCTCGCGGTGGCGCCGACCGGATCCGACGACAACCCGTGCACGATCGCCGCTCCCTGCGCGAGCCTCGATCGCGCCTACCGGCGTGCACGACCCGGGCAGGTCGTCGAGATCGCGGGCGGCACGTACCCCGAACAGACGATTCGCGCCGATCCCCGCAAGACGAGCGGCGAGGACGTCGTCCTCCGCCCCGCTCCGCACTCCCGAGTGGTCATCGACGGGGGGCTCGTCGTCGAGGCCTCCCACATCGAGCTCCGGGGCCTGAAGGCCGGCCTCTGGAAGTCCCGACTCGCGGCCGACCAGACGTTCCGCAACCTCGACGTCGGGCTGTTCTTCATCCACGGCTCCCGCAACGTACGGGTGCTCGGCGGTGACGTCGGGCCGTACGACGACAACGACAGCCAGATCGCCAGCGTCGACGGGCAGGTGCCGACCGACATCCTGATCGAGCGGGTGCGCTTCCACGACGCGCGCAAGGTCGACCCGAAGGCGCACACGGAGTGCCTCCAGATCGGCAGCGGCGTGCGCGTCGTCATCCGGGCAATCGCTTCCGGCGCTGCGCCGACCACGACATCCTGATCCGCAGCTGGGGCAGCGCGAACGACAGCCCCCACCCGCTCCGCGACTTCCTGATCGAGAACAACTTCTTCGACCGACCGGTTCGCGGTTACTACAGCCTCCGGCTCGCGGCGCAGGAGGGCTGGCCGTGTGAGCGCTTCCTCGTTCGCAACAACTCGGCGCTCGGGAACATGTACTCGGACTGCGAGGCGAAGGATGTCGCCTTCCTCAGCAACATCCAGCCGGCCAAGACCGCCTTCTCCTGCACCAAGAGCTACGGCTCGCTTTGGGACTACAACACGTACGCGGAGGGCGAGCCCTGCGGCCCGCACGACCAGATCGCGCCGCTCGGCTTCGTGAACCCGGAGAAGCTCGACCTCCACCTGAGGCCCGGCGCAGCCGCGCGCGGCCAGGCGCACCCCACCAACCACCCCGAGACCGATATCGACGGCGAGCCCGCGTCCGGCGACGGTCGCTCGGACGCCGGCGCGGACGAACGCGGCTGAGGCGACTGCGACGATGCAAATCGATACGAGCGGCTTTCAACCAGGAGCCTCGGCGATGAGCGTAGGTCCCAGATATCGCGGGCGGCGACCTGGCTCGCCTCGTCGCGTTCTACCTTCCACAGTTCCATCCGATTCCGGAGAACGACGAGTGGTGGGGCAAGGGATTCACTGAGTGGACGAACGTCACCCGCGCGCTTCCACGCTACCCGAGGCCACTATCAACCGCACCTACCGGCCGACCTCGGTTTCTACGACCTCCGTGTTCCAGAGACACGGCAGGCTCAGGCAGAACTGGCCGCCAGCTACGGAGTACACGGCTTTGCTATTACCACTACTGGTTCGAAGGTCGGCGATTGCTCGAGCGGCCGTTTGCCGACGTCCTGTCTTCCCGCGAGCCCCGGTTTCCGTTCTGCCTCTGCTGGGCCAACGAGCCGTGGACTCGCGCGTGGGACGGCCGCAGTGGCGAGGAACTGGTAACGCAGCGCCATTCGGACGACGACGACCGCCGCCACCTTCGGTTCCTCGCCGACGCTTTCACGGATGATCGCTACATCCGCGTGGAGGGCAAGCCGCTCTTCCTCGTCTATCGGTCGGGATTGCTTCCTGACGCCGCACGCACTCTGGAAACGTGGCGGGAGGAAGCAGCCCGACTTGGACTCGGAGAGCTCTATCTTTGCCGAGTAGAGAGTCTCGCTACCGAGCGCGGTGACCCGGTGACGCTTGGCTTCGATGCGTCCGTGGAGTTTCAACCCGACTGGACGAACCTCGGGCCGCCCCGCCGCCATGGGAGAGGTTGGAGGCTGGCCCGAGGCGAGTGCCTGACGAGTCAGGCGTACCGGCACCGAATCTACGACTACGAATCGGTCGTCCAACGGATGCTCCACCGGCCGTCGGTGCCGTACCGGCGGTTCTCGTGCGTGATGCCCTCATGGGACAACACTCCCCGCGCCAAACGGGAGCTTGTTGTTTTCGATGGCGCTGCGCCCGAGCGCTACGAATGCTGGCTCTCCTCAGTCCTTCATGGGGCGCGACAACCAGCGGGCGAGCGGCCAGCTCGTGTTCATCAACGCATGGAACGAATGGGCTGAGGGTGCGCATCTTGAGCCATGCCAGCGCTGGGGAACTGGCTATCTCGAGGCCACTCGCCGCGCCTTAGCTGCGAGCTCGGCTCGAGAAGGCGGATCACCAGTGCCGTACGAAGCGTCGGATCACCCAGATCGCGCGAAGATCCTGGCATAACTCTGTGCGCTGCTCGCCCAGCTCAACGTCTCTACACGGCGAACCGCTTCTAACTTGGCATCAGTTCGTACGCTTTCGACGCTTGTAGCAGCGATCTCAAGAACTTCTCGGAGCGACGCCGCTACGCCAGCTTCGAATAGCCGTCCGCTCAGCCGGCTCCGATGAGTTCCCGATATGCGGGAGCGTCAGCCGCGATGACAGGCACTCCGAGAGACAGTGCGAGCATGATCGCGGCGGACGTGCCCCGTCCCCTCGGGCGAAGACCGCAACGTCGCAGGCGTCGAAGAGCTCAGCGACACGCTCGTCGGGCACGAACGAGAGGTGAATCTTGATTCTGTCATCCTTCGCCTCGGCTGCACAGAGTTCTCGTTCGGAAGCTTCGTCCATGGGGACGCCAGCGATGAGAAGAGCAGAGTTCGGTATGGCGGCGCTTGAGAAGCCTTCCAGGAGGAGATCCAGCTGCTTGTAGCGCCGGATGTTCCCCGAAGGACAGGAAGACGAAGGCGTCCTTCGAAAATCCCAACTCATTACGCACGACATCTGGGGAACTCTGCCTTCCGGATACACGCCGATGTAGGGACCCTGCGGGATTATTTCGATGGTCTGGATCCTGGATCCCAGTTCGTCGCGCGCGTTGTCAGCTGTCGAACGGTCATTGGCAACCAACGCGTGGCAGGCGTGTGCGAGAGCGAGCGCGCCTACCCGGTCGAGCCGTTCATGGAATTCATGCGGATAAACCTGGTGGATCGTCCACACGAGCGAGTAGCCGAGGAGGCGCGCCCACCTGAGACGCATGAAGAAGAGGCCGAGCCGTAGCCAGGAGAGCGGCCGGCGAAGGCACCGTGGTTTCCCTTGGAACCGATAGTACGGCTGTGGCCAGTGGAAGTGCAGCACCCCGCGTTCTCGACGGGCCCTCCAGAGGGAGACGCACCGGAAGCGGGGCTCAGTAGCCAGCATCATTCCGTAGGTCTCGAGCTCTCCGTAGAGGAGTCGCTGGTATGGGTTCTGTGGGATTGGCGGCGGAAGCGAGACAACGCGACCGCGACTCGTCGGCTGCTTGCCCGCGCGCAGGAGCGACGGCGGCATGTTGTCGAAGGTATGCGTCGGTAGATGGGGATCCCATCGACGGAAGAGCGGTCTCGACTAGCCATGCGACTAGGGGATCGTGGAAAGGCCGCTCCGTTGAGGCGTGGTCGTCCCTCTGAGACGCGCCTAGCATCGAGTGAGACCGGCGAGGTCGACCCGAGCCTCAGGAGTGTCGATTCGACTGCTCTCCACCGAATGCGAGTGGCGCATCGTTCGCCCTTCCGCTTGATGCGATTGTCCAATTCAGTGATTCGGCTACTACGGAGCTTCCGAAGATGTCACAGCGGAGAGCGGAACGCGCTCTTAGCAGCGTGAGTTGGTCATGAGAGCGGTCTCGTTCGTCGGACTGACTGCATCACGGGTCGTCCCAGTGAAGGGCCGGGGCAACGCCTACGGCTCCCTACGATCTGTGCTCGCAGGGGCTGCCTTCAGCAGGGCACTTCAGTTCAGCGGCAGTGTCATTGTCGCCCGGCTTCTCGCGCCCCAGGAGCTTGGACGCTTCGTGCTCGTCGCATCGGTGCTCGGGATGATCGAGCTCATGTCACAGCCTGGCCTGAACCAAGCACTCATCCAGGGCCACGAGCGGGATGACCGGGCCTGGCAGTCAGTCTGGAACCTCGGCGTGGCTCGAGGCATCGTGGTCAGCGTAGCCCTATTCGAGCTCTCGGACACCTTGGCCGAGTTGCTTCGCGCGCCCGAAATCTCAGGTTTGCTCCAGGCGGTCGCGCTGGTGCCGCTCCTAAGGTCGATGCAGAGCCTCTCACTCGTACGTGCTCAACGAAACGTTGACCTTTCCCCAGTCGTACGACTCGGGGTCGTCGGCCAGCTCGTAGGGACAGTCACGTCGATTGTGGCGGTCGCGATGACCAGGTCGGCATGGGGTCTTGTAATCGGGTTGATGGTGTCGACCACGTTCGCCGTCGTGACGAGCTACCTGGTTCCGGGCTTCAAACCGGGACTCGCCTTCTCGGTAAAGGCTATTCGAGAGCTGTTCCGGTACGGACGATGGCGGTTCCTGTCAGCTGCCCTCTGGTGGGCGTCGACGCAGGCTGACAATCTGATTGTCGGGCGCTCCCTGGGAACGCGATCGCTTGGTCTCTACGGCGTTGCGTTCGGCCTTGCCCAGATGCCAACGAAGGCGGTGACGGATGTCGCGGCGCAGGTGGTATTCCCTGCGTTTTCGCGCGCCCATCGGAGATCACAAGCACGGACACGGGAACTCTTCCACGAGTACCTGCTCGTGACCGCAGGGGTGTCCGGCCTGATTGCGGCGCTCCTAGCGGGCGCAGCGAGTCCTCTGGTTCACGCACTTCTCGGCGATGCTTACGACGGTGCGATTGTTCCTCTGATCGTGATGGCCGGTGCCGGGTTCCTCCGTGCAATCGCAGCCACAGGAGGTGCGTTGTTCTCAAGTGTTGGGCGCCCTGTGTTCGACACGGCCATGCAAGCACTTCGAGCCGGGGCGCTGGTTGGGGGGCTTGTCTTCCTCGTGCAGTTTGGTGTAGCAGGCGCCGCCGTTGCCTCCCTCTGCTCGATTGTCGCTATTCTCCCCGCCTGGGCCCTGGGCTTGTCCAAGGTCGGCGTCGCTCCGACCAGTGCCATCTGTACGGTCGCACGGCGCATCCCGGCGGCAGGTCTTGCCGGCACTGCAACCGCTCTTGCCGCGTCCACCATCGGCGCGCCGCTTCCTGCGCTCGTGCTTGCTCTTGCGGTCGGACTAGCAGTCTGGGTGAGCGCTACTGCGCTCGTTGACAGGCCCCTTCTGCGACAACTGTTGAGTGTGATGCCGCGAATCCTTCGCCGCAGACCCCCACTGGTTGACTGAGGGTGCTTCCACCGATCGGGGCTCACTCTTGGCGTTCGCCATCTTGCTAGAGGGCTAACTCGGAGCTGCTTGAAAGACGTCGACCAATCGCGATCCCGAGATCGGAGCGTCGCTCAAACCTGAAGGTGGTTTCCCGCTCCCACCGCAGAAGGATCTCGCGCTCGCCATCTCGATCGACGTTGTCGAGAATGACGCACGAATTGCGACTCAAGTACCGGTCGAGGAACGGTACTGCTGGGTAGCGAGCGTGCCGCACATCCTCTCGAAATGCAGGCGGGCCATCGACGACGAGAAGATCCAGAGATGTGCCCGCGAGGCAACTCGCGAGAGCGTCAGCTCGATACCACTCGGAGGTGGGATTCCACCCCACAGAGGTCGTCTCAAGCGGGGCTCGCACGATCCTCACATGCTCGCCGAGGCCCTCGTGCGAGAGGTGCCTGTCAAGCCAACTTGCCCATTGGTCGGAGTGCTCGATCGTCAACAGTCGACCTCGTCCGAGCGCCTTCAGCAATCTACCGATGAAGAACGTCGAGGTGCCTCCACCGCACTCCAGGATGGTGTCACGGTCGGAGAAGACAATCTCATTCAAGACGGCTACGAGAGCCCGAGGCGCAAGGGATCCCGCCGTCCACGGGGCGTAACCTCCGGAAAGTGGAGCGAGCACATTCCATGCCCACAGATCGCGCTCAAGATCCGCTTCTCGGCGAGCGTCACGACGACGATCAGGTTGCGGTCGAAGGGAGCGCATGAGAGAGAGATCACTCGCCTAGACGCGTTCTTCACATAGCCTCGCCCATCGAGTGCCCGGCCGGCAGGTCTGCACTCAGACGGCCCTTGCGGGAGGATGGTCTCACGCATGCGATGGCCTCCAAAGTGATTGCCTCCGGCATGCGCCGATGGCCTCGGACAGAACATCGAAGAGTTCGGATCCGTGTTTCTGAAGATTGAAGGTACGCCGAGCCCACTCCTGGCCGCGGGCTGCGATCTCGCTGCTGAGCGAGTCGCTCTCCGACAGCCTCATGATCTGTCGAGCAAGGTCGGCAGGGTCTCCCACGCTGTACAGGAGCCCAGTCGCTCCGTTGCGAATGATCTCCAGCGTCCCACCAACGTTCGCCGCTACGACTGGCCTTCCGGCCCGCATCGCTTCCACCGTGACACGACCGAACGCCTCGTGCCGTGAGGTCATGACAAACACGTCGCACTGATTGAGGTACGACGCCGGTGACGATGAAAAATCATGAAAGTGAATCCTCGCTCGTGCGGCCGAGGCAGCAGCCATGGCGGCGAGCTTGGCCCGATAGTCGTCCTGTCCATGGCCAACCAGGCTCAGCTCGACGTCCAGGCCGCGCTCGATGAGCATCCCTGTCGCACGGACAACGTCTTCCTGACCCTTTCCGGGGTGGAACCGTCCGAGGGTCAAGAGGCGAAGGGGGTGGTCGGGCAGAGGAGCGGCTAACGGGCAGCCGGAGCATCGACCGCGTTGTAGATCGTCCGAATCTTCGAGGATTCGTGTATCGCCCCAAAGCAGCAGCTGCCGTCCGAGAACACGTCACGATTCGGGTTGACAGTGCGCTCATGAATGTCAAACTCGGAAAGTTGCCAAAGAAATGCTGGAGCGCAAACTGACCAGTGACACATTCTCGAACGTACCAAACGTGCGGGACGCGTTCAATCAGCGCGACGACGGCACCGTGAGGGAAAGTTGAGGTGTTTGTCACGATAACGTCGGGAGCAATATTGGCCACCACTGTCCGCAACTCGTGTATTGGGTTCCCGCTACGCCGGACAACTCCTAGGCCCCAGCGCGTGCGCTCTAGCGGGCCGAGTGGCGAGGCTGTTGCCAGGGCAACCAGGCATGCCGGAGTACCGAGACAGAGATACCCGCGGTGGCCAACCGACGCTCTAGTGGTCCGCCGTGTCGGCAGCGACCCGCACGTCGACCGATCTCGCCGTTAGTGCTCGAGCAGCCTCTAGCAGGCTTAGCTCGGCTCCATTGATCTCGGAGCTGTGGGAAAGAAGCGGGACGCGCAAGGGCCTCATCCGGCCTGAACTCGGTGGTAGCGCTCACCCAGGTCCCGTTGACCGGTGCGACCACGGGCACCGTCGGAAACAGCCAAGGTTACGGCAATGATCCGTCGCAGATCTCGCTCGCGCGCTGACGTTCGCAGGGCGAGATATGCACGTAAGCGCCTGCGGTGATGGAGCAGGTATGACAGAGTGCCGCGGTCATGGAAGCGTCTCTCGTACAAGAGAATATTTCTGATCATGTAGTACGACGCCTGGGGCGACCATCCGGGCAAGGAGGCGCCACGATCGTGCTCGACGACGGATTTGC
>CAVPKC010000006.1:0-35706 GCA_963705605.1 uncultured Thermoleophilia bacterium
AGACGAACGCCTGCGCGGTGCCCGATGTGCGGCGCCGCGGCATGGGTTCACATGTCACCGCCCGAGCGATCGTTGCCGCCCGCCTGACTACCGTCGGGCTTGACTCGTAAGCCTGCCGGGGCCGATGCTCCGTTCGCCGCGTTCGTCGTCGGCGCATCGGGTACGAACAGGAGGGCTGGGTGGGCTCGGATTCGGTGAGGCTGGTCGCAACCGCGCCGGCCCGGAAGCTCGGCGCCTGGCCGGCCATGGTCGAGGAGATCCAGGCGATCGGGGCGACGAACGAGCCGGCGGTGGGCACCGTTTGACGATCGACTTTCGCGCGCTCGTCATCATCGGCGCCGTCGCGGTCCTCGCGCCGCTCGTCGTCGATCTTCCGGCGCGGCTGCGGCTGCCGGTCGTGGTCGCAGAGCTCGGCTTCGGGATCATCATCGGGCCCGACGTGCTCGGCCTCGTCGAGGTCGACGACCTGATCGACTTCCTCAGCCAGCTCGGCCTCGCCTTCCTCTTCTTCCTCGCCGGTCTCGAGATCGATCTCGCCCGCATCCGCGGCCGCCCGATCCGGCTGGCGATACGAGGCTGGCTGCTCTCGCTCGTGCTCGCGTTCGCGATCACCGGCATCCTCCAGGCGACCGGCTACGTGATCTCGGCGCTCTACGTCGGCGTCGCGCTGGCCACCACCGCGCTCGGCACGTTGATGCCGATCCTCCGCGACGAGGGTGAGCTCGAGACGCGCTTCGGCACGTTCATGATCGCCGCCGGGGCCGCCGGTGAGTTCGGGCCGATTCTCGCGATCGCCCTGCTGCTCTCGGGCAGCTCGCCGAGGGTTTCCGCGATCCTGCTCATCGTCTTCACCGTGGCGGCGCTGCTCGCCGCGTTCCTCGTGCTCCGCTTCCGCCCGCCGCGACTCGTCCGGCTGCTCCAGCGGACGATGCACTCGAGCGCCCAGCTCCCCGTGAGGCTCTCGATCCTGATCCTGCTCGCGCTCGTCTATCTCGCGAGCCGCGAGGGCCTCGACATCCTCCTCGGGGCATTCGCCGCCGGAATCGTCGTCGGCCTGGTCACGAAGTCCGAGGACGCGGAGCCACTCCGGATCAAGCTCGAGGGCATCGGGTTCGGCTTCTTCATCCCGATCTTCTTCGTCGTCAGCGGAATCCAGTTCGACCTCGACGCGCTGCTCGACAGTCCCGCGAGCATCCTCCGGGTCCCGCTCTTCCTCCTCCTCTTCCTCGTCATCCGGGGGCTCCCCGCGATGCTCCTCTACCGGCGTGACCTGGCCCGCGACGAGCGGATCCCGCTCGCGCTCCTGTCCGCCACGGCGCTCCCGCTGGTCGTCGCGATCACGACGATCGCGCTCGACGCGGGAAAGATGCGCCCGGAGAACGCGGCCGCGCTCGTCGGTGCTGCGATGCTGTCGGTCTTCCTGTACCCGCTCCTTGCGCTGACTCTTCGTCGGCGCGCGCAATCACGCTTGCTCCGAGACGACGACCCGCTGTCTTCGCCGGCGGGCAACGATTCGGGCTTGTGACCGGGCCCGTCGGGCCCTTCCCGGCGGAGATCGGCCCGCCGACTTCGTCGGCGGGCAACGATTCCGGCCTTGTGACCGGGCCCTTCGGGCCCTTCCCGGCAGAGATCGGCCCACCGACTTCGTCGGCGGGCAACGATTCCGCCCAGAGCTAGCCGATCTTGAGGACCGCATACCAGATCCGCGTCGCCACCCGGACGACCGCGTCCGCGATCTGGTCGTAGCCGCGGTAGATCTCGCGCATCGTGATCAGCGTCTTCGGATCCGCCTCTGCCGGGAGGTCGGCGAGCGCCACGCGGTACGCGTGCTCGATCGCACGTGCCGCCTTGACCGCGGCATCCGCGTCCTCACCGGGGTGCGCATCCTTCGACCCGAGCTGCTCGAAGGCCGTGGCGAGGTTGCGCGCCGCCTCGGCCGCCAGTGCCCCCATCGCGGCGGCGTGGTCGTCGGGGCGGACGCCGAGGACCTCGGATTCGCGGACGATGTTCTTCGCTCCGTTGACGACGGCGTCGAGCCGCTCGGAGAGCCAGTAGAGATCCTCCTGATCGACGGGCGTGGTGAGCGCCTTCGAGAGCGCCTCGAGCAGCTCCCTCGCGACCTCGTCGGCCGTGTGCTCCGCGTCTCTCACCGCCTCCGCGGCATCCTTCGCTCCCGTCGACGACCAGGCCTCGAACGCCTCCATGCCGGCCAGGGTCACGGTCGCCTGGCGCCGGAGGATCGCGAGAACGTCCGGCGTCTCGGGCAGGAACCAGGTGCTGATCCTCGTCACGTCGCGGCGCTGACGGCGAGGTAGAGGAGCGCACCGAGCCCGAGGCACGCCGGGATGGTCGCGATCCAGGCGGAGACGGTGTTCCCGTACACGGCCCAGCGCACGTGGCGCGGCCGGCGGTCCGCACCGACGCCCACGATGCTCGACGAGACGACGGCCGAGGTCGAGATCGGCAGCCCGAGCGCCGTACAGGCGAAGATCACGCCCGCCGCGGAGCCCTGCGCGCCGAGCCCGTCGACCGGACCGCCGCGGTAGAAGCCCGTTCCCACCTTCCGGACGATACGCCGTCCGCCGATGACCGTCCCCAGCGCCAGCAACAGGCCGACGGCGGCGCGCGTCCACAGCGGGATCGAGAGCTCCGAGAGCGACCCGCTGGCGACGAGGATGCCGGTGATCAGGCCCATCGCCTTCTGGCCGTCGTTCGTGCCGTCGCTCAGGCCGACGAGCGCCGCGCCGACCCAGATGCCTCCACGGACGGGCCCGAGCATCCGGCGCGTCGCGCGCCGCAGTACGAGCTCGATGAGGCGCCGGACGATCCAGGCGGCGCCGATGCCGATCAGTGGCGAGAGCGCGAGCCCGACGAGGATCCCCACGACGCCGCGTGGGCGGCCGTCGCCGAGGCCTCCCCAGTCGATCGCGCCGGCGCCGCCAGCCACGAGGCCAGCGCCTACGAGGCCTGCGACGAGGCCGACGCTCGCGCTGACCGGAATCCCGAGCCGCGCTCCGACGGCGACGAGCAGGATCGAGGCGAGGGAGGCGGCACCGAAGGCGGCCGGCACGTCCGCCGCGGGGACGTCGATCAGGCGGGCGATCGTCAGCGCAACCGCAGTGCCGCCGATGAACGCGCCAGCCGCGTGCCAGACGAAGCCGAACGCCATGGCAGCGCGGTAGCTCGCGGTTCGCGAGCCGATCAGCATCGAGCTCGCGTTCGGCGCGTCGCTCACTCCGAGCACGAACGCGAGCCCGAGGGCGAGAGCGACGGCCGCGACCTCCACGGATGGAAGAATGGCTGCGATGGCGAACCCGCGCGTGGCGATCGTCGGCGGTGGCTTCGGCGGCCTCGCCTGCGCGCGGAAGCTCGACGGCAAGCCACTCGACGTGCTCCTGGTCGACGCGCGGAACTACTTCCTCTTCACGCCGCTCCTCTACCAGGTCGCGACGGCCCTCCTCAACGCTACGGACGTCGCCTTCCCGTTCCGCACCGTCTTCAGGCGCTCGCGAAACGTGCGCTTCCACCAGGCCTACGTGACCGACGCCGACTTCGACCGTCGGACGCTGACGACCCACACGGACCGCGAGATCTCCTACGACTACCTCGTACTGGCGACCGGCTCGACGAACGACTACTTCGGCAGCCGCGAGATCGCCGACGCGACGCTCGGGCTGAAGACGCTCGGCGAGGCGCAGCGCCTCCGCAACCACGCCCTCTCGTGTCTCGAGCGCGCGGCGCAGGAGGAGGATCCGGGCGAGCGCAACCGCTGGCTGACCTTCGTGGTCGTCGGCGGCGGGCCGACAGGGGTCGAGTATGCGGGAGCGCTGAACGAGCTGCTCCGCCTCGTCCTCGGGCGCGACTATCCAGAGCTCCGGCTCGAGGAGAGCCGGATCATCCTCGTCGAGGGCCGTGACCGGCTCCTCGCCGCGTTTTCGCCTGGGCTCGGCGCGTACGCTCGGCGTGTCCTCGAGCGGCGGGGGATCGAGGTGAGAGTCGGGTCGCTGGTCGAGGAGGCGAGCGAGGAGCGGGTCGTGCTTTCGGACGGCTCCGTGATCCCGACCCGGACCGTCGTCTGGTCGGCTGGGGTCCGGCCGTTCGATCCCGTCGGCCCCGAGGCGGCGCGCAGCCGCACGGCCAGGCTCGAGGTCGACGAGCGCCTCCGGGTGAGGGACAGGCCGGAGGTGTTCGCGATCGGCGACGTGGCCTCGGTCGAGTCCGGAGGCGCCGAGTTGCCGATGCTCTCACCGCCTGCGATGCAGGAGGGGAGGTACGTCGCGCGGGCGATCCTCGACGCGTCTCGCGGCAGGGCTGCCGCCGACACGAGGCCGTTCCGCTACAAGGACAAGGGCACGATGGCGACGATCGGCCGAAACGCCGCGGTCGCCGAGCTCGGCCGGTTGAGGCTGAAGGGCTTTCCCGGCTGGGTGGCGTGGCTCACCGTCCACCTCTGGTACATCGTCGGCCTGCGCAACCGCCTCGCCATCTTCGCGCGCTGGGGCTGGACCTACGTGAAGAGGGATCGACCGATCCGCCTGATCATGCGAGTCGAGGCGGATCGGACGACGGACGAGCTGATGGCAGACCTCGAGGACCGCGAACGACGGATCAAGGAGGAGTCCCCATGACGCGCCACGACGTCGTGTTCCTGCTCGACGTGGACAACACGCTGCTCGACAACGACCGCGTGACCGCCGATCTGCGCCGCTTTCTCGATCGGGAGGTCGGGACCGACCGCTGCTCCGAGTACTTCGAGATCTTCGAGGAGTTGCGCCGTGAGCTCGGCTACGCGGACTATCTCGGCTCGCTCCAGCGCTACCGGGAGCGGCACCCCCGCGAGTCGCACGTGCTCCGAGCGTCCTCCTTCCTGATCGACTATCCGTTCGCGAACCGGCTCTTCCCCGAGTCGCTCGACGTGATCGACCGGCTTCGAGAGCTCGGGCGGCCCGTCATCCTCTCCGACGGGGACGCCGTCTTCCAGCAGCGGAAGATCGAGCGATCGAGCCTGCTCGAGGCCGTCGACGGACACGCCCTGATCTATATCCACAAGGAGCAGGAGCTGGAGGACGTGGCACGCCGCTATCCGGCCAGGCGGTACGTGCTCGTCGACGACAAGGTGAGGATCCTGGCGGCGGTCAAGGAGGTCTGGGGCGAGGGTGTCACCACCGTGTTCCCCCGTCAGGGTCACTACGCGCGAGATCCCGAGCTGCTCGCCCGCTACCCGCCGGCCGACGTCACGATCGAGCGCATCGGCGGGCTGCTCGCCGTCGACGTCGAATCGATCATCGGCTAGAGCTTCGCGCCGGGCCCGGCGTCCCCGCCCAGAGCGGGTACGGCAGGCCTGCGACGCGGTCCCGGCGGGAGCGCAGGCGTGCCCGGGCCGCCGTCCGGTGTCGGTCGACGAGCATCCAGACCGGCACCGGCTCGTAGAATCGCTTTCATGAAGGTGATCCTCCCCGACGACTCGGAGCTCGAGCTCCCCGGCGGCGCGACCGGGCTCGACGCCGCTCGGGCGATCGGCCCGAAGCTCGCCGAGCAGGCGGTGCTCGTCCGGGCCGACGGCGTGGTGCAGGACGTGCGCCTCCCCCTTCCGGACGGGGCGAGGCTGCAGATCTTGACGACACGAGACCGGCAGGATCCCGACGCCCTGAACGTCCTCCGCCACTCGGCCGCGCACCTGCTCGCGGAGGCGGCGCGGCGCCTCTACCCGGGGACGAAGGTCGCGATCGGCCCGCCGATCGAAAACGGCTTCTACTACGACTTCGAGTTCCCGGAGCCGATCGGCGAGGAGGCGCTCGAGCGCCTCGAGGAGGAGATCCGGCGGGAGATCGCCGAGGGGCGCGAGTTCGAGCGCTGGGAGGTCGAGCGGGACGACGCTCGCAGGATCTTCGAGGCCGAGGACGAGCCGTACAAGGTCGAGCTGCTCGACGCCGCCGACGGGACGATCTCCTTCTACCGGCAGGGCGACTTCACCGATCTCTGCCGTGGTCCGCACCTCCAGAACGCCGCGCCGATCAGGGCGGTGAAGCTGCTCTCGCTCGCGGGGGCCTACTGGCGAGGCGACTCGACCAGGCCGCAGCTGACCCGCGTCTACGGGACGGCGTTCTACGACGCGAAGGATCTCGAGGAGCATCTCCACCGGCTCGAGGAGGCGAAGCGACGCGACCATCGCCGCCTCGGGCGCCAGCTCGGCCTCGTCGACTTCTCGGAGCTCGCCCCCGGGATGCCGTTCTGGCACCCGAAGGGCATGGCCGTCTGGAACGTGCTCGAGGACCTTCGCCGCCGCGAGAACGCGCGCCGCGGCTACCAGGAGATCCGCACCCCGCAGCTCTACGACGCAGATCTGTGGCGGACGTCGGGACACTGGGACAAGTTCCGCGACGACATGTTCACCCTCGAGATCGAGGGACGCGACTTCGGGCTCAAGCCGATGAACTGCCCGGGCCACTGCCTCCTCTACTCGCTCGGCCCGCACAGCTACAGGGAGCTCCCGCTCCGCCTCGCAGAGGCCGGCAACCTCCATCGCAACGAGCTCTCGGGGGTGCTGCACGGCCTCCTGCGTGTCAGGCACTTCGTCCAGGACGACGCGCACATCTTCTGCACCGAGGAGCAGGTGCACGACGAGCTCGTCGGCTGCCTCGACTACGCGTTCTATCTCTACGACCTCCTCGGGATCTCCCTGCGCTGCGAGCTCTCGACCCGCCCGGAGAACCGGCTCGGCTCGGACGCCGAATGGGATCGAGCCGAGGCTGCGCTCCACGCGGCGCTCGCCGCCCGGGGCCTCGAGGCGGCCGTCAGCGAGGGTGAGGGCTCGTTCTACGGCCCGAAGATCGACCTCCACATGACCGACTCGCTGGGCCGGAGCTGGCAGCTCGGGACCGTGCAGCTCGACTACCAGATGCCGCAGCGCTTCGGCCTCCATTACGCGGGGGCCGACAACGCCGAGCACACGCCGGCGATGATCCACCGGGCCCTGCTCGGCTCGTTCGAGCGGTTCCTCGGCGTCTATCTCGAGCACACCGCGGGGGAGCTGCCCACCTGGCTCGCGCCCGTCCAGGCCAGAGTCGTGCCCGTCGCGGAGGATCACCTGGTCGCAGCGGCCGACGTCGCCGAGGCGCTCCGCGCGCGTGGCGTCCGTGCAGACGTCGACGAGCGAGCGGATACCCTCGGCAAGCGCATCCGCGACGCCGAGCTCGAGAAGGTGCCGTACGTGCTCGTGATCGGGGACAAGGAGGTCGGGGGCGGCACGCTTTCGCTCCGGATCCGGGGCGAGCGCAGCGTGGTCACGAAGGCCCGGATCGAGGCGCTGGACGAGATCGAGCAAGCTGCTACGCTGTGACCCTGCAAGTAGGAGCGACCGCTTCCTCACCTCCGGAGCCACGCGCTCGTCGGAGGTTCAACTGAACACCGTTGAGGATGGTTCGGCTGCTGCTTGCAGCCGTTCGTCGTTTCTGAAGCGAAGGAGGCCCTAGAAGACTTGGTGACGTTGCGTTGAGGTCGCGGCGAGCGTTCGAGCCCGTCCGGCCCGTCGTCGCCCAATCGCGGATCAACGAGGCGATCCGCGTGCCGAGGGTACGACTGGTCGACTCGGACGGGACACAGATCGGGATCAAGCCGCGTGACGAGGCGCTCGAGTACGCGTACTCGAAGAACCTCGATCTCGTGGAGGTCGCGGCGGGCGCGGACCCGCCGGTCTGCCGGGTGATGGACTACGGCAAGTACCGGTACGAGCAGGAGCAGAAGGCGAAGCTCGCACGGAAGCACCAGTCCCAGGTGCACGTGAAGGAGATCAAGCTCCGGCCGAAGATCTCGACGCATGACTACGAGACCAAGAAGGGCCACGTGGTGAGGTTTCTCGGGCAGCGAGCCAAGGTGAAGGTGACGATCATGTTCCGCGGTCGCGAGACGACGCATCCGGAGCGGGGCCACGACCTGCTGATGCGCCTCGCCGAGGACGTGAAGGACCTCGGTCACATCGAGGCGCAGCCGGTGCTCGACGGGCGCAACATGGTGATGGTGCTCGCGCCGCACAAGAACGCCGCACAGCCGGTAGGAGCAGACTGATGCCCAAGCAGAAGACCAACTCGGCCGCGAAGAAGCGGTTCAAGGTGACGGGAACGGGGCGCTTCCTGCGCCGCCATGCGATGAAGAGCCACAATCTCGAGAAGAAGAGCGCGAAGCGGATTCGCAGCTTCCGCCGCGACCACCCGGTGTCCCCGGAGGACGCCCGCGAGGTCCGCCGGCTGCTCGGCCGCTAGGGGAGCGAGGGAGGAGGAAGGATGCCGCGCGTCAAGCGATCTGTCCACGCCCGGAAGAAGCGCCGCAAGGTCCTCGGCGAGGCGAAGGGCTACTGGGGCCAGAAGCACCTGAGCTACCGCAAGGCGAAGGAGCAGCTCCTCAAGTCCGACACCTACGCGTATCGCGACCGGCGCAACAAGAAGCGGTCGTTCCGCCGGCTCTGGATCATCCGCATCAACGCCGCCGCGAGGCAGCAAGGGCTCTCGTACAACCAGTTCGTGGCAGGCTGCCGCAAGGCCGAGATCGAGCTCGACCGCAAGGTGCTCGCCGATCTCGCGGTTCAGGATCCGCCCGCGTTCGCGAAGATCGCGGAGCGCGCCAAGGCCGCGCTCGAAGCCTGATCACCTCGGCCTCCAACCCGCGCCTCAAGCTCGTCCGAAAGCTGGAGGCGCGGCGCGGCGCGGGACCGCCTCGGCCTCTTCGCCTGCGAGGGCGAAGACCTCGTGCTCGCCGGGCTCGATGCCGGCCTCGAGCCGGTCGAGGTGCTCGTCGACGCCGAGCGACCTGCGCTCGTCGGAGAGGCTCCCGGGTGCCGAGGAGGTCGAGCCGAGGCTCTTCGCGCAGCTCTCGCAGCTGGCACATCCACCGCGGGTGCTCGCGGTCTTCCGGCGGGGCGACCTGCCCCGCCTCGATCCTGCCACGGCGCCGCCCGTCGGTGTCGGCGCTCTGGCGGGTGGCCGACCCGGGCAACCTCGGCACGCTCGTCCGGTCGGCCGACGCGCTCGGGCCCGCCTATCTCTGCGTGTCGGCGGGCTGTGCCGATCCGACCGGGCCGAAGGCGCTTCGCGCCTCGATGGGCGCCGTCTTCCGCGTTCCGCTCGGGCGCCTCGACGAGGCGCCGTCGCCGTGGCTGGCGCTGGCGCCGAGGGGCGGGTCGACGCTCGGCGAGATCGAGCTCCCCGATCGCGTGACGTTCCTGCTCGGTGCCGAGCGACCCGGGCTCCCCGACGACGTGATCGCCCGCTGCGAGGCGGTCGCGACGATCCCGGAGGCTGCGGGAGCGGAGTCGCTGAACGTCGGCGTCGCCGGCTCGATCGCCCTCTACGAATGGCGGCGCCGCCGTCGGTAGCCCTGGCCCGGAGTGCTCAGCTTCGGTCCGGTCGCCGGGCGCGGAAGGCCACGTCCTCGCCACCCGAGTACGGCCGCCGGTCGAACCACCCGTAGGCCTCGACGTCCACGAAGCCGGCCTCGTCGACCAGCCGCAGCCACTCCTCGATCGGCAACCAGGCGAGCTCCATCGTCGTCTCGCCTGCCTCGCCGCGCACCGAGAGGTCGAGGCGGCGGGTCGCCGGATGCCAGTCGGCGCGCTCCCAGATGCCCGGCTCGCGCTCGAGCCAGCGGCCGATCGGTCGCGCGGATGTCGGCCCGGCTCGGCGCGAACACGTCGAACACGAGGCGTCCGCCCGGCTCGAGCAGGTCGTACGCAGCTGCGAGCGCGCCGACCCGCTCCTCGTCCGTGCGCAGGTGGAGGTAGGCCCGAAACGGACAGGTGACGAGACGGACGCGCTCCTCGACCGGCGGCCGGCGGTAGTCGCCGAGCCGCAGGTCGACGAGCGCCTCGACCCCGGCGCTCCTCGCGCGCCGGCGGCAGACCTCGAGCATCCTCGCCGACGTGTCGACGCCGATCACCGGGATCCCCGCCTCGGCGGTCGGAACGGCGATGCGGCCGGTGCCGACGCCGAGCTCGACGACGGTGCCGCCGGCCTCGGCCGCCTCGCCGACGTAGAAGGCGACGTCCTCCGTCACCTGGCGGCTCCAGTCGTCGTAGATCTCGGCGATCGGGTCGTAGACGCTCAACTCCACCTCTCGGGCGGTCTCTGAGACGGTCTCCGACACCGTCTCTGGGAAAGCAGGGCCGATGGTAGTCTCACGCACGATGGACGCCCGGGCGCTCGGACAGCGAGGCGCAGAGCGCGATCGCGGCCGCGTCGACGACCGACGAGCTCGAGGCCGTCCGCGTCCGCTATCTCGGTCGGAACGCGGAGCTGCCGCAGGCGCTGCGCCAGGTTCGCGACCGCGAGACCGGGCATCGCCCTGAACGCGCTGCGGCGCGCTGCTGGACGAGGCAGTCGACGGAGCGACGCGCCGCGCTCGAGCGCGGCGAGCTCGACCGGCGCCTCACCGAGGACGTCGTCGACGTCACCCTTCCTGGCGACGCTCCTCGGCGCGGCCACCTCCACCTGATCACGCAGATCCGGCGCGAGGTCGAGGACGTCTTCCTCGGGCTCGGCTACCAGGTCGTCGACGGCCGCGAGGTCGAGACCACCTACTACAACTTCACGGCGCTCAACTTCCCGCCGTGGCATCCGGCGCGGTCGCCGCTCGCGTCGCTCTACCTCGACGAAGAGACGCTGCTCCGGACCGAGACCTCGCCGTCGCAGATCCGCGTCATGGAGACGCAGCAGCCGCCCGTGTACATGGTCTCGCTCGGGCGCGTCTACCGCCGTGACACCCCCGACGCGACGCACGTCCCGATCTTCCATCAGGTCGAGGGGCTCGCCGTCGACCGCGGCATCACGCTCGCCGACCTGAAGGGGACGCTGCTCCACCTCATGCGCGCGCTCTTCGGCGAGGAGCGGCAGGTGCGCTTCCGCACGCACTACTTCCCGTTCACGGAGCCCTCGATCGAGCCCGACGTCTCCTGCTTTCTCTGCGACGGCGATGGCTGCGCGCGTCTGCAAGCACTCGGGCTGGATCGAGATGGGCGGCTCCGGGATGGTCGATCCCGAGCGTCTACGGCTACGTCGGCTACGACCCCGAGGAGGTCTCCGGGTTCGCGTTCGGGCTCGGCCTCGAGCGGATCGCGATGCTCCGCCACGGGCTCCCCGACCTGCGCGCAGCTCTGGGAGAACGACCTCCGGCTCCTCCGGCAGTTCTGATGAAGGTTCCCGATCTCCTGGCTTCGCGAGTACGTCGCGTTCGACGTCCCGCTCCCCGAGCTCGCGGAGCGTCTCGCCGTCGCGTCGGCCGAGGTCGAGCGGATCTCGCGCCGCGGCGTGCCCGACGAGGACGGCAACCTCGGCCGCTACCTCGTCGGCCGGGTCGTCGAGGCGGGAAAGCATCCGAACGCCGACCGCCTCCAGCTCTGCCGGGTCGACGTCGGCGAGCCGGAGCCGCGGCAGATCGTCTGCGGCGCCTGGAACTTCGGCGCCGGCGCCACCGTGTGCGTCGCGCTACCCGGCGCCGTCCTCCCCGACGGGCGCACGCTCGAGCGCGCGAAGCTCCGCGGCGAGCGTCTCCGACGGGATGATCCTGGCGGAGGACGAGCTCGAGCTCGGCCCCGACCACGACGGGCATCATCGTGCTCGCCGAGGCGGTCGAGCCGGGCACGCCGCTCGCCGACGTGCATCCCGATCCGCGACGAGGTGCTCGAGATCGAGCTGACGGGCAACCGGCCCGATCTGCTCTCGATCTACGGCCTCGCCCGCGAGGTCGCGGCGCTGTTCGACTGTCGAGCTCGCGCCGCCTCCCGGCAGCGACCCGCCGCGGGCCGGCGACGAGAGCGTCGAGATCGAGATCGCCGACCTCGAGGGCTGTCCCACGCTACATCGGGCGGCTGTTCCGCGGCGTCGACGTCGCGCCGTCGCCGCTCTGGCTCGAAGCCGCGGCTCGCGGCTGCGGGCATGCGCGCGATCTCGAACGTCGTCGACGTCACGAACTACGTCATGCTCGCGCTCGGGAGCCCGCTCCACGCCTTCGACGCCGAGCGCCTCGCCGGCGGGCGGATCGGCGTCCGCCGCGCCCACCCGGGCGAGGAGCTCGTGACGCTCGACGGGACGACCCGCACGGCTCGAGCCGGTCGACCTCGCTGATCACCGACGCGCTCCGCGCCGGTCGCGATCGCCGGGATCATGGGCGGCCTCGAGTCCGAGGTCGGGGAGACGACGACGGACGTCCTCCTCGAGGCTGCGAACTTCGAGCCGATCGGCATCCTGCGGAGCTCCGAGCGCCTCGGGCTGCGCAGCGAGGCCTCGAACCGCTGGGAGAAGGGCGTCGACCCCTACGTCGCGGAGCAGGCCGCGGTGTTCGCGACGCCAGCTCATCGTCGAGCTCGCCGGCGCGCGCTTCACCGGGCACGCCGACGTTCACGGCGAGCTTCCCGCGCGGCCCGTCACCCGTCTGCGACCGCAGCGGACGGCATCGCCCTGGTCGGGCTCCCGATCCCCGCGGACGAGCAGCGCGCGATCCTCGAGCGCCTCGGGTTCGACGTCCGGCGACGACTGGACGGTCACGGTCCCGACCTGGCGCGCCCGCGACGTCACTCGCGAGGTCGACCTGATCGAGGAGGTCGCGCGCGTCCACGGCCTCGAGAAGGTGCCGTTCACGCTGCCCGCAGCGGCGGGCGATGTTCGGGCGCCTCACGCCAGGACCAGCGGCTGCGGCGGCTGGTCGAGGACGTCATGGTCGGCTGTGGCTTCTCCGAGGCGTACACCTGGAGCCTCGCCGAGCCGGGACGGCGACCCGAACGCGCTGCGGCTGCCCGTCCCGCTCTCGGCCGAGCACGCGATCCTGCGGACGAGCCTCGTCGAAGGGTCTGATCGCGGCGGCGGGCCACAACGTCGACGCCGGCAACGAGGGAATCGCGCTGTTCGAGGTGGCGCGGGTCTACCTGCCGGCGACCGCAGCCAGCTTCCGGACGAGCGCTGGCGCGCTCGGCGGCGATCGTCGAGGGCGGCTTCTTCCGCGCGAAGGGCGCGGTCGAGACGCTGCACGCGTCGCTCAGGATCGAGCCGGCTTCGAGCGCGGCGCAGCTCGCCGTTCCTCCACCCCGGCAAGGCGGCGAGGGTCGACGCAGGGCTGGGTCGGCGAGCTCCATCCGACTCTGCTCGAGGGCGTCTGGGGGATCTTCGAGCTCGACCTGGCGACGCTCTTCGCCGAGGTGCCCGAGCGGATCCTCTACGACTGACGTGATCACGCTACCCGGCCGTGCGGCAGGACCTCGCCTTCGTCGTGCCCGAGGAGGTCTCGGCCGGCGACCTCGTCGAGGCCGCGCGCGACGCGGCCGGCGAGGAGCTCCGCGAGGCCCGGGTCTTCGACGTCTATCGCGGCGGCCAGATTCCGGCCGGACGCGAAGTCGGTCGCGATCCGGGTCGCGTTCCAGTCGTCGGAGCGGACGCTCTCGGACGAGGACGCACGGGTTCTGCGCGAGCGGATCGTGGCGGCTCTGTCCGAGCGTTTCGGTGCGGAGCTTCGCGCCTAGCGGCTCAGGCTGCTGCAGGCTTCAGCGCGACGCGGTCCGGGACGAGTCGGAGCTCCTGCACGCGCGCCTGGCCGGGCATGGTGATCTGGACGTCGACGCCTTTCGCCTTCGTCGCCCGAGCGAGGAGCACGAGCTGGCGCTCGATCCGCTGGAGCCGTTCGATGCGGGCGCCGACCGCCGGCTGCGGCGCGTCCCAGCGCGACGAGCGCACGACGCCGCGGAGGACGACGGACCGTCCCTCTCGGCGGGCTGTCTCGACCGCGGCACGTGCGGCCAACTCGGCCTTCTGGCTTCCGTCGAGGTCGCAAACGACCTGGGTCATCGTCCCATCCTTTCGGTCGGGGGCGAGACCCAGGTATAGATCAAAGATTACGGATACGCGAACTGCTGGAAGCAGTGCTTCCTAGACGACCCGCCCGGCCTCGCGCCAGACGGGCCCCTGCGTGTGCACCGGGTCGACGTCCGACTGCGCCCGGAGCAGGCGCAGCTCGCCGCCGATGCCGTCCTCGTCGAGGCGCGCGAGAACTCGCCGGGCCATCTGGGGTGCCGCGCCGTAGCCGTGTCGGTGGGCGACGCGGAACCGCAAGCGCCGGGCGGGCGCCGTCCTGCAGGAAGGGGTTGGCGGGCCGAGGAGCAGCGCCGCCCGATCGACGTCGTCGCACGAAGCGAGCTCGAGCTCGAGGTAGAGGTCTGACCAGTCCTCGGACTGGCCGGCAGACGAGCTCGTCCCAGCTGACGCGAGACGTCGCCGCGGACGGCCCTGCCCGGATCTCGGTCACGTCGACGGCATGCTCGCCCGGCACCGACAGGCGCGCGTCGATACGCGCCTCCTCGAGCCGGTCGAAGAGGCGGCGGGTCGCGTCGACGGACGGCCCCGTCCCCCGGCTCGCGGCCACGCGCAGTCGGAAGCTGGAGCCCGACCGCCCCGGCGACAGCGAGCCGAGGATGAGCGCGGCGCGGTCGACCTCGTCAGGCTCCTCGACCGACAGCACGAGGCGCGCTTCCGACCACCCGCTCGGGAGGCCCTCCAGAATCGCGTCGAGTCGTTCGCCCAGAGTCACGCGTCCGAGTCTAACCGCGAGGCTTGTGAGGGGAGGGTCCGGGTGTCACGGCTGGCTCCTCCGGAGCCGTTGCGTGCCTGGTAGCGTGACGGCTCGTGGCTCGAGTCGAGCAGAAGGGGCACGGGACTCTCCCGAGAGCGGCTCCTCGACTTCCTCCGCGAGATGCTGCTGATCCGTCGATTCGAGGAGAAGGTCGAGGAGCGGTTCCGGGCCGGCGACCTCGCGGGCTTCCTCCACGTCGCGATCGGCCAGGAGGCGATCGCGGTCGGGGTCTGCCGCGCGCTGCGAGGACGGCGACGTGATCGCCTCGACCCATCGCGCCCACGCGCACACGCTCGCGATGGGGACGCACCCGAACGAGCTGATGGCCGAGCTGTACGGGAAGGTCGAGGGCTGCAGCGGCGGCTACGGCGGCTCGATGCACCTCTACGACGTCGCGCACGGCCTGATCGGCGCGAACGCGGTCGTCGGCGGCGGGCTCCCTGCGATCACCGGCGCCGCGCTTTCGTTCAAGCTCCGCGGCGAGCCGCACGTGGCGGTCGCGTTCTTCGGCGACGGCGCGACGAACATCGGGACGTTCCACGAGTCGCTGAACCTCGCGCAGCTCTGGAAGGTTCCCGCGGTGTACGTCTGCGAGAACAACGGCTACGCCGAGTCGACGCCGGCCTGGCAGCAGCTTCCGATCCAGGACCTCTCGAAGCGTGCCGTCGCGTTCGGGATGCACACGATCGTCGTCGACGGCCAGGAGATCGAGGAGGTGTACGAGGCCGCGCAGCGTGCGACTAGAGCATGCGCGCAGCGGCAAGGGGCCGGTCTTCCTGCTCGCGAACACCTACCGGCTGACCGGGCACTACGTCGGCGACCCTCAGGTCTACCGCGCCCGCGAGGAGGTGCGCGAGGTACGCCAGTCCCAGGATCCGATCGAGAAGCTCCGTGCGAAGGTCGAGGCGACCGACGAGGAGTGGGAGGCGATCGAGCGCGAGCGGTCGCGGCTCGTCGACGCCTCGGTCGAGTTCGCGCGCAACGGCACCGATCCTCGTCCCGAGGACGCCCTCCGAACGTCTATGCCTGAGCTCACCTACCGCGAGGCGGTGCGCGACGCGATGGTCCAGGCGATGCGCCAGGATCCGGACGTCTTCATCATGGGGGAGGACATCGCCGAGATGGGCGGCTCGATGGGCGTGACGCAGGGCATGCTGCAGGAGTTCGGCTCCGAGCGCGTTCGCAACACGCCGATCTCGGAGATGGCGATCGTCGGCGCCGGGATCGGGGCCGCGATGCAGGGGATGCGCCCGATCGTGGAGATCATGTACCAGGACTTCACGACGCTCGCGATGGAGCAGATCGTGAACCAGGCCGCCAAGCACCGCTACATGTCCGGCGGCCAGCTCAAGGTGCCGCTGACGATCCGCACCCAGGGGGGCGCGGGGTGGTCGCCCGGCGCCCAGCACGCGCAGCAGCTCGAGGCGTGGTTCGTCCACGTGCCCGGGTTGAAGGTCGCGTTCCCGTCGACGCCCGTCGATGCCCGCAACCTGCTCTACGGCTCGATCTACGACGACAACCCGGTCCTCTTCTTCGAGCACCGGCTCCTCTATCCGATCAAGGGCGACGTCCCGGACGAGATCGAGCCGCTCGGGTTCGGCCACGCGAGGGTTCACCGCGAGGGCGAGGACGTCACGATCGTCGCGACCGGCCGCATGGTGCACGAGGCGCTGAAGGCGGCAGCCGAGGCCGAGGCGGAGGGCATCTCCGTCGAGGTCTGGGATCCGCGGACGCTGCTCCCGCTCGACGAGGACTCGCTCGTCGCCTCGGTCGCGAAGACCAATCGCTGTGTCGTCGCCCACGAGGCGGTGACGCGCATGGGCTGGGGCGCGGAGGTGTGCGCGATCGTCCAGGAGCGCGCGTTCGACGAGCTTGATGCCCCGATCGAGCGGGTCGGCGCGAAGTTCTGCCCGCTGCCGTTCGCCCCGGTCATGGAGCAGTGGGTCGTCCCGCACGCAGACGACGTGCTCCAGGCCGTCCACCGCACCGTCGGCAAGGAGGTCTGACGTTGGCGACCGAGGTCACGCTTCCCCGCCTCGGCCAGGGGATGGAGTCGGGCACGATCGTGCGCTGGCTGAAAGCCGAGGGAGACGCCGTCGACCGCGACGAGCCGCTCTACGAGCTCGACACCGAGAAGGTGACCCAGGAGGTCGAGGCCGGCGTCTCGGGCGTCCTGCTCAAGATCCTCGCCTCGGAAGGGGAGGAGATCGACGTCGGCAAGCCGATCTGCGTGATCGGCGAAGCAGGTGAGCAGGTGCCCGACGGAGCGAACGGTGCGATGCCGGCCGCGGCGGACGAGGGTCTTGCCGCGAGCGCAGAGGCACCGGCGCCCGCACCCGCGCAGGACGCAGCGAGCCGCGAGCCCCAGGCCGCCGAGGCGGCTGCTTCGGACCGGACGCTTGCCGAACCGCCGGCGGACGGGCAGCGCCTGAAGGCCTCGCCGCTCGCTCGACGCATCGCGAAGGAGCGCGGCATCGATCTGCGCAGAGTCGACGGCACGGGCCCGGACGGGCGCATCGTCGCCGAGGACATCGAACGGGCGGCCGCCGCCCCCGCCTGGGAGCAGAAGCCCGTCCCAGTCACCGCCGAGAGCGAGCCCGTGAAGCTGACGAGCGTCCGGCGGACGATCGCTCGCCGCCTCACCGAGGCCTGGCAGGCGCCCGCATTTCGCGATCTCGATGTCGGCCGACATGCGGCGCGTGATCGAGCTCCGGGAGCTGCTGGTCGAGCGCACGCGCCGAAGGGTCGCCCAGGCCTACGTACTCGGACGTTCTCACGAGGGTGTGCGCGGTCGCCCTGCTCCGCCACCCGGACCTGAACGCCCACTACGAGGGCGACACGGTCCGGATCTTCCAGACGGCGAACGTCGGCCTCGCGGTGGCGATCCCGAACGGCCTCGTCGTGCCCGTCATCCGCCACGTCGAGGCGCGGACCATCGCCGAGATCGCGGCCGCCCGGGCGGACATCGTCTCCCGCACCAGGGAGAACCGCCTCCAGCCGGACGACCTGGAAGGCGGCACGTTCACGATCTCGAACCTCGGGATGTACGGCGTGGAGCGTTTCTTCGCCGTGCTGAACCCGCCGCAGGTCGGCATCCTCGCCGTCGGAGCGATCGAGGAACGCCCCGTCGCGGAGGCCGGTCAACTCGCCGTGCGGCCCCGGATGGAGATGACGCTCTCGTGCGACCACCGCGCGGTCGACGGCGCGACCGCGTCCGAGTTCCTGAAGACGCTCAGGGAGCTGCTCGAAGAGCCCGCCCTCGCGCTGTAGGCAGAATCGTTGCCTGTCCGAAGGACAGGCCGATATCTGCCGAGGAGGGGCCGGAGGGGCCGGAGGCCCCGGTCATCCGCCGCTCGCGTACGCGACCGCGACCTCGGCCGCGAGCTGGGCGTTCGCCGCCGCCAGCCGGCGGTTCGCCTGTAGCGTCCGCCCGCCGCTCTCGCGGTGCAGGAAGGCGAGGACGTACGGCGTGACGTCCTTGCCCGAAACGCCTCCGGCCGCGGCCGCCGCGAGCGCCCGCTCGATCAGCGGCTCGACGTCGTCGAGATCGTCCTCCGGCGGCCGGGCGAGCACGACCGAGCCCGTCTGCCCGAGCGCCCAGTGCGCCCGGGCGATCTCGGCAGCCTCGCCGGCCGATTCGACCCGCGCGCCGACCGGTGGGCCTCCGGTCCGTGTGTAGAAGAGCGGGAGATCGTCGGTGCCGAAGCCGAGAACCGGAACGCCGAGCGTCTCGAGCGCCTCCATCGTCGCAGGAACGTCGAGAAGCGACTTCACTCCTGCCGAGACGACGAAAGCCTCCGTCCGTGCCAGCTCCGCGAGGTCGCCGGAGGCGTCGAGCGGGGCGGGGAAGCCGCGGTGGATCCCTCCGATCCCCCCGGTCGCGAGGAAGCGCACACCCGCGGCGCGGCACACGGCCAGCGTGCCGCCCACCGTCGTCGCCCCGACGAGGCCCTTGACCGCGCACACGGCGAGGTCGCGGGCGCCAGCCTTGGTCGCGGTCGAGTCGAAGCGGTCGAGGTCTGCCGCGCCCAGGCCGAGACGCACACGGCCGTCGAGGACGCCGACCGTCGCCGGAACGGCTCCGACCGCGCGAATCCGTGCCTCGCAGTCCCGAGCGACGTCTGCGCCGACACCGGCCGGGAAGCCGTGCGCGACGATCGTGGTCTCCAGCGCCACGACCGCGGCGCCGGCGCCGAGGGCGTCCGCGATCTCCTGCGAGACGTCGAGGGGAGGCCTCACGGCTGGGCCCCGAGCTTCGCGACGCAGCAGGCCGCGGCGTCGAGGGCGAGCTGGGGACCGCCGACCAGGTAGCCGGCCGCGAGGGCGTCCCCGGCTCCTGTCGTGTCGAGCACCTCGTGCGGGACGGGCGCGGGCAGATCGAATGGCTCGTCCGGCTCGATCCGGAACGTGGAGCCCGCAGCGCCGCGCTTGAGCACCCAGCTCGGAGCGGGCAGCGGGCCTCCGAGGGCCTCGGCCTCGGCCTGGTTCGCAAAGAGGACGTCCGGGCAGACCTCGTCGAGCCGGGAGCGGAAGCGGTCGCGGCCGCGCTCCTCGAGCAGGGTCCAGGCCGCGAGATCGACCGCGATCCTCGCCCCGGCTGCACGGGCGAGCCGGGCTGCGGCGACGCTCGCCTCGTCGATCGGAGAGCCGAGGAGCCCGTAGCCGGAGACGTAGAGCCAGTCGCAGTCCGCGAACCATGCGCCGTCCAGATCACTCGGCTCGAGCTCGGGGCTGACTCCTCGATCGGAGGCCATCGTCCGCCGACCGGCGGGACCGACGAGCGAGACGACGACTCCACCCCTGCCCCGTCCGGACGGGCCGACGACCTCGACACCGTGCGAGGCCAGCCCGTCCTCGGCCAGGCGTCCCGCGGCGTCTCCTGCGCGCACCCCGACGAACCGGGCCCGTCCACCGAGCGCGGCGACCCAGGCGGCGACGTTCGCCGCCTGCCCACCCGGGCCGACGGCGTTCGTCGACGGCGTGTCGGCGTCCGCTACCAGCGTCCGCACCGGCCTGACGACGACATCGAGGACGAGGTCGCCCAGGGCGCAGACGAGCAGCGTCATGCCGCCCCGCCGCACCAACCGGCGATCACCCGTGCGTAGAGACGGGCGCCGAGAACCAGCTCGTCGACGCCGATCCACTCGTCCGGCGCGTGCGCCCGGCCGAGGTCGCCCGGTCCGAACGCGGGGCTGGGCGTACGGGCGAATAGCGTGAGGAGCGCCCCGTCGTAGGTCGTGTCGATGCCCCGCGCCTCGACCCCGACACCGAGGTCGCGCCCGGCCGACCGTGCGGTCTCCACGATCGGGGTCGAAGGGTCGATCTCGCAGGGCGGGTAGTCGGTGAACCAGCTCCAGGCCGGCGGTCGGGCAACGAGCCAGTCGTCCTGCGCCGCCGCGCGTGAGACCGCGGCCTCGATCTCGCGGCGCGGAATCGAGCCGTACCCGCGCTCGTCCGCGTTTCCCGGGAGATAGGTCGCGTTCAGCTCCACCTCGCAGCGCTCGGGCACGTTGGAGATGAAGCTCCCGCCGCGGACGACCGTCGGCTGGACGAGCGGCGTCCCGAGCAGGGGATGGTGCTTGTCCTCGCGCTCCGTCCAGTCACGCGAGAGCTCCTCGAGCGCCCGGAGGAGCGGCACCGTCTTCTGGATCGCGTTCACTCCGCCGCCGCTCTGCCAGGGCGGCTGGTTCACCTCCGCGTGGGCCGACCGGCCCCGGACGGACAGCTCGCCGTGGAGAAGACCCCGCGTGGCGATCCAGAGATCGAAGCCGGTCGGCTCCGGCACGAGGCCGGCGTCGGCGGCGTAGCCGCGCGCGATCGCGGCGACCGTTCCCATCGCGCACGTCTCCTCGTCGGTCACCACCTCGAAGGTCACGTCCCCTGCGAGCTGGATTCCGGCGGCGCGCAGCGCGCGCAGGGCGAACAGGGCGGCGCCGATGCCGCCCTTCATGTCGCACGCGCCACGGCCCACGATCCTGCCGTCGCGTATCTCGGCGGCGAACGGAGGCGACGTCCATTCGGATTCGTCGCCGGCCGCCACCACGTCGACGTGGCCGTTCACCAGCAGCGACCGCCCACCGCCCTGCCCGCGGAACGTCCCGACCGTCTGGGGCCGTCCCTCCCAGTGATGCCACGGCGGCATCATCGGATGATCGGCGAGCTCGGCCGGGTCGGGCTCCCACTGGTCGACGGTGGCACCGAGGGCGTCGAGCTCGGCCGCGACGAAGGACTGGAGCGCGCCCTCCTCGTTCGTCCTCCGACTCGAGCCCGGCGAGAGGTCGACCGACGTGGTGTCGAAGCGCACGAGGGTCTCGCACGAGCTGGACGAGGTCGTCCACGTGGGCCTCGATGTAGGCGTCGACGTCGTTCACGGGCCCGGCGACGATACTACGAGCGGTGCCGGTCCCCGTCGTCATCGACTGCGATCCAGGACACGACGACGCGATCGCGCTCCTGCTGGCCATCGCGAGCCCCGAGCTGGAGATCCTGGGAGTGACTACCGTTGCCGGCAACCAGTCGCTCGACAAGACCACGGCGAACGCGATCCGGGTCCTGGAGCTGGCCGGTCGCGGCGACGTCCCGGTCGCAGCCGGCGCAGACCGCCCGCTCGTTCGCGAGCTGGTGGTGGCCGACTGGGTGCACGGCGAGTCCGGTCTCGACGGGCCCGCGCTGGCGCCTCCGCGCGCTGCGCCGAGCGAGCTGCACGCGGTCGACTTCATCGCGTCGGCCGTGCGAGGCTCCGCCGTCCCGATCACGCTCGTCCCGGTCGGCCCGCTGACGAACGTCGCGCTCTTCCTCGCCCGCTATCCAGAGCTCGCCCGGAGCCTCGACCGGGTCGTGCTGATGGGCGGGGCGATCGCGGAGGGGAACGTGACCCCGGCCGCCGAGTTCAACGTGTGGAGCGACCCCGAGGCCGCGGCTCGGGTCGTGACCAGCGGGCTCGACGTGACGATGATCGGCCTCGACGTGACCCATCGGGCGCTCCTCCTGCCGGCACACGCAGAGCGGCTGCGCGCGGCGGGAACGCCGGGAGAGTTCGTCGCCGATCTGTTCGAGTTCTTCCACCGCTTCCACTCGGACACCTACGGTTTTCCCGGCTCACCGGTGCACGACGCCGTCGCGGTCGCGCACGTCACGACTCCCGGGCTCGTCACGGTCGCCGAGCGCCACGTCGCGATCGAGTGCGGCTCGGAGCTCTCCCGGGGTCGCACCCTGGTCGACCTCTGGCGGCGTACGGGCAACGAGCCGAACGTCCAGGTCGCGGTCGACATCGATGCCGACCGCTTCCTCGACCAGCTCGTCGGGCGCATCAGCTCGCTCGGCTGAGGGCGCGCTCGACGGCTGCGCGGTCGCCGAGGGAGGGCTGGGCGCCGGGGCGCGAGACGGCGACCGCCCCCGCGGCGTTCGCGAACGTGACGGCGTCGAGGAGCGCCGCGCCCTCGGAGAGGGCGACCGCCAGCGCGCCGCAGAAGGCATCGCCGGCGGCGGTCGTGTCGACGACGCGATCGACCGGAACGGCAGGGACGTGCGCCTCGCCGTCACCGCTGACGACCAGCGCGCCGTCCGCGCCGAGCGTCACCACGACGGCTCTCGGTCCCTGCTCGAGCAACGCCCGCGCCGCCCGGCCGGCGCTCCGCAGGTCGGTGACCTCGATGCCGCTCAGTGCCTCGGCCTCACCGCTGTTCGGCACGAGCCAGTCGACTTCGCGCAGGAGCTCCGGGCGCAGTGCCAGCGCCGGGGCGGGGTTGAGCAGGACGGGTACTCGACGGTCGCGCGCGAGGGCGACCGTGAACTCGACCGTCTCGAGCGGCACCTCGAGCTGGCAGAGCAGAAGCCGGGCGCCGGTGGTCACCGCCAGGCTCTTCTCGACGTCGGCGCTCGCGAGGCGCCCGTTCGCCTGAGGTGCGACCGCGATCCGGTTCTCGCCCGTCGCCTCGATCCAGATCGAGGCGACGCCGGTGCCGATCTCGGCGTCGCGGGACAGGGCGTCGACCTCGACACCGGCCTCGGCCAGGCTCCGGGCGACGAGGTCGCCCAGCACGTCGTCGCCGACCCGCCCGACGAGGCGCACCCGTGCTCCGAGCCGTGCCGCCTGGACCGCCTGATTCCCACCCTTTCCTCCGGCGACGAGCGCCGCGCCCGTCGCGAGCACGGTCTCGCCCGCCCGGGGCAGGGTCGGCAGCCACACCGCCACGTCGGCGTTGACGCTGCCCACGACCACTATCCAACCCCGGGTGCTCACGTCTCATCCCGGTGAGGGGGGTGCCCGCCCATCGGCGGGGCATAGTATGCGCCCCACTCGAATCAGAGGAGAAGGGTAGAAAGGGGGTCGTGAAGTGAAGCGCAAGCTGCCAGGGGGGCTGGCGCTCGTGGTGGCCGTCGCCGTGCTCGGTCTCGCGCTCGTCGCAGCCGGCTGCGGCGGCGGGGACGACGAGGCCGAGGCGACGACGGCTGCGGAGACCGCGCCGGCGGAGACCGCCGCGCCGGCGGAGACCGCGGCGCCGGCCGAGACCGGCGGCGGCGGCAGACACCGGAGCCGCTGCCGGGGGCGGCGAGGCGATCTCCGTCGGGCTCGTGAGCGACACGGGTGGTGTCAACGACAGCGGGTTCAACGAGTACTCGATCAACGGCCTCGAGCAGGCCGAGGACGAGCTCGGCGTGACCGGCCGCGTCTACGTCTCGAGCGCCGCCGAGGACTACCTGCCGAACCTGACCTCGGCGTGCGAGGAAGGCAACGACCTCGTGATCGCGGTCGGCTTCCTGATCGCGCCGGACACGATCACGGTCGCGGCGGAGTGTCCCGATTCCAACTTCGCAGGCGTCGACCACTTCTACGGCGGCGACGGCTGCGAAGAGGGCGGCACGTGCGAGCAGCCGAACGCCCTCGGGCTGCAGTACCCGTCCGAGGAGTCCGGCTACCTGGCCGGCATCGTGGCGGCCATGATGACCGAGACCGGCACGGTCTCGACCGTCGGCGGCATCAAGATCCCGTCGGTGGACAACTGGATCGCCGGGTTCCAGCAGGGCGCGAAGGACACGAACCCCGACATCAAGCTCCTGAATGCGTACTCGCAGGACTTCGTCGACCAGGCGAAGTGCAAGGAGATCGCGCTCGACCAGATCTCCCAGGGCTCCGACGTCGTGTTCCAGGTCGCCGGTCTATGCGGCCTCGGCGCGATCGACGCCGCATGCGAAGAGGGCGTCCTCGCGATCGGTGTGGACGCCGACCAGTCGGCACAAGGCGACTGCGTGATCACGAGCGCGCTGAAGCCTCTCCAGTCGTCAGTCTTCGCCGTGATCCAGTCGGCCGTCGACGGGACGTTCGAGGGAGGGACGAACCGCTTCTTCTCGGTCGTCGACTACCCGGACTCGGAGCTTCTCGCGCCGTTCACGGGCGACGTCCCGCAGGAGGTGCAGGACGCTGTCGCGACGGCCAAGGAGCAGCTGATCAGCGGCGAGATCGACCCTCCGGCCACGCTGGAGTAGAGGGAGGCTGACGGGTTGGGGCGGCCTCCGGCCGCCCCAACCAGGCTCCATGGATCAGGCAACCGTCCTCGAGCTCCGCGGGATCACCAAGCGCTTCCCCGGCGTGGTCGCGAACGATCGCGTCGACTTCGACCTGCGCCGCGGCGAGGTGCACGCGCTGCTCGGCGAGAACGGCGCCGGGAAGTCGACGCTGATGAACGTCCTCTACGGGCTCTACCACCCGGACGAGGGAGAGATCCTGCTGAACGGCCAGCAGGTCCGGATCACCTCACCGCACGACGCGATCGACCGCGGAATCGGGATGGTCCACCAGCACTTCATGCTGATCCCGGTGATGACGGTCGCCGAGAACGTCGTCCTCGCCAACGAGCCGCACACGGGGCCGTTCCTCGACATGGACGAGGCCGAGCGCCGTGTCCGGGCGATCGCCGGCCCGCTCGGCTTCCGCATCGACCCGCACGCGCGAGTCGAGTCGATCAGCGTCGGTCAGCAACAGCGGGTCGAGATCCTGAAGGCCCTGTACCGCAAGGCCGACATCGTCATCCTCGACGAGCCGACGGCCGTGCTGACGCCGCAGGAGGCGCTCGAGCTGTTCCAGATCGTGGAGGTCCTGCGACGGGAGGGTCACTCGATCATCTTCATCTCCCACAAGCTCCACGAGGTGCTCGAGATCGCCGACCGGATCACGGTGCTGCGCCGTGGCCGGAAGGTCGAGACCCTCCCGAAGGAAGGTGCGACCGAGGACGGGCTGGCCCGCCTGATGGTCGGCCGCGACGTCCTGCTCCGGGTCGAGAAGCCTCCCGGAAACCCCGGCGAGTCCGTGCTCGCGGTCGAAGAGCTCCGGGTTCACGACGACCGTGGCCTCGAGGCCGTGCGCGGCGTCTCGTTCGAGGTACGCGCCGGCGAGATCGTCGGCATCGCCGGCGTCGACGGGAACGGGCAGACGGAGCTGATCGACGCGATCGCCGGCCTGCGCGCGATCGAGTCGGGCCGGATCCTGCTCGGAGGCACCGACCTCACGCGGGCGTCCGCCCGTGAGGCGCTCGACGCCGGCGTCGGTCACATCCCCGAGGACCGCCAGCGCCGCGGGCTCGTCCTCGATTTCACGCTGGCCGAGAACATCGCGCTCCACGACTACGCGAAGCCGCCCGACTCGAGATTCGGCTGGCTCTTCCCCGGGCGCCTCGATCGAGCGCGCGCGGAGGGCTTCTCCGGGAGTTCGACGTGCGCGGCGGCGAGCCGGAGACGCTCGGCGGGCGCGCTCTCGGGCGGCAACCAGCAGAAGGTGGTGCTCGCACGCGAGATCTCGCGAGACCCGGCCTTCCTGATCGCCGCGCAGCCGACCCGCGGGCTCGACGTCGGCGCGATCGAGTTCGTGCACAAGCGGCTCGTGCAGGAGCGCGACGAGGGCCGGGCGATCCTGCTCGTCTCGTTCGAGCTCGACGAGATCCTCGGCTCTCGCCGACCGGATCCTCGTCGTCTACGAGGGCGCAGATCGTCGGCGAGTACTCGCCCGACGTCTCCGAGCAGGAGCTCGGGATCGCGATGACCGGCGCGGGGCGGGAGGAGGCCGCCTGATGGCGACGAGGGCGCCGTCGTCGTTCGGGGACGTCGTCGGCGGCTGGTTCAAGACGCGTCTCGGCGGCATCGTCACGCCGATCGCCGCGACCGTCCTCGCGTTCCTGATCGGCGGCCTCGTGGTCGCGATCACGGGCAACAACCCCGGTCGGCGTACAGGGCGATCTTCGAGGGCACCGGGCTCAACTGGTTCTTCCCGTGGGTCTCCGGCGAGTCCCGAGCCGAGGCGGCCCGCGACCTCCAGCAGACGCTCCTCGTGACGACGCCGCTGATCCTGACCGCGATCGCCGTCGCGTTCGCCTTCCGCTGCGGGCTCTTCAACATCGGCGGCCAGGGACAGTTCTGGGTCGGGTTGATCGCGGCGCTGCTGGTCGGGACGCACCTCGAGGGAATGCCTCGCCCGCTGCACGTCCTGCTCGCGCATCCTCGCGGCGATCCTCGCAGGGGCGATCTGGGGCGGGATCGCCGGGATCCTGAAGGCGAGCGTCGGCGCGCACGAGGTGATCACGACGATCATGCTCAACTGGATCGCGATCTTCCTCGGGAAGTACCTGTTCGGCCTCGGCGGGCCGCTACAGGGAGTGCAGGAGTCGTTGCCGCGCTCCGCCCAGATCTTCGACTCGGCGAAGCTCTGGCCGATCTGGGGCGGCATCCAGGCGCTCCACGCGGGACTCTTCATCGCGCTCTTCGCGCTCGTCGTCTACTACATCGCTGCTCAACCGCACGACGCTCGGCTACGAGGTGCGGGCGGTCGGCTTCAACCCCGAGGCCGCGCGTTACGGCGGCATCTCCGTCGCGGCGCAACTACTTCCTCGCGCTCGCGATCGCCGGCGCCTTCGCGGGCCTCGCCGGCGGCGTCGACCTCCTCGGCTGGCGGCACGACGTCGACGTCAGCGACTTCGATACGAACCTCATCGGCTTCACCGGGATCGCGGTCGCGCTGCTCGGGCGCAACAAGGCCGTCGGGATCCTGCTCGCCGCGCTGCTCTTCGGGGCGCTCGCAGGTCGGGACCTCGTCGCGGCAGCTCGACCCGAGCATCTTCGAGCCCGAGCTCGCCGAGAACCTCGCGACGATGATCCAGGCGATGGTCATCTTCTTCGTCGGGGCCGAGCTCCTGATCGTCTACCTCTGGCAGGCGCGGCGCCTTGTCCGGCCCGGGCGCCCGACGCCGGACGCACGCCGCGAGCGAAGGAGTCGAGCAGTGAGCGTCGGCGAGGCGCCGACGCCCGGCTGGGCCGACTGGATCCGACGCCTCACGTCGCCGCGGACGATCGCCATCGTCGGCATCGTCGATCGGGATTCGTCGCCTTCTGGCTCGCGCTCCCGCCGTGGACGCTCCGGGACATCGGCCGCACCGATCGCCGCCGGGCTCGTCGCGCTCCTCTGCGGCGTGGCGGTCGTCCCGCGCGGCGAGCGCAAGCTCGGCTGGTGGGCGATCGGGCTCGGCATCGCGGGCACCCTGGGCGCGATCTGGCTGCAGACGAAGGACGCGCGACACGCTCGACGCCGTGCTGACGGCCGGGCTGCTCGCCTCGATGCTCCGCTTCGCGACGCCGCTCGCGTTCGCGGCGATGGGCGGCATCTTCTCGGAGCGCTCGGGCGTCGTGAACATCGGGCTCGAGGGGATGATGCTGATGGGCGCGTTCTTCGGCATCTGGGGCTCGGTCTGGAGCGGCTCCTGGGTGGTCGGGCTGCTGATGGCGATGCTGTTCGGCGGCCTCCTCGCGCTCGTCCACGCCGTGTTCTCGATCACGCTGCGCGCCGACCAGATCGTCAGCGGCTTCGCGGTCAACTTCCTCGCCCTCGGGCTGACCGGGTTCCTCTACAACTCGATCTACCCGGACGGGATCGCGGACGAGGTCTCCGAGTCCCGAACGTCGATCTCGGCTTCCTCGACGACATCCCGGGGATCGGCGACTTCCTCGACGACGTCTTCGGCAACCTGAACCTGCTCGTGTGGTTGATGTTCGCGACGGTCATCCTCTCCTACGTCGTGCTCTTCAAGACGCCGATCGGCCTGCGGATCCGCTCCTGCGGCGAGCATCCGCGCGCCGCCGACACCGTCGGCATCTCCGTGTACCGGATCCGCTACGGGGCCGTCGTCCTCTCCGGGGTGCTCGCCGCGCTCGGCGGCGCGTTCCTCTCGATCGGGTTCGTCGGCACCTTCGCCGAGAACATGACGAGCGGTCGCGGGTTTCATCGCTCTCGCGGCGGTCATCTTCGGCAAGTGGCGCCCGGGCTGGGCGTTCGCGGCGTGCCTGCTCTTCGGCTTCGGCTTCGCGCTCGCGATCCCGCTCCAGCGGGAGGCCGGACATCTCCGAGAACCTGATCTCGACCCTGCCCTACGTGCTCACGCTGATCGCGCTCGTGGGGCTGATCGGCCGCTCGATTCCGCCGGCCGCGGTCGGACGGCCGTACGTCAAGCAATGGGAGCTCCCAGGTAGGATCGGGGTCGCCCCGCAAGCGATCCCGAGGAGCCTCGCATGGAGTGTGACGTCGCCGTTCTCGGCGGAGGGCCGGGCGGGTACACCGCCGCGATCCGCGCCGCCCAGCTCGGCGCGACGACGGTCTGCATCGAGAAGGAGGAGGCGCTCGGCGGCACGTGCCTGCGCGTCGGCTGCATCCCGACGAAGGCCTGGGTGCAAACGGCCTACGCGCTGAAGGAGGCCGAGGAGACGTTTGCGAAGCTCGGTGTGAAGGTGGGCGTGCCCGAGCTCGACTTCGCTGCCTCGAACGAGTGGAAGGCCGGTGTCGTGAAGCAGCTCACGCAGGGCGTCGCGAGCCTCTTCAAGGCGAACGGCGTCCAGTGGGTCAAGGGCGTAGGCGGCTTCTCCGACCCGCACACGATCGCGGTCGAGGGCGGCGAGGAGATCCGCTTCAAGCAGGCCGTCGTCGCCACCGGCTCCTTTCCGCTGCGGCCTCCGATCCCGGGCATCGACTCGGCTCTCTGCGTCGACTCGACGGGCCTGCTCGCTCGGGACACCGTGCCGAAACGGCTCGTGATCCTCGGCGGCGGCATCATCGGCTGCGAGTTCGCCTCGATCTTCCGGCGCTTCGGCTCGGACGTGACGATCATCGAGCTGCTCCCGGCGCTGATTCCGAGCGAGGACGCCGAGGCGGCGAAGGAGCTCGTGAAGCAGTTCGAGCGCCGGGGGATCGCCGTCAACCTCGAGTCCCGCTGCGATCGTGTCGAGGAGCGCGACGGCGGTCTCGTCGTCAGCTTCAACGGCGATCGGACGGTCGAGTGCGACCTGATGCTCGTCGCAACCGGTCGTGCACCGCTCGTCGAGGGGATCGGGCTCGTGCAGGCGGGCGTCCAGTTCGAGGAGGGCAAGGGCGTCTGGACCGACGATCACCGGCGCACGACGGTGCCCCACATCTACGCCGTCGGCGACGTCGCCGGCTACTGGCAGCTGGCGCACACGGCGTTTCGCGAGGGCGAGGTCGCCGCGGAGAACGCCTGCGGCCACGACGCCGTCGTCGACAACCGCGGTGTCCCGCGGCCGATCTACACCGATCCCGAGATCGCAGGCGTCGGGCTCACCGAGGCGGAGGCGCGCGAGCGGCACGGCGACGAGGTCGCCGTCGGCAAGTTCCCGTTCGCGGCGAACGGCCGGGCGATGATGCAGAACGAGACCGTCGGCTGGGTCAAGTCCATCCACGAGACGCGCTACGGAGAGCTCGTCGGTCTCGTCATGGTGGGCCCGCACGTCACCGATCTCGTCGAGGCGGGCGTCGTCGCGCTCGATGCCGAGGCGACGGTCGAGACCGTGGCGGACGGGATGGCGGCGCATCCGACTCTCTCCGAGGCGATCAAGGAGGCCGGGCTCGTCGCCCTCGGCCGCGCGATCCACGTCCCGAACCGCAAGCGAGCTGCGGCGAGCGCGTAGACTCTGCGCGCAGACGACGGAGAAAGGGGTAGGCCTCGTGGCGAGCAAGAAGAAAGTCGGCCTGATCGCGGGAATCACCGCGGCGCTCGGCGCGCTGATGTTCTGGCGCCGGAAGAAGAAGCAGCAGGAGTTCTTCCAGACCTGAGGGCCGGCGACCGGCCGGAGTGATCCGAAGGCGTCCGGCGCGCATCGAGGTGCCGATCCCGGCCTCGTGTCGCCGTGTCGGCGATGCTTTCCGACCTACTCGGGGAGGTCCTCGAAGAGGACGATCCGCCCGCCCCGGACGGTGAAGCGGGCGGTGTCGATCTCGCCTGGCGCCGCGCAGGCGAAGCTGCCGCGCTGATCGAGCACGAACGCGGCCCAGACCCGATCGAGGTTGCGTGAGAGGCCGATGATCCTGCCCTGGCACGCAATGCTCGCGTTGAACCGGACGGCCTCCTCGTAGGAGCGGAGAACGAGGACGCGCCCGTCCTCGGCGACGACGCTCGTCTCGGCCGCGAAGAACGTCGCCGCGTCCTCGTTCAGGTCGTGGTTCAGGGCGTCCGACCAGTGCAGGACGACCGCTTCCGGCGTCATCCTCGTGTCGCTCGGGAACGGTTGCGCGTTGCCGCCAGGCCGGGGCGCCGCGGCGCTGCAGCCCGCGCCGAGGCCGAGCGCGACGACGAGGGCGAGCACGCGGGTGCGCACCTTCTCGATTCTAGGGAGAGGCCCGCAGCGTCCGATACCGTGTTGCGCGCATGGTGGTAGCGGTCGTCGTCATCGTCGTCGTCGTTGCGCTGGCGGTCTTACTCGTCGTCCTCGCCTACAACCGGCTCGTGAGGCTGAGGAACCGGACCGAGAACGCGTGGGCCCAGGTCGACGTCCAGCTGCGCAAGCGCTACGACCTCGTGCCCAACCTCGTCGAGACGGTCAAGGGCTATGCGGCGCACGAGCGCGCCGTCCTCGAGGAGGTGACCGCAGCGCGGGCGAGGGCGCAGGCCGCCCAGGGCGTCGAGGCTCAGGCCGAGGCCGAGAACCTGCTGAGCGCAGCTCTCGGCAGGCTCGTCGCGGTCGCGGAGGCCTACCCCGATCTCAAGGCGAGCGCCGGCTTCACCCAGCTCCAGGCGCAACTCGGCGACGTCGAGCGCGACATCGCCGTCTCGCGACAGGTCTACAACGACACCGTCCTCACCTACTCGAACGCGATCCAGTCGGTTCCCACCAACATGCTGGCGGGCATCTTCAAGTTCGGGCCGAAGCAGTACTTCGAGATCGACGAGCTCGCCGCCGGCGAGCCGGTGCGGGTGCAGTTCTGAGGCGACGCCGCACCGCGGCTGCCGTCACGCTCGCGGCCGTCCTGCTCCTCGCGGTCGCGACGACCGCCTCGGCGAAGTCCTTCACGCTGCCGGCCGCGGACGTCCAGGCGCAGGTCGAGCCGGACGGCTCGCTGCTAGTCCGCGAGCAGATCACCTACGACTTCTTCGGAGACTTCACGGGCGGCTACCGCGAGATCCCGCTGCGAGACGGCGAGTCGATCACCGACGTCACCGTCTCCGAGGACGGGCGGCGTTATCGGCCTGGCGCGTCCGCCGAGCTCGGGAGCGCCGGCGCGCCGGACACGTTCGGGCAGACGACGACCGAGGACGGCATCCGGATCGTCTGGCACTACCAGTCGCGCAGCGAGATCCGCACGTTCGAGATCGGCTACCGGCTCTCCGGGCTCGCGGTCGCCTACGACGACGTCGTCGACGTGAACCTCCAGGTCTGGGGCGACGAATGGGACGTCGGCGTCGGCCGCCTGACGGCGACGCTCGTGCTCCCGGGCGAGGCAGGCGGGCCGGACTACCGCGTCTGGGGTCATCCGGTCTGGGTCCGGGGCGACGTGACGCGCGAGCCCGATCGCGCGGTGCTCCGCGCGATCGACGTGCCGCCCCACCAGTACGTCGAGCTGCGCGTGGTGTTCCCGCGCGAGCTGCTGTCGTCGACCGCCGGCGCGCGCGTCGTGCCCGGAAACGGTCTCGCAGAGATCGTCTCCTCCGAGCGGGAGGATGCTGCAGGGTACGAGGCCGACCAGGAGCGGATCGACGACGCGCTGGACCACATCGGCCGGACCGCGCTTCTGCTGCTCGCCGTCGCGGTCGGGCCGGCGCTCGTGCTCGTCGGGCTCGTCTGGGCACTGCTCGGACGTGAGCGCCGCCCGGAGGGCTACGAGCGCGAGTACGAGCAGGAGCCTCCGTCGGACCTCGCGCCCGCCCTCGTGCCGCCGCTTCTCCGCCAGGGCACGACGGCCGGCTCGAACGAGTTCACGGCGACGCTCTTCGACCTGATCCGGCGCGGCCGCTACTCGGCCACGGCGGTGACGACGGAGCGGAAGGCGTGGGGTGGCCTGCGTCAGGAATCGGTCGCCGACCTCGAGCTCTCGCTCGGGTCCGCGACCGCCTTGACGCCGTTCGAGGACGCCGTCGACGACGTCGTCCGGGACGTGCTCTCGGAGGGCTCCGAGCGTCTCTCCAGCTTCCGCGATCGGATCGAGGAGAACCGGACGGGCAATGCGCCGCGGTTCGAGCGCTTCAAGGAGCGGGTCGAGGCTGCCGCCAGGAAGGAGCGCTGGTACGTCGATACGGGTGCGACCGTGCTCCTGGCCGCGGTCGGCCTCTTCGCCGTCTCGGGGGGGATCCTGCTCGCGATCGGCATCCACGGCTTCCGGCCGGTCGCACCGCGATGGGGCGACATCGTCCTCGTCGCCGTCGGCGCCTGTCTGCTCGCGAATGCCGCCCTGCTCGTGCTCGCCGCCGCCGCGGGGCGGCGGCTCTGGCGCAGGCGCTCTCCGGCAGCGGCCCGGGAGGCAGCGCGCTGGGAGGCGTTCCGGCGGTATCTGAGCGACTTCCCCCGGCTCGACGAGGCCCCTCCGGCGACCCTCGAGCTCTGGGAGCGCTTCCTCGTGTACGGGATCGCGCTCGGTATCGCCGAGCGGGTCCTCCAGGGCGCGCAGCTCCACATGCCTCAGGCGATCCACGACGCGAGCTCGATCTACTGGATCAGCCCGGGAGGAGGTCTCGGCTCGGGGCCGTCCGCACTCGGCATCTCGGACCTGTCCTCCGGCTTCGGCTCGGCGCTCGCTCCCCCGTCCTCCGGCTCGGGCGGGGGCGGGGGCGGCTTCTCCGGTGGCGGCGGCGGTGGGGGCGGCGGCGGTGGGGGCGGTGCCTGGTAGGTGACCGGGCTCCTAGGATTCTCGCGTGGACGTCGAGCGCTTCCTTCGTGACCTGCCCTCGCTGTTCGACGACTTTCCGGCGGCCGAGCGACCGCTCGACCGCCGCTTCGCGGACGTCCTCGAGCAAGTGCCGGGCCTCGCGACCGAGAACACGCTCGCGCTCGTCAACCTCGCAGCCGGCTGCCTCGGGCCCGGCGAGTGCTACCTCGAGGCGGGCACGTTCCGCGGCACCAGCCTGATCGCAGCCGGCCTCGAAGGTGGGCGGCGGCTCGTGGCCATCGATCGCTTCTCGATGGACGGCGGGAGCCCGGAGCTCCTGCGCGAGAACCTCGACCGCTTCCACGTCACCGGTGCCCGGCTGATCCAGGGGGAGGTGCTCGACGTCCTTCGCGGCGACGCACTCTCGGGTTGCCGCGCGGGAGTGTTCTACTACGACGCCGACCACTCCTACGAGGCCGTGCTCGAGGCGCTTCGTCTCGTGCGCACTCATCTCGCAACGGAGGCGCTGATCGTCGTCGACGACGCCGACTGGGAGCGGGTCGCCCGGGCGACCGACGACTTCGTGGCCGGCGAGCCGCGGGCCCGCCTCGCGCTCGAGCTGCGCGGCAGCGATCACGGCTCGCCGCAGTGGTGGGAGGGCGTCCGGGTGCTCGAATGGCGGGCCTGACGCGGCTCGTCCTCCTGGCGCACGGGAGTCGTGACCCGCGTTGGCGACAACCGTTCGAACGCCTCGCGGACACGCTCGCCACCGAGCTCGGGCACGAGCGGGTGCGCCTCGCCTATCTGGAGTTCGAGGGCCCGACGCTCGGCGAGGTGGCGTCGGAGGCGGTGTCGGACGGCGTCGCGACCCTTCGGGTGCTCCCTCTCTTCATCTCCGCCGGCGCGCACGTCCGGCGGGATGCCGAGGCGTTGGCCGCCGCGGCCCGAATCGACGGGGTCGACGTGGAGGTGCTGCCCGCCGTCGGCGAAGACCCCCGGCTCGCCGACCTGCTCGCGGAGCTCGCTCGTGAAGCTGTTCGCAGGTGAGGAGGCTACTCGCCTGCGTAGCGATCCTGCTTGCCGGCTGCGCCGGTGCGTCGAGCGATCCGGCCGGCGATCCTGCGGTCGTCGATCGTGTCGGAGACGGGGACTCCCTCGACCTTCGGGGCGGCGACCGGGTCCGGCTGCTGCAGATCGACGCGCCCGAGCTCGGTCAGGGCGAGTGCTTCGCAGAGGAGGCGCTCGCGCTGCTCAGGGGGATGGTGCCGCCCGGCGCCGCGATCCTGCTCGAACGGGACTCGGCGCTCGACGACGTCGATCGCTACGGGCGGCAGCTGCGCTACCTCCTCGTGGACGATCTGAACGCCAACGTCGAGCTCGTGCGCGTGGGAGCCGCCACGCCCTATTTTCGCGGCGGCGAGGAGGGGCGCTATGCGGACGAGCTCCTCGCCGCCGTCGGCGAGGCACGGGCCGGGGGACGAGGGATGTGGAGTGCCTGCCGCGTCGACTGGCAGCCGACCAGACAGGTCGCCACGAGCTTCCGCTAGCCCGGGCTAGAGCCGATCGAGGATGCCGGCGAGGGCGAAGCCGATCGTTCCGATCAGGAACGCCGCCGAGGCGAGGAAGACGGGGTTCAGTCGCCTGCTCATAGCTCCATGGTGCCGGCGTGAGATGAACGGGAGACTGACCGTTCGTTAAGGCTGGCGCGACGATCGTTAACGAATGCGTGGGCCCGAGACGCCCTCCCGGATCGTCACCTGGGCGGCTATGGTGAGAAGCGACGCGCCCGGATCGTCGTCAACGAACCCGGTGGGGCCTGGTAGGTCTTCGTGCCGAGCGGCCTTCTTCTCGTCAGGGCACACGGCCAGGGAGAGAGGAGTGCGCCATCGTCGCGACACCGACACCGGGTGACAGGAGCGGGGCCGAGCCGTCTGCTGGCCCGGGTGCTCCCGCTCCCCACGTAGCGCTCGCCGAGGATCTCGGAGGCAACGTCCGGAGCCTCTTCGACCGCCGCAGAGTCGCAGGCGACCGGGCGCTCGCATACCGCCGCAACGGACAGCTCGTCCCCGGCTCGCTGACCGAGGAGATCGCCGAGATCCGGGGGGAGCTCCAACGCGCCCTCGAACGGTACGGGGCGACGATGCGCGTCGACTCCTAGCTTCGCTCGCTCGGGAGGTCGCATTGACTCCAGCCGGCCGCCGCGGGCGCCCGTTCCAGCGCAGCCGCTAGGCGAGCTCGCGCGGAAACACGAGCTCCACGAGCCGGCAGGTGGCGGGGGCGAGCTCGTCCCAACCCCCGTCGAGCTCGAGGGTCGCGAGCGCGCCCGTCGGGAACTTGTCCTCGACCTGGGTCGTCGAGTCGCTCTCGATCGCGAGGAGGACGACGAGATCCTGGACGCCCGGGTTGTGCCCGATCAGCAGAGCCGAGTCGGCTGCTGCGGGCAGGCCGCGCAGGAGCGAGAGAAGGGCGTCCGCCCGTGCGGCGTACACGGATCGCTCGACCCGGACGCGCGTGGGCTCGGTGAACGGGGCGCCGAGCTGCTCGAGGGTCTCCCGGGTGCGCAGTGACGAGGAGCAGATGACGAGCGCCGGCTCGACGCGCGCTTCGCGCAGGTACCGCCCGATGCGATCCGCTGCCCGGCGCCCGCGCGCGGCGAGCGGGCGGTCGTGATCGGGCAGCGTCGGATCGTCCCAACTGGACTTCGCGTGCCGGAGGAGATACAGGCGTCGAGTCAAGTCGCTTCGGCGTAGTGTGCTGTCACGACCGGCGGTCGGCCTGTGAGAGACTGGCGAACCGTGCGCACCTTTCTGGCGATCGCCCTCGCCGTCGTGGCGGTCCTCGGCGCAGGCTGCAGCGCGGGTGGCGGGTCGTCTGAGTCGGCAACCACCGATTCACAGGCCGCCGTGTCAGGCCCGGTCGACGAGCCGGCCGTGGGCGAGGCGCTCAGGCGGTTCGTCGACGCGGCCGCGAACGGCGACGTC
>CAVPKC010000007.1:0-50940 GCA_963705605.1 uncultured Thermoleophilia bacterium
GTCGCGCTGCGGGCGCAGGACGACGTCTCCGAGCTCGTCCAGGAGAACGTCTCCTTCACAACTTTATCGTCCAGGCCGCCGGCAGCGAGCGGCTGGCGCAGACGGTGCGCAAGGTGATCGAAAACTGCCGCTGGTCTACCGCTCGTACTTCTGGTACTGGCCTGAGCAGAAGCTCATCTCCGAGCACTACCACCGCCAGCTGACAGCCGCGCTCGCGGCTCGTGACGCCGAGCGCGCCGAGCTCCTCATGAAGGAGCACGTCCTCGAGGCGCGCGACTTCCTGACCGCGCAGCTTCGAGTCGACCTGCTCGATGACGGGAAGATCGAATGACGGATTCCGCTGTTGAGCCCGAGGCCGTGCACGCCCGGGCCGAGGCCCTCGCCTGGCGTCCGGGTGATCGAGTTGGAAAGCTGCTGGCAGGCCCGTTCGCGGGCCGCCTGCTGGGCGACATGGGCGCCGAGATCATCAAGGTCGAGCTGCCCGGACAGCCCGATCCCGACCGTGCTGGGGCAGGGCCCGCTACCAGGGGCGGAATCTGTGGTGGCCGGTCCTGTTGCGCAACAAGAAGTGCGTCACGCTCAACCTGCGCGACGAGCGCGGCCAGGAGCTCCTGCTCGAGCTCGTCAAGCACTCGGACGTCGTCACCGAGAACTTCCGCGGGCACGCTCGAGAAGTGGAACCTGGGCTTCGACCGCCTCAGCCAGGTCAACCCGAAGATCATCCTCTGCCGCGTCTCCGGCTACGGCCAGACGGGGCCCTACGCGAAGCGCGCCGGCTTCGCCTCGGTCGCCGAGGCGATGGGCGGGATCCGCTACATCAACGGCTTTCCGGACGAGCCGCCGCCCAGGATGCACATCTCCCTCGGCGACTCGCTCGCAGGCATGTTCGCCGTGCACGGCATTCTCGCCGCGCTCTACTGGCGTGACGTGCTGGGGGGAAAAGGGCAGGTCGTCGACGTTTCGCTGCTCGAGTCGAGCTTCGCCCTGCTCGAGAGCATGGTGCCCGAGTTCGACCGGCTGGAGATCGTCCGTGGGCCGGGCGGCATGCACCTGAAGGGCATCGCCCCGTCGAGCATCTTCAGGTCGAAGGACGGCAAGTGGATCGTCGTCGCCGCAAACGCGGACAACGTCTTCCGGCGTTCTGTGCGAGGCGATGGGCATGCCCAGCTCGCCGACGACGTGCGCTTCTCGACTCATCTCGCCCGCGGCGACCACCCAGGACGAGATCGAGGGCATTATCGCCGAGTGGGCCGCCCTGCGTGACGCGAAGGAGATCGACGAGACCCTGAACGAGGCCGGCGTCATCTGCGGGCCGATCTACACGATCGCGGACATCTTCGAGGACGAGCACTACTGGGCCCGCGAGATGCTCCTCAAGCACGAGGACCCCGAGTTCGGCGAGTACATCGGCCCCGGCATCACCCCGAAGCTCTCGGGGACCCCGGGCGCGGTGCGCTGGTCGGCGACCTGGGAGGAGGGGAGTCACAACAAGGACGTCTACGGCGGCCTGCTCGGGCTTCCGACGCCGAGATCGGGCCCTCGCGGAGGAGGGCGTGCTGTGAGCCTCACGGTCTGCGACGTCGGCCCGCGGGACGGCCTCCAGAACGACCCGAAGGTCCTCGAGCCCGCGATCCGGGCCGAGCTCGTCAACCGGCTCGCTGCCACCGGCTTGCCGCGGATCGAGGCGGTCAGCTTCGTCACCCGGCCCGGGTGCCGCAGATGGCAGGCGCGGAGGAGGTCGTCGCCGGCGTCGACCGCAGCCCGGAGTCGTCTACGCCGGCCTCGTCCTCAACGAGAAGGGCTACGATCGGCTTAGCCGGGACGGGGCTCGACGAGGCCCACGTCGCCTTCGCCTCGACGGAGACCTTCAACCAGCGCAACCGAACGCGTCGGTCGAGGAGTCGATCGGGTGGCCGCGGGCGATGGATCGCGCCCGGGACGACGGGATCGGGTGACCGTGACGATCGGCGCCTCGTTCGGCTGTCCGTTCGAAGGGCGCGGTCGACCCCGGCCGGGTGCTGGTCTCGCGGGCGGCTCGTCGCGGCGGCGCGGACGAGATCGTGTTCGCCGACACGATCGGCGTCGCCGTGCCGAGCCAGGTGCGACAACTGGTCGCGAGGCGTCGAGCTCGGACGGCCCGATCGGGGTCCATCTCCACAACACGCGCAACACCGGGTTCGCGAATGCGTTCGCCGCGGTCGAGGCCGGCGCCTCGGTCGTGGACGCGTCGGTCGGCGGGATCGGCGGCTGTCCGTTCGCACCCCGCGCGACCGGCAACATCTGCACCGAGGACCTCGTCTATCTCCTCCACGGCGAGGGCATCGAGACCGGGATCGACCTCGACGCGCTGATCGGTGTCGCGGAATGGCTCGAGGAGGTCCTCGGGCGCCAGCTCGAAGGTCAGGTCTACCGCGCGGGGATATTCGCGCCCGTCACGCAACGAGCCCCGGAGGGGCTCGGCCGCGACAGGTCAGCCGGCGAAGCCGGCGTATCGACGTAGGACGAAAGGACTAGCAATGGCGTACAGGCTGGGAGTGGACGTCGGCGGCACGTTCACCGACCTGTTCCTCGTCAGCGACGGGAACGGCGGCGGGCAATACCGTGTCAAGACGCCGTCGACGCCCGCGGACCCCTCGGAGGGCGTGCTGAACGGCGTCCGGAGGATCTGCGAGGAGGCGGGCATCGAGGTCTCGGAGATCCAGAACATCCTCCATGGCACGACCGTCGCGACGAACGCCGTTCTCGAGTCGAAGGGAGCCCGAGTCGGGTTGATCACCACGCAAGGCTTCAAGCAGATCCTCCACCTGGCGCGCTCGCAGACCCCGGGCCCGCTCGCCGGCTGGATCATCATGATCAAGCCCGATCCGCCGGCATCGCTGGCGGACACGCGCGAGGCCGTCGAGCGGATGGATGCCCGCGGCAACACGGTCGTCCCGGTCGACGAGGCACAGGTCGAGTCGATCGTCCGCGACCTCGTCGAAACGGGCGTCGAGTCGCTGACCGTCGGGCTCGTCAACTCGTACGTCTCGGGTGCGCACGAGGCCCGGATCGGCGAGATCGTCGAGCGGCTCTACCCGGGCTTCCCCGTGACGCTCTCGTCGGAGGTGCTGCCCGAGTTCCGCGAGTACGAGCGCACGCTCACGGCGTGCATGAACTCGTACGTCCGGCCGAAGGTCGCCACCTACATCCAGCAGCTGCAGAGCCGGCTCGCCGGGGTCGGCGCGACGGCGGAGGTCAACATCCTCCGCTCCGACGCCGGCCTGATGACGACGAGGGAGGCGGCGCGAAACCCGATCTACGGCATTCTCTCCGGCCCCTCGGGTGGCGTCGCCGGCGGCCTGTTCGTGGCCCGCAAGGCCGGGTTCGACGACATCCTCACCTTCGACATGGGCGGGACGTCGACCGACGTCGCCCTCTGTCAGAACGGACAGCCGACGATCGGGCGCGAGACCTCGATCAGCCATTTCCGCATCAAGGTCCCGTCCGTCAACGTCCACACCGTCGGCGCGGGCGGCGGGTCGATCGCGCACGTGCCCGAGCTGACGAAGGCGTTGCGCGTCGGACCGCAATCGGCTGGCGCCGACCCCGGCCCGGCCGCCTACGGGAAAGGGGGCGAGGAGCCGACCGTCACCGACGCGAACGTCGTGCTCGGTCATCTTCCTCCGCGACTGCTCGGCGGCGAGATGGAGCTCGACGTCGAGGCCGCCCGTGCGGCCGTCGGGAAGGTCGCCGACGCGATGGGCCTTCCGTCGGTCGAGGCGGCGGCGGAGGGCATCATCGCGATCGTCAACGAGAACATGGCAGGGGCGCTGCGACTCGTGTCCGTGCAGCGCGGCCACGACCCGCGCGAGTTCGCGCTCGTCGCGTACGGCGGCGCCGGGCCGCTGCACGCGAACGCGGTCGCGAAGATCATGGGGTCGTTCCCCGTGCTGATCCCGCCGGCACCCGGTCTGCTGTGCGCGATCGGCGACCTCGTGGCCGACTTCCGCGACGAGTTCGCGCGAACCTACATCCGCGTCGTCGAGGACGCGGATCCCGCCGAGGTCGGCGCGATCCTGGACGAGCTCGGCGAACGCGCGGTGACGCTGGCTCGACGACGAGGGAATCGTCGAGGAGGCGCGCAGCCTCTCGTTCTCCGCCGACATGCGCTATCGCGGCCAGGGCTACGAGATCCCGGTCGCCATCGACCCGGAGGACGTGCGCCGGAACGGCCTCGCGGATCTGGACGAGCGCTTCAACGGCCTCCACGAGCAGCTCTACGGCTTCCGCATGCACGACACGAACAGCGAGATCGTGAACCTGCGTGCCGTCGGCGCGGGCGCCGTGCAGAAGCCCGAGCTCCAGTCGGGCGAGCCGGGGTCGGCGGATGCGTCCGCCGCGGTCGGCGAGGAGCACCAGATCGTGTTCGAGGGCGAGCGGCTGCCGACCAAGATCTACGACCGGGCCAGGCTCGGCCGGGCGCACGGTTCGACGGGCCGGCGATCGTCACCGAGTTCGACGCGACGACGGTCGTCCTGCCCGGTCACACGCGGAGGTCGACGGGAGCTTCAACATCCTGATCAACCCGAAGAGCTGAGGGAGCACGGATGGCAACCACGGAAGGCCTGCGGATCGCCGAGATCCCCGACCTCGAGGTCGATCCGGTCACGCTCGACATCATCGAGGGCGCGCTGAAGAGCGCGCGCTTCGAGATGGACGCCGTGCTCTTCCGCTCCGCGATTAGCCCGGTCATCCGTGAGCAGCACGACGAGTTCCCGATGATCACCGACCCACGCGGCCGGATGGTCGTCGGCCAGTTCGGCTCGTACATCAACGAGATGATGGAGGAGTGGGAGGGCGGGATCTACCCGGGCGACGTGATCCTGACCTCCGACCCGTTCAAGTGCTCGGCGTCGATCTCGCACACGAACGACTGGCTCGTGATCGTGCCGATCTTCTACGACGACGAGCTCGTCGGCTGGTCGAGCCAGTTCGGACACCAGATGGACTGCGGGGGGCCGCTGCCCGGCTCGCTGCCGACCGAGGCGAAGACGATCTTCGACGAAGGCCTGCGCATTCCGCCGGTCAAGATCATCGACCAGGGCGAGCTGAAGGACGACGTGCTGCGGCTGATCTTCAACAACATGCGCACGCCGGAGATGAACCGTGCCGACCTGATCGCGATCGTCGCCGGCTGCCGGGCCGCCGAGAGACGCGTCGTCGAGCTCTGCGACCGCTTCGGCCGGGAGACGTACCTGGCGGCGCTCCAGGCGCTCCTCGACCGCACGTACGAGGCGATGCGCTTCCTCATCCAGGTGGCGATTCCCGAGGAGCCGCAGACGTTCGAGGACTACGTCGACGACGACGGCCTCGGCAACGGCCCCTTCAAGATGAAGCTGACGATCTGGCGGGAGGGCGACAACGCGATCTTCGACTGGACGGGCACCGACCCGCAGGCCCTCGGACCGATCAACTTCTATCTCTCCGAGGGCATGTTCAAGATGTTCATCGGCATCTACCTGATCATGGTCTACGATCCCCAGATCCTTTTCAACGACGGCTTCTACCCGCTCTTCGACGTCGTCATGCCCGAGGGCAGCCTGCTGCGGCCGCGGTTCCCTGCGGCACTCGGCTGCCGCACCCACGCGCTCGCGCGGCTCTTCGACGTGCTCGGCGGCGCGCTCTGCAAGAACGCACCCGAGCTGAACACGGCCGCCGGCTATGGCACCAGCCCGTACTTGCTCTTCTCCGGCTGGGACCGCGGCGGTAAGTTCTCCTGCTGATGGAGATTCTCTACGGCGGCATCCCGGGCCGCCCAATCGGCGACGGCATCGACGGCCACTCGTGGTGGCCGCTCTTCGCGAACATGCCGACCGAGTACCTCGAGACCTACTATCCGATGCTCATCGACCGGTACACGACCGTCACCGATTCGGGCGGGCCCGGATTGCACCGCGGCGGCAACGGCATCGAGAAGCGCTACGTCTACCTCGAGCCCGGCGAGGTCTCCATCCACGACGACCGCTGGCTGACCCGTCCCTGGGGGGTGCTCGGAGGGTGGCCGGGCGCGCGCTCGTCGAAGCTCCTCGTCCGCGCCGACGGGAGCGAGCAGGTGCTGCCGTCGAAGTGCGACAACGTCGTCGTCGAGCCGGGCGACATGCTCGTCTACCGGACGGCAGGCGGCGGCGGGTGGAAGGACCGGCTGGACCGCCCCGTCGAGGCGGTCGTGCGCGATGTCTCCTACGGGCTCGTCAGCCGCGAGTTCGCGAAGGAGGGCTACGGGGTCGTGATCGCCGACGGCGGCACGGCCGACGCGGAGGCGACGGAGGCCGAGCGCGCCCGCCAGCGCGAGGAGCGCGGCGACCCGCTCGCCTTCGACTTCGGGCCACCGCTCGATGAGGTGCTCGCGCGCTGCGAGGAGGAGACGGGCCTCGAGCCGCCCCAACCGGCCGTGCCGCTTCGCTGGTCGCCGCTCGAACCGGGCGACGAAGCCCTCGCGCGGGTCCGGGCAGGCGACGGGATCCCGGAGCCAGCGTGAGGTTCGAGGGGTTCCACGGACGGGTTGGCTTCGGGCGTAAGCCCGCCCTCGTCGTGGTCGACATGAACGTAGGGTTCACGGATCCGGCGTCCCCGCTCGCCTGTGAGCTGGATCCGGTGGTCGAGTCGATCCGGCGCCTCCTGGACGAGACGCGAGCCGCCGGCTTCCCGGTCATCTTCACGACCGTCGCCTTCGACGACGCCGGCAAGCGGGCCGCTGCCGTGTTCATCGAGAAGGTCCCAGCGTTGCTCACGCTCGAGCCGGGAAGCCGCTGGGTCGAGATCGACCCGCGGATCGCGCCCGCTCGACGGCGAGCCGTGCTCACCAAGCACTTCGCGTCCGCGTTCTTCGGGACGACGCTCTCGAGCATCCTCGCGGCGGAGAGCTGCGACACCGTGATCGTGACGGGCGCCTCGACGTCCGGCTGCGTGCGCGCGACGGCGCTGGACGCGCTCCAGCACGGCTACCGCCCCGTCGTTCCCCGCGAGGCGGTCGGAGACCGCAACCCTGCGGCCCACGAGGCGAACCTCTACGACCTCGACACGAAGTACGCCGACGTCGTCTCGCTCGACGAGACCTTGGCCTACCTCGAGGAGGTCGCCGTGAGCCATGCTCGTTCGTGACCGGGCCGACACCTGGCAGCTCGTCCGCCAACCGGACCACGCCGACCTCTCAGGAGCGTTCGCCGCTGCATGGGGAGGGGTCGACGTGGCGCCGCTCGCTCGGCGAGAGTCGATGATCCTCGCCGCGACGCGCCACGACGACGGCTGGGCGGTCTTCGACCGGCGACCGGCGTGGGATCCCGAGAACGCGCGTCCGCGCAACTTCCTGGACGTCCCGATCGAGTCCCACCTCGCGTTCTACCGGGCGTGCATCCAGGTCGTCGGCGAGGAGGATCCGTACGCGGGCCTGATGGTCTCGATGCACGGCGCCGGCATCTACACGGGCCGCTACGGGACGCAGCCGAGCCTCGGGCTCTCGAACGTCGAGGGGCACGAGGACGAGGTGCGCGCGTTCGTCGAGGAGCAGGAGGCGACCCACGGCCCCCGTGCCGAGGCGGCCGGGGTCGGCGACGCCGAGCGCTGGACGAACTACCGGCTGCTCCAGGTCTTCGACCGGCTGTCGCTGGCCTTCTGCCTGCGCGAGTGGGAGGGCTCCGACGCCGAGCCGTTCGCGATCGAGCCCATGCCGCTCGACTACGACGGGGCAGAGGCCGAGCTCTCCATGGAGCCGCTCGGACCCTGGCGGGTTCGCCTCTCCCCGTATCCGTTCCTCGAGAGCCCGGCTCGCTTCACGCTCGTCCGCAAGGTGCTGCCGGTTGGCCGCTACCAGGGAAACGACGACTTCCGGCGGGCGTACTTCGCGACCAGGGCCGAAGCCGTGGGGCTCACGGTCGAGCGGTAGCGCCGCCGCAACCCGTCGACCTCATCCTTCCCTCAGCTTGCGAAACGCGTTCTTGACGCGGATGCGGCCGTCCGCGAGCTCGAACAGGTCGCATCCGCGAACCTCGTAGCTCGACCCGTCGCGCTCGGTTGCACGAAACGTCCACTCGGAAGCGCCGCGATCGCCGGAGACGAAGACCTCCCCGTCGCCGAAGTGGCCGTCCGGGTAGCGCTCGAAGAAGGCTGCGACCCCGGCCCTCACGGCATCGCGCCCCACGAAGCTCTTACCCATCAGCTCGGGACCGAACGATGCGTGATAGACACAGTCGTCGGTCATGAAGCTCAGCACGAGCTCGACGTCGTGAGAGTTCCATGCCTCGCTTGCCTCCTGCAGCTCTTTCTCTGTCACGGCGCCCCCCTTGCTCGATCGTTTCGCCGGTCTCGGCCATCATGACGCCGACGCTATGCTCGTCGAACCGGAGACGGCGGACGGAGAGGAGTAGTCATGCCCCGGATCGCATTGACCGTCGAGGAGCTCGCCGGTCGGTACGAGGAACAGATCGCTGATCGGGCGCCTACGTCGCTTGCGCTGCGCGAGCGGGCGTCTTGCGTTCTCGCAGGAGGAGTGAGCTCCAACGCGAAGGCGTGGCACCCCTTCTACGTGAGCCGGGCGCGAGGCTCGAAGCTCGTCGATCTCGACGGGAACGAGTATGTCGATCTGCTCCTCGGGTACGGTCCGAACCTGCTCGGCCACTCGCCGGAACCTGTCATCCGGGCTGTCCAGGCCGTCCTCGAGCACGGGACTGCGCTCGGTGTCGCAACCCCGCTCGAGGTCGAGCTCGCGGAAACGATCAGCCGACTCGTGCCGAGCATGGAGTCGATGCGTTTCGTGATCACCGGCACCGAGGCCACGATGATGGCGCTGCGCGTCGCCAGGGCCTTCACGGGCAAGACGCGCATCGGGAAATTCGAAGGTCACTACCACGGTCAGCACGACGGCGTGCTCATGAGCGGCGTGGGTCAGGCTGTCGCGGGGCCGATCCATGCACCGGAGCCGGTTCTCGACTGCGCTGGCCTGCCGCCGAACCTGACCGACAACGTGCTGATGCTCCCGTGGAACGACCCCGACGCAGCGTCCACGCTGATCCGCAAGCACGCGCACGAGCTCGCGGCGGTCATCTGCGAGCCCGTGCCGTTCTTCATGCTCGGTGGCGCGCCACCCGTTCCGGGCACGCTCGAGGCTCTTCGCGACGTCACCCGCGAGTGCGGCGTGCTGCTCGTCTTCGACGAAGTCGTGACGGGATTCAGGCTCGCGCCGGGCGGAGCGTCCGAGCACTTCGGTGTGGAGCCCGACCTCCACACCTTCGGGAAGCTGGCGGGTGGCGGGTTCCCGATCGGCGTCTACGGCGGTCGCCGCGACATCATGGACGCGACCGTCACGCCGGAGCCGCAATCGGGTTTCTCGAAGCGGATCTTCCAGTCGGGCACGTTCTCGGGCTCTCCCGTGTCGATGGCGGCCGGCCTCGCAATCCTCGCGGAGGTCGAGCGCCGGGACCCGCTCGAAGCCGCTGCGCGTTGCGCAGAGACGATCCGCGCGGCGTGGCGAGAGTCCTGTGCCGGTCTCGACCTCGATGCGCAGGTCACCGGTATCTCCTCATGGCTCGGCATCTACTTCACCGAGCGGCCGATCCTGACGCGGCGAGACACCCTTTCAAGCGATCACGCGACGGATCGAGCATTCGCGCTCGGACTCCTCGCCGACGGCGTCTATCTCGCTCCCGCTCACCCCGGGTTCACGTCATCGGCCCACAGCGACGACGACGTGGCGCTGGTCGTCGAGGTCTCGGAACGCGTCCTTGCGGAGATCGCCGGAGCGGTCCCGGCCCGCGGTTAGAGAAGCTCGACGAGCGAGTCTAGCCCGGACCGAACCCCGTCGCCGACCAACCGGATCTCGTCCCTGCTGATCGTCAGCGGAGGCGAGATCGCAAACGACGAGACGAGCGGACGGACGAGAACTCCCGCCTCGCGGATCGCGAGGTAGGTCTTCCACGGCGCGCCCTGCACCCTCTGGAGGAAGCCCGGGCTGAGCTCGACGGCGGCGAGTAGTCCCGTCCCGCCACGCACCTCCGCGACGAGCGGGTGGTCGAGCAGCGGCGCGAGAGCGTCGTAGAGATCGCCCTCCAGCTCCTTCCCCTTCGTCAGGAGACCCTCACGTTCGATGATGTCCAGGTTCGCGAGCCCCGCGGCGCAGCAGGCTGCGTGGCCCGCGTAGGTGGGCCCATGACGGAAGGGCATCCGGCCTGGAGTCGTCCAGAACGGCTCGGCGACCCGGCTCGAGGCGAGCAGCCCGCCCAGCGGCAGGTAGCCGCTGGTGACACCCTTCGCGAACGTGATCATGTCGGGCTCGATCCCGTATCGCTCACACCCATACCAGGTGCCGAGGCGGCCGAAGCCGCAGATCACCGCATCGCACACGACGAGCACGCCGAGCGACGGCAGAGCTCGGTGACGCTCTCGAGGTAGTCGGGCGCCGGGGGGATGACGCCCCCCGCCCCGATCACCGGCTCGAACACGAAGGCGGCGACGTTGTGCGCGCCCAGCGCGGCGATCGTTCGCTCGAGCGCGTCGACCGAGTCGTGCGGAACACGGGTCGTTTCCGGGATCAGCGGGCCGAACCCGGCCCGGTTCGGCTCGATCCCGCCGATGCTCGTGCCGAACCCCATCGCGCCGTGGTACGCGTTCGTCCGGCTGACGATGTGGACGCGCTCGGGCTGGCCGTTCGCCTCCCAGTACAGGCGCGCGAGCTTCGTCGCGGTCTCGATCGCCTCGCCCCCTCCGGAGGTGAAGAAGACGCGTGCGTCGTCCATCGGGGCGAGCTCAGAGAGGCGGTCGGCAAGATCGAGCGCCGGCCGGTTGGCCATGTCCTGGAAGATCGAGTAGGTCTCGAGCTGCGCCATCTGGGCTGCGACGGCCTCCGCGATCTCCGGCCGGCCGTGCCCGATGTTCGCGTACCAGAGGCTTGCGGTTCCGTCCAGGTACCGCCGGCCCTCCTCGTCCCAGAGCCAGATGCCCTCGCCGCGCGCGATCACGACCTCCGCGCCGCGCACCGTCGCCATATCGGAGAACGGGTGCCAGAGGTGGGTCGTCCTGACGGACTGCTCGACGCTGGTCGCCACTACGGCGATGACGATATCGTCTCTGCACCGAAGACGGAAGGAAGGAACTGTGGCACGCACACGAGTCGCCGTCGACGTCGGCGGCACGTTCACCGACATCTGCGTCCTCGACGAGGAGAGCGGCGCGGTCCGGGTCGCGAAGGTGCCTTCGACTCCCGATCCGATCGACGGAGTGCTCATCGGCGTCGAGGAGGCCGGGCGTCGACCTCCGCGACGTCGTGCTCTTCTCGCACGGCACGACCGTCGCGACGAACGCGCTGATCACGCGGCGGTTTCCCGCCTGCGGCGATGGTCACGACGGCGGGCTTCCGCGACGTGATCGAGATCCGCCGCGGCACGAAGGACGATCTCTGGGACGCCTACAAGGACGTCGCGCCCGCCCTACATCCGCCGACGCGACCGGCTCGAGGTGACCGAGCGGGTCGACTACGCCGGCCGGATCCTCACAGCCACTCGACGAGGCCGAGGCGCGGCGCGTCGCGGGCATCCTGCGGCAACGCGGCGTATCGACGGTCGCCGTCTGCTTCATCAACTCCTACGCGAACCCGGCCAACGAGCTGCGCATGCAGGAGATCCTCGAGGAGGAGCTGCCCGGCGTGAGCGTCTCGACCTCGAGCGAGATCCTGCCGGAGATCTTCGAGCACGAGCGCTTCTCGACGACCGTCGCGAACGCCGTTCTCTCGCCGCTCGTCGGCGGCTACACGCGCCGGCTCGGCGAGCGGCTCGCGGAGGCGGGCTACGGCGGCGATCTCCTGCTCCTGCACTCGGGCGGCGGCGTGATGACGCCGCGAGCGGTCGAGCGGCTCGCCGTCCGGCTCGCCGCCTCGGGCATCGCAGCCGGCGCGATCGCCAGCCGGCACATCGCCGAGCCTGTGCGGTTACGCGAACGCGATCGGCCTCGACATGGGCGGCACGAGCACCGACATCTCGCTCGTCTACGACGGCGAGCTGCGGGTGACGAAGGAGTGGTCCGTCGAGTACGGCTACCCGATCTGCTTCCCGTCGATCGAGGTGCTGACGATCGGCGCCGGCGGCGGCTCGCTCGCCTGGATCGACGAGGCCGGCTCGCTGCGCAACGGCCCGCAGTCGGCCGGCGCCGATCCGGGCCCGGCCGTGCTACGGGCGCGGAGGACACGAGCCCGACGAACACGGACGCGAACCTCGTCCTCGGCCGGCTCGGCGACGAGCTGATCGGCGGGGCGATGACGCTCGACCGGACGGCGGCGGAGCGGGCGATCCGGACGAAGGTCGGCCGAGCCGCTCGGGCTCGACTACGGCGGCGCCGCGAGCGCGATCATCCAGGTCGCGAACGCCAACATGGCCGACGCCGTGACGGCTGATCTCGATCCGCCGCGGCTACGACCCGCGCGAGTTCGCGCTCGTCGTCTTCGGCGGCGCCGGAGCCGCTGCACGGCGCCGCGCTCGCCCGCGAGCTCTCGATCCCGACCGTGCTCGTGCCGCCGAACCCCGGCATCACCTCGGCGCTCGGCTGCCTGCTCGTCGACGTCCGCCACGACCTCTCGACGATGTTCCTCGCCCAGGCCGACAGCGTCGACGCGGCCGAGGTCGAGGCCGAGTTCGCGCAGCTCGAGGCCGAGGCGCGCGAGCGGCTGGCGGCCGAGGGCGTCCCGGAGGAGCAGATGCAGCCTCCAGCGCTTCATCGACATGCGCTACCTCGGCCAGTGGCGCTCGCTGTCGATCCCCGTCGACGCGCCGCTCGACCTCGCCGGCGGCGATCGCGCGCTTCCACGCCGAGCACGAGCGCGAGCACAACTACCGGCGCGACGACGCGCCGGTCGAGATCTACCGGCTGACGTGCGGGCCGTCGGCGTCACGCCCGAAGCCCGAGCTCGCCCGGCATCGAGCGCGACGGCGAGCTGCCCGAGCCGATCGCGCGACGCGCAGGTCCTCTTCGACGAGACGGACTCGGCGTCGAGACGCCCGCGTCTACGCACGGTTCGAGATCCCGGCCGGAACGGCGCTCGTCGGCCCCGCCGTGATCGAGCAGCTCGACTCGACGGTCCTCGTCCCGCCCGACGTCGAGGCGGAGGTCGACGACTGGCTGAACATCCGCATCAGCGATCCCGGAGGCGAACGCGATGACGAGACGAGCGCACCGAGAAGCGTGGCTACACGCTCGATCCCGTCACGTTCGAGGTTCTCGAAGAACGCGTTCGTCACGATCGTCGACCAGATGGCGGAGCAGATCCTCCGCACCTGCCACTCGTTCGTGATCTACGCGCGCGACTTCTCCTCGGCGCTCTGCGACGCGAACGGCGACACGATCATGCAGGGAAGCCAGGACATCGCCGTTCACGTCGGCACGCTGCACTTCACGTGCAAGGCCATCATCGAGGCCTTCGAGGGACGACATGCACCCGGGCGACGTCTTCGCGATCAACGACCCGTACCTCGGCGGCACGCACTTCAACGACGTCCGCATCGTCCGGCCGATCTTCCACGACGGCGAGGTGATCGCCTACGCGCAGTCGAACGGCCACTGGGCCGACGTCGGCGGAAGCGTGCCCGGGCTCGTTCGACATCAACGCCAAGGAGCACTTCGGCGAGGGACTGCGGATCACCGCCCGTCCGGATCTGCGACGGGGGCGCTACCTCGGCGACGTCGTCCGGATGATCGTCTCCAACACGCGCGCGCCGAGCGACGCCGAGGGCGACCTGCACGCCCAGGTCGAGGCGACACGCGTCGCCGAGCGGGAGATCCTGCGGCTCGTCGACAAGTACGGCCGGGACACGGTGATCGACCGCGTTCGCCGAGGTGCAGGACTACGTCGAGCGGCTCACGCGCCAGCGCATCGCGCGAGCTCCCGGACGGCACCTGGGAGACGGAGGACTACATCGACTACGACCCGTCCGCGGGCGAGGGGCTGATCCCGGTCAAGGTCAAGCTGACGATCGAGGGCGACCAGATGCACTACGACCTCTCCGGCTCGCACCCGGTCAGTCGGCACCTTCCTGAACTCCTGCTACGGGACGACGTTCTCGGGCGTCGTCGCCGGCACGAAGACGTTCTTCCCGGACATCCCGCTCAACTCGGGCTTCTACCGCGCGATCCAGGTCGATCTCGGGCCGCCGGGAACGGTCGTCAACGCCGACTGGCCGGTCGCCGTCACCGGCTTCTGCTCAGGGCCCTACGAGAAGATCATGAACTCGATCTTCGAGCTGTGGTCGAGGACTGCATGCCGGAGCGGGCGATCGCCTGCTGCTTCAACCTCGAGTACCTGCTCGTCGGCGGCCGCGACACGCGCCGCCCCGAGCGGCCGATCTTCATGTGGTACGACTGGATGGTCGGCGGCTGGGGCGGGCGCAACGGCAAGGACGGCTCGAACGCGACCGCGCCGATCTTCGGCGTCGGCCTCGCCGTTCAGCCGCTCGAAGGACAGGAGCGGCTCTCACCCGTCGTCACGACCGGGCATCAGATCCTGCCGGACTCGGGCGGGCCGGGAAGGTTCCGCGGCGGCTGTGGCGTCGAGAAGGGCGCGACGCTGACGGACGCCGACGGGACGGTCATGTCTTACTGCTGCGACCGCGCCCGCTCGATCACATGGGGGATCGAACGGCGGGCTCCCGTCGATTCCCCACGGCGTGTGGCTGAACCGCGGTCGCCAGACGAGCGGTTCCTCGGCGCCGTCTTCTCGGACGTGCCGATCGTGCCAGGGCGATACGTTCATCCGCCCGTCGGCGGGCGGCGGCGGCTACGGCGATCCGCTCGAGCGCGATCCGGAGGCCGTCCTCGACGACGTCGTCGACGGCTACGTCACGGTCGGGCGCGCGCTGAAGGACTACGGCGTCGTCGTCCGAGAGCTCGATCCCGAGCTGTCGCAGTACGAGCTCGATCTCGAGCAGACAGAGCGCGAGCGCGATCGCATCCGCCGCGAGCGGCTCGGCTGGCTCGCAGGAGGACCCGGCACAGATCGCCGCGCGCTACCGCGCCGGCGAGCTCGACGTCTTCGATCTCGTCCGCCAGTACGGCGTGATCCTCGACTGGGGCACGGGTGAGCTGCTGCCGAACACGACCCGGGTGTTTCGCGAGATGCTGCAGCGGCGGGCCGTCCAACACTGGGAGCGGCCGAAGGAATCCGCACGGGAGGCGCGGTGACGGACGCCCGCGGGCTCCGAGTCGCGGCGGTTCAGGCGGCCCCTGTCTTCCTCGACCGCGACGCGACCGTCGAGAAGGCGGTTGCGTCGATCGAGGAGGCCTCGGGCGCGGGCGCGCGGCTCGTCGTCTTCCCCGAAACGTGGATCCCCGGGTATCCGGCGTGGATCTTCTCGGCCGCCGGTTGGGACGATCCCGGTGCGAAGAAGGCCTTCGGCCGGCTCCAGCGAAACGCCGTCGAGGTCCCGAGTGCGGCTACTGACACCCTCGCGGCGGCGGCCCGCGCGTGCGGCGTGCACGTCGTTGTGGGCATGACCGAGCGAGATGCCGGAAGCTCCCGTGGAACCCTCTACAACTCGCTCCTGTACCTCTCTGACGCCGGAGAGATCCTCGGCGTGCATCGGAAGATCATGCCGACACATGCCGAGCGCATCGTCTGGGGGATGGGTGATGGCAGCACGTTGCACGTGTTCGACACCCCGTTCGGTCGGCTCGGCGGTCTGGTCTGCTGGGAGCATTGGATGCCGCTCGCGCGGTTTGCGATGCACGCGAAGGGCGAGCAGATCCACGTCGCGGCGTGGCCCGAGGTCGGGGATCCCGAGCTCCACCGGTTCGCGAGTCGCCACTACGCGTTCGAGGGGCGGTGCTTCACGCTCTGCGTCATGGGCGCCAGTCTTACCAGTGATCTGATCCCGTCCGACTTCGAGCTCCCCGAGGCGCTGGCGGCGGCCAGCGACTTCGCAGACGCAGCCGGCGAAGAGGTGTTCGGGACAAGCGTTTTCGGACCGGACGGCAGCTGCATCGCAGCCGCCCGCGCGGGCGAGGAGGCGATCGTGTACGCGGATCTCGACCTCGATCGAATCGCGGAGGAACAACAGGCGCTGGACGTCGCGGGCCACTACAACCGCCCTGACATCTTCGAGCTCCGCGTCGACGAGACACCGAAGCTGCAGGTTCGCTGGGCACGCTCGCTGCCAGAGCCGTCTGTGTCCGGCGTCGGTGCCGCGGAGAGCCCGTGAGCCGCCCGCACGACGACCCGGTGATCTGGGTCGGGAGCGGACTCGTCCCAGCCGGTGACGCGACCGTCTCCGTCTACGACCACGCATTCCTCTACGGCGACGGGGTCTTCGAGACGCTTCGGACGACTGCCGGCCGCATCTTCCATCTCGAGCAGCACCTCGACCGGCTCGAGCGCTCGGCCGCCGCGACGGCGCTCGAGTTGCCGGGCGGTCGGGAGGGGGTGCGCTCAGCCGTGCTGCAGACGATCGCGGCGAACGGGTTTGCCGACTGCTTCGTCAAGGCGATCGTCACGCGCGGCGCGGGTGAGGAGCCCATCCTCGAGCACGAGGGCCTCGAGAGCCGGCTGGTCGTCATCGCGCGCCCCTCGATGCCGTTCCTCACCCCGGACGAAGAGCAGTCGGGTATCTCCGCGGCCGTCGTCGGACGCCAGAAGACGCCGATGGCGGCGCTCGACCCGCGGATCAAGAGCCTCAACTACCTCAACATCATCCTCTCCCGGATCGAGGCCCGCGGCCTCGGCGCCCGGGAATCGATCCTCCTCGACGCGCTGGGGCGCGTCACGGAAGGATCGATCTACAACGTGCTCGTCGTCCGAGGGCGCGAGATCGTCACCCCGGCCGAGGGCTGTCTCGAGGGGATCACCCGCGACGCGGTCTTCACCGCGGCGCGCGCCCTGGGGTACGAAGCACGGCTCGGGGACGTCTACACGCCCGACCTCCAGACCGCCGACGAGGTGCTCTTCACCAGCACGGCCGTCGGCGTGATCGCCGTGACGGCGGTGAACGGGAGGCCCGTGGGCAGCGGTCGCGCGGGCCCGGCATGGTCGGAGCTCTCAGGGGCCTACCGAGGCGCGCTTGCCGACCCCGCCGAGACGGCCGCCGTCCCCGAGCTCGTCGCCGCCCTTCGCTGATGGGCCACCGGATCTCGGTCGACACGGGAGGGACGTTCACCGACGTCGTCGTCGCGGCGCCGAACGGCGAGCTTCGGATCGGGAAGGCGCTGACGAATGCCGAGCGTGCCTTCACGGGTATCCACGAGGGGCTCGAGCAGATCGCCGAAGAGCTCGAGACGTCCGTCGCGGAGCTGCTGTCGAGCGCCGAGGTCTTCACGTACGGCACGACCCAGGCCACGAACGCGATCGTCGAGGGCAACACGGTGCGAACCGCGTTCTTCACGACCGAAGGGTTTCCGGACGTCCTGCTGCTGCGAGAAGGGGGCAAGCCCGACCCGTTTCGCCAGATCCGATACCCGCCTCCATACGTGCCGCGTCACCGCACCTGGGAGATCCGCGAGCGGATCGACTCCGAAGGCGACGTCTACCTCCCTCTCGACGAGGCGAGCGTTCTCGCGGCCATCGACGGAGCCCGGGCCGCGGGCTGCGACGCCATCGCGGTCTGCCTCATCTGGTCGATTGTCAACCCGATGCACGAGCTCCGCGTCGGCGAGCTGATCGAGGAGTGCTTCCCCGGGGTTGCGTACACCCTGTCGCATTTGCTGAACCCGATCGTCCGCGAGTACCGGCGCGCGTCGGCGACGGCGATCGATGCCTCGCTCAAGCCGATCATGCAGGAGTACCTCAGGAGCATGGAGAGCGATCTCCGCGGCGCAGGCTTCTGTGGACATCTCTTCATCTCCACCTCGTTTGGCGGCGCCTGGCGGCCGTCCGAGGTGGTCGAGCGCCCGATCTACTCGGTCGGCTCTGGCCCGTCGATGGCGCCGGTCGCCGCGCTCACGTACGGTCGCGCCGAGCTGAGCGAGGAGGGGGTCGACCAGGGCCTGATCGTGTGCGACACCGGCGGTACCACCTTCGACGTCGGTCTCGTCAGCGGCGGCGAGATCACCTTCACGCCCGAGACCTGGCTCGGCGGTCGTTGGATCGGCCACATCACCGGCATTCGCTCCGTCGACGTGAAGTCGATCGGCGCAGGCGGCGGCAGCATCGTCTGGATCGACCCGGGCGGTCTCATCCGCGTCGGCCCCCACAGCGCCGGGGCGAATCCAGGGCCGGCCTGCTACGGGCTCGGGGGCGAGCGCCCGACCGTCACCGACGCCGCTGTCGTGCTCGGATACATCGATCCCGACTACTTCCTCGGCGGCCGGCTCCGGCTCGACGTCGAGGCCGCAAGCGCAGCGATCGCCGGCGGCCTCGCCACTTCACTCGGGATGACGGTCGAGCAGGCGGCCCACGCCGCGATGGTGATTGCCACGGAGAACATCGTCGGCGCGATCAAGGAGATCACGATCGCCCAGGGGATCGACCCGCGTGAGGTCTCGATCGTCGCGGGCGGGGGAGCGTCGGGGCTGAACGTCATCCCGATCGCACGTGAGCTTGGCTGCCGAAGGGTGCTCGTCCCGAGCACCGCCGGTGCGCTGAGCGCATGCGGAGCCATGTACTCGGACGTCATCAGCGAGTTCTCGATCAGCCACTACGCCGAGACGAGGCGACTCGATCTGAAGGCGGTGAACGGCGCTCTCGCGCGGGTCGAGGCCAGGGCGGACGCGTTCCTCGCCGGACTCGACGACGTGGGCCCCGTCCTCACGAGCAAGGACTTCCTCGCGGACGCCCGCTATCCGTCGCAGGTCTGGGAGCTCGACGTGCCGCTCCCAACGGGTCGGCTGCGCGGGGAGGAGGACGTGCGTGCCCTGGAGGACGCGTTCCACGCGGCGCACGAGCGGGTGTTCCACGTGCACGAGCCTGGCCAGTACCTCGAGTGCCTCGTCTGGAAGGTCCGGGCGACCGCGGTTCTCGAAAAACCGTCGCTGCACGCTCGAGCCCTGGCCGAGGACGCCGGTGGAGTGCCAGTCGACTCGGCGCCCGCCTACTTCCACGGGTTCGGCTTCGTCGACGCACCACGCTACGACGGAGCGGCGCTTCCCGTGGGCTCGGTCGTCAAGAGCCCCGCCATCATCCGGGAGCCGACGACGACGGTCGTCGTCTATCCGGGCTCGTCGGTGAGGGTGACGCCGCTCGGCAACTACCTCGTCTCGCTCGCGGACGACGCGACGAGCGTCGTCGAGATCGACCAGGGGGCGCTGGCGCCTTGAGCTCGTTCGATCCCGTCCTGCTTTCCGTGGTCGCCAACCGGCTCGACTCGATCGTCCGCGAGATGGAGAACACGCTCCTGCGAAGCGGTCGCTCGGCAGTGCTGAACATGGCGCGCGACTTCTCCTGCGCGATCATCACCGCCGACAACCGGTTGCTCGCATCGGCGGAGGGCCTCCCCGTGCACGTGATCGGGATGGAGTTCCTCGCCCAGGCGATGACCGACTTGCACGACGACATCGAGGAGGGCGACGCCTTCCTGCACAACGACCCGTATCTCGGAAACACGCACCCCGCCGACCACACGGTGCTCGTGCCAGTGTTCCACGAGGGAGCCCACATCTTCACGGTCGCGGCCAAGGCGCACCAGGCGGACTGCGGTAACGCGCAGCCGACCACCTACATGCCCTACGCCCGGGACATCTACGAGGAGGGCGGCCTTATCTTCCCGGCCGTGCGGGTCCACCGTCGCTACCGCGAGGTCGGCGACATCATCCGCATGTGCCGACGCCGCATCCGGGTTCCCGATCAATGGTACGGCGACTTCCTCGCCCAGGTCGGCGCGGCTCGCATCGGCGAGGCCCGCACGAAGGAGCTCTGCGCGAAGTACGGGCTCGAGACGGTGCGCGCGTTCGCCGAGGAGTGGTTCGACTACTCCGAGCGGCGGATGGAGCACGTCATCGCGCAGCTGCCGGCCGGAACGATCGTCGGACACGGGCGCCACGACCCGTTCGGCCCGGTTCCCGACGGCATCCCGATCAACGTGACGGTCACCGTCGACCACGAACAGGGGATGATCGAGCTCGACCTCGAGGACAACATCGACTGTCTGCCCGCGGGTGTCAACGAGTCCCGGACGTGTGCCATGAACAACGTCATGACCGGGCTCTTCAACTCGATCGACCCGGACATCCCGCACAACTCGGGGACGTTCCGGCGGGTGCGGGTGAAGCTCCGGGAGAACTGCGTGGTCGGGATCCCTCGCTTCCCACACTCCTGCTCGGTCGCGACGACCAACGTCGGCGAGCGCCTCGTGGTGACGACCCAGCGCACGATCGCCGATGCCTGGCCCGGGTACGGCCTCGCCGAGGGTGCTTGCGGCATCGGCCCGGGCTTCGCTGTCGTCTCGGGCGCCGACCGCCGGCGGGGCGGCGAGCCGTACGTGAACCAGAAGTTCCTCGGTTCTCAAGGCGGGCCTGCGGGGCCGGAGATCGACGGCTGGCTCACCTACGGCAACGCCGTCACGAACGGGCTCATGTTCCGCGACTCGGTCGAGGTCGACGAGCAGAAGTACCCGATCCGCATCCGCGAGATGCGGATCCGCGAGGACTCCGAGGGCGCGGGAAGGCGGCGCGGGGCGCCCGGTACGCGGGTCTCCTACGGGCCGAAGTGGGACCGGATGACCGCGGCGTACGTCACCGACGGCCACCACCACCCGCCGAAGGGAACGCAGCAGGGCGGGGACGGCGCCCGGTCGATTCCGTTCAAGGTTCGCGTGGACGGCTCCGAGGAGCCGCTCTCCCCGATCGCTCAGGTCGACCTCGAGGCGGGTGAGCTGCTCGGGCATCTGCTGAGCGGCGGCGGCGGGTACGGCGATCCGCTCGAGCGTGAGTCCGACCTCGTCCGGACCGACGTGCTGAGCCGCTTCGTGACCTTCCAGCGCGCCCGGGACGTCTACGGCGTCGTCTTCTCGAGCAACGAGCTCGCCGACGAGCTCGCAGTCGACCCGGAGGCGACCGCGCGCCTGCGCAAGGAGCTTCGGGCCGCGAGGGGGTAGGGCATGCCGGTGACGCTTGACCTCTCCGGGCGGGTCGCGATCGTGACAGGAGCGAGCTCCGGGATCGGCGTGGCGACGGCCAGGGCTCTGGGTGAGGCGGGAGCGGACGTGGTCGTCGTCGGCCGCGACGCCGAGCGGCTTCGCCGCTGCGCGGAAGGCGTCCACGAGGTGGGAGCCCGGTCTCGCGAAGTCCTCGCCGATGTCACGGGCGACGACGCGCCGCAGGAGATCGTCGGAGCCGGGCTCCAGGCGTTCGGGCGCGTCGACGTCCTCGTCCACTCGGCGGCGCTCTTCGAGCCGATGGCGGTCGCGGAGACCTCTCCCGAGAGCCTCGACCGGCAGTGGGCGACCAACGCCCGCGCGCCGTTCCTGATCACACAGGCGGCTCTGCCGCACCTGGGCGCCGGGAGCTCCGTCATCTTCATCTCGTCGATCGCCGGTCACGTTGGCTTTCCGAGCTCGGTTGCATACTGTGCGACCAAGGGCGCCGTGGAGCTGATGGCCCGCGCGCTCTCGCTCGAGCTGTCGCCGCTCGGGATCAGGGTCAACGTGATCGCACCCGGGAACGTCCGCACGCCGATGAACGAGCACCTGCGCGCTCTACCCGGCTACGAGGACAAGGTCTCGGGCGAGACACCGGCCGGCCGGTTTGGCGAGCCGGAGGAGATCGCGGCCGCCGTCGTGTTCTTCGCCTCGGACGCGGCGAGCTTCGTGCACGGCGCGTCCCTGCTCGTGGACGGAGGATGGATCGCGCGCTAGCTCAGTTCAGGCGCACGGGCGGGCCGGCGCACGTCCCGACGACGAGGATGCCGCCCTCTCCCACGTCGACGAGGCCGCTACGGCGCGCCTGAGGAGCAGCGGCTAACCGCCGGCTGAAGGCTGCGGCCGTCCTAACCGGGCCGGGCCCCGGGCGTCCTAATGAATGGGAGTTCGTGAGAAGAAGCACTCAACGCGGTTGACCTGGGCGCCCGTACTTCCTTAAATAGGGCGTTCTTCGATTCCGAGACTCCCGTGGTCCGTCCCACAGATCGGATCTCGCAAGCGAGAGAAGGAGGAGAAGGTGAGGGGGAAGGTGAAGTCTCCGTTCGGCCTCTTCGCATTACTGCTCGTGGTCGGCTTGACGCTTGCCGCCGCGGGTTGTGGCGGAGGCGACGACAGCGGTGGTGGTGACGAAGCGGCTACTGAAGAGACCCAGCCGGCCGACACTGGCGCGCCGGCCGACACTGGAGCCGCCGCCGGTGGGGGCGAGGAGGCGGCTGGGGAGGCGCCGTCGGGTGATCCGATCCTGATCGGCATCTCCGCGGCACAGACCGGCATCCTCGCGCCGTACGACCTGCAGTCGGGACAGCTCCTGCAGATGCGAATCGACCAGATCAACGAGGCCGGCGGCGTGCTCGGGCGTCCGATCACGACGGAGTGGATCGACACCAAGTCGGACAAGGCGCTCGCGGCGACGAACGCCGAGGAGCTGATCGACAAGGGCGCAGTCGTGATCGTGGCCACGTGCGACTTCGACTTCTCGTTCCCCGCGATCCAGGCGGCCGGCGGCCGCGATGTTCCGGGGATCGCACTGTGCGCATCGTCCCCGAAGGTCGCCACGCCGGACATCGTCGGTCCGTACGGCGGCTCATTCGGCCTCGGCTCCGACGCCGAAGGCGTCGCGGGGGCCGAGTGGTGGTACGAGAACAAGCCCGAAGCGAGGCGTGCGTACATCTATCGGGACGACTCGCTCGAGTACTCGAAGGCGACGGCCGACTACTTCAAGGCTCGCTGGGAGGAGCTCGGCGGCGAGATCTGCGGTGAGGACACCTTCGTCGGTGGGCCGAACCTCGACCTCTCGTCTCAGATCACGCGGCTCCGCGGCAGCGTCGAGGGCTGCGACTTCATCTACGACGGCTCGTGGCAGCCGTACGGCTCCCAGCTCATTCGCGCCGTGCGCGACGCAGGGATCGAGCTGCCGATCCTCACGAACGCCTCGGTCAACGGGACGCTCGTGACGGAGGTCGCCGGCCAGGTCTCGGAGGTCTACGCGCTCGGGTTCGCGTGCCTGCCCACGTACTGCGAGGGCACCCAGACCCCGGAGGTGCAGCAGATCGCCGACGAGTTCCAGGCCGAGTACGGCGAGCCGCTCGGGAACCACTACGCGCTGCCGGGCTACGCGCTCGCCGACGCGATCGCAGCCGCGATCGACACGGCGGGCTCGACCGAGGGCCCGGCGGTCGCCGAGGCGCTGACAAGCGGTACCGTGCCGATCGACTACTTCGGCAGCACGATGCACTGGACTGACGTGTGCCATCGGCCACAGCCCGCCGTGTACACGGTCGAGCAGTTCACGAACGGTCAGGACACGCAGATCGGCACCCAGGCCGTCGCGTCCATTCCGGACATCGGCGACGGGAGCCCGTGCTCCGGCGAGCAGGTGGCGCCGGGCTAGAGGCATAGGTCAGGAACCCGAGGGAGATGAACGCCGTCGGCAGCCCGGAGCGCTCGACACTGGTTGCGGAGGGGATCCGCGTCTGGTTCGAGGGCGTCCGGGCTGTCGACGGCATCGATCTGACGCTGGAACGAGGCCAGATCATGGGCCTGATCGGCCCGAACGGCGCCGGCAAGACGACGTTCATGAACGCGGCCAGCGGCTTCGTCGAGCTGACCGGCGGGACGGTGACCCTCGAGGGCACGGACGTGACCGGGTGGTCGCCGCAAAAACTTGCGAGGAACGGTCTCGTCCGGACCTTCCAGGACGTCGCGACGTTCCCGGGGCTCACGGTCTACGAGAACGTCGAGCTCGGGGCGCTCGGCGCCGGGCTCGGCCGCCGGGAGGCCCGGAAGCACACGGCCGCAGCTGCTCGCGAGCATGGAGCTCGACCATCTGGCGCGGATGCCGGCGTCCGCGCTCCCGCACGGCGACGAGCGCCGCGTCGGGATCGCACGCGCGGTCGCGTGCCGCCCGCGGTTCCTTCTGCTCGACGAGCCGGCGGCTGGCCTGGACGACGCCGAGAGCCGGGCGCTCACTCGAACGATTGCTCGCCTGCGTGAGGAGCTCGACTGCGGCGTGCTGCTCGTGGAGCACGACATGCGGATCATCTTCCGCGTCTGCGAGCGCATCCAGGTGCTCGACTACGGGAAGTCGATCGCAATCGGCACGCCGGAAGAGATCCGCACGAGCAAGGCGGTCATCGCCGCCTACCTCGGTGAGAAGGGAGCCCAGGATGCTGCGTCTCACTGACGTCAGCGTCCACTACGGCCGGGTCGCTGCAGTCCAGAAACTGACCCTGGAGGTGAACGAGGGCGAGCTCGTGGGGCTCGTGGGACACAACGGTGCCGGCAAGTCCACGACGCTGTGGGCCATTGCCGGCGTTCTCAAGCCGACATCGGGGACGATCGCCTTCGAGGGGCAGACGATCAACGGCATGTCGCCGGAGCGGATCCTCCGGCACGGCATCTCGCTCGTCCCTGAGAATCGCCGTATCTTCAGCCGGCTGACGGTCGGCGAGAACCTCAAGATCGGAACGTCCGCGCGGCGCGACCGCCGAGCCGCCCACGCAGACATCACGAACATGTGCGAGCGATTCGAGGTCCTCGGAAGGTACGTCGACCGCTCCGCCTCGAAGCTCTCGGGAGGCGAGCAGCAGCAGCTCGCGATCGCTCGAGCGCTGCTCGCGCGACCGAAGCTCCTGCTTCTGGACGAGCCGACGCTCGGTCTCGCGCCGCTCGTCGTCGATCAGGTGTTCGAGATCCTCCAGGGGCTGAGAGAGGAGGGCGTCACCATCCTGCTCGTCGAGCAGAACGCCGCGCGCACGATCGAGGTATCCGATCGCACCTACGTGCTGCGCAGCGGAGGCCGGGTCGCGTTCCACGGCACGTCGGAGGAGCTCGCCAAGATGGGCGACTTCGAGACCGCCTACATCGGCATGGCCACTAGAGGCGTCCGCGATGACCCAGGGAATCCAGTACACGATCGACGCGATCGCCTACGGGAGCCTGTTCGCGGTCATGGCCCTCGGTCTCGCCCTCCTCTTCAACGTGATGGGCCTGATGAACTTCGCGTACGGCGAGCTGATCATGGCCGGGGGCTACACGATGTTCTACACCCGTGGCGCCGGCTGGCTGGCGATGATCGTCATGACGATCATCGTCGTGACGGTGCTCTCCCTGCTGATGGAGCTCGTCGCGTTCCGCCCGCTTCGCAACGCATCGCCGATCACGCTCCTCGTGTCGTCCTTCGCGGTGAGCTACGGGTTGCAGCAGTTAGCCTGGATGACCGTCGGCAGAGGCCCGCAGAAGGGCGTCGAGCCCTACCCGTGGCTCACGGAGCAGATGGACATCGGGGGCGTGCTCATCTCACGGCTCGCGATCGTCACGATGGTCGTCGCGATCGTCCTGCTCGTCGGGATGAGCCTCCTGCTCAAGAGGACCACGCTGGGCATCCAGCTGCGTGCGTCGGCCGAGGACTTCCGCATGGCGCAGCTGACCGGAGTGAGGGCGAACTGGGTGATCTCGTCTGCCTTCGCGATCACGGGCGTGCTCGCGGCCGCCGTCGCGGTCCTCTACATCCTGCGAACGGGTGCGATCGACCCCGAGATCGGCCGAGGGCCGCTCCTCGTCGCGTTCGTGGGCGGCGTCATCGGTGGGCTCGGCAGCCTTCCCGGCGCCGCGCTCGGCGGCTTCGTCCTCGGCGGGATGATCACCGCGCTCCAGGCGACGCTTCCGCAGTCGCTCTCGAGCCACACGCTGCTCTTCGCCTTCCTCGGGGTGATCGCGATCCTCGTCTTCAAGCCGGACGGACTGGTGTCGATCAGGTTCGGCCTCTTCACGCGGGCGTGGCACCGGCTCCGCCGCCCCGAGGTGGAGGGGACGGCGAGCGCATGACGAGGCTCCGCGGCTTCGAGGCCACCGCCAGGCGAGTCTGGCCGCCGCTCGTTCCTCTGCGTCGTGGTCGTCGTGAGCTGGGCCGTGGTGGAGGTCCTCGACAACGGCCTCTACACGCGCACCGCCGTGAGGATGCTGCTCCTCCTCATCGTCGTCATCGGCCTCCAGATCTTCAGCGGGAACTCCGGAGTGCTCTCGTTCGGTCACGTCGCGTTCATGGCGATCGGGGCATACACGTCGGCGCTGCTGACGATTCCGACCGGAGTCAAGGAGTCCACCTTCCTCGACATGCCGGGCTTCCTCAGGTCGTGGATCTTCCCGGCAGAGCTCGGCGCGCTCGAAGCGACGCTCGCCGGAGCCGGCTTCGCCGCGCTCTTCGCGTTGATCACCGCGCCGCCGATAACGCGCCTGGCCGGCGTTCAGGCCGGCATCGGCACGCTCGCGATCCTCGTGATCGTCAACGTCTTCGTCGTCCAGACGGTCTCGGTCACGCGCGGCACGAGCACGATGATCGGTGTCCCGGAGACCACGACCTTCCTCAAGGTCATGATCTGGGTGCTCATCTTCGTCGTCGTCGCGTTCGCCTTCCAGCAGTCCCGCTTCGGTCTCCGGCTGCGCGCCTCGCGTGAGAACGAGCGCGCGGCGAGGTCGGTGGGCGTGAGGGTTGCCGGGGAGCGCTCGGTCGCCTGGGTGGTCTCCGGCTTCGTGTGCGGGGTCGCGGGTGCTCTCTACGGCCACTTCTTCGTGACCTTCAGCCCCTTTGACTTCTACTTCGACATCACCTTCCTGACGATCGCGATGCTGATCGTCGGCGGCATGACGAGCGTCACGGGCGCCGTCGTCGGGGTGTTCTTCATCACGTTCGTCAACGAGCTGTTCCGGCGCTGGGAGGTGGACGGCTTCGCGGGCGTGACGCCGCCGTCGGGGACCGCAAGCCTCGTGCTCGCATTCGTCCTGCTCGTGACGCTCATCCTGCGTCCCAAGGGCATCACCGCCGGCAAGGAGATCCCCTGGCCCGGCGACTGGAAGCTGCGACGCCCGCGCCTGCGAGGCGCCGAGCGCTCGGTGGAAGCGCCCCCCGGGGCACCCGACACTCCGCCGGGCGTGGGGACAGCCACGCCGACCGACTGAGGAGGCTGTGAGATGGCGAAAAAGATCGCGCTGTTGACCTACTCGCCACGTCAACTGGACGAGGACGAGTACGCCAAGTTCATTCGCGAGATCGACTACCCCGCCTTCCGGCAGAATCCCGACATCCTCGACTACAGCTGCTGGCGCGTCGTCGACAGCGTCCAGGGCGAGGAGCGATTCACGCACTTCGATCTCATGGAGATCTCCGACTTCTCCCGCTGGCAGGCGATCGTGTCCGACCCGGTCGTCCAGGGGAACGTCGAACGCTGGACTCGCGACTGGTCGAGGCACGGCCTCGAGTATCCGGACCAGGCGAAGAACCTGGGCATCTCGCTCTGCGAGCGCTACTGGGGCTAGGATCGTCCCCGTGCCTCGCGCGCCGCTGCCCCCGGAGCTCAGGCGCTTCCTCGCGAAGCCTCGTCACGCCGTCGTCGGCACGGTTCGCGACGACGGGGCGCCGGTCACGACCGCCTGCTGGTACGACCTCGCGTCCGACGGGCGAATCGTCCTCAGTATGGGGGAGGAGAGTCACCGCCTCCGGCATCTCCGCGCCGAGCCGCGAGTCGCGCTGACCGTGCTCGGCGACGACTGGTACGCGCACGTCTCCGTCCTCGCCCGAGCCGTGGAGTTTCGTAGCGATCATGATCTCGAAGACATCGACGGCCTGTCGAATCGCTACGAGGGCGAGCCGTACGCGGATCGCGAGTACCGCGGCGTCACGGTGCTCGTCGAAGTGGATGCGTGGCACACCTGGGGAGACCCGGCCGCCCAGGCCTGAGCTAGCGACTCGTACCCCGACTATCCGCGCGATCACGACACGATCTCGCGCAGCATTCCGACACGGGGTCAGACCGTCCGAGACCGCATGATCAAGCCAATCCGGCGCAGCCAGGTCGTCAACCCAGCGCAGACTCGGCTTGCCTAATGGCCTCCGCATGTTAAGACGGGGTCAGACCCCGCTCCGAACCACGCGCGCGAACGTCACAGGATGAGCGCGAGCGAGCTCAGAACGCGCGAGCGTCGATCCCACGTGCGCCGGGCAGCACCTCCGCCGCGAAGCGCTCCGTGATCTCGAAGAGCTCGTCGATCGATCCCGAGCGAACGTGGAAGTGCATCGTGACGTGGGAGTAGCCATGCTCGGCGAACTGCTCCAGATCTTCGAGCACCTGCTCCGCCGTTCCGGTCAGCGTCGGTCGGCGCCTGCGGCGAGCGAGCTCGTCGGTGCCGTCGACCACGAGGCCGGAGGCGAACGCGTAGAGCCGGAAGCCCGAGATGTCCCGGCCGTTCTTGTCCGCCTCGCGCTGAACCGCCTCCCGTAGGTGGGCGAAGCGGCCGGGGTCGGCGTACGAGTCCAGGAACATCGGGTAGAGGCCGTCGGCCACACGAGCCGCCCGCCTCGCGCCCGCCGGCGTCACGGCTCCGAACACGATCGGAGGATGCGGCTTCTGCACCGGCTTCGGCTCCATCGACACGTTGCGGATCGTGAAGAATCGGCCCTCGTGCTCCAGCCACGGCTGAGTCCAGGCCTTGCGGTAGATCTCGACGCACTCCTCCGTCACCGAGCCGCGATTGTCGTAGCTCGCGCCGACCGCTGCGAACTCCTCCGAATCCCAGCCGCTCCCAACCCCGACGATCAGGCGCCCGTTCGACAGGACGTCGACGGTCGCGAACTGGTGCGCGCTGTTCAGAGGATGCCGGTATGGAGCGATGTGAACGGACGACGCCATGCGCAGGGTCGAGGTCGCGCGCGGCGGTCGCGCCCATGCACGCGACCACGTCCAGCATCACAGGCTGGTCCGGGTAGGCGCGAGTACCGGACTCGTTTGCCGTGTGCCGCGTGGTCGCGGTCCGTCCCATGACGACGTGATCGGAGAACCAGACCGAGTGGTATCCGAGGCGTTCGGCCAGCTCGGCGAGCTCCACCGTTCGCATCTCGCTCCGGGTCCAGCTTCTGGAGAAAGAAGTCGCTGCTCGTCCCGCGTGAGCAGGCCGTGCGTGCTCATGGTGAGCCCGATGTCCAAGCGATCGCCCGTCAGTCGGTCCAGAACGGACGCCGGACCCAGCCGTCCTCGAACGGGCTGATGGTCTGGCAGTCGAGGACGGACCTCCGAGAACCTCCAAGTCCCGCTCTCGCGACGGTACCGGTCCGCATAGCGTCCGGTCAGCCAGACGGCCTGGGGGCCCGACTCCCCGACGACGGTGCAGGGTTGCCAGAGATACCAGCTTCCAGTCGCCGTCTCCGCATCGTCGGCGACCTCGATCACCGGAGCCACCATGTAGTGCAGCGCCCAGACGATCTGGCTCGACACGCCTGCGAAGAATCCCCGGATCGCGTCGATGCCCTCGTAACGGCCGAAGCGCGATCCTCCGTCCCAGACGGCGTCACGCGTGAAGAACGGCTCCATCCGGTCGGGGTCGTACCCCGTGTCGCAGACATCGGCGTACCGGGCCTTCAGCTCGCGGATCTCATCTGCGGCCTGGAGGCGGGTGATCCGAAGGTCGACCGCATTCATCGATTACCGCTTTCCGCTGCCCGGTTAGAGTCTCGAAGCAGTGCAGCCCGGGGCCAAGATATCCGAGATCGAATCGCGGGAGACGACATGAAGGAGCGAGACGCGATGGCTTCCTGGATCGTTCCGACGCTTGCCTACGTGGTTCTGGTCGGCGCCGCCGGTGTGACGACGAAGCTCGCCCTGCGCACTATCTCATGGGAGCAGCTCGTCCTCTGGGTGCCGGTCGTCTATGTCCTCATCGCCATCGTCCTCATCGTCTCGCAGGGTACCCGTTTTCCGCTCGGGGTCGGAGGCGCCTGGGCCGTGGTGACGGCGATCTGCATGGCGATCGCACTCATCGTCTTCTTCTATGCGCTTACCCAGGGCGATGCGAGCCGGGTCGTGCCCGCGAGTTCCGCCTACCCGGCGGTCACCCTGATCGGCGCGGCGCTCTTCCTGGGCGAGTCGGTGACCCTGACGCGGGTCGCCGGCACCGCACTTGTCGTTGCCGGCGTGGTGCTGATCAGCCGTTGAGTGAATTCGTGGTCCCGTGTCCGGCCGGCGGTCGGTTGCGCAGCCCCAACCTCGTTCGAAGGAGGTCTTGATGACGTGGATCGTCGGCTGTGACACAGGTGGGACGTTCACGGATGTCTTCGCCCTGAACGAAGCGGGCGAGGCTGCGCGTGGCGAAGGTTCCATCCACGCCACCCCGGTTCGACATCGGCGTCGTCGAAGGGGTCGAGGCGCTCGGGATCGCGCCCGAGGAGGTGGAGACGCTCTTCCACGGCACGACCGTGACGACGAACGCCGTGATCACGAAGACCGGCGCCCCGTGCGCCGTGGTGACGACGCACGGGTTCCGAGACATCCTTGAGATCCGCCGGGCGAACCGCGAGGAGCTCTACGACATCCTCTGGGATCCGCCGGCCCCGCTGGTTCCGCGCCGCCACCGCCTCGAGGTCGTGGAGCGGGTCGACTACGCGGGGAACGTCGTCGAGCCGCTCGTCGAGAGCTCGGTGCGCGACGCCGCCCGGAAGATCGCCGCTCGCGGGCTCACGTCGGCTGCGGTCTGCCTCATCAACGCCCACATGAACCCGGCGCACGAGCGGCGTGTGCGCGAGATCCTGCTCGAGGAGATCCCCGACCTCCACGTCTCGCTGTCGACCGACATCCTCCCGGAGCCGCCCGAGTTCGAGCGGACCGCCACGACTGTCGCGAACGCGTACTGCGCCCCGGTGCTCCGGACGTATATGGACGCGCTCGAGGTTCGTCTCGCCGAGTCCGGCTTCGCGAGCGACATCGTCCTCGTGATGCACAACGGCGGCGGCACGATGACGACCGACTACGCGAGGGGTGTTCCGGTCAAGACGCTCAACTCGGGCCCGGCCGCCGGTGTCATCGCGGGAGCGGCGGTCGCCGAGGCCTGCGGCCGCACGAACGTGGTGTGCTTCGACATGGGAGGCACGAGTGCGGACATCGCCGTCGTTCGCGACGGCCATCCGCAGCTCACGACGACCTTCGACCTCGAGTGGGGCATGCCGATCCGCTTCCCCAGCATCGACGTCATCTCGATTGGAGCCGGCGGCGGCTCGATCGCCTGGCTCGACGGGGCCGGCTATCCGCGCAGCGGCCCGCAGAGCGCCGGCGCCGACCCGGGGCCCGCGTGCTACGGGAAGGGCGGGAGCGAGCCGACGAACACGGACGCTCACCTCGTGCTCGGACGCGTCTCGAACGACTCCTTCCTCGACGGCCGCATGCGGCTCGACGTCGGCCTCGCCCGGCAGGCGCTCGAGACGCGGCTCGCCGAGCCCCTCGGGCTCGAGCTCGAGGACGCGGCCGAGGGCGTCCTGCGGATCGCGAACGCGAACATGGTGAAGGCGATCCGTCTGATGACGGTGGAGCGCGGTTTCGATCCGCGGGAGTTCAGCCTTGTCGCCTTCGGCGGCGCCGGCCCGCTGCACGCGGTCGATCTCGCCAGGGAGCTGCAGATGCCCGAGGTGATCGTCCCCGCGTTCCCTGGAGTGACGAGCGCCATGGGCCTCCTGTTCGTCGACCCGCTCGACGACTTCTCCTGGGCGTATGTCCGGCGTCAGGACGAGCTCGATCCGGCCGAGGCCGCCGATCTCTTCGTCGACCATGGAGGAGCGCGTCGTGGCGAGTCTCGCCCGCCAGGGCGTCGAGCCCGACAGGATCGTGGTCGAGCGCAGTCTCGACTTCCGCTACATCGGGCAGCTGCACTCCGTCACCGTCCCGATCGAGGAGATCTCGGAGAGCGGGTTCGCAGCAGCGATCGCCGCCTTCCACGACGAGCACATTCGCCAGTACCGCTACTCGCACCCGGAAAGCCAGGTCGAGACCTCGACCCTGCGGGTCGCCGCACGCGGGCAGCGCGCCAAGCCCGATCTGAGTGCCCTGCATCCCTCCGACCGCCGAGTCGCAGCCCGCGAGCGAGCGCGAACGGAACGTGCATTTTGGCGCTCACGGCTCGGTGCGCACACGCGTCGTCGACCGGCGCTCGCTCCGCCCGGATGCAACCGTCACCGGGCCCTGCATCATCGAGGAGCTCGACTCGACCGTGGCTCTTCCGCCTGGCACGAGCGCCGTCGTCGACGCGTTGGGGAACATCGTGATCACGCTGCACGAGAACGGGGAGGTCGACCGATGAGCACGAGCGAACGCACCGGGGCAGGCCAGATCGACCCGATCACCTTCGAGGTGCTGCGCAACGCGTTCATGAGCGTCGTCGACGAGATGGGCCTGATGCTCGAGCGCGTTGCCCACTCGCTCGTCGTCAGCGAGGGCCGAGACTTCAGCGCCGCGATCTGCGACCGCGACGGGAGGATGGTGGCGGAGGGCAAGGACGACCTGCCGGCGCACGTCGGCACCCTGCCGTACACGGTCAAGGCGGTCATCTCGTGGCTCGGCAAGGACCGGATCGCCGAAGGCGACGTGATCATCATGAACGACGCCTTCCTCGGCGGCACGCACTGCCCAGGACGTGCGCACGATCATGCCCGTCTACCGGGACGGTGAGCTCGTCGCGTTCGTCCAGAACTCGGCGCACTGGTCGGATGCGGGCGGTCCCGTCCCCGGAAGCTTTCACGCGGAGGCAACCTCCACCTACGGGGAAGCGTTGTACATCCCGCCCATCCACCTGGTCCGCAAGGGCGAGCTCGACGACGAGGTCCTGCGGTTCATCCTGCGCAACGTTCGGGTGCCCGAGACGACGCAGGGCGACGTCATCGCCCAGGTCGCGTCGTGCCGGACGGGCGAGACCCGGCTGCAGGCACTGATGGACAAGTACGGCGTCGATCTGATCACGTCCGAGATGGACGAGTTGATCCGCTACTCGGAGGCGCTCCTGCGCGAGGAGTTCCGGCAGATCCCGGACGGCACCTACTCGTTCGAGGACGCCATCGACTTCGACCCGATGGGCGACCGGAAGACGCCTGTTGCGATCAGGGTCGACCTGACGATCGACGGCGATCGGGCGACGTACGACCTCTCCCGTAGCGACCCACAGACGATCGGAGCGGCGAACTCGACGCGGAGCATGGCTCAGTCCGCGCTCGTCGTCGCCACGAAGGCGATCTTTCCGCACGTTCCGGCGAGCGAGGGCATCTACAACGCCATCGACGTCGTCAACCCCGAGGGTCTCGTGACGAACGCCCGCTTCCCGGCGCCGATCAGCGGCGCGTTCGCGACCTCGTACGAGGTCATCACCGCCTGCGTCTTCGGCTGCTACCTGCAGATGCTCCCGGAGCGCTCGATGGCCTGCTCCGGGAACATGACGAACATGGTCGTCGGCGGTCACGATCCGAGGGCAGGCTACGATCGCGACTTCGTCATGTACCTCTGGAAGGAAGGCGGCTACGGGGCCCGCCCGGGCAAGAAGGACAATCACACCGCGATCAGCCTTTACGCGTCCGGCACCCGCAACGAGCCAGTGGAGGTGCAGGAGCGCGTCTACCCGATCCTGACCCACCGCTACGAGTTCATCACCGACTCCGCCGGGGCCGGGCGCCACCGCGGTGGCATCGGCGTGGCGCGTGACTTCGTGCTCACACACGGCGACGCGACGCTCTCCGTGCTCGGAAGCCGCGCCGTCCAGCCGGTGTGGGGCTGGGAGGGCGGCCACACCGCGCTCGGCAGCGGCCTCATCTACGACTGGCAAGGCCCCGACGAGTGGGAGATCGGAGTCATGCGTTCCGGAATCCACGCCAGGGCCGGCCGGGTGATCCGCTTCTGGGAGGGCGGCGGCGGCGGCTGGCAAGATCCGAAGACCCGGCCCGCCGAATGGGTGCTCGAGGACGTCATCGACGAACTGGTGAGTGTCGAGGCGGCCCGCGATCTCTACGGCGTCGCGGTGCGCGTCGTCGACGAGGACGCTGCGGTCTACGAGATCGACGAGGAGGAGACGTCGCGGCTCAGGGAAGGTGGGTGAGGCAGCCAGTCGTGGCGTCGCTCGTAGGTCCGGGCGAGTGCGAGAAGCCTCGCATCGTCGAATCGGCGCCCGATGAGCATGACGCCCGCCGGCAGCCCCCCGCCTTCGGCGGCCGGAATCGTGAGGCCTGGATGCCCGGTCATGTCGGTGGGATACGTGTTCGCGAGGACGGCCCAGCCGCGCGTTACCCGTTCGGAGATCGAGAGCGACGGATCGTCGGGGTGCGGCCAGCCGGGCGTGGTCGGCAGGAGGAGAGCGTCGACGTCGCGGAGCGCGCGGTCGTACCCCGCGCGAAGCCCCGGACGGAGGTTCTGTGCCTGCGCGTAGACGGCGCCGCGATAGTGAGCCTGGAGGTGCGCGCCCACAACGAGCGTCAGCTTGACCTGCGGCGGCAGCTCGTCGCCGCGCTCGGCGAGCCCCTGGTCGAGCGCGCGCGCCAGGTCGGGCGCGTAGCGTCCGGGCCAGTGGTAGCCGTTGCCACCACCGGCGATGAGCGCGGTCATCCCCTCGATGAAGGTTGCAAAGGCTGCTCCGCCCGCCTGGAGGTGCTCCGGAATCGACAGCTCGCGCAGCTCCGCGCCGAGCTCCTCGAAGCGCTCGACCGCTCGCCTGACCGCCTGGACGAGCCCGTCGTCGGCTCCTACCGCCTCTCCGAAGCCCTCAGTCAGCACGCCGATCCTGATGCCTTCGAGATCGTCGGGCGCATCGGCGACGGCTCCGAGGTAGTCGACGGCAGGGATCTCGGGCTGCCGCGGATCGTCCTCGTGCCACCCTGCGATCGCCTGAAGGAGGAGCGCCGTGTCAGCGACGGATCGCGCAATCGGCCCGGCGTGATCGATCGTCTGGTCGATGCCGACGATGCCGGTGTACGGGACGAGGCCGTGGGTCGGCTTGAGCCCGACGGCGCCGCACCAGGCGGCAGGAACGCGGATCGACCCGCCCTGATCCGTCCCGACGGCGAGGTCGACACCGTCGTACCAGAGCGCAGCGGCGGAACCGCTCGACGAGCCGCCTGCCGTTCGAGTCCTGTCGAACGGGCAGAGGGTCGAGCCGTACCGGCTCGTGTCGCCGCCGCCGGAGAAGGCGAGGTCGTCCATGTTCGTGATCGCCACGATCTCGCCGCCGGCAGCGAGGATCCGCTGGGTCACGATCGCGTCTCGCTCCGGCACGTACCCGTCGAAAATGCTCGAGCCGCACGTCATCGGGAGTCCGGCGACAGCGATCGAATCCTTCAGTGCGATCCGCTTGCCGGTCAGGATCCCCTCGCGGTCGGGCTCGACGCGACACCAGCGAACAACGGCGTTCAGGGGGTCCTCGCCGGGAGTCGGAGCGCGTCCGGGATCACGGCCCGGCAGCGGCGTGGGTGCGCCCGGCTCGGGAGCGAGCCCGTCGAGGACGCGGAGGAGGAACTCGGTGAGCTCCAGGTATTCGGCGGCTTCCGCGTCCGCGATCCGGAAGCCGGCGTTCTCCGATCTCAGGTCGAGATCGGCTCGCGTCATCCGTCTCAGCAACGGAGGCTCGTCTCCCCTCGGTCGATGACGATCGCCTGACCGGTCAGCGCGCCATTCGAGAGCACAGTGACGATCAGCTCCGCGACGTCGTCGACCGAGATCGCCGCGTCGGGGTTGCCTCGAAGCTCCTCCGCCAGCTCGCTCGGAAGGTACTTGTCGATCCAGGGTGTCAGCATCCAACCCGGTGCCACCGCGTTGACCCGGACGTTGGGGGCCAGCGTGCGGGCCAAGCACTCCATCAGCGTCACGCCTGCGCCCTTCGAGACGGCATAGGGAATCGAGCTGCCCGACGCGCCGAACGCGGAGTTCGACGAGACGATCACGATGCGGCCGAAGCCTCGCTGCACCATCCGGCCCGCCACCGCCTGGATCGAGAGGAAAGTGCCGACGACGTTCACCCTGAGGATCCGCTCCCAGACGTCGACGGTGAGCCGGTCGAGCTCAGCGAAGGGGATCAACTCGGTGACGCCGGCGTTCGCGACCAGGACCTCGACCGGCCCGAGCATCCGCTCGACCTCGGCGACCATCTCCTTGACTCCGGCGCCATCGGCCACGTCTGCCTGCACCGCCAGCGCGCGCCCGCCGCCGGCGCCGATCTCACGTGCGACGCCCTCCGCCTCCTCACGTGACCGCGCGTAGTTCACGGCGACGGACACTCCGCGCTCTGCCAGCGCGAGCGCGCAGGCCTTGCCGAGGCCCGTCCCGCCGCCGGTGACGAGGGCCACGCGACCCTCCAGGTCTCTCTCGCCGCCGGCCATGCTGCGTATCCTCTCCTACCGCGGCACGCGATCGCTGGCCGAGGGCGCCCAATGACCATGCAGCGCGATGCGTTCACGATCGAGATCGTCAAGGACAAGCTCAACGCGTGCGCGGACGAGATGAGCGTCGTCCTGGCGCGCACGAGCATGAGCCCGATCGTCTACGAGGTGCTCGACTTCGCCTGCGGGCTGACCGACGCCCACGGCCTGGTCGTCGCGCAGACGAACGGGCTCACGCTCTTCACCGGCACGTTCGGCCCCCAGGTCGAGAGCACGATCGAGAAGTTCGGGCTGGACGGCATGGTGCCCGGCGACATCTTCATGACGAACATCCCCTACCACGGCGGGACGCACACGTGCGACGTCTGCCTCGTGAAGCCCATCTTCTTCGACAGACAGGTCATCGCCTTCGCGGTGAGCATCACGCACTGGATCGAGATCGGCGGCAAGGTGCCCGGCAGCATCTCGCCGGACGCGACGGAGATCTACCAGGAGGGTCTCCAGTTTCCCTGCGTGCGCGCTCTACGAGGCAGGCCGCGAGAACGAGGCGGTGACGGACATGATCAGGGCCAACGTCCGTCTGCCGCGCCTGGCGATCGGCGACGTCAACGCAGGCGTCGCCGCGGTCGGGATCGGCGAGCGCCGAGTCGTCGAGGCCTGCCGGCGCTACGGCAGCGACTCGATCCTCGCCGCGTTCGAGCGCGATCCTCGATCACGGGGAGCTGATCGCACGCGCCGAGCTTGCGAAGATCCCGAACGGCGTGTACGTCGCCGAGGACGCGATCGACGGGGACGGTCTCAGCGACGACGACATCCCGGTTCGGGTCGCGGTCACGGTCGGCGACGACTCGCTGACGATCGACTTCGCCGGCTGCTCGCCACAGACGCGCGGGCCGATCAACTGCAGCACCGGCGCGCTCTCCTCCGCTTGCAAGACCGTCGTCCGTGCGATCACGAGCCCGCAGGCGAAGAGCAACGACGGATTCTTCCGGCCGGTCCGCATCGAGATCCCGCCCGGAACGGTGTTCAGTGCGGAGCCGCCGGCCCCGACCGGCTGGTACTACGAGGCCTCCGCGTTCGCGACCGATCTCGTATGGAAGGCACTCGCGCCGGTCGTCCCCGACAGGCTCGGGGCAGGCAGCTACCTGAGCCTCTCGGTGTCCTACATCGTCGGCACGGACGGCGACTCCGGAGAGCTCTTCGTCCTCGCGGAGCCGAACGTCGGCGGCTGGGGCGGGAGCGCCGCGTCCGATGGGGAGAGCGCGCTCATCGCAACGACCGACGGCGACACCTACAACTATCCGATCGAGGTCGTCGAGTCGCGCTTTCCGGTGATCGTGGAGCGCTACGCCCTGAACGTCGACGCCCGGCACGGCGCAGGTCGCCAGCGCGGCGGATTCGGCTGCGTACGCGAGTACCGGATCCTCCCGGGCGCGCACGCCGTCTCGGGCTACGGCAGCATCGGGGGGTGGCGGCGCCTGCCCTGGACGCTCTTCGGTGGGCGATCCGGCTCGAACGGCTACCTCGAGTACCAGCGCCCGGACGGCCGCGTCTCGCGCCACGGCCGCGTTGCGAGCGTGCCGCTGGATCCGGGTGACATCGTCCGGACCGTGACGGGCAACGGCGCGGGGTACGGTGACCCTCGAGGACGGGATCGAGAGCTCGTGCGCGCGGACGTTCTCGACGGCTTCGTGACCCTCGAGGAGGCGCGCGACGACTACGGCGTCGAGATCGAGGACGATCTCGCCACAGCGGTCCACGAGCGCCCCGACTCGTGAAACGCCTGCGCGTCGCCACCGACATCGGCGGAACGTTCACCGATCTGGTCTACGTCGACGAGGCAAGCGGTACGGTTGTCGTCGCCAAGGCGTCGACAACCCCCGCCGACCCCGTACAGGGAGTCCTCGACGCCGTTGCCGGAGGAGGCCTCCGTCTCTCGGACGTCGCCCACTTCGTCCACGGCACGACCATCGTGATCAACGCGCTGACGGAGAGAAGCGGCGCGCGGACAGCCCTCGTGACCACGCGTGGCTTCCGAGACGTGCTCGAGATCGCTCGCGGAAACCGCCCCGATATGTACAACCTCGTCTACCGCAAGCCGCCGCCCTTCGTCCGGCGCCGCCATCGCTTCGAGGCTCGCGAGCGCGTCGACCGGAATGGAGCGGTCATCGCCCCCCTCGAGCTGGCCGACCTCGACGAGATCGCGGACGCGTGCGAGCGCGAGCGAATCGAGGCGATCGCCGTCTGCTTCCTCCACTCCTACGCCCATCCTCAGCACGAGCGCCAGGCCCGGGATCATCTGGCCGCACGGCTCCCGGGCCTGCCGATCACGATCTCGTCGGACATCACGCGGGAGTGGCGCGAGTACGAGCGCACGAGCACGGCGGTGCTCAACAGCTACGTCCAGCCCGCCGTCGATCGATACCTCGGCGGGCTCGGGCGCTTGCTCCGGGGGGCGGGTCTCGAGAGCGAGGTCCAGGTCATGCAGTCGAACGCGGGCACGACCTCCGTAGAGAGTGCGCGGGCCCGCCCGATCTACCTCGTCGAGTCCGGCCCCGCGGGCGGTGTCATGGGCGCCGCCCGGATCGGCCGGGAGATCGGCGAGCAGAACGCGATCTTCCTCGACATCGGCGGCACGACGGCGAAGTGCAGCCTGATCCAGGGTGGCGAGGCGAAGACCTCGACGCAGTACAAGATCGAGTGGCGCCCCGACTACGCCGGCTATCCGATCCTCGTCCCCGTGGTCGACGTGGTCGAGATCGGGGCAGGCGGTGGCTCGATCGCCTGGATCGACGCAGGTGGCGCGCTCCGCGTCGGGCCGAAGAGCGCCGGTGCCGAGCCGGGACCGGCCTGCTACGGACGCGGCGGCACCGAGCTTACGGTCACCGACGCGAAGCTCCTCGCCGGCGTGTTGAATCCCGAGTACATTCTCGGCGGCCGGCTCGAGGTATTCCCGGAGCTCGCGCGGGCAGCGGCGGAGCAGTTCGGAGCGGCGATCGGCGCATCGGTCGAAGCGGTCGCGAACGGCGTCATCCGGCTTGTCAACGCCAGCATGATCAACGCGTTGAAGCTCGTGTCCGTCGGGCGAGGCCACGATCCGCGCGATTTCGTGCTGATCGCGTGCGGCGGCGGAGGAGCGATGCATGCCGCTGCGCTCGGCGCCGAGCTCCAGGTGAAGCGCGTCCTCGTTCCACCGTTCTGTGGCGTTCTCTCGGCCTGGGGAATGCTGGTCACGGACCCCCGTGTGGACATGATCCGGACGAACATCGTCCGGACCTCGGTGACCAATGGCGGTGAGGTGGCAGGAATCTTCGCGGACCTGGAACGGGAGGCGAGCGCTCGTCTTCTGGCCGAGGGGATCGACGCGAGCCTCGTCGAGCACGTGCGGGGCGTGGACATGCGCTATGTGGGACAGGAGCACACGGTCAGGGTGGCGGTCGGCGCCTTGGAGGAGCTCTCGATGGAGTCGCTCGAGCAGGCCTTCCACGACCAGCACCTGCAGAAGTACACGTTCAATCTTCTCGACATGGAGAGCGAGTTGGTGACGTTTCACGTCGCCGCTCACGGGCGATCGCGGACGCCCGTCCCGCTCGGCGGGCCAGTGCGCCCGGCGACTGGCGGCCGCCCGTCGCCCAAGAGTCGGCGGCGGGTCGACTTCGACGTCGACGGTGTGCACGAGACCCAGGTGTACGAGCGAGACGAGCTCCCGGCTGGGTTCGCCGCAAGCGGCCCGTTGCTGGTGGAGGAGATGTCATCCACCACGCTGGTGCATCCCGGACAGAGGCTCGAGGTCGACTCGTTCGGGAACCTCGTCGTGCATCTTCGCGACGAGGCCGAAGCGGAGAAGCACGGTCGAGCGGTATCGAGGAAGGAGGCGTAAGCGACATGTCCGGTGAGCGGAATCCGGTTGGCCTCGTCCTCGGCAGCCACATGCCGCCTGAGCGCATCGCTTCGACGGCACGCCTCGCGGAAGACCTTGGCTACGGAGAGCTGTGGTTCTCGGAAGACTGCTTCTTCGCAGGCGCGATGGCCGGGGTGGCCGCCGCGCTCGCGGAAACCCGGCGACTGCCCGTCGGCATCGGCATCGTCTCCGCGATGACCCGCCACCCGGCGCTTCTCGCGATGGAGCTTGCGACGCTCTCGAGGCTCCACCGCGGCCGCATCTGGGCGGGCGTCGGCCTCGGAGTGCCACTCTGGCTCGAGCAGATGGGGCTGAAGCCAGCGTCGCCGCTCACGGCGCTACGCGAGTGTGTCTCCTCTGTCCGGCGCCTCCTTGACGGCGAGGAGATCACTCACGACGGGAGGTGCTTTCACTTCGACGCGGTCAGGCTGACCCATCGGCCGGAGGAGTACGTGCCGATCTACATGGGGCTCGTGAACGAGAAGGGGCTTCGACTCGCCGGGGAGATCGCAGACGGGACCGTGCTCTCCGTCCTCGCCGGCACGGACTACATTGCCTGGTCGCGCGAGCGGGTGAGCGCCGGCGCTCAGGCAGCCGGTCGCGATCCGAGCACGCATAGGCTCGTCACGTACGTGCTCTTCTCCGTCGACCACGATCCGGCAACGGCCCGCAAGGCCGTGCGAGACGCCGTCGCGTTCTACCTCGCGGCGATGCCCGACAACGCGCTTACCAAGGTCTACGGCGTGTCGGACGAGCTCACGGACCTGGCAGCGCGGGGCGGTGCCGAGCTGATCGCCCGCGAGATGCCCGACCGGTGGATCGACGATCTTGCGATTGCCGGAGACCCGGATGAGTGCGCTGCGAAGCTCCGTGCGTTTCTCGCCGCCGGCTCGGACGCCGTCGGGCTATGGCTCTTCCCGCCCGATCGCGGAGACGAGATCGCTCGCCTGACCGCACGCGAGGTCTTTCCGCGGCTCTGACCCGACCGCCCACGATCCTGGAGGAAACCGATGGCCGAACGAGTCTTCTTCCTGAACACGCTCCGGGAGGGAGCCGACGCGAACGAGTACGAGGAGTGGATTCGACGTGTCGACTACCCGGTCGCACGGAGCCTGCCGGCGATCGAGAGCTATGTCGTCACTCGCCTCGACGGCCTCCTCGGAGGCGAAGGGAGCCCTCCGTATCACTACCTCGAGGTGATCGAGGTCACGAGCGTCGGCGAGTACCAGGCGGGTCTGACCGGCAACGACGAGATCGAGAGCCTGTTCCGCGAGTGGTCGAGCTACGTCGAGAGCTCCGTCGCCGTGCACGGCGTCGTCATCGAGTGACCGGCTTGATTCCCCCGTTCCGGGCGGTCAGTATCCGAGATCGATGAGCGCGACCGTGTCCGCCATCATCGACAGGGCTCCGTCCTCGGCGGGGAAGCCGAGCATCACCTACCGGCAGGCCGGCGACCGGGCGATCCTCGTCGAGTACGGAGAGATGGAGTTCGACCTCCGGCTGAACTTCTTCGTGATCGCCGTCGACGCGGCGCTTCGCGAGCAGCCGCCCCAGGGGTTCGTCGAGACGGCACCCGGCTTTCGGTCGATCCTGGTCTCGCTACGAGCCCGACGCGCTCGACGCGCGCGGACTCGTGGCGCACCTGCGGCGCCCTTCACGACGGCCTACCGGCCGCAGCGCGAGCTGGAGATCCCGAGCCGGTTCGATCCGGCTGCCGATCGCGTTCGACGACTCGCAGTCGACGCAGGCCGTCGAGCGATACATCACATTCGATCCGGAAGGACGCTCCGAACTGCGAGGGCGGCAACAACATCGACTACGTCGTCAGCTACAACGGCCTCTCCGGCCGAGACGAGGTCTACGAGTCGATCCTGGCCACCGAGCAGTGGGCGGCGTTCATCGGCTTCTTCCCCGGGCTCCCGTTCATGTTCCCCCTCGACCCCCGGCACGTTCTCGTCGCCCCCAAGTACAACCCGACGCGTACGTGGACCGCGGAAGGCGCTGTCGGCCTGGGCGGCCCGTGCTTCGCGATCTACCCGGTCGAGTCGGCCGGCGGCTACCAGCTCGTCGGCCGGACGCTCCCGATCTACGACATCCAGGGGCGCAACTCGATCTTCCGCGAGAACCCGCTTCTGCTCCGCGCTGGTGACCGCGTCGAGTTCCACCGGGTCGAGGAGGAGGAGCTGCTCTCGCTCTGGGAGGACGTGCGATCCGACCGCTACCGCTACGAGGTCGAGGACAGCCCGTTCGACGTCGGCGCCTACCTCGAGTGGACGTCCGAGGTCGAGGCGGAGGCGGCAGAGCGCCGCCTCCGCCGCGAGCGCGGCGCCGCGGCGACGCCGGTGCCGTGATGGCCGGAGGGTCGATGCCGAGACCCCTCGAGGTTCTCGAGGGCGGGATCCAGACGACGGTGCAGGACTACCCCGGGCGTCGGGGCATGCTCGCGCAGGGCTTCTTCCCCGCGGGTCCGATGGATCACTTCGCGCTCCGCGCCGCGAACCTTCTGGTAGGCAACCCCGAGTCCGCCGCCGGGCTCGAGGTCACGCTCGGCGGCGTCGCCTTCCGGCTCGAGTCCCCGGCGACCGTCGCCGTCTGCGGCGCGGAGGTGGACGCCGAGGCCGACGGCGAGCGGATCCCGCTCTGGGAGAGCCGACGGCTGCCCGGGGGAACCGAGCTGCGGATCGGGATCTCCCAGGGCCCGGGCTTCCGGATGTACGTCGGGATCTCCGGCGGGATCGACGTGCCGCTGCTCTTCGGCTCTCGCGCCACCTACACGATGGGTGCGCTCGGTGGCTTCGAGGGCCGTGCGCTCCAGAAGGGCGATCGTCTGGCGCTCGGCGACGAGCCGCGGGGTGCCGAATCGGACGGCGACAGGCGGTTCAAGGCCGGTCAGCGACCGCCCTACGGGCGGGAGTGGGAGATCGAGGCGGTTCGGGGGCCCCAGGCCTCGCCCGACTTCTTGACCGAGGAGGACATGGAGACGCTCTTCGGGCGGACGTGGCCGGTCGATCGCAACTCGAACCGCAGCGGCATCCGCCTCGAGTCGTTCAAGTTCCAGTGGGCGCGTACGACCGGCGGCATCGCCGGCGGGCATCCGTCGAACATCCTCGACAACAGCTATCCGGTCGGCGCCGTGAACATCAACGGCGACCTCCCGGTGATCCTCGGCCCCGACGGGCCGACGGCGGGCGGCTTCGTCGTCGCTGCGACGGTCGCCCACGCGGGCTTCTGGAAGATCGGCCAGCTCCGGCCCGTCGGCGACAGCTTGCGCTTCCGTGAGGTGACGATCGACGAGGCGACAGAACTCGACCGCGAGCTCGACGCACGGCTCACCGGAGCCAGCCTCGAAGACGCCTGAGAGCTAGGAGACGAGCGTGGCGGAGACAGACGATCAAGTCCCCCCTTCCCGGCACCTTCTATCGGCGGACCGATCCGAAGCACGGGCCCCTACGTCAGCGAAGGGCGATCGTGTCGAGGCCGGAGACGTCGTCGGGTTCGTCGAGATCATGAAGAGCTTCCACGAGATCAGGAGCGAGGAGGCCGGGGTGGTCGAGCGCTTCCTCGTCGAGAACGAGGATCTCGTGGAGGCCGGTCAGGACATCATCGCTCTCGCCGACTGAGCGGCCTGACGTGCGCAAGGTGCTCGTCGCGAACCGGGGCGAGATCGCCGTTCGCGTCATCCGCGCCTGCCGCGAGCTCGGGCTCGCCACCGTCGCCGTGTACTCCGATGCGGACAAGGCGGCGCTCCACGTGCGCCGAGCGGACGAGGCTGTGTACATCGGCCCGCCGCACGCGCGCGAGAGCTACCTCAACGTCGCGGCGCTCATCGAGGCCGCCCGAGCGACGGGCGCGGACGCGGTCCACCCGGGCTACGGCTTCCTCGCCGAGAACGCCGCCTTCGCGGCCGCGTGCGAGGTGGAGGGCATCACGTTCGTCGGCCCCGCCGCCACCGTCATCGCGGAGATGGGCGACAAGGCGGCGGCGCGCCGCCTCGCGCGGGAGGCGGACGTTCCGACCGTTCCCGGAACGGACGGGATCGCATCGGTCGACGAGGCGCTCGAGACGGCGCCGGGCTCGGCTACCCGGTGATGGTCAAGGCGGCCGCCGGAGGCGGCGGCCGCGGGATCCGGACCGCCGAGACTCCGAGGGCGAGCTGGCCGACGTGGTCGTCGACGGCCGGACGAGAGGCCGAGGCGGCGTTCGGCGATTCCTCGCTCTATCTCGAGCGACTCATCGTAGGCGCGCGCCACGTCGAGGTGCAGGTCCTCGGCGACGCCTACGGGAACGCCGTGCACGTCTACGAGCGGGAGTGCTCGATGCAGCGGCGCCGCCAGAAGATCCTCGAGGAGTCCCCGTCGCCCGCGATCGACCGGTCCGTGCGCGCAGGCCATCGCAGAGGCCGCCGTGCGGCTCGCGCGCGCGCGTCGGGCTACACGAGCGCGGGGACGGTCGAGTTCCTCGTCGACGCCAGGCGGCGAGTTCTTCTTCATCGAGATGAACACGCGGATCCAGGTCGAGCACCCGGTGACCGAGATGGTGACCGGCATCGATCTCGTCAAGGAGCAGCTGCGCATCGCGGCCGGCGAGCGGCTCGGGTTCGCGCAGGAGGAGATCGTTCCGCGCGGCGCGGCGATCGAGTTCCGGATCAACGCCGAGGACAGCGAGCAAGGATTCATGCCCGTCACCGGGCGAGATCACGTCGCTCGAGCTTCCCGGAGGGCCGGGCGTCCGCGTCGACACGGCCGTGTTCCAGGGCGACCGCATCCCGCCGTACTACGACTCGCTGATCGCCAAGCTGATCGTCTGGGCTCCAACGCGTGAGGAGGCGATCTCGAGGGGCCGCAGGGCGCTCGGGGAGTTCACCGTCGAAGGGGTCAAGACGACGATTCCCGTTCCACGTCGGGCTGCTCGATGCTCCCGCGTTCCAGGCCGGCGACGTACAACGTCGAGTTTCTCGAGCAACGATCGTCCAGCTAGCAGATGCCGTGCCGAATCGTTCTGTGTAGAGTCGCCGCGTGATGAGCCGAGGGTCATGAAGGCCGATCTGAATGCGGACATGGGCGAGTCGTTCGGGCGCTGGGTCCTGGGGGATGATGACGCCCTCATGCCGTTCCTGACCTCTGCGAACGTCGCCTGCGGTTTTCATGGCGGTGATCCGCACGTGATGCGCCGAACGGTTCACAAGGCGATCGAGCACGGCGTTGGGATCGGCGCCCACGTCGGTCTCCCCGACCTTCTCGGTTTTGGCAGGCGGTCGATGGCAGTGTCGGCTGACGAGCTTCGTGACTATGTCCTCTACCAGACGGGCGCGCTTGCGGCGTTCGCGTCCGCGGCTGGCGGCCGCTTGCAGCACGTCAAGCCTCACGGCGCCCTGTACACGATGGTCAGGGACGCCCCTGAGCTGGCGCAGGCCGTCGCCGAAGCGGTCGCCGAGGCGGGCGATGGTGTGATCCTGCTGCTCGCGGGAGAGACTGCGGCGGCCGCGGCGACGCGTGCTGGCGTACCTTTCGTCCCTGAGGGCTACGTCGACCTCGACTACGCGGACGACGGCTCGCTCGTCCTCGAGCGGGTCAAGCAGGTGCGCGATCCGGCCACCATGGGTCGGCGAGCGGCTCGGCTCGTGACCGAAGGAATGCGTGACGACTCTCGCCGGCACTGATCTGGCGCTCGAGGCTCGCTCGATCTGCGTGCACGGGGACGCGCCGAATGCCCCCGAGGTCGCGAGAGCCGTTCGCGGTGCGCTCGAGGAAGCGGGCGTAGAGCTCTCGCCGCTCAGGGAGCTCGTCTAGCCCCCGGGCCCTGGTTGCTCGAGACCGCGACGCAACGCTGATCCGGAGGTCAAATGGAGCTCGACGAAGGGACGTTCATAGAGGTAAACGGTGTCAACCTCTGGCACCGGATCACCGGCGAGGGTGAGCCGGTCGTGCAGATCCACGGGGCCGGCTTCGGCCACTTCAACCTCGATCCGGTCACACCGTTGATCGCGGACGCGGGATTCCTGGTCGTCGACTACGACCAGCGGGGCTACGGCGCCTCCGACAAGCCGATCCAGCGCTACGACATGGAGCTCTTCGCGGACGACCTCGCAGGACTGATGGACGCGCTGAGGATCGAGCGCGCGCACGTCCACGGAACGTCGATGGGAGGGATGGTCGCGCAGGTGTTCGCCGGGAAGTACGCAGACCGCACGGTCTCCGTCGTCATCAACTGCTCGGCGGCGAAGCTCGGGCGCATGGGGCAGCTGATCTTCAAGAACTGGATCGACATCGCCCGCCTGGATCCCGAGGGGCCGGGCAGCAGGATCCTCGCCGAGCTGATCTCCTGGCAGGCTGTGAACAAGCGGTTCCTCGAGTCTCCGGCGGGGGCGGCAATCGCCGATCACTGCCAGCAGATCCTGCGGGACTCGAACCGGACGGAGGTCTTCACCGACGTCTGCCGGGCGATGAACGAGATGGACCTCACGCCCTGGCTGCCGAAGATCACGTGCCCTGCGCTCGTGCTCGGCGGCGACGAGGACATCATGACGCCGTGGGACCAGGGCCCCGGCGGCGTCGGCCAGCAGGGGATCTACGAGGCGATCTCCGGCGCCGAGAAGCACGTCATCCGGGGGGCCGGGCACTCGACGATCTTCGACGCGACCGAGGAGCACGCCGAGGTCGTGATCGCATTCTTCCGGCGGCATCCGCCCAACTAAACGCCAGGCTCGACGTCTGAATCCATGTGGTACAAACGACCGGCAGAGCTTCGGGCGACGCGAGCGTGAGCGTCTGAACGGCGGCGAAAGTCAGACTTCGGCCGGTTCGGTCTTGACCAGCGTGGTGAGACGTCGTATACAACCCCATCACGGTGTTCGAGGAACTCCGGCCTCTACGGGCGCTCTGCTGGGAACATGACCCCCGGCGAGGAGAAAGGAGCAGGAGGGGATGAGTCAGGACTGGAAGAACCGGGAACCCGACCGCGATCAGCTCGAGCGGCACCTGGAGCACGAGTTGAAGAAGCGTGGCATGACGCGCCGCGACCTGATGAAGGGCGGCATGGCCATGGCGAGCGCGTTGGGTCTCGGAGCGCTGTTCGCCGCGTGCGGCGGCGGTGACTCCGGCGGTGAGGCTGCCACGACCGCTGAGGCAGCGACGACCGCCGAGGCAGCGACGACCGCCGAGGCGGCGGCGACCACAGAGGCGGCAGCGACCACGGCCGAGGCGGCTCCGGCGTTCACCGGGACGCTCCGTGTGACGGGCCTGGGCGTCGACCTGATCGACCCGATCAAGGAGATGGGCGAGGCGGCTCTCGGCTTCAAGCTCGCGTTCGACGTCACCGACTCGGTGACGATGGTGCAGAAGGCGATCACGCAGCCGGGCTCGTTCGACGTCTTCTCGGGCTATTCGTACCAGTACGACCAGGCGTGGCCCTCGGGGAACTTCCACAACGAGGAGATCGCCAAGCTCGGGTTCTGGGCGCAGATGAACAAGCTCATGAATTACGGCTACGTCGATCCGACCGCCGGCCAGGGGCAGGGCTGCAGCTACGGGGACGGCGATGCACCCTTCCGGGGCCTCTACGTCGATCCCGACCAGACCGGGGCCTGGCAGACCAACCAGAACACGCCGAGCGAGCTGGACGGCATCATCGTCCAGTGGATCGACGAGAGCTGGGTCAGCCGCTCGGCACCGAGCCCACGTACACGGTCGGCGCCCCCGGGGCCATCTTCAACATGGACTCGATGGGCTACAACGGCGACGTGATCCAGCAGGAGCCGGACAAGGTCTCCTGGGCCGAGCTCCTGAACGCCGAGTACAAGGGCCGGGTGGCGCTCCTCAACGACCCGGGCATCGGCATGCAGGACGCCGCACTCGCCGCCAAGGCGCTGGGCCTCCTGCAGTTCGGGAACCTCGGCAACATGACGAAGGACGAGATCGACGCCCTGACCAAGATCCTGATCGAGAAGAAGGATCAGTTCCGGGCGTTCTGGACGACCTTCGACGAGTCGGTCAACCTGATGGCGTCCGGCGAGGTCGTGATCGAGTCGATGTGGTCGCCCGCGGTCGCATTGCTGGTCGCGCAGGGGCAGAACGTGCGCTACGCGGCCCCGCCGGAGGGATATCGCGGCTGGTGCGGCAACCTCTCGATCTCGAAGGAGACCGAGAGCGATCCGGCCCTGCTCCAGGCCTGCTACGACTACATCAACTGGTGGTACTCCGGCGAGCCCGCCGCGTTGATGATGCGACAGGGTTACTACAACTCCGTCCAGGAGACGAGCCGCGAGTACGTCTCGCCGGCCGAGTGGGACTTCTGGATCGAGGGCAAGCCCGCCCCGCAGGACCTGCCGGGCATCACCGGCCAGGTCGGCGACGTCAAGCAGGGTCAGGTTCGCGATGGCGGGTCGTTCACCCAGCGTGCCTGCAAGTACGCCACCTGGAACTCGTACTTCCAGGAGAACGAGTACCAGGTGCAGGAAGTGGAACGAGTTCCTCTCCGCCTAGCCTCGACGGATGGCGGACGACACGACCACGCAGGGGGAGGGGGCGGCACCCGCCGCCCCCTCCGCTGAGTCCGGGGCCGCCGCACCCGCGAAGGCGGGAGAGGGCCTCGAGTTGATCAACCTGACCAAGGTCTTCGAAGGCGGCGTGGTCGCGGTCGACGACGTGAACCTGACGATCGAGCACGGCGAGTATGTAGTCCTCCTCGGCCCCTCCGGCTGTGGGAAGACGACGACGCTGCGGATGATCGGCGGTCACGAGGAGCCGACGAGCGGGCAGATCCTGCTCGATGGTGAGTCGCTCCTCGGGATGCCGCCGGACAAGCGGCCGACGACCACGGTCTTCCAGCACTTCGCGCTCTTCCCGCATCTTTCGACCGTGGACAACGTGGAGTTCGGTCTGAAGATGCACGGCGCCCCGAAGGACGAGCGGCGGGGGCGCGCAATGGAGGCGCTCGAGATGGTCGGCCTCTCACAGCTCGCCGACCGGAAGCCCCGCGCCCTGTCCGGTGGGCAACAGCAGCGTGTCGCGCTCGCGCGTGTCCTCGTCACGAGTCCGAAGGCGCTCCTGCTCGACGAGCCGCTCGGCGACCTCGACCGGCTTCTCCAGATGCGAATGCGAGTCGAATTGCGAAACCTCCAACGCCAGCTCGGCCTCATGTTCATCCACGTGACCCACAACCAGGAGGAGTCGCTGTCGATGGCCGACCGGATCGTCGTCATGCACGAGGCCCGCATCCAGCAGGTGGCCGATCCCCTAACGATGGCGACGCAGCCGAGGAACGTGATCGTCGCCACGTTCATGGGTGACAACAACATCATCCGGGGCGCTGTCGATGCTCGCGAGGGTGACCGGACCGTGCTCGAGGGGCAGGGCCTGCGGGCAAGCGTTCGTGCTCCGGAGTCCGCGCTCTCGGTGGGCGACAGCGTGGCTGTCTCGATCCGAGCGTCGGCGGTCGAGGTGCACCAGATCGGCTCGAGCGGAAACGGCGACCTCAACTCGGCAGAGGCCGAGATCGTCTTCGTCGAGTACCTCGGCGATCTCATCAAGCTCCACCTCACGGTCGGCGGAGAGCGGTTCCTCGCCAAGGTGGGCGGTGAGCGCTACGCAGCACTGCGGGGAACCGAGGGCTCGACGCTCGGCATCTCCTGGAAGGAAGAGGATGTCCAGCTCCTCGAGCCCTAGGGAGCGACCCGCGGCTCGTCACCACGACCTCGACGCGATCGAGCATCTGGACAAGGAGGCGGCGCCCGGCGAGGAGGCCCGGGAAGGGGCTCTCGGGGAGGCGGGTGCGGGCGGCGCAAGCGATGGGTGACCGCTGCCTGGGCTTTGCCCGGGACGCTGTGGCTTCTCTTCTTCCTGGTCGGACCCGTCGTGATGATCATCCTCGTGTCGTTCTGGACGCCGAGCCTGTCCGGGTTCGAGAAGACGTTCACACTCGATAACTACCGGACGCTCTTCGGCTCGGAGGTCTACTGGAACCAGCTGAAGGACAGCTTCCTCGTGGCGCTGATCGTCACGGGCGCGTGTCTGCTGCTGGGCTTCCCGATCGCGTACTACCTGTCCTTCTACATTCGGAGAACATCCGGAACCAGGTCGCGCTCTTCCTCGTTCTAGTCGCTCCCTTTCTGACGAGCTATCTGATCAGGGCGGTCGCCTGGCAGTACCCGCTGATGGGCCGAAACGGCGCGGTCAACCAGGTGCTCCAGGATATCGGCCTGATCGACCAGCCCCTCGAGATCCTCGGATTCTCGCGGCTGTCGGTCACGCTCGCGCTCATCCAGCTCTACATCCTGTTCATGATCACCCCGCTCTTCTTCATGCTCGGCCAGGTCGACCGGAGTTCGCTCGAGGCGGCGCGCGACCTCGGAGCGAGCTTCCGCAAGACATTCCGCGCGGTGATCCTCCCCCAGGCGATGCCCGGCATCGCCATCGGATCGATCTTCGTCTTCGTCCTCACGATGGGTGATTACGGGACGACGCGGATCGTCGGCGGCGGGCAGGTGGCCTCCGTGGGAACGATCGTGCAGAACTACGTCGGCGGGATCCAGTTCCCGATCGCGGCGGCGTCGGCCGTCTTCCTCGTGCTGACGATGATCGCTGCGGTGTTCCTCCTCCTCCGGTTCTCGAAGCTGCGGAGGGGAGCTCTGAGCCTCAGGTGAAGCAAAGTCGCGCTGCGAAGTGGGGCCTGACCGTGTACTTCGGGCTCTTCACAGCGATCCTCTACTTGCCCATGATCCTGATGGCGATCCTGTCGTTCCAGGGCGAGAGAGGCCTGCCGTACTTCCCGATGCAGGGCTTCAGCGGCCACTGGTGGCAGGCGCTCTT